>NZ_CP040977.1:0-652145 GCF_006364435.1 Candidatus Methylopumilus universalis | reverse complement strand
CTTTGACCATGCTTGCTGTTATTTCTGCCACTTTGATTACTCCTTAAATACTGTATGAATAAATTTATTATTAAAAAAGGGGCATGAAGCCCCTTTTAAATAATGCTTTAAAAATTACTCAGCGACCGCCTCAGTCACTTCTACAAATTCTTCTTCTTGCGATACTGACTTAGCAAGTTCATTTAATGCCTGACTTTTACCTTCTAATACTGCGTCAGCCATACCTCTTGCGTAAAGTCTAATGGCTCTGCTTGAGTCGTCGTTGCCAGGAATCACATATGAAATGTCATCAGGTGAATTATTAGTGTCAACAACACCAATGATAGGTATACCAAGCTTATTTGCTTCAACTATAGCGCCACTCTCATGACCTACGTCGATTACAAAAATTGCATCAGGCAGTGCTGTCATATCTTTAATACCGCCAATTGAGCGTTGTAATTTTTCATAGTCACGCTTATAGCCTAATGCTTCTTTTTTATTAAACTTAAGTAAACTTCCATCTTCAAGCATCGCTTCGTAATCATTAAGACGTTTAATAGACTGTCTCACTGTTTTAAAATTTGTGAGCATACCGCCTAACCAGCGATGATTCACGTAAGAAACACCAGCGCGAGAAGCTTCTTCTTTAAGAATTTCTCGGGCTTGTCTTTTCGTACCTACAAAAAGAATACGTCCTTTGTTTGCAGCAAGAGTGCGGATGTACTTCAAGGCCTCTTGGAACATTGGCAATGTTTTTTCTAGGTTAACAATATGAATTTTATTCCTGTCACCAAAAATATATGGTGCCATTCTTGGATTCCAGTAACGGGTTTGGTGGCCGAAATGGACCCCCGCTTCTAACATTTGACGCATAGTAACTGACATAATTGACTCCGTTGTTATGGGTTAAAAAAACATCACCTAATTACATCTATTTTCATAGACACCCTAACGTTAGGTAATGCAAAATTATTTCCTCAAGAACCTTGAAGAAGCGCGCTATAATAGCACAAAAAACAAGTTCAAACGTAATCTAAACGTAGTAATCATGACAATACACATCAAAAATTCCCAAGAAATAGAAAAAATGCGTATTGCTGGTGCGCTAGCATCACAAGTACTTGATTATATTACACCTTTTGTTATTCCAGGCATTACCACTGAAGAAATTGATAAGCTTTGTCATGATTTCATGGTGAATGTACAAAAAACAATCCCGGCCCCCTTAAATTACGCACCGGATGGACATACTCCATATCCAAAATCTATTTGCACTTCCATCAATCATCAGATTTGCCATGGTGTGCCAGGCCCAAAGGCACTTAAAGATGGAGATATTGTAAATATAGATATTACGGTTATTAAAGATGGTTTCCATGGCGATACAAGCCGCATGTTTCTCTTGGGAGATACTTCAATTCAAGCTAAGCGTTTATGTAAACTCACCTATGAAGCTATGTGGCTTGGTATTCAAAAAGTTAAGCCAGGTGCAAAATTAGGTGATATCGGATTTGTCATTCAAGACTTTGCTGAAAAAAATGGGTTTAGTGTTGTGAGAGAATTTTGTGGTCATGGCATTGGTAAGCGTTTTCATGAAGAGCCTCAAGTCCTTCATTATGGAAAGCCTGGCACAGGAGTTACTCTAGAAGCGGGTATGATTTTTACGATTGAGCCTATGATTAATGCAGGCAAAAGAGATATTAAACAAATGCCCGATGGCTGGACTATCGTCACCAAAGATCGAAGCCTATCAGCACAATGGGAACATACAATATTAGTTACGGATAGCGGCTATGAAGTCCTTACAGTTTCTGAAAAAACACCCCCTCCTCCAGCATTTGCTAATTAAATCTTGATTCAAAAAGAAATACTAAGCCTTAAAAAAGAATTAGCTTTAAATGAGTTAAATCTCATTAAAGTATTTTTGAAAAAAAGAGATGGTATTTCTTATCTTCAAAATCACTCACAGCTTATTGATAAAACGTTAAGCAGACTTTGGCAAGATCTAGAATTAAGAAATAGCGCAACTCTTATAGCTTGCGGAGGCTATGGCCGCCAAGAACTTTTTCCTTACTCTGATATTGATTTACTAATATTAATCCCAAAGAGCCTTCACAAGTCTCTAAGTCAAAAAATTGAACAGTTTATTAGTTTGGTATGGGATCTTGGCTTACGAGTCGGCCACAGCGTTAGAAATATAAATCAAACGAAAATTGAAATCAAAAGGGATATTACAGTACAAACAAACCTTTTGGAGAGCAGATATCTTAATGGTGACAAGGTACTTTATAAAAATTTAAAAAAAATTATTAATGAAACGCTTATTCCTGCAAAGTTTTATCAAGGCAAAATAAAAGAACAAGACCATCGTCATCAAAAATATAACCAATCTGCCTATCAATTAGAACCAAATATAAAAGAAAGTCCCGGCGGCTTAAGGGACCTGCAAATGATTCAATGGGTAGGCAAAAGTTGTATTAAAAGATTTACACCAACAAAGTTAAATCAAAAAAAATATCTTGATAAGAAAAATTATCAGAAACTTATTAAAACTGACATCTTTTTTAAAAACTTGAGAATCCTTCTTCATGTCACAGCAAAACAAAGTGAAGATAGATTGCTTTTTGATTACCAGAATGAATTGGCATTGTTATTAAAGTATAAAAAAACTACTCATAAGAAAAGAAGTGAGTTATTTATGAAGGATGTTTATGAGGCAATTAATTTTACAACTTTCATTAACGAAGTGCTTTTAAAAAAACTTAATCCAATCGAATCAGACAAGATAACCAAAATTACTGATAGTCATTTCTTGATAATCAAAAATAATTATCTTGAAATAAATTCTAAATTTCAAAATAAAAATATAAAGCCATATATTTTTGATGTATTCATGACCTTTCAAAAATATAAACAGCTCAATTCTCTAGGTCCCAACTTGCTCTTGCTACTTGGAAGTGCTGCAAACAGAATAAATCATACATTTAGAAAAGATAAGAACCAGCAAGCAAAGTTCTTATCCATACTTAAGTCAAATGAGAAGGTCAATCGATCGTTAAGAATCATGAATAAATGCAATCTCATTGGATCATACATTCCTGCCTTTGGGAAAATTGTAAGTCAAATGCAGCACGATTTATTTCATATTTACACAGTTGATGAACATATTCTCAATGTCATTCAAAATTTAAGAAGATTTGCAAAAGATGAGTTAAAACATGAATTTCCTGACTGCCATGATTTGTTTAAAAACTATACCCATAAACATATTCTTTATCTTGCAGCACTATTTCATGACATTGCAAAAGGTAGGGGTGGAGATCATTCTGAACTTGGAGCTAAAGATGTTCATGAGTTTTCAAAACTAAATCATTTACCATCTCATGATGAAGCGCTCATCAAATGGTTAGTTAAATCGCATCTGGTAATGTCACATACAGCGCAAAAGTTAGATTTATCAGATCCTAGGGTTATTGAAGAATTTGCAAGAAAAGTTGTCAATAGAGAAAATTTGACTTCACTTTATCTTTTAACGGTTGCAGATATTCGAGCTACCAGTCCACACGTTTGGAATCAGTGGAAAGCCACCCTCCTAAAAAATCTCTTTAAATATACGCTCAACTATTTAGAACAAGGCAATTTATCACACGAAGATTCAATTGCAAAAAGAAAAGAGAAAGCAGCATTAATACTGAATACATACAATATCAGAGATGATCATTACAAGGATCTTTGGGAGAATTTTGGAGAAAACTACTTTTACAAATATACGGAAGAAGAAATTGCATGGCAAACGAGACTTCTGTTTACCCACACGGCGCCAAAAAAACCTATCATTCGAGTTAGGCATCGCTCAAATGGCGAAGGTATTGAAGTTCTTATTTACCAAAAAAATACAATGCATATTTTTAATAAGACCTGCCATTTCTTTGATGAAATTGGATACAGCATAGCAGCAGCAAAAATATTCACAACGCAACATAATTATGCGCTCAATCTTTTTGATTTGCTTGATGCCAATCCAAAATCTGTGAGCTATGAAGGCTTATTTAAATTTATCGAAAAAGAATTAGTAGGTCGATTGGAAACTAGCAAAGAAACTAAACCAACAAAGCTTTCGGAAAGAAGCCGGCAAGCCACACACTTCGCTTTTGATACAAAGATTTCTATCGCTCAGGTTGACGAATCGCCTATTTACCAATTGGATATCATTACAGACGATAGAAATGGACTTTTGAGCCTGATTTCTGATCAACTTTCAAAAGAAAATATATCTATTAATCAAGCAAAAATAAATACGCTGGGGTCTAGAGCTGAAGATACATTCTTAGTCGCATACAAAAATAACTTAAAAATGAATCAAAATAAGATAGATAATTTAGTTGAAAAATTAAAAGCTGTCATAGCGTGAGATGTTGGTCACCTATAATCCCATTAATATATACAATGTTGTCATATGAAAATAGCAATTATTAGACGAAAGTTTACAGCCTTTGGGGGTGCGGAAAATTTCATTCTGCGAGCATCGTCTGGATTAAGTCAGCTTGGCATTAACTTTTTTATTATTTCCGAGCTTTGGAAGCAAAATGCCAATAACTCAAAAAACATTCATTGGATAGAAGCCAAGTCACATGGCTTATTTAGATTCTCAAAATTACTAAGCTTCCAAAAATCCGTTATGAAAATTATTAGTCTAAATAATTTTGATCTTATTCAATCTCACGAAAGATTGACCGGAGTGGACATTTACAGATTGGGAGATGGCATTCATGCAGCCTGGATCGATAGAATGAAAAAAATTAGCCCCTGGTATAAAAAGGCTTGGCTTAGCATTGACCCCTACCATCAAAAAATAATGTGTATCGAAAAAGAGATGTCTGAAGACAAAAGCCTTTTTTTTGTCGCAAATAGTGATCTTGTTAAAAATGAATTATATAAATACTACAAAGTACCAGAATCTCGAATTAAAGTGATTGAAAATGGTATTGATATAAAATCATTTCATCCTGTATCGGCTACAAAAAAAGAAGCCACTAAAAAACAATTAGCACTTAATCCAAAATTACCTGTAGTGCTTTTTGTAGGTTCAGGTTTTGAAAGAAAAGGTGCTTTTGAAATTGTTGAAGCCATTAAATTGCTCCCAAAATTTCAGGCCATTATCGTAGGTCAAGATAAGAAAATTCAACAATTAAGGGATCTTGCTCGCGGGCATAACGTTCTTATCACTGGACCCCAAGATGATATTCAAAAATATTTAGATGCATCAGATATATTTTGCCTACCCTCTCTTTATGACAGCCTTCCTAATGCAGCTCTTGAAGCGCTTTGTTGTGGACTACCTATCGTTTTAACAAAAGATGTTGGCTTAGCCCCTCATATTGAAAAGAATCTTGCGGGTGTCATTTGCAAGAAAGATAAACATAGTATTGCTGATGCTTTAATTAAAGCATGGGGAAAAAGAAAATTATTTTCAAAAAATGCTTTAAAAGCAGCTAAAGCCTTTGACATAAATATTAAAAATAAAGAATGGCTTCATTTATACAATGAATTAGCAAATAAAAAGAAAATTAAAGTTTTACACACGGAGTCTTCATTAGGCTGGGGTGGTCAAGAAATTCGAGTGCTTACGGAAGCAAAGATATATTCTAAATATGGACATGAAGTCATTATCGCAGCAGATAAAAAAAGTTTAATTGCCAAAAGAGCTCATCTTTACGGAGTAAGGTGTGAGGGTATTGATCTTCAAAAAAAGCGCTTTGCTGATTTACTCTCTTTAAGAAAACTTATTAAAAAAGTAAAGCCGGATATTATTTCTTGTCATTCAAGCACCGATCATTGGCTTTCAGCGCTTGCTAGATTAACCTTAAATATAAAACCAGCGATTGTAAGAACGAGGCATATAAGCACTCATGTTCATAGAAATATGTCTTCCAAATGGCTCTATAACAAAGGCTGTGAATCAATCATGACAACGAGCGAATCTATAAAAGATGATTTAACTATAGATAAATTTGTTCGCACCCCCACTAAATCTGTCCCCACTGGAATCGACACTGATATTTTTGTACCTGGCAATAAAATACAACAAAGAAAATCACTAAATCTTCCACAGAAACATTTTATTTTTGGCATTGCGGCCACATTGAGATCATGGAAAGGACACAGTGATTTAATTCAAGCATTTAATCTTTTAAAAAATCCAATGTGTACTTTAATTATCATAGGCGATGGCCCACAAATGGAAAATTGTAAAAAATTGGCTAAAGCTTCTTCTTATCCTGAAAATATAAAATTAGTTGGTGATATTAGAAATATCGTACCCTACTTGCAAGCAATGGATTGTTTTGTATTGCCAAGTTATGCGAATGAAGGTGTTCCTCAAGCATTATTGCAAGCGATGTCTGTGGGTCTTTCAATAATTAGCTGCCCAGTCGGAGGCATTCCAGAAACTTTAAGTAAATACAAAAAAGCTGTCTTAGTGAAACCTCAAAGTCCAGAACCATTATCAAAAGCAATGCTAAAAATTATGAAAACTCCCAATACAAAACAAATGAAAAATATACACAGGCCCTTTACTTTAGATGTTATGTATAAATCATCTCTGGAAGTTTATGGCAAAGCTATAAGGAATAGATTTAATGCGAATTAGATTAAAACAAAATGGCGGAAGAGGTGTGACCTATTTATCCTCTAACACTTAATTTCTAACACCCTCTTACACCCTACCAATACCCCTCAAATAACCATTATATATAAGCCTTAAGGCATTAATTACTCTTGCTTAGTCTATAACCCTATATTAGAATCTTTCTCAATTGTGGACAAAAGAGTGGACAAAAATTTATGGGTTATGGCGTTAACCTTCTAAGCAACGTTAAAGTAAAAAATTCAACTTGCCCTAATGGCAAAGCTTACATCTATGAGAATGATGGGGGTGGATTAAGGTTGCGTGTTGAACCAAATTCCAAGTATTGGCTATTCAGAGGCAAGTTAGGTGGTAAAGAAATACAATTAAGTTTTGGCACTTACCCTTCTGTTGGATTAGATGAAGCCAGAGGATTAAGGGATATCTCTAAGCAACAGCTCAAACAAGGTATTCATCCTAGAGATTATTTCAACAATATTAAGAATAAAAACCTAGAGAAATCTAGTGATAAATTCATGTTCTCTACCCTATTTGAAGATATGGTGGAGTATCGCTCTACCATGCTTGATAAAGTGTGGTCTAAGTCTCATATTAAGCGTTCTAGAGGCATTTATAAGAACTATTTAGAGGCAGATTTAAAGGATAAATCCATCCTATCAATTACTGACTCTGACCTACTCCAAACTTTAAAAAAAGTTAAATCCAATCCAGTTAAATTAGTGAGTGGAAAGAAAGATATCCAACGATATAACAGAACCACTACGATGAATTTAGCCAAGTCACTTATCAACCTCGTTTATGAATATGCATCTGAAGAAAGAGCATATAAAGGGGATAACCCACTAGATAAGATTAGAAAAAATAAAGTATTTAAGAAAACCAAAACAATCAGCCATAAGTCTGTTGATTTAGAAGACTTAGGAATGTATTGGTCTAAGGTTCAAAAACTCCCAATTGTTCAAGATAAGGTATATCTCATCATAAATATTGTTACAGGCTTAAGAGTTGGTTCTTTGTCTAATGCAAAATGGAGTTGGTATAGCCCAGCTAAAAAAACATTAAGTATTCCTAAAGAGTTTATGAAGAGCAGCAATTCATTTGTAACTCCCCTTCCAAACATTGCGGTAAATTTACTTAATGAACTTAAAGACATTCTCAAGGCAAGCAAAGATGATTTCATATTTACTAATCGTTTTGGTGATGCCTATGCATCAAGCAGACCTAGATTATTAATTAAGGAAATGGGATTTGATGCTACAGCTCATGGAAATAGAACAATAGTTAAATTAACTTGTTTAAGACATTCTGGATTTCCAAATGTAGTTATTGAGAAACAACTTGACCATGAGTATGGTTCAGCAGTTGAAAGGTCTTATATGGCTGATTATGATTGGCTGGATGAAAGAAGAAAGCTTGTTGATTGGTTATTAAGTTATTTAGAAGCTAGAAAAAAAGATTATGAACAAACTATAAGTATTGGTAAAAGAAAAAAGGAAAATACTAAGTGAGTAAGAGAGACAAAGAATTAGACCTGCTTCAAAGAATTCAACAAGAAACAGAAAGGGTTAAAAGTGGTATTGAAGAAGCAAAAAGATTAGGCAAAAAATTTGAGGGAAATATTGATAAAAATTTGATGCTGGAATATGTCGTGCATGTTGGATTGGAAACTTATAATAAAAGACCTGATATTTTTAATAGCTTTCCTGATGAGGAATACTATCCTGATAGTGCAAGAGCAATGCTTGAGTATTTTTGTTACTGTATAAACAATAAAAAGGAAATTCCTAAAGAGTTATTAGAGTATTGTAGAGATTGTTTTACAAAAATTCTTAAAGGCGGACTAACAACTGACGCTTGTCTAAACTTGGTAGGAAGAAAACAAAAACATCCTTTCTTATATCCTGATTACCTTGACGATATCACTAAAGATATTTTGGATAATGAATATGACTTAACTAAGGCATGCAAAGAAGCCCAGCTAAGAGGCGTTGATAAAGAAGTGAAATATCTTATGCAGCAACTTAATGAATATTCCTTATATTGCCTTCAAAATTGGTTTGTTCATCAGCGTGTTGTTAATAAAGTTAAGTTTACTAATCTTAATAAAGACCTCACAGAAAAACAAAGAAAAGCATTAAAAAAGTATTTTGATATTGGTATATCAGAACAAGGTGGAATAATTAACTTAAAAGAAACGCCTATCCAAAAGTCAGATTGAATACCTTTGCCAATCTGAATTCAGATTTCATTTCAATTTTATAGTCTCGTTTAATCCCAGAACTAATAGGGATATTTATAGAAACTTTAAAAAGGAAATAGGAATGCAAAAAAAGACTTATAGAGTTAAAGATTTAGCAGAAATGTTATCAATGGGTGAATCAACCATCTGGAAGCTATGTTCAGATAAAAGTAGTAATTTTCCTCAGCCCATAAAAATCACCTCAAGACTTACACTTTGGAAAGAAGAAGATATCCAAGCATGGTTAGATAGTCAAAATGCTAAGGAAAAATCATGCAAATAAGCTCACAAGAAATTAGCAAAATAGAAACAAGAAGAAGTTATAGAATTCATGAACTTGAAAATCTTCCTAAGATTAATTGGCTTATAAAAGATATCTTAGTTGATAGAGGTATAGCAACCATCTATGGTGAAAGTGGTTCTACAAAATCATTCCTAGCTATAGATTTAGCTTTGCATTTAGCCTCTGGGTCAGAATGGTTTGGACTTCCAGTTTCAAGAGAAATACCAGTTGTCTATACAGCATTAGAAGGGTTTACAGGTTTACGAAAGAGAATATTAGGATGGTGTAAGAAAAATTCCATATCACCTTCCAATATGCTTATAACGCCTGACACTTTACTTTTGGGTGAGAATGGCTCTGTTGAAAGCTTTATCAATCATTATAAGGAAAAAGAATTTCATAGTGGGATGGTCATCATTGATACATTAAACATGGCTTGTCCAAATATAGAAGAGAACTCTGCGTCTGAAATGAGTGGTGTTATTAGGCAAGCAAAATTAATTACTGAGAAACTAAACTCTACTGTATTAATCATTCATCATTCAGGTAAAGATGAGTCTAGAGGAATGAGAGGAAGTTCAAGTCTTAAAGCGTCAATGGATACCATCATTTATGTCAAACAAGATAGCAATGGAAATTGTGAATGGTCTTTAGAAAAATCCAAAGATAGTGAATGTGGAATTAGATACGGCTATAGATTAGAAACTATTGAAGTAGAAATGAATGGTGAAGTTGAAACAACATGCACATTAGATAAGCTTGGGGAAATTTTAGATAAAAAGAAAAAAGTTAGATTATCAGACAAGCAAACAAGAGTGCTTAATTTAGTTAAAGATTGGCTTCTAACATTGTCATCAAGTCATGATGATATGGATAAGGTAATAGAACAATGCTGCAAACTTTGGACTGAACATCCGTCAGCGAAAAGAAGTCATGACATGAGAGAAGTTATAGGCAACTTAGTTATCAAAGGATTGGTTGGAACTGGTTTAAGAGGTAATTTAAGTGACCAAATATGGATTACTGACAAAGGTATGAACGAATAACTCCAGCTTCTCTACCCCCTTAGGGTGTATAGAGAGCTAGAGTTTATATTCCATCTAGCTATCTCTAATATAGAGTCATCTAGAGTGCTTAGAGTTTACTCTAAGTCAGCTACATAAATCCTATATAAATCATATAGTTAAGTGTGAATATAATTAACTTTTAAGGATTTAGAATTGAATAAAACGGAGTTATAAAAGAGGTGTATACCCCCTCCACCCCTTCGTCTTATATAGGGGATGTGACACTAAAATTTTTGGCAAAAATTAAAGATTAATAGCTACAGAAGTCTATTCCTAAGCTTTCTTCGAAGCACACCTAAGCACACCACAGATAAGAAAAGCCACTACCAAGAGTGGCTTTTTACTTCTTACTTCTTATTTCTTTTTGCTATAAAACAAATACTTAATAAATGACGCAATACCTAAAACCAAAAACGTTGTCATTAGTAAACACATAATTACCATATGCCAACAGTGTGCTTCACCCATCATATGTTCCATACTATTTCTCCTTATGAAAAATTAACTGATTAACCAAGGTGCTACAAAAGCCATAAAGCCACCTATCAAAAATACACTAACTGAAAAAAAATAAACTCTTAGTGAGTTTACTCTAGTTTTATTACAAAGTTCCGCTAACTCTTTATCACTCGGACAAGGTAAGGATCTAGCTTTCCATTGTAGAAATCCAGATATTGATAACATCACTCCTGCAAATATAAACACACCTAATTTATGTTCTGAAAACCAAACAATTTGTGGCACAGAACTCACCAAAGACGCCATCACAGCACCTGCGCCTAAACTTACTAATAACGCAGGCAAGGCACAACAAATCAGTGTGCCTCCCGACGAAAATAAACTAAGCAAGGATAAATGTTTAGTCTTAACTAGATTGGGATGTAAATGATCTTTTGGCATCATTTATCCGTTCCTGATTTGATATGCTCAATAGGATGCTCGCTTACTTCAATACTTTTAACTTCATAGCCTACATCTTTGATGATTTTATTAATGACATCTTGAGACAAAGTTAAACCTTCTTTGACTTCAACTACGACTAGACGATTCTTCATGTCAACATATACGTCCTTTGTTTCGCTTAAAGCTTTCATCTTCTTTTCAATGCCTTGCGCACAAAAAGAACATACCATGCCTTTCATAGTGACTTTGTAAGATGGTGTCGCAAAGCCACTCAAACTAGTTAAAGATAATCCTAAACCTACTACTAATAGTAAATGTTTCATAAAAGCTCCTTAAAATGTATACATAAAATTTAAACGAGGTTGGCCGCTATTGTTCACACCGCCCTCCACAAAGATATTTTTGTTAATAAGTCTTAACATAGGGATCACTTCAATCTTGTCCGAGATCTGATTGGTATATTTTGTTTCTAAAATAAACCACGGCTGTGTTTGATTGTAATCAGCTTCGTAAAAAGAAAAACCAGCACGAATTGATGTGTTGTCGTGATTTAAATTTGAAGCTCGGTAAAGTTTATGAGTGGCCGCAAAGTAAATGCGCGTCGTTTCATAATCAAACTGAAAGCCTGGGGATGCAATGACTTTACTATCTATACTTTGATTATTAGCGACTCCTCTTACTTCACCTAACCCCATAAACAGCCAAAGATTACTTTGAGCATGCTCTGAATTCCAACGAGACAATAGACGTGTGTAATTAAGCGTATCGACTTCACGTTTATCTTTGTAATTATCTGAACGAAACTCAAGATGCATTAATCCCAAAGCGTCACGAGATGTAATCGCATAATTGAATCCCACTTCACGCCAATTTTGATTGAAGTCCCCCATAGTCATCACAGAACCCTCAAAACCCATAGGTGCTGCAAATGCTAGGTGACTTGATAAAAAGATTAAGGGGATAGCCCATAATCTCATGTTAAATGTAAACATAGATTTCCTTAAATAATAAAAATAAGGCTTAAATTAAGCCCAACTCAATTTTTAAGAAAAGCTGATGGGTGGTCTTTGAATGCTCGGGGAAATTACAGAATCGTAATGATATGAATACTGGTTAGAAACAATTTCGCTATCTTGAGAAAATATTAAAGTAGCATCCTGAATTAATGCAGCCATGCCTGCGTGTGCACAAAATGATAAGCAATGATGGGAAGTATTCTGGCTTTGCACTTCTTTTGATTGTTTATTTTCTTTAGCTTGAGCTTGGTGGCAATGACTCATCTTTGTTTCAGTAGTCACTGAAGTTTTGTGGTCGTTCTGGCAGACAAGCTGGAAGCTAGCTGCAATGCTTTGCAGTGGCATTGCAAGCAATAAACATAAAACTAGATAATTTCTAATAGCTTTCATACTTTTATGATACGCTTTTATTATTGAAAGTTCAATATCATCCAAAAATCTCCTGATTCTGGATGTTTCCTAGCACACCCCTATTCCACCCCTGCCAAAATCCCCTGCCTTGAACCTTCTGTCTAGCAGACAAATACTGTAAAATGTTCTTTTCTGGGGGATTAGCTCAAAGGGTCAAGCAGCTAAAACTCAACTTAATAAGATAAGAAATGTCAGATTGCTGCGAAAATAAAAGCTGTGCTATTGAAGCTATGAAAGTGAATCAGTCTAAAACATTAAAAATCGTTTTAGCGATTAATGTCTTTTTATTTATTGTTGTTTTTAGTTCAGGCTTGATTGCTCAATCCACAGGTCTTATGTCAGAGAGCTTAGATGATTTAGGAGATGCAATCACCTATGCATTAAGTCTATTTGTTATTTACAAAAGTAATCAAGCTAAAGCTCGTGTAGCACTTTTTAAAGGGATATTAATTTTAATAGGTGCGCTCTTTGTTTTATCACAAGTCACTCAAAATATCATTGACCATACGACACCTATTTTTGAAATCATGAGTATTGTAGGTGTTATAGCATTAGTAGGAAACTTAACTTGTTTGTATTTGCTTACAAAACACAAAGATCAAGATATTAATATGTCATCTGTTTGGGAATGTTCAAGAAATGATATTGCAAATAATATTGCTGTCATCATTGCATCACTTATTGTGTGGTTTACACAGAGTGGTTGGGCAGATATCGTGGTGGGATTAGCACTATCAATCTTTTTGCTACGCTCATCCTATAAAGTCATTAGCACGGCTATTAGAGAAATTTGAACTAAAAAAACCAGCACTTACAAACACACCCCTATTCCACCCCTGCCAAAATCCCCCCCGCCTTGAACCCTCTACAACCCAGACAAATACTGTAAAATATCACTTTCTGGGGGATTAGCTCAGCTGGTAGAGCAGCGGACTCGCAGTATCAGTTAAATATCAAGACTAGAGACCCTGTAAGATCCTAGCAGTGGCAGAAGTAGAAGTTTTTTCGGAAGTAATTTCAGCAAGCACACCTAAGCACACCGAGTGTCAAAAGTTTTGACGTTGTCACAAACTAGCCACATAATCAGTTTAACGTTGCAAGTTAAATGAAAATTTCAATAAAACTTATTTTGTTATTCCTGCTATCAACCTGCCTCCAAGGCTGTGTTTTGCTAGCGTCATCTGCAGGTGGTTCAGTGGCAACTGTTCAGACCGCACAAACCATTGATATGTTAAAAACAGCTGGTGATGTTGGAAGCGCTGCCGTCACAAAGAAAACTTTAACCGATCATGCTTTAAGTGCATTATCAGGAAAAGACTGTCGCGTATTTAATATCTTTGATAAAAAGAAAATATGCAAAACACCTATGCCTGATGTCTCAACTCCAGAAAAGATAAAAGCCTTTCAAAAATCTAAAGATTTAGAGCAAACCGGGAAAATTGGACCTAAAACGAGAATAGCTCTTTGGCGGATTCAACACGAACTTGATGATTAAAAATTAACTACACTAACTTCGAGCCAATGCGGAAGGATGAATGCCAAACCTTCTTTTAAAATTCACAGAAAATCTTCCCAAATGTCTAAATCCTACTTCTGAAGCAATGTCAGTGGTGTTCTTTGATTGTTTATGTTGTTTAATTAATTCGTAGGCCTTTAACAATCTTTGCTCTTCAATATATTCAAATGGACTTTTATTTAAATGTTTTTTAAATATTAACTGTAAAGATCGTTCAGAGTATTTAGTATGGCGCTTGAGATCTAACATCGAAATCTTAAGATGAAGATTTATTTCTATATATTCACAAGCACTCGTCAATAAAGGATGCTTATTGTCCATATTTCATCAATCGATAAGGTAAGTTAATCCAAAATCTAATCATTTCATCTATTAAATTAATAGTGCCTTGCATCAAACTTTGGAGATGATTTAGATAAAAATCAGTTTTTGAGATGGCTAGCAGTAAATAGCCTACAAAGGTGAAAATCGTTATATAGATAATGGCTTGTATTGTATTTTTTAATATTGATTCAAAAAAAGGTTTTGATCGTGTGCTTATCTTAAAATTGCGATAGGTAAAATCATGCCTCACATAATGACCGGTGAGATATAAAAGAAATGCTAAGAACACAATTGTAGCTTCAGAAAAATACTCAAGTCCAAAGAGTATTGGGATGATCGCACTTAAGATTATTAATAGATTACCAAATGCTCGCATACTCTATGGCTTCTTTAACAAACTTGGGGTGGGGTCAACTTCATTAAAATTGAAGATGACATCCTCATTTTTTAAACCAAGTGCTGCTATGTATTTTTTTAAGCTGGTGTATTTAAGAGATTTAGAAGGAAAATATTGAGCGCTATTTTCTTCGATAGAAATGATCTGACGTTCTGCTAAACATAAATCAGCAGCTATACTTTGCGCTGAGATTTTTTTGCTTAGGCGTGTAGCTTTTAATAGCTCAAAGTTATATTCAAAATTTTCCATGCTAAAAATGGTGATAAATTTCAAAAAAAGCCTATATCAAAATAGGCATCACAATGTATACTTTTACAGTGCATGAAGATAATATCTACCCCCCCCTTGCTTTGACTATCCTGCGACCGTAGGAATACTTAAGGGAAATAGTTAAAAAAAGCCCTCTAAGCGAAGACAAAAATCTACTTTTTTTTAACTTTCAATTACGCACCACAAACTTTAGAGCACTGTTAGCACACTGAAACCTCCTCTACAACCCAGACAATTACTGTAAAATATCCGTTCCTGGGGGATTAGCTCAGCTGGTAGAGCAGCGGACTCTTAATTTATCGTGAACTGCTTAAATTTTTAGTGTCGACCTAGACAAGATAGAACTCACAGTCAATTCAGGATATCTTTTCTTCTATCGTTATAAATTAATACGCTAACTTAATCATCACTCTTTTTCTGTTTATCAACTTACAGAGGTTGAAGAATCATTGACAAATTTGATACATATCAATAATAGGTATCCAACTTGATTAAGTAGAAGAAATATCAAAATTTTTAGTCTAAAGTGGACAAAATTATGGACAAAATTGCAAAAAATACACTTTAAAAATGCAGTATATTTGTGTGTAAACTATTGATTTTAAATGATTTATATTATAAAAAACTGATATTGATTTGGCGGAAGAGGTGAGATTCGAACTCACGGAGGGCTATGAACCCTCGACGGTTTTCAAGACCGCTGCCTTAAACCGCTCAGCCACTCTTCCGGAGCGAGAATTCTATCATAACCTTTAATCATCTTGAAGGTCTGAATCTGGAAATAAAACCTCAGAGAATCCAAAATTACTTAAATCTTCTATTCTCATAGGATAGAGAACACCATCTAGATGATCGCACTCATGCTGAACAACTCGTGCATGAAAGTCGCTCACTGTTCGATCAATTGGATTGTGATTCAAATCAAAGCCTTGGTAGCGAAGCTTTTTAAATCTTGGGACTAATCCTCTCATACCAGGAACAGAAAGACACCCTTCCCAACCTTCTTCCATTTCATCGTCAAGGAAAGTAAGTTTTGGATTAATTAAAATGGTGTAGGGTACTTCTTCTGCATCTGGGTACCTTGGTGTTTTTTCTACACCAAAGATAACAACTCTTAAGCTAACGCCTATTTGCGGTGCTGCAAGACCTGCACCATTTAGAGCATGCATCGTATCTTGCATATCTTCAATGAGAGCTTTTAAGGTTTGACTCTTAAAATCATGAACCGGCTCTGCAATATTCAAGAGCAACGGGTCTCCCATTTTTAATACTTGCCTAATAGTCATTTAATTTTTTAAGATGACTTCTTGAATCAACTTAACCACATCCGTCATCATTAAGCGACATACATCATTATCACAAAGTTCATTGATACTAGAAAATGAAATAGCATCTTTACTCTGCCCTCTTCCTGCAGCATGATTTACCATAGGACATATTGCCGCATAAGCTATATTGAGTTCTTTTGCTAGGACAGCTTCTGGCATTCCAGTCATGCCAACGATAGTAACCCCATCCTTTTCAAGACGATTAATCTCGGCGGCTGTTTCTAATCTTGGCCCCTGAACTGCAGCATATACACCCTCAGCTATTAATGTATTTAAAGAAGATTGTGCGATATCAATAATAGTTTTTCTTAAAGGTTCGTCATAAGGGTAAGTAAAATCAATATGCTTCACCGGCATTTCAGTGCCATCAAAATAAGTATTTTTTCGACCATAAGTGTAATCAATGATCTGATCAGGAATACAAATGGTGCCAGGCTTTATTTTGTCGTCAATCACGCCAACTGTTGCTACAGAAATTATTTTTGTAACACCCACTGATTGTAATGCCCATATATTGGCGCGATAATTAATTTCATGGGGCGGAATCGTATGACCTGAGCCGTGACGAGCTAAGAAAACAACACTTTTGCCTGACAAAGTTCCAAAAATAAGGGGTTGAGATGGTTCTCCGTAAGGGGTCCTAATAAGTTCTCGCTTTAAAACTTTTAGTTCCTGGATTGATGCCAACCCAGTACCACCAATAATACCGAACATGAAACTCACCTTATCTATTAAAGATTTCTATTCTATAACATACTAGCGCATATGAAACCGACACAATCAATAATGAGCCGTTACAAAATTGCTCAATCAAAAAACCATTACGAAAATTTTACCGTAGGGTCTTTAGTTCTAGGTAAAGAAATGCGAGAGGCAATTATTACTCTATATGCTTTTGCTAGACTTGGTGATGACATTGCGGATGAAGGAAATAAGTCAAAAAAAGAACGTTCTAAGGAAATCATGTATCTCAAAAATCATCTCAAAAAAATTGAATTAAATCAAAAAACTAATGATAGTTATTTTAATTTATTACATAAATTACACTTAAAATATAAATTTAAAATCAATAACTTAAAAAGATTTATTAACGCATTTAATGAAGATATTAATCATAAACAATACGCTAGATTTAATAACTTATTGCGATACTGTGATGACGCTGCAAATCCTGCAGGCGAACTTATTTTAAGTCTTGTAGAGCTAGATAACAAAGAAAATGTTCGCCAATCCGATGCGATTTGCACAGCATTAGCCCTTATTAATTTCGCTCAAGGTGTTGTGGAAGATTTTGAGAAAGGCCGAATTTATATACCTAAAAACGAAATGAAAAGATTTAATTTAAAGGTTGAGGACATCCAAAAAAGAAATTTTACGAGTCAGTGGGTAAAGTATAAAAAATATTGGGTCGAGCGTAATTATGAAATCCTTAAGAAAGGACTGGGTCTTGGAAAAAAAATAAAGGGTAGGCTAGGTTTTGAAATACAAATGGTCGAATGTGCAGCACTCTTGCTTTTAAAAAGACTGGGAAGAAATAGCTGTAATTTATTCATTACCCCACCTAAAATTAATACATCAGATTGGATTTTCATTTTTTTTAAGGTTGCACTGCGCTCAATATGACACCTATTCAATATTGCTACGAAAAAGTCAAAACAAGTAAATCAAATTTTACTTGGGCTTTTTACTTTATTAGCCAGGATAGGCGAGATGCACTGATATCACTGTATGCTTTTTGCAGAGAAATTGATGACATTGTCGATGAGACTTTAGAACTTGAGGTTGCTACAGCAAAGATAAATTGGTGGAAAGCTGAAATCAATCGTTTATTTCATGAAACACCTCAGCACCCTGTGACGAAATCACTTTTAAAATTTATCCACATCTATGAGCTTAATGAAGCCTATTTCATAGAAATGTTAGATGGCATGGAAATGGATCTAAAATTTAACCGCTACGAAAACTTTAAACAGCTTCAACTATACTGTTATCGAGTTGCAGGTGTGGTCGGTATACTCAGCGTGAAAATATTAGGCTTTAAAAATCAAGCGACTTTAAAATATGCACATGATCTTGGCATCGCACTTCAGCTTACAAATATTATTCGAGATATTGGAGAGGATGCAAGAAAAAATAGAATCTACATTCCGCTCGACGAACTTAAAGAATTTAGTGTGTCTGAGGATGAAATTCTAAAATTTAAGGAAAGCAATCATCTATCAAACCTAATGTTCCATCAAATTGCACGCGCAGAAGTTTTTTATAAAAACGCTTACCAAAAGCTACCGAAAGAAGATATTAATCCACAAATTCCTGGATTGATCATGGGTAAAATTTATGAAACATTACTCCTTGAAATTAAGAGAGACAAGCCAGAACAAACACTCAATCATAAAGTCTTACTGCCCCCTTTTAGAAAAGTGCTCGTCATACTTGCATGTTTCTTTAAAAATAAATTTTACGCTTTGAGCAACTGAAGTGCTTGAGAAAGGTATTCGATACCTAATACCTCAATACCTGCAATTTTTTGTTTTGCAATATTTGCCTTGGGAATGATAGCTCGTGTGAATCCTAATTTTGCGGCTTCCTTGATGCGCTCTTGGCCTCTTTGAATAGGCCTTACTTCTCCTGCTAAGCCTACCTCACCAAAAATAATTGTCTTTTGATTAATGGGCTGATCTTTAAATGAAGAAACGATGGCACATAAAATAGCAAGGTCCACACCTGGCTCAGTAATTTTGACACCCCCCACTGCATTCACAAAAACATCCTGATCAAAACATGCAATACCACCATGTCGATTTAATACTGCAAGAAGCATGGAGAGTCGATTCTGCTCTAAACCTACGCCTAAGCGTTTAGGTGAAGCTCCGTGGGCGTTATCTACAAGAGCTTGAATTTCTATCAGAAGCGGTCTTGTGCCCTCTTGTGTCACTGTGATACATGATCCAGAAACTTCTTCGTGGTGATGTGATAAAAACAATGCAGAAGGGTTTGTCACTTCACGTAAACCTTTTTCTGTCATAGCAAATACCCCAAGCTCATTCACAGCACCAAAACGATTCTTAAATGCTCGAACCATTCTAAAACTTGAATTTTGATCACCCTCAAAATAAAGCACAGTATCTACAATATGCTCCAATACACGAGGTCCTGCTAAAGAACCTTCCTTTGTAACATGCCCTACTAATATCATGCTTACTTCTAATTGTTTTGCGATACGCGTTAATTGTGCAGAGCACTCTCTTACTTGTGTGACTGAACCTGGAGCAGACTGTAACTCTTCTGAATATATTGTCTGAATGGAGTCAATAACAACTACATCTGGTTTATTTTTTTCAATTGACTGAATAATTTTTTCTAAGTTGATTTCAGACAATATAAAAATATCTGAAACCTCGAGCTCTAATCGTTTTGCTCGCATCGCAATTTGCTGGGGAGATTCTTCGCCACTTACGTAAATGACTTTGCATGGCGTTTGAGTCTTATCATTCGTCATGTGAGAAAGCGCTTGAATAAGAAGTGTTGATTTACCTATACCTGGATCACCGCCAATTAAAACGACACCACCCGGAACAAAACCACCTCCGAGGACTCGATCAAATTCACTGATACAAGTCGTTCTTTTATAAACGGCTGACATTTTCACTTCATTAAGTTTTTTTAATTCTGAAGTTTGTGTCAAAGAAGCATATCGACTGGGAACAGAAGCTTCAATAATACTTTCAGCCATTGTATTCCAAGTCATACAATGTGGGCATTGACCTTGCCATTTAGTTGATTGGCCGCCACATTCAGTACAAACATAGGCAACTTTATTTTTAGCCATGGATTATTTCTATAGGAACTCTTTTTGAAGCTGACATAGCGCAGAGCAGTTCGTAACCAACTGTACCGGCTTTTTCTGCAACATCATCTACAGGTATATGTTCACCCCATAACTCAACATCACTTGAAATGGATGCATGAGGTATGTCGGTAACATCAATGTAAAGCATGTCCATCGAAACTCTTCCAACTGTCGAAGTTTTTTTTCCTTCAACATATACAGGCGTTCCCGATGGTGCATGACGAGGATAACCATCAGCGTAGCCACATGCAACAACAGCTATCCGCATATCATTTTTAGCTTTAAAAGTTTCTCCGTAACCAACTGAATCATCTTTAGATAAATTTTGTAATGCAATAATTTTGCTTTTCAAATACATAGCTGGTTTAAGGTTTAGTGCACTACTTTTTCGACCCACAATCGGCGACGCTCCATAAAGCATAATCCCAGGACGCACCCAATCAAGGTGAGTATTTTTAAAATTTATGATAGATGCAGAATTTGCAACTGAGCGAGAAAAATCAAAATCATTAGCAATGTCATTAAAAACGTCAAATTGCCAATCAACACCTCTAGGCTCATCCGCAGTTGCAAAATGAGTCATCAATGTAATTGATTTAAAATAAGATGTTTTTTTCATGGATTTAAGGATATCTTTTGCTTCTTTAGGATTAAAACCTAAACGATTCATACCCGTATTAATCTTAAAGTGAATGTCGATTGGATGATTAAGTTTTAATTTTTCAATCATTTGTAATTGATGAAGATTATGAACTACAAGATTAAAACGCATTTTTGCTGCAATAGAAATTTCGTAAGATTCAAATGCACCCTCTAGCAATAAAATATCTTGCTCAAAACCATGCTCTCTCAAATCAATAGCTTCATTTAAATTAAGTACTGCAAAACCATCGCTCTCGCTTAAGCCTTGTGCGACATTAATAAGCCCATGTCCATAGCCATTTGCTTTTACAACTGACATGATCTTTGATTTAGGAGCTAATTGCTTAACAATGGCGAAGTTATGTCGCAGCGAAGCCTGATCAACAAATACCTTAAGAGGGCGCATCTAATTTATTCGTCGTAAGATTGAAAGGCTGGGTTAGCAAAATTTTCAAAGCGCGTATACTCGCCTAAGAATGTCAGTTTTACTCTTCCAATAGGGCCATTTCTTTGTTTTGCGATAATGATCTCTGCCACACCTTTTTCTGGCGTATCAGGGTTATAGACTTCATCTCGATAAATGAAAAGTATTAAATCGGCATCTTGCTCAATCGCTCCTGATTCTCTTAAATCTGACATTACAGGCCGTTTATCAGGTCGCTGCTCAACGCTTCGATTAAGCTGAGATAATGCGACAACTGGTACATCTAGTTCCTTTGCTAATGCTTTTAACGATCGTGACATTTCAGAAATTTCTGTCGCACGATTTTCGCTTTGTCGACCACCAGGTGCCGACATCAACTGAAGATAATCAATAACAATCAAGCCTAATTTACCGCACTGCCTTGAAAGTCTTCTGGCGCGAGCTCTAATATCAAAAGAGTTTAAACCAGCGCCTTCATCAATATGTATAGGCGCCTCATTAAGCCTGCCTAATGCATGTGTTAATCTTTCCCAATCATCATCCTCTAGGCGCCCTGTTCTCATTTTGTGCTGATCCAGCCTACCAACCGAACCTAAAAGACGCATCGTTAATTGAGTAGATGCCATTTCCATTGAAAATACTGCAACCGGCAACCCTGTATCTAAGGCTACATTCTCTGCCATGTTAAGTGCCAATGAGGTCTTACCCATTGAAGGGCGTCCTGCAACGATCACAAGATCGCCAGGCTGAAGTCCTGAAGTCATAGCATCTAGATCTGAAAAGCCTGTAGGAACACCTGTAACATCACTAGCTCCCGCAGTGAATAAATCATCAATTCTTTGAGCTACTTGGGGTAAAAGCTCTTTAATATCTTTAAAGCCTGATTGATCATGCTTCTCTTTTTCAGCAATTTGGAAGATCTTTGCCTCTGCCTCATCAAGGAGCTGCTGAGCATCTCGTCCTTGAGGAGCAAATGCGCTATCAGCAATATCAGATCCCACCTCAACTAAATGTCTCATAATTGAACGTTCGCGAACAATCTCGGCGTATCGACGTATGTTTGCAGAAGTTGGGGTATTCTGTGCCAATGAGCCCAAATAGCTTATACCCCCTACCGTCACCAATTCAGCATTCTTTTCTAAGGATTCGGCAACCGTCACAATATCGGCTGGGCTATTTTGCTCAACAAGCTTAATAATATGTTGGTAAATTAAGCGATGATCTTGACGATAAAAATCATTTGGCGATACAAGATCGGCGATTTTATCGAGCGCTTCATTTTCAATCAGCAAGCCGCCCAATAAGGACTGCTCAGCCTCTATAGAGTGAGGTGGTAATTTAAGATTATTAAGAATATCGTCTGCCATGGATTAATTATAACGGAATAAAAAAAGGCTGCTCTAGGCAGCCTTAAAAAAATAGATTGCTTTTTATTAAGCAGGTTCACCAATCACGTCAATTGAAATATCAACTGTTACATCATGATGTAAAGCAATAGTCACTTGATGTTGACCCACTGTTTTAAGTGGACCGTTTGGCATACGAATTTCAGCTTTCACAACCTTGATATTTTTTGCTGTTAAACCTTCAGCAATATCTGTATTTGTAACTGACCCAAAAAGTTTGCCATCCACGCCAGATTTTTGCGTGACAGATAAAGTGAAACCAGCAAGCGCTTTCGCTCTTTCTTTAGCAGCGTCAAGAAGTACCACTTGTTGTTTTTCAAGCTCTGCACGTTTTGCCTCAAATTCAGCCTTGTTTGAATCTGTCGCGCGTTTAGCCTTACCTTGTGGAATTAAAAAATTACGGCCAAAGCCGTCCTTAACTTTAACGATGTCACCAAGGTTTCCTAAATTAGCTACTTTCTCTAATAAAATAACTTGCATCTTGTAATCTCCTTAGTGCTTATCAGTGTATGGTAAAAGCGCTAAAAAACGAGCACGCTTCACCGCAATATTGAGTTGGCGTTGATAAATCGCCTTAGTACCTGTAATACGAGCTGGAATAAGTTTTCCATTTTCGGTAATAAAGTCTTTTAATAAATCAACATCTTTGTAATCCACTTCTTTAATGCCTTCAGCACTAAATCTGCAGTAACGTCTTCTTTTGTACATTTCTCTAGCCATCGTAAACTCCTATAGATATTCTATAAAATTAATATGGAAAATTAGCTGATTACTTTTTGCGCTTTTATTTCCAATAAACCCTTTTGTTTTAATTCTGTCGCCAATTTTTAAAGGTATCAATGCATCATTACCCATAATTTTTGCGCTTAACTCACAATTGATTGTTCGCTTTAAATTTGCCTCAATCTGCTCTGAGCTATGTTTTAAAATAAGATTAAGTGCTGGCATTCCTGCGGGGGTATAACGTACCGGATCCACATGGCACACTTCCCCAGAAATCTCTAAGCAATTCAATCTAGATTAAGCTACAGCAACCTCAGGTGCAGCGCGCTCATCTTTATCAAGCACTGATTTTGATTTTTCTTCTTTCATCATAATCGATGGTGCAGTCACGGCTGTTTTTGTGCTCATAATCAAATGACGTAAAACGGCATCATTAAACTTAAATGCATGCTCTAATTCTGCAAGTGTTTCAATGTCGCATTCGATATTCATAAGCACATAATGAGCTTTATGAATTTTTTCAATCATGTAAGCAAGCTGTTTGCGACCCCAATCTTCGAGGCGGTGGAGTTTTCCACCTTTGGATGTTACTAGAGATCTGTAGCGTTCAATCATGCCAGGCACTTGTTCGCTTTGATCAGGATGTACGATAAATACTACTTCATAATGTCGCATATAAATCCCCTTATGGTTAAAAGCCTTCAGTGATGCAACTCACTGTAAAGCAAGGTAGAAAGATCGAGTATTATAGGTGTTTTTTGAATTAAATCAATGGTTTTTAAAGGTCAATTCGGTCCTTAAGCCCTGCCCCATAAAGCCTTTCTTTAAGGAATTTGGCCTCATCTCGAAGTTGAGCCGCTTTTTCGAACTCCAAATTACGAGCCGCCGTTTGCATGCCCTTTTCAATTTTTTGGATTTCTTTGGCCATCTGCTTTTCATTAAGATGGTCATAGCGAGCCTCTTCTTTCTTGAGAGCTCGATTAAAGTCCACTTCTTCTTTATCAAAAGTACCTTCAATAATGTCTTTAATTTTTTTAATCACCCCCACTGGCGTAATGCCATTCTCGAGGTTAAATGCAATTTGCTTAGTGCGTCTTCGATTAGTTTCATCGATTGCAATCTTCATGCTTCGCGTGATCTTATTAGCATAAAAAATCACTTGTCCATTGAGATTCCGGGCTGCTCTCCCAGCTGTTTGTATAAGCGAACGTTCGGATCTTAAAAATCCTTCTTTGTCAGCATCTAAGACAGCAACTAATGAAACTTCAGGAATATCTAAGCCCTCTCTTAATAAATTAATACCTACGACAACATCAAACTTACCCAATCTTAAGTCACGGATAATTTCAACACGTTCAACGGTATCAATATCGGAATGAAGATAACGCACTTTTATTTGGTGTTCAGATAAATAATCAGTCAAATCTTCAGCCATACGTTTAGTTAAAGTAGTCGCCAATACCCTTTCATTTTTAACAACACGGAGATTAATCTCACTCAACAAATCGTCCACTTGGGTATCTGCCGGTTTCACAGTAATTTCCGGGTCAATAAGTCCAGTAGGCCTTGCGACCTGTTCTACAATTTGCTCTGTATGGGCGGCCTCATAATCGGCTGGCGTTGCAGATACAAAAATACATTGCCGCATTGTTTTTTCAAACTCTTCAAACTTTAAAGGTCGATTATCCAAGGCTGAAGGCAATCTAAAACCATACTCCACTAAATTTTCTTTTCTTGCGCGATCTCCTTTATACATGCCGCCTACCTGAGGGACAGTGACATGGCTTTCATCAATAATCATTAAAGCATCTTTAGGTAAATACTCAATTAAAGTTGGGGGTGGGTCGCCTGGATTTCTTCCTGACAAATGTCTCGAATAATTTTCAATGCCCTTGCAAAAACCTATTTCATTTAACATCTCAATATCAAAACGAGTCCGCTGTTCAATCCTTTGTGCTTCAACTAATTTATTTGCCTTAACAAAGTAATCAGAGCGCTCTCTCAATTCATTTTTAATTTTTTCGATAGCTCTAACTACCGTGTCTCGAGGGGTAACATAATGACTTGATGGATACACAGTAAAATGACTTACCTTTTTATACATTTGTCCTGTTAGAGGATCAAATAGCGTAATAGATTCAATGAGGTCATCAAACAAAGTGACTCTAATTGCGGTTTCTGAGTTTTCAGCGGGGAATATATCAATCGTATCGCCTCTAACTCTAAAAGCTCCACGTGAAAAATCAAAATCATTGCGATCATATTGCATGGAAACTAACCGTAAAATAATATTACGTTGTAACAATTTTTCGCCCTGTACCAGTTGCATGACCATACCCTGATAATCGACAGGATCCCCAATGCCATAGATTGCCGAAACTGTAGCTACAATAATACTGTCGTCACGCTCAAGAAGTGCTTTAGTCGCGGATAGCCGCATCTGCTCGATATGTTCGTTAATACTCGAGTCTTTTTCAATAAAAAGATCTCGTGCAGGGACATAAGCTTCTGGTTGGTAATAATCGTAATAAGATACAAAATATTCCACTGCATTTTGTGGGAAAAACTCTCTAAATTCTGAGTAAAGTTGTGCTGCTAAAGTTTTATTAGGGGCCATGACAATGGCAGGCTTACCTATTCTTGCAATGACATTTGCAATCGTAAATGTTTTACCTGAGCCTGTAACACCTAAAAGCGTTTGAAATTTCTTTCCATCTACAATGCCTTTTGTTAAAAGATCAATGGCTTGAGGCTGATCGCCTGCAGGGGAGAATGGTTGAAATAACTGATATGGGCTATTTGGAAATGAAAGTAACAAGATAGTGATATTCTACTTTTAAAAAAGATTTAGAAAAGAAAATATGTGCAAAACTAATAAGAACTTTTAATGGAGCACCCAGTCAAGTAAATATTATACTTTTTAGAAACTTTATCTTATGTACCCATTATTTAAATTTATATCCCTTGTACTCGTAAGTATCTTTCTTTACTCCGGAAATGCATGGTCATTAAATAAAGATCAATTAATGAGTTCGTTTTTTAGTGTTGTTATGATTAGAGGATATAACGATGCAGGTGGTCTGGCTTATGGATCCGGTGTTGTTGTAGGCGACAATCAAGTGATAACTAACTGTCATGTTTTAAGAAAAACAAAACAGCCCTGGGTATCCCAAGGTGAAGAGACGTATTCAGTGACAGCAGTAAAAGCTGATCATTGGCATGATTTATGTTTAGTTACAACTTTTGGCATGGCAACTAAACCCGTCCTGATAGGTAAAAGTACTGACCTAAAAAAAGGTCAAGGAGTCATAGCTATCGGACATTCTAATGGAGCTCCTGCCCCCTTAACTTCAGCAGGCGTTGTGAAATCGACCTACGATCTTGATCAAGGTAAAATTATTTTAAGTACAGCGCAATTCAGAATGGGCGCTTCTGGAAGTGGGTTATTTGATACCGAAGGAAGGCTAATCGGCATCAACACCTTTAAAACTTCTGGACGAAACTCTTTTTACTATGCCCTGCCGATTGAATGGCTCAATGCACTCAAGAACAAACCCAATGAAACTTCATTTCCAGTTGTCGGAAAAGCTTTATGGGAAGAAGAAGAGGACAAAAAACCACTCTTCCTTCAAATAGCTATTCCAACCATTAAAGAAGACTGGAAAAAATTACTTGATATATCTTTAGAATGGACAAAAAAAGAAAATAATAATGCTGAAGCCTGGTTTGAACTTGGTTTAGCAAATGAACGTCTTAAGGATCTTAATGCAGCTGAAACAGCATATCGCCGATCCATCATGTTAGATGACCAAAATACAGATGCACTTTTGAGGTTAGGATTTATTGCCAAATCTAAAGACGATAAGAAGGAAATTAAGGCAATTCAAGAAAAAATTTCTAAAATTAATCCTGACCTACTTGAAGATTATTATAAGCTCGTTGGATGCTCTAAGACTTGCGAATAGATTAAAAGTCTATTTCAACTCAAGTTCTTTTTGCGTAAAATAAGGGCATTGATTAATCATCCCTGGATTAAAATTGTCAGCCATCAAATTATCTGAATGTGTCAGACGTATCAAAGAATCTCCAACGCTTGCTATTACGGCAAAAGCTGCGCGCTATAAATCAGAAGGCAAGGATATTATTGGACTTGCCGCTGGCGAACCTGATTTTGATACACCCCAACACATTAAAGACGCAGCAAAAAAAGCAATCGACAATGGTTTCACGAAATACACGCCAGTTTCAGGCATTCCTTCTTTAAAAAAAGCAATTATTGAAAAATTTAAACGTGACAATAATCTCGAATATGGTCTTAATGAAGTTATTGTTGGCGTGGGTGGTAAGCAATGTGTTTTTAATTTTTGTCTTGCAGTTTTAAATTCAGGTGATGAAGTTATTATTCCAGCACCTTACTGGGTATCTTATGCTGATATTGCTTTAGTTTCTGATGCTAAACCGATCATTATTGAATGTGGCATTGAACAAAAATTTAAAATGACCGCATCACAACTTGAAAAAGTAATTACACCGAAAACAAAATTAGTAATTTTAAATTCACCTTCAAATCCAACAGGTGCTGTTTATTCAAAAGAAGAATTGACATCACTTGCTGACGTTCTTATTAAACACCCTAATATTTTAATTGGCACTGATGATATGTACGAACATGTCAAATTAAAAGATATGCCCTTTTATAACATTCTAAATGTAAACCCAGCATTAAAAGATCGATGTGTAGTTATGAATGGTGTATCTAAAGCATATTCGATGACTGGATGGCGAATAGGTTATGCAGCAGGGCCAAGTTATATTATTAAAGCCATGGAAATACTTCAATCACAATCGACTTCTAATCCTACCTCAATTTCCCAAGTTGCTGCCGAAGCTGCTCTTTCAGGAGATCAGGCCTGCATGGATCCTATGATTAAAGCCTTTAGAGAAAGACACGCTTATGTTGTAAAAAGCTTTAATGAAATCCCTGGCTTATCATGCATAGAAGCTGAAGGCGCATTCTATGCTTTCCCTGATGCAAGAAAAGCCATCGAACATTTGTTTAATCAAAAGGTTTTAAAAGAAAAAACAGATCTTGCTTTAGCTGACTACTTACTAGAAAAAGAAGGTGTTGCAGTAGTTCCTGGATCTGCATTTGGTTCGGATGGTTATTTCAGAATTTCATTTGCAACTTCCATGGAAAATCTAATAGAGGCAATGAAACGCATCAAACGTGCCCTCTCTGTTTAAATGAGGGGTCAATTCAAGTATAATTTACAGCTTGTTTAAGTTGACCTTACAGCAATAACTGTTTTATGATCACGTTCTCAATTCCTCGATAGCTCAGCTGGTAGAGCAACGGACTGTTAATCCGTGTGTCCCTGGTTCGAGCCCAGGTCGAGGAGCCAAATTCAAAGAGCCCATGCATATGGGCTTTTTTATTTTAAATAGATAAGTTTGATATAGCGATAATAAGTGCCTTCTGCTACAGAGATTGCAAGCATTAAGCCCTCGCGACCGTCTAAAAAACCAAACCTTACAATATAGGTTCGAATAAAAGCCCATAAAGCATGAAGAATTGCTTTTTTAAGGCTGCCTTTTTTGCCTTTGCTTTTAAGATCTTTGGCGCCCAAGCTTGAATAGACATTGATCTTTTTTAATACCGTCTCAAAATCTCTGTATGAATAATGAATTAAAGGCTGCAGTAAATGCCCTATTTCATATTTACTTTCAAGATGTTCATGCACATGATGCTCTGAGAATTTAGCGCTGCCTTTTTTAAAAAGTCTTTTTGTCCTATCTGGCTGCCAACCTGAGTGCTTTATAAATCTTGAAACAAATAAGGAGCGTCTAGGAACATCGTAAACATTGAAGTCTGGTCGATTAATCACTTTTAAAATTTCTTGTTTGAGCGCGGGCGAAATTCTTTCGTCAGCATCCAAAGAAAAAATCCATTCATGCTTAGCTAATTGAATGGCCATATTTTTATGTTGGCCATAACCTTTCCATGGCCTATTAAAAACTTTAGCGCCTAATTTCTTTGCAAGAGGCACGGTATTATCAGAACTACCTGAATCTAAAACAATAACTTCATTAGCGAAACTTGCACTTTTAATGCATTCAGCAATATTTTCAGATTCATTCTTTGCAATGATAATGACGGAAAGTTTAGGCATTAATTTAGTGACTAATGGTTAATTTAAAGGTAAATTATTTCGATAGATTATAACAACTTATAAAATCAAAAAAATAAAATTAAGGAAATTAGGTTGGTAGATAGTGAACATTAAAAAAGATGTCGTTTGTATTGGCGGTGGAATCATGAGCGTCACACTAGCCAGATTACTTCAAGAGTTAGATTCTGATATAGATATTACCATTTACGAGAAGCTGGCTTCTTGCGCCCTAGAAAGCTCTCAATCGATCAATAACGCAGGAACTGGTCATGCTGGCTTCTGTGAACTTAATTACACCCCTATGAATAGGCAACAAAATATAAATGTAGATAGGGCATTAAAGATTAACAAAGAATTTGAAGTGTCACTTGAGTTTTGGAGTTTTTTAACTAGGAAATATAAAAGCTTTAAGCCTAAATCCTTTATTACCCAAGTACCTCACATAAGCTATGTTAAAGGTGAAAAGAATATATCTTTTTTAAAGAGAAGATATGAAGCCTTAAGCAAAACTCCCCTATTCAAAGACATGCAATTCTCTCGAAACAAAGAAACAATTAAAGAATGGGCGCCCCTCATAGCTGAAGACTTAAAAGATGATATTGCGATGACAAGAATAAATTACGGAAGTGATGTTGATTTTGAATCACTTAGTCATCAAATGTTAAAAATTTTATCGACAAATAAAAAGTTTTCAATTCATGTAAACCATGAAATTAAATCTATATCACAGGCTGATGATAAAACTTGGGATATAAAAATTTACTGCGCGAAGAGCAAAAAAGTAATTTCAGTAAATGCAAAATTTATTTTTATTGGCGCCGGCGGATCCACCATTCATTTACTTCAAAAAAGTAATATTAAAAATCAAATTGGCTATGCAGGGTTTCCGGTGAATGGAGAATGGTTAATATGTAAGAAATCTTCTATTACAAAAAAACATTTTTCTAAAATTTATGGCATAGCAGGTCCTAAAGCGCCTCCGATGTCGGCACCTCATTTAGATTTAAGGATTATTAATGGTAAAAGGCAACTTATGTTTGGCCCATTTGCAAGTTTCACATTTAAATTTTTAAAAACGGGCTCGTATTTCGATTTATTGAAATCGATTCGCATCCAAAACATTTTGCCAATGCTACATGTATTTATTTGCAATTTAAATCTTCTAACTTATCTTATTAAAGAGTCAGGCAGCTCCTACAAAGATAAAATGAATGCATTGAAAGAGTTTTATCCTTTAGCTAATGAAAAAGATTGGAAGCTAGCATCAGCTGGTAAGAGAGTTCAAATCATCAAGCCTTACAAAAAAATTGGTGGCAAATTAGAATTTGGAACAGAAGTGGTTTGGTCAGACGACTCATCACTCGCCGCACTTTTGGGCGCCTCTCCTGGAGCCTCCACATCTGTTTTCTCAATGTTGAATGTGATTGAGAAAAGCTTTAAGGGAAGAATAAATTCCAAGATATGGAAGGATAAAATTGAAAAGATGGTGCCATCATATAATCAAGACTTGAGTAAGCAGCCATCTTTATTTAATAAAACTCGACGATCTACTTACAAAACACTGGGATTTAAGATTTAAAACGCTGTCGTCTAATTTCTGATAAGACAATTCCACTAGCAACACTCACATTTAAACTTTCAACAGCCCCTAGCATAGGTATTTTAATTAATAAATCACATACATCACGAGTGAGTCTTCTAAGGCCGCTACCTTCTGAACCTAATACGACAGCAATGGGTCCGCTTAAATTTGATTGGTAAAGAGATTCGGCCCCATCTTCTGCTGTTCCAACCACAAGCACGCCCTGCTCTTTAAGCTGACGAATAGTCCTCGCTAAATTTGTCACCACGATAAAAGGTACTGATTCAGCAGCGCCTGAAGCGACTTTTCTCACAGTAGCATTTAACCCTACCGCTCGATCTTTAGGTGCTATAACAGCATGGACACCCATACCATCTGCAACGCGTAAACATGCTCCTAAATTATGAGGATCTTCAACACCGTCTAGTATGAGAAAAAAAGCGGGCTCTTTGAGGTCACCCTCTAAAATATCTTCTACCGTTTTATAAGGAATTACTAAAGGAATAATTTTTGCTACTACACCCTGGTGTTTGGCTTGTGAAGCAATGCCGTCTAATCTTGCTCGATCAACCATGAGTATACGAATATTATTTTCTTTAGCTAACTCAACAATTTCTTTAGCTCTTGGATCGTTACGATCGCTATCCAAATAGATTTCTTGAATGCTTCTTGAAGATTGTCTTAATTGACTGATAATAGGATGAAACCCAAAAATAATCTGGCTTTGAGACATGTTATTTAGCTCTTATTCTCTTTTTACTTCTTGGTGAACCAGATACCTTTGAACCACTTTTATGTTTTCCAGGATGGGCTTTCTTTTTATGTGCTACTTTCTCTTTAAAGAAATTTTTTGGCTTTCTATCTTTTAATGAAGACTTTTGAACTTCTTGATGGCTTTCAAGGCTAAAGTCAATTTTGCTAAGCTCTAAATCCACACGCACTAATTTTACTTTTAAGCGATCTCCTAAGCGATAAATGACGTGAGATCTTTCACCAACCATTGCGTGCCTTGCTTTGTCATAAGTAAAATAATCGTTACCTAACTCTGTCACATGCAACAAACCTTCAATATAAATATCGTCAATAGAAACAAATAAACCAAAACTTGTTACACCTGCAACAGTACCTTCGTATATCTCACCAATTTTATCCTGCATGTAATAACACTTAAGCCATGCTGAAACATCTCGCGTAGCATCATCAGCTCTTCTTTCTGTCATAGAGCAATGTTGGCCTAAGACATGCCAATTTGAGGCAGGCATTTTCTTCTTTTCTAAAGTAGCTTTAATCGCACGATGAATTAAAAGATCAGGGTATCGACGTATCGGAGAAGTAAAATGTGCATATGCCTCATAAGCCAAACCAAAGTGACCAATATTGTCTGGGCTATAAACAGCCTGTTGCATTGACCTTAATAAAACCGTTTGCAATAAATGTTCATCTGGTCGACCTTTAATTTTTTCAATTAAAGCAGCGTAATCCTTAATGCTCGGCTTATCTCCACCAGTTAACATAAATCCAAATTCAGCTAAAAATATTTGCAAATTTTCTAAACGCTCTTCAGTTGGGCCTTCATGAATTCTATAAAGCGCTGGATGTTCTTGTTCAATTAAGAAATTAGCTGCACACACATTGGCCGCTAACATGCACTCCTCAATAAGACGATGTGCTTCATTTCGGATCACAGGCTCAATACGATCAATTTTTCCTTGATCATTGAAAATCATAATGGTTTCAGAGGAATCAAATTCAATAGCGCCTCTTATATGTCTTTGCTTGGTGAGTATTCTATATACTGACTCAAGATTTTTAATGTGCGGGATAATCGATTTATATTTTTCTGTTAGCTCAGGTGATGTTTCTTTCAATAGCGCACTTACGTCTGTATAAGTCATACGTGCTTTTGACTCCATAACAGACGGATAAAATTTATAAGAAAGAACTTTTCCGTGCTGGTCAATAAGCATGTCACAAATCATGCATAATCGATCGACATGTGGATTAAGTGAGCAAAGGCCATTTGATAGTGCCTCCGGCAACATTGGAATGACTCTTCTTGGAAAATAAACCGAATTACCTCTATCAAAAGCTTCTTTGTCTAGAGCATTATCAGGTTGTACATAAAAACTTACATCAGCAATAGCGACAACTAAACGCCAATTTTTATCGACACTTTCTGCATAAACTGCATCATCAAAATCTCTTGCAGTTTCTCCGTCAATAGTAATAAGAGGTAAATCACGCAAATCAACTCTTCCCTTAAAATCATTTTCGGATACTTTTTTAGAAAAAGATTCCGCAATGCGAACTGTCTCTTCTGAAAAATTGTAAGGAAGTTGATGTTTTCTTAAGGCAATTTCAATTTCCATGCCGCTGTCTGCATAATTACCAAGGATTTGAATTACCTTGCCCATAGGTCTGGATTTAAATGAAGGCTGAGCAGTAATTTCAATAACAACAATTTGACCCGGTTTAGCGCCCATATCAAGATGATAGGGAATGAGGAAGTCTTGATTAATTCTCTTATCTTCAGCAGCAACGATAGTAACGCCTTGCCCTTGCACTACCCTGCCTACTAAAGTCTCATTCTTTCTTTCAAGAATCTCAATCACTTTACCTTCAGGACGACCTTTTCTATCTTGTCCTATGGTTTGAACCATAACGCGATCGTTATGAAGGACTTGCATCATTTCTCTAGAAGACAAGAAAATATCATCGCCTCCTTGGTCTGGAATAAGGAAGCCAAATCCATCTGCATGGCCTTGTATGCGTCCTGGAATAAGATTTAACTTTTCAGAAATACAAAAATCGTCTTTTCGATTTCGCATAATCTGGCCTTGTCTTTCCATGGCTCTAATACGCTTATTAAATGCTTCGGATTCGTCATCAGCAATTTCAAGTAATTCATTCAGCTTTGAAATTGAAAGAGGAACGCCCTGATCAGCCATTATCTTTAATATTAATTCTCGACTAGGGAGAGGTTTTTCATAAAACATAGCCTCACGTTCTTTTTGAGGATCATCTTGTCTTATAGATTTATTTTTTTTACTCATATGTGTGTCATTGTGACATTAAATTAAGAAAACATAAGATGCTTTTAATCCAAAGCATACAAATGTGGAAGATTTCGACCCAAACCCTTGCAATCTAAGCCGTATCCGAATACAAAACGATTAGGCACTTTAAGGCCTATAAAATTTGGAGAGTAAGATTTTTCTTTTGCTATCTCTTTATCAAATAACACAGCGGTATAGACAGCCTTAGCTTTCATTGCTTCGCATGTAGCAACAATTTCTCTAAGTGTAATGCCTTGATCCAAGATATCGTCAAGAATCAAAACCGTCTTCCCTTCAATTTCTTTAGGCGGCCTTACGAGCCAATCAATGGATCCACCAGTCAGAGAATCTGCATAACGCGTTGCATGAATGTAGCTATATTGAACATTCTTTTCTAGCCGAGGTAAAAGTTGTCCTGCAAAAATTAATGCGCCATTCATTACACATAAAACATAAAGATCATCAGTTTTAATTGTTTGATTGGCTTGATCTGCAATATTCTGAATTACAGTTTTTATTTCAATTTCTGAATAGATGACAGAAGATTTACTAATTAATGTTTGGATGGTATCCATCAATTAATAAACTGAATCATGATACTGATTTTAGAAATGCTATGAATTCTTTTCCTATTTCTGGATGTTTTTTTGAAAATTCAATATTGGCCTTCATGAAGCCCAATTTATCACCGCAATCATAACGCTTACCTTCAAATAGATATGCGAAGATAGTTTGCTGATCAAGTAGCATTTGAATAGCGTCAGTGAGCTGGATTTCTCCACCCTTCCCAGGTTTAATTTTTTCTAGACAATCGAAAATTTCTGGATTAAATACATAGCGACCAATGACACCTAATGTAGATGGTGCATCTATTGGCTGGGGTTTTTCTACAATTGAATTAATTTTGTATAAATTATTATTGGAACCCCCTACATCGACGATGCCATATTGCACCGTTTTTTCTTTAGGGATATCTTCAATCGCAATAACTGATGATTGTTCTTTTTGGTGTTGCATGATTAATTGTTTTAAAACAGGCGTATTAGCATCAGTTAAATCATCAGCCAATAAAACAGCAAATGGCTCATCGTTAATAATGGTTTTTGCTTGAAGAACAGCATGACCCAAACCTAAGGGTTCTGATTGTCTGGTATAGATACATTTCACATGAGAAGGAATGATGGATCGAATAGATTCCAAGAGAAGATTTTTATTGGAAGCGATTAGACTAGCTTCAAGCTCAACATTCTTATCAAAATGATCTTCGATAGATCTTTTGTTTCGACCCGTGACAAAAATAAGTTCAGTAATGCCTGATTGAATTGCCTCTTCTACCGCATATTGAATTAAAGGTTTATCAACAACTGGAAGCATCTCTTTTGGATTGGCTTTCGTGGCAGGTAAAAAACGCGTACCGAGACCGGCTACCGGAAATACAGCTTTTTTTATAGCTTTCATAGGGATAAAATCACTTTCATAGGCGTTTATTATTTAATACTTAACTTTAGTTTAAATATATAAGTACATGTATTTATTAAAAAATTTAACTCCACTTATTCTTTTCTTCGTCATCTAACTTTTTAGCTTCCACCCAGTATGATTTTTGGTTGGTAATCTCTTTTTTCCAAAAAGGAGCATCTGTTTTTAAAAAATCGATAATAAAATGACAAGCCTCAAAGGCCTCTTTTCGGTGTTTTGAAAATACAATAATACCAACAATGGGCTCACCGACTTTTAACCTGCCATATCGATGCACAATATAAATATCATCTAAATTCCATCGCTGAAATGCTAACAGCTCAATATCTAATAATGCTTTTTCAGTCATTCCAGGATAGTGTTCCAACTCAAGTATGTCCAACTTATCCTGATTTAGATCAAAATCTCTTACATACCCTTCAAAGGTAACTGAAGCACCACTATTATGTAGTTTTTTTAGTTTTTGGGCGATGATTTGTAAATCAAATAAACCTTCTTGAACATGGACAGCCATAATCAACCGCCCGTGATAGGCGGAAAAAAGGCAACTTCATCATTGGCTCTTATCGCATGATCATCTTCAACTATTTCCTGATTAACCGCCATTCTGATTGATGAAAGCTCATTAAAGGTAGTATGCCAAGCGCTGCCCCTACTTTTTAAAAACCCCACCAAGTCAGCAACTGTTTGAATGCTACCTGCAAGATCTATTTCTTCCCGATCAACCCCTAGGGCCTCTCTCACTTTTGCAAAATAAAATAACTTAACTCTCATCTTTATTTTGCTCTTCTTGTTGTGTATAAATTTCTTCTTCAAATTCTAATAAAGCGTTCGGATCATCTTTCAACTCAACACGTTCAATTTGCGAAAAACGTCTAGATATTTTTTGGCTTGTGACATGAACATCTTGAGCGTGCTCGTGCGCCTGCCTAATGTTGTCAGCTAATTTTTTCATACGCACATCAAATCGTTCAAACTCTTGCCCAAGTCTTCCAAGTTCAGCTTTAATAATATGGACTTGTTTACGTGTTTCAACATCTTTTAATACGGCTCTTGCAGTATTGAGAACAGCCATAAGTGTGGTAGGTGATACGAGCCATACTCTTTGACTCATCGCCTCTTCTATCAAATCAGAATGGTAAGCATGAATCTCTGCAAAAACTGCTTCAGCAGGAATAAACATGACTGCGCCATCCGACGTTTCATTGGAAATGATATATTTACTCGCGATATCGTGAATGTGTTTTTTGATATCAAGCTTAAACTGCTTTTGCGCATTTTTAATTTCATCTGGTGGCAAGCTGGTATCCAACATTTTTCTGTAGCTTTCCAATGGAAATTTAGAATCAATAGCGACACTGCCTGTTGGCTCTGGTAAAAATAGAACACAATCCGCTCGATTGCCATTCGATAATGTATGCTGCATTGAGAATGCATCAGGTGGTAACGCATTACGAACAAGACCTTCGAGTTGGACTTCTCCAAATGCGCCTCTAGATTTTTTATCTCCCAATAACTCCTGAAAGCTCACAATGTTGGTGGTGAGGCCATCGATCTTTTTTTGTGCCTCATCTATCGTAGAGAGCTGTTTCATGACGCGATCGAACGTATCGTTAGTTTTCTTAAACCCTTCTTCCAAACTTTCTTTAACCTTGCTATCGATGTCTTGCAACCTCATATTAAGCAAATTTTTCAATTGGTTCGTCGCGTTATCCATGGTGTCACGAATAATCTCACCTTGTATCTTGCCTTGTTCAGCAAGGGCTAAGTTAAGGCGATCGGTCAATTTATTTAAACTATCGTTTAAACCGACAATCATTTCTCGGTGTTTTTCTTCAAGAGCTTTTAGCATAATAGCTTCAGGTGATTGACTTTGAAAACGCCATAATAGATAACCTGCTAAACCGCACAAAAGAATAAGAAGCACAAAAATAAAATTAAGCATAACTTGATTATAACGGATGTTTTTTAGGGGGTTTTATTATCTAACATATTAAAAACGATTCATTTCTGTCATGGGAAAACGCTCTTTTAATTTACCAAGCTGCGTTTCGGGTAGCTTCACCAAAAGGCTCACTTTTTCGTCAAACCCTTTATCTAGAATGCTCCCATTCATTGAATGTATAACATGAATATAGTTATCTAACTCATTGTAATTTATATTTAATTTTAATTTAATATATTCGACATAAGCCTCAATAGTTGAATGTGCTAGAGCAAGCTTGCCGGTACCTCCATAAGCTCTTGTAAGGCCACCTGTACCCAAATTAATGCCGCCATAATAACGAATGACGCCAATACCGCCGCCTATAATTTGATGTGCATCGATTAATTGCAAGAGAGGTTTTCCAGCAGTACCTGAAGGCTCACCTGCATCGGAATAATAAGGCTCAAATCCATGTTCTGTTTTGAGTTGATAGGCAAAAGCTAAATGACTTGCATGTGGATGTTCTTTGGCAATGGATTGTAAAGTACGCAAAATATCCTGTTTTGTTTCACCTATAAAGGTGTATCCAATAAACCTAGACTTTTGAATAGTTTGTTCTTGGGTTGAAATACTTTTAAAACAATTCATCCCCTCAATTTAGCCCTTCAAGAAGACCCTTTGAGTTTAATTGTATTTTTTCACTTGCAGGTCTTTTGGGAAGTCCTGGCATGGTCATAAGATCACCGCAAATCGCAACTACAAAACCCGCACCTCTTGCTAATCTTAATTCTCTTATCATAAGCGTGTGGTTTTCAGGCGCGCCACATTCCTTAGGATCGCTTGAGAATGAATAAGGTGTTTTAGCAATACAGACAGGTAAATTTGCATAGTTTTTTTCAAGTGATAACAGTTTATTTAAAGCACTATCGGAAAACTGCACTTCTTTCGCACGATATATTTTTAAAGCAATGGTGGTAATTTTGTCTTTTAAGCTCAAATCATCTTCATATAAGAATTTAAATGTTTTAGGTTTGCTTAACTGACCCAAAACAGCGTTAGCTAAATCTTTAGCACCTTTAGCGCCGTCCGACCAATGCGAACAAAGGATTGCTTTGAATCCCAACTTATCTACTGCGCTTTGAAGCCATGTCATTTCTTTTTCTGTATCAGAACTAAATTGATTGATTGAAACAATGACATCTAGTCCAAAATGTTCTGAGCAATTTTCAATGTGACGCTTTAAGTTATTAAAACCAAGTTCGAGTGCTTTTAGATTTTCTTGATTTAATTCAGAAACACCTATGCCTCCATGAAATTTAAGTGCACGAATGGTAGCCACTAAAACAATAATATCGGGCTTAATACCCGACTGCCTACATTTGATATCTATGAACTTTTCAGCGCCTAAGTCTGCACCAAAGCCCGCTTCTGTAACTACGTAATCAGCTAACTTCAATGCCGTTTTTGTGGCGATGACTGAGTTACATCCATGTGCAATGTTAGCAAATGGGCCGCCATGAATAAAAGCGGGTGTTCCATGCAATGTCTGAACCAGATTGGGTTGAAATGCATCTTTTAAAAGTGCTGTCATAGCCCCTTGCGCTTTTAAATCTTTAGCATAAACGGATGTTGAATCTACTCTTTTGGCTACTTCAATTTCTCCCAATCGATTTTGAAGGTCCTCCAATGATTCTGCTAAACAAAAAATGGCCATGACTTCGCTTGCGACTGTAATATCGAAACCTGTATCTCGATGATTTTGACCAAGCTTTAATTCGACATGTCTTAGAGCGCGATCATTCATATCAAGACATCGCTTAAAAGAAATTTGATTGATATCAATATTGAGTTCATTGCCGTGATGAATATGATTATCAATTAGAGCTGCCAAAAGATTATTAGCAGATGTGATGGCATGAAAATCACCTGTGAAATGTAAATTAATTTTATCCATAGGGGCTACTTGCGCATAACCGCCACCCGTGGCGCCCCCCTTCATCCCAAAGACCGGGCCTAAAGAAGGTTCACGAAGACATGCAGCTGATTTTTTACCGATTGAAAAAAGTGCGTCAGCCAAACCAATCGTTGTGGTTGTTTTTCCTTCGCCTGCAGGTGTGGGACTCATTGCCGTCACTAAAATTAATTTAGATGTCTTGTACTCTTTTAAAGTGTTTGTGAAAGAAGGCTTTAATTTAGCCTGATACGGGCCATAGAAAAATAAGTCGTCTATTTTGATATCAAGTGATTTGACTATCTCATCGATCGATTTTAATTGTGCTGCTTGATTAATTTCTACATCAGAGTTCATAAGGGCTTAAATTAAATATTTTCCTGTTCTAATATAAGTTTCTTAACAACTTGTTTTGGATACTCCGGTATAAACATTTCAATAAAATCATACATAAAACCTCTTAAAAATACATCACGTCTAATACCTAAATAGGTTGTACTTGTAGGAAATAAATGACTCACATCAATACTGACTAGACCTTGGTCTCTTTTAGAGTCGTAAGCCATTTGTGCAATTAATCCTATACCTAAACCCAGGTTTACATATGTTTTAATCACGTCAGCATCAATCGCTGTAAGGACAATGTTGGGGGTTAAGCCTGCATCATGAAAAACTTTTGACACAATCGTGCTTCCTGTAAATGCATAGTCATAAGTAATGATAGGGTAAGTGGCAAGTTTAGCGAGCGTAACTGTTTTTTCTTTGGCAAGTGGGTGTTTTGCTGGCATCACTAAACAACGATTCCACGTGTAACAAGGCAAACAAAATAATTTATCATTATGGCTTATGGACTCAGTAGCAATGCCAATATCAGCCTCGCCTTTCACAACCTGATCAGTCACTTGTGTCGGGTTTCCTTGGTGAATATTAAGTTTTACATCAGGATATTTACTCATAAAAGCCTGAACAACACTTGGAAGCTTATATCGCGCTTGCGTATGCGTCGTTGCTATAGTCAACACACCGAGGCTTGATTGACTGAATTCTTCGCTGACTTGTTTAATGCTTTTGATTTCTCGTATGACTTCATTGATACGTTGATAAACATGTTGTCCAGGTTCGCTAAGCCCTACTAAACGCTTTCCATGTCTTATGAAAATATGAAGGCCAACCTCTTCTTCTAAAAGCTGGATTTGTTTGCTTACCCCTGGTTGAGATGTGTGTAATGCCTCGGCGGCTTTAGAAATACTAAAACCATTTTTGACCACCTCATGAATACAGCGCAACTGTTGGAGTTTCATGCCTTAATCCCATATAACTAAAAGATATAAAGGTACAATATTATATTATTATTTTATAATATCAAAACTTGCTATAGTGACGTCCACTTTAACACCAAAAAGTTAATGTTTTAAAAAGGGCAATAATGGATATTGGGTTTATATTTTCTGGATTTATAGTTGGTCTATTAGTCGGTCTTACAGGCGTAGGCGGCGGATCCCTCATGACCCCTATCCTCGTGTTATTTTTCCACATCAAACCAGCGCTTGCTGTAGGCACTGATCTTCTTTATGCATCAGTGACTAAATCTGTTGGTATTTTTGCGCATGGAAAACTAGGTAATATTGACTGGAAAATTGTCAAAAGACTTATGGTAGGTAGCATCCCCGCTTCCATTCTCACGACATATTATTTAAGACAAATTGATGTGGCATCTACAGGGGCTGTCGATATCATCAAATTTTATTTAGGTATTGCGCTATTACTTACTTCAATTGCTGTGATCTTTAGGCCTTATCTCATTGAAAAATCAAAAGTCACTCTTTTGAAAACGGATAGTGCCATCGAGATAGCAACCATTATTCTAGGATTAATCTTAGGTGGCTTAGTAACTTTAACTTCGGTCGGCGCAGGTGCACTTGGTGTCACAGCTTTATTGCTTATCTACCCTAAGATTGGCATTACAAAAATTGTTGGAACCGACATTGCACATGCGGTACCATTGACCCTTGTTGCTGGGATAGGCCATGCAAGTTTAGGCACCGTCGATTACTCACTTCTAGGCGTCCTTTTAATTGGTTCAATTCCAGGCATTTATATAGGCAGTCATTTAAGTTCTAAAGTCAGCGAGCAATCTGTTCGCTATGTATTGGCTTTGATCTTAATTTATGTTGGCCAGAAACTTATTTTTCATTAAGCATTAAAAAAAATTATGTATCAGTACGATAATATCGATCAAACCATAGTCAATGAACGCGTTGCACAATTCCGCGATCAAACATCACGTTATTTAAGCGGTAAGCTTACCGATGATGAATTTAGACCACTTCGTCTACAGAATGGTCTATACATTCAACGTCACGCACCTATGCTTCGTATTGCAGTTCCTTACGGTCTTTTATCTTCAAAACAATTACGTAAATTGGCAGACATATCAGATCAGTTTGATCGAGGTTACGGTCATTTTAGTACCAGACAAAATCTTCAGCTCAATTGGCCCAAATTAGAAGAAACGCCTGATATTTTAGAAGAGCTTTCTAAAGTTGAAATGCATGCTATTCAAACATCAGGCAATTGTATTCGCAACATCACTACTGACCAATTTGCAGGTGTGGCACCTGACGAAATTATTGATCCAAGAGCAATTGCTGAAATCTTAAGACAATGGAGTACCTTCCATCCAGAATTTTCATTATTACCGCGTAAATTTAAAATTGCAGTGTCAGGGAGTCAACAAGATCGTGCGATTGTGCAAGCTCACGATATTGGGCTTGAATTTTATTATGATAAAGATCAAAAGATGGCCATTCGTGTATGGGTGGGTGGAGGCTTAGGTAGAACGCCTATTCTTGGATCTATTATCCGTGAACATCTTGAATGGGAGCATGTGCTCACTTATTGCGAAGCTATTATTCGTGTCTATAACCTTCATGGACGTCGCGATAATATCTATAAAGCACGCATTAAAATTTTAGCGAAGGCTTTAGGTATTGAAGAATTTAAAAAACAAGTGGAAGCCGAATGGCACCATTTAAAAAATTCACCAAATACCATTGATGAATCTGAATTAAAACGCATTGCAAAATTTTTTACAGCAATGCCTTATGAAAAATTAAATGATCAAGATGATACTTATGATGAAGCTATTCAAAATAATAAAGCTTTTGCATCATGGGCGAAAAGATCCGTTCATCTTCACAAACAAAAAGGTTATCGAGCTATTACCTTGTCCCTAAAACCGCACGGCTTAGCTCCAGGTGATGCGACGTCAGACCAAATGAGAATTGTGGCTGAACTTGCAGAGCAATATAGCTTTGGTGAGCTACGTGTATCGCACGAACAAAACCTCATTTTGGCGGATGTTAAATTACAAGATATTTTTAAGGTTTGGGAAAAAGCAAAAGCACATCAATTAGCTACGCCTAATATAGGTTTATTAACAGATATTATCTGTTGCCCTGGTGGGGACTTCTGTTCGCTTGCTAATGCGAAAAGTATTCCAATTGCAACTTCTATTCAAGAAGCTTTTGATAATCTTGACTACCTTCATGATATTGGAGAGTTGGAACTTAATATCTCAGGCTGTATGAATGCATGTGGACATCATCATATTGGCCATATCGGCGTATTAGGGGTTGATAAAGACGGTTCTGAATGGTACCAGGTCACTATTGGTGGCAAACAAGGCAATGATGCAAGCTTAGGTTCTGTGATAGGCCCTTCTTTTGCTGCCGAAGAAATGCCTGGCGTAATTAAAAAACTTATTGATGTTTATATTAAACATCGCAACCCTGAAGAAAGATTTATAGACACTGTAAGACGCTTAGGTGTGAATCCTTTTAAAGAGCATGTGTATGCTTAATTCTCAGCTTATTCTCAATCAGTCCATTGTAGAAGATGAATGGACATTTGTAAGCTTGCCAAGTGGTAATGAAGAAGTAAAAAAACAAGCGGGTAAAGTAGTGTTATTTAAATTAACTGGTGAATCACTCCCTACCGACTTACAAATCAGTGAAACGGTCATCCCGCAAACTGGAAAAATTATTTTGCCATTAAGTGTATATCTAAAAAATCGTGATGCATTGCAGATAAGAGTTAAAAATAAAGAAATTGCATTGTGGGTAGCGACACATGAAACCTTAGATGCGTTATTACTTCTAGAAAAAGACATTAATGTATTTCCACTGATTGCTGTATTTGTGGAACGATTTCAAGATGGTCGCATATTTACATTAGGCAATTTACTGCGCTCACGTTATCACTTTAAAAATATATTAAGAGCTTTTGGTGATGTCTTACAAGATCAATTGTTTTACCTAAAACGTTCAGGATTTGATAGCTACCTGATTAAAGCTGGCAAAGATGCCAATGAGGCATTAAAAGCCCTTCAGTCATTTAGTGATCCATATCAGGGGGCTGTCGATATTAAAGAGCCTATCTGGAAAAGGAAGGTGCGTTCATGAGTATCCAACCTATAAAGCCCCAGAAAAAACATATCGATAAAATCGATATCAATGATGCACTTATTAAAACGATTAAAGAAAAATCAGAAAAAGTCATTTCACTTATTCAAAAGAATATTGAAAAACATAACTCTGTCACCTTTGCAAATAGTTTGGGGGCTGAAGACATGGTGCTTGTTGATCTCATCCAAAAAAATAAACTTAATGTTGAGATATTTTCTATTGACACAGGAAGGCTGCCATCTGAAACGTATAATTTAATTCAAATGGTAGAAGACAAGTATCAATTCAAAATTAAACTTTATTTCCCTAACCAAGAAAAAGTAGAAAACTATGTCAATACAAATGGCATCAATGCTTTTTATAATTCCTTAGACTTAAGGAAGTCGTGTTGTGGTATTCGAAAAGTTGAACCCCTAAATCGCGCTTTAAAAGATAAAAAAGCTTGGATCACAGGTATGAGACAAGAGCAATCTCAAACAAGACAAACGCTTCAAGAAGAAGAATTTGATGAAGCACATCAGTCTCAAAAACTGAATCCATTAAGCGCTTGGAGTGAGCTAGAGGTTTGGGCTTATATTAAACACTATGAAGTGCCTTATAACGCACTTCATGATCATTTTTATCCAAGCATCGGTTGCGCACCGTGCACGAGGGCTATCTCTGAAGGAGAAGATGTAAGAGCTGGGCGCTGGTGGTGGGAAGATCCTCAAAATAAAGAATGTGGACTACACGTAAAATAATATGACAACACTTTCAAATTTAACGCATCTTGATTGGCTTGAGTCTGAAGCTATTCATATCTTAAGAGAAGTCGCTGGTCAATGCAGCAATCCAGTACTTCTTTTCTCAGGCGGCAAAGACTCACTTTGTCTCTTAAGGTTAGCAGAAAAAGCATTCAGACCAGGGCGCTTTCCTTTTCCCCTGCTTCATATTGATACAGGTCACAATTATGATGAAGTGATTCAGTTTAGAGATCTTCGTGCCAAAGAACTTAATGAAAGATTAATTGTGCGTTCTCTCGAAGATTCGATGAAGCGCGGAACAGTGGTTTTAAAATCAGCAGATGAGCCACGCAATAAACATCAATCAGTCACACTTTTAGAAGCTATAGCAGAATTTGAATTTGATTGTTGTATTGGTGGAGCAAGACGTGATGAAGAAAAAGCGCGCGCTAAAGAAAGGATCATGAGCTTTAGGGATGAATTTGGTCAATGGGATCCGAAAAACCAAAGGCCTGAGTTATGGAATCTCTACAACGCAAGAGTTCATAAGGGTGAAAATATTCGTGCCTTCCCTATTTCCAATTGGACTGAAATGGATGTTTGGCAATATATTGAACGAGAAAAATTAGGTTTACCTAGCATCTACTTCGCGCATAAGCGTCCCATTGTAAGACGTGGCGGTGCCATTGTTCCCATTACACCCCTTACGCCCAAAAAAGATAATGAAGTCGTTGAAGAAATTATGGTGCGCTATAGAACAGTCGGAGATATTACTTGCACAGCCCCAGTTGAAAGTGTGGCTGATAGTGTGGAGAAAATTATTATTGAAACCGCGAGTACAACTATCACAGAACGTGGTGCAACAAGATTGGATGATCAAACTTCAGATGCGTCCATGGAACAACGTAAAAAAGAAGGTTACTTCTAAAATGTCACAAGAAAATATTCAAGATAGCTTATTACGTTTTATGACATGCGGAAGTGTTGATGATGGCAAAAGTACACTCATCGGACGACTTCTTTTTGATACTAAAACCATTCTTACAGATACACTCACTCAAATTGAAAAAACCTCTAAAAAAAGAGGTATGACAGCCGTTGATTTATCTTTGATTACTGACGGACTTCAAGCAGAACGTGAGCAAGGTATCACGATCGATGTTGCGTATAGATACTTTAGTACAGGTACACGTAAATATATTATTGCGGATGCTCCAGGCCATGAACAATACACACGCAATATGGTAACTGCAGCTTCTACCGCTCATTTAGCTATTATTCTCATTGATGCAAGAAAAGGCGTACTCACTCAAACAAGACGTCACTCATTTTTAGCAAAACTAGTTGGTATTCCTCATATTGTTGTCGCAATTAATAAAATGGACTTAATCGATTACGATGAAAGTAAGTACAAAGCAATTTGCGAAAGTTATAAAGCTTTTGCAAAGGAAATTAAACTATCAGAAAATCGTACTATTGAATTTGTCCCTATGTCAGCGCTTAATGGAGACATGCTTGTAGATCGCGGCGAATCTATAAACTGGTACAAAGGCCCTACACTTCTTGATGTTTTAGAAAAAACAACCGCAGATTATGCTGGCAAAGATAAGAGCTTTAGGTTCCCCGTGCAATTCGTTTGCCGTCCACATGCTTCCGATAATCTTGACCTCCACGACTTTAGAGGATTTATGGGTCGAGTGGAATCTGGATCTATTGCTGTTGGGGACGAAATTACAGTGCTGCCTTCCCAATACAAATCAAAAATTAAATCAATTCAATTGGGTGATACAGAACTTAAAAAGGCGATCTCCGAACAATCTGTGACCATTCTTCTGGAAGATGAAATTGATATTTCACGTGGTGACATGATTATCAAGTCAGATGATGCTATAGAGCCTACAAAAAATATTAATGCGATGGTGTGTTGGCTATCTGAGACACCTATGGCTTCATCGAGAACTTATTTAATTCGTCATACCTCTCGAGAATCCAAAGCGAAATTAGATAAAATCGATTTTAAAGTGAATATCGAAACACTGGCTCACGAAGCTATTTCAAATTTAAGTATGAATGATATTGCTCAAGTGACATTTAAATTGGCGCAACCTATTATGGCCGACCCCTATCAAAATAATAGATCCACAGGGTCTTTTATCATTATTGATGAGTCCACTTACCATACGGTAGGTGCCGGTATGATTGCATAATTATTGGATCAAGAAAAAAAATAGATTAAAATAACAATATTGAAGAGATAAAAGGACAGATATGACCTACGTGGTAACCGAAAATTGTATTAAATGTAAATATACCGACTGTGTGGACGTCTGCCCTGTCGATTGTTTTGTTGAAGGCCCTAATTTCTTAGCTATTAACCCAGATGAATGTATTGACTGCACATTATGTGTGGCTGAATGTCCTGCTGAAGCTATATTTGCAGAAGATGATGTGCCAGCAGATCAGCAAGATTTTATCAAGATCAATGCAGACATGTCTAAAATTTGGCCTGTGATTTCCTCAAGAAAAGAACCGCTTCCTGATGCAGATTCTTTTAACGGAAAACCAAATAAAAGAAGTTTATTGGATAATTAACTTAGTGATTTTGTTTGAGAAATTACTAAAATACTAATAATAAAATATCCAAACATACCAATAGACAAGCCAAGAGGTGAAAACCAAAGAATAGGAACTATCAGACCTGCTGATACTGTTGAAAGCAGCATTTGAATGAAAGCTTGTCCTGAGGAAGCTGTGCCCCGTATCTTTTCAAAACGATCAAGCGCTGCAATCGATAGTACTGGCATCACAAGCGACATTCCTATGTTATAGAGAGCCACGAAACCAATATTAATTAATAAGTTCGTTTCAAAGAAGGTACAAAAAAGCACATTAAGAGAGGCTATAAGACCCATCCATATGTAGGCAATTTGAATTGTTTTTTTATGAGATAAATTTCCGGCAGCTTTTTTTGATAAGTAAGAGCCAAAAATCATGCCTGACACAGTGGGTATAAATAAATACGCGAATTGTGTCGAACTCAAGCCTAAGTGGTCAACAATAAATATCGGGCTTGATAAAACATACAAAAAGAATCCTGAAAAATTTGCGCCTAGTGCAATGACAAGCAGCAAAAATTCTTTATCTGAAAAAATAGTTTTATATCGATGTGTGACTGCTGAGAATGAAAAAGAAACGCGTTTTGATTCTGGCATTGTTTCAGGTAAATATTTAATTGCAGCAATTAATGAAATAGTCGCATAGATTGCCAAGAATATAAAAATACTATGCCAATGAATACCTAATAGAAGGCCGCCAATCATAGGTGCTACTGCAGGCGCAATACCAAATAACATTTGTATAGTTGCCATAACACGTTGAGCTTCGGGGCCCTGAAATAAATCACGCACCATAGCGCGAGCAACCACATTACCTGCTCCTCCCCCTATGCCTTGCAAAATTCGACCCAGCCATAATATTTCTACACTCGTTGCAAATGCAGCACAGAGAGAACCTACTATAAAAATACCTAAGCCAATTTTGATTGTATCAATACGACCAATCGCATCAGAAATAGCACCATGAAATAAAGTCATCAATGCATAAGGAAATAAATAAAAGGTAAGGCTTTGCTGAATAGCGTGAGGGTTTGTCTCTAAATCATTAGTCATCACATGAAATGCAGGCAAATAAGTATCAATAGCAAATGGCGCTAATGCAGCCAAGCTAGCCAATACAAAAACACGCACCATATGAGATGAGTTCATAGTTTTAGATTATAGAGGAAAGATGAAACTAAAAGATTTTAGGGTGTTGCGTGAAAGTCTTTAATTAAATCATTCGCTTCGCCGGAGAGAATTTTCTTAGAGTTTTTATCATTTCTAAAAAGAATCGGTTGCGCTTGAAGAACAGGATTTTTAGCATCTTCAATCGCTTTTTCGATGATGTGATGATTGGGCGACAAACTACATACTGGGTCAGCACTCTCTGCATCGCCTGATAAAAGGAATGCTTGGCAACGGCAACCGCCTAAATCATTTTCTTTTTCAGGGCAGGTTCTACAAGGCTCTTTCATCCAACTATCACCTCGATATCGATTGAATGCTGGAGAATCTTGCCATGCCCACATAAGGCCTTTATCTCGGACATTTGGGAATTCCATATTAGGCAATACCCGTGCTGAATGGCAAGGTAGTACATCGCCATTGGCAGTGACAATCATAAAGACTTCACCCCATCCATTCATACATTTCTTAGGGCGATCTGAGAAATAATCAGGCACCACAAAGAAAACTTTCATTTTGTTACCAACTTTTTCTCTAAATTCATTGGTAACTTTTTCTGCGTGATCAATTTGCTCTTTGGTGGGCATTAATTGATTACGATTCACTAGTGACCATCCGTAATATTGCGTATTAGCCAATTCAACATAGTCAGCACCTAAAGCTTCAGCCATCTCTAAGATTTCTTTGATATGGCCAATGTTATAGCGATGGATTACAACATTAAGTACCATTGGATAGCCATGGTTCTTGATCATTGCTGCGACTTTTTTCTTTAATTCAAAAGTTTTGGTATTTGTAATGAAGTTATTAATTTCTTCAGTAATGTCATGCATTGATAGCTGAATATGATCCAATCCGCCTTCTTTGAATGCTTGGATTCTTTTTTCAGTTAAGCCTACACCTGAAGTAATAAGATTGCTGTAATAGCCTAATTTTTTTGCTTCTACCACAATCTCTTCAATGTCATCACGAAGCAGCGGTTCACCACCTGAAATGCCCAATTGAAGTGCGCCTAATTTTCTTGCATCACGTAAAACATTAATCCACTGCTCTGTCGATAATTCATTCTGTGTATGCTTGTCATAATCAGTAGGGTTATAACAAAATGCACAATGAAGTGGGCATCGATATGTGATTTCAGCTAATAGCCATAAAGGTTGTGTATGTGTGACGGATGCTGCTACACCATTATTTTGTATTGCCATCGTATTTCCCCTTAATTAGCTTTCTCAATCCAGGCTTTATCTAAAGCGAATTGAATCATAGATAAAATATCTTTTTCGATACCTTCGACATCTTTAAATTTTTCTTTTAAGGCGCTGACAATTTGATCGACTGAGTTTTTTCCATCAACCAAACTTAAAACTTCACCCGCACTTCCATTTAATTTGACCATGCCTTCTGGAAATAAAATGACATGAGACTGCTGCGCTTCTTCCCACTGGAATCTGTGATGTGCTGCAATCTTTAAAATATCTTGGCGTTCGATCGTCATGACTAAAATACAGGCTGTCTTAGGTAATCGCGATCTTCAACTTTAATATTTGAAGATGCGAGCATAATGGAATCTGCAATCACCCATAGCACATTGAGTTTAAATTGAAGAATGTCCAATGCGCGCTCTTGCATCGCACGAGATTGACTAAAATAATCTAGCGTCACGGATAAGCCTTGTTCAACATCGCGCCTTGCTTCTGTTAAGCGTTTTTTGAAATATGAGAGTCCAGATTCATTGATCCATGGGTAGACTTCAGGCCATGAGCTTATGCGCTGTTGATGAATATGTGGCGCAAACAACTCAGTGAGCGATGAACATACTGATTCTTGCCAAGGTCTTTGTTTTGCAAAATTAATATAAGCATCCACTGCGAAACGAACACCTGGGCTCACGTGCTTTAAGGAAGTGACATCTTCTCTCGTTAAGCCAACCGCTTCACCTAATTTAATCCAAGCTTCGATTCCACCTACCGCATCATCCACACCATCATGATCTGTGATACGAACGATCCACTGTTTTCTGACTTCAACGTCAGGGCAATTAGAAAGTATGGCTGCATCTTTTTGTGGAATACCAATTTGATAATAAAAGCGATTTAGTACCCAGCTCTGGAGTTGTTCTTTGGTGAGCTTTCCTTCGTACATCATCACATGGAAAGGATGATAGATATGATAACCACGACCCTTCTCGCGAAGCTTCTCTTCAAATTCTTCTCTTGTCCAAATTTTATCCATGTCTAACGAATCCTTTTATAAAACAATATCCATACCGTCATATGCCACTTCAATGCCATGGTCAGTTAAAATCTGACGCTCTTTTGAATCTTCTCGCAAAATTGGGTTTGTATTGTTAATGTGTATAAGCACTTTTTTAGCGTTGGGATAACGATCTAACACTTCAATCATACCGCCCTCACCTGACTGAGGATTATGGCCAATGTCTCGTGCTTTCTTTGTCATTAAACCCATATCCATCATTTCTGTATTCGTCCAGAAAGTACCATCGACCATAATACAGTCTGCTTTTTCAAATAAAGGTGGTAGGTGAGGTTCAATTTCACCTAAGCCTGGTGCGTAAAATAATCGCTTCTGTGTTTTTTTATCTTCAATCAGCATACCAATCGTGTCACCTGGATGGGGATTATTTCGATGCGGTGAGTATGGTGGTGCAGCACTCTTTAATGCAACAGGCGTGAATGTAAGATTTTCTATTTTAGGTATTTCAAATGAAGTTTTGCCATCAGTTGGAATTTCGTGATGATTAATTCCACAGTAGTGATCTAAAATTTTTAGGAGTGGATTACCTGTGGTGAGATCTTGATATACCATATCTGTGCAATAGAGTTCACGTTTTTGTGTGCCCTCACGAAGCATTAACAATCCTGTCGTGTGATCAATTTGTGCATCAATAAGTATAATGGCTGAAATACCACTATCACGAATAGCACGACCCGGTTGTAAAGGAGGAAAATCTTGAATTTGTTGCAACACATCAGGCGATGTATTAAATAGCACCCAATGAACGCCGTCAGAACTTACACAGATAGATGACTGTGTGCGTTTTGTAGCTTTAATAGTCCCTTTACGAAGACCATCGCAATTTTGACAATTACAATTCCACTGAGGAAATCCACCACCCGCACCTGCACCTAAGACATGAATATGCATAGAACCCTGTCAATGAGACTAATATTTAATAATGAAATGATACTGCGGGAAAAGCACCTAATGTCATAGTGGAAATTAGCTAAATAGAACTCATGAAATCCATGAGTTCCTTAAAGAATTTCGCGGCCAATCACTTTAGCAATACCTCTTAACTCACCCATGAGTGAAATAAGTTCTTGCGGATTGATAGCTTGATCTGCATCACACCATGCCTCACATGGGTTAGGATGCATTTCAACCAAAAGACCATCTGCACCTGCTGCAATTGCCGCTCTAGATAATGCTGCCACCATCCATGCTTTTCCACCTGCATGAGAAGGATCAACGATAACAGGAAGATGCGTTTCTTTCTTAAGCACCGGGATCGCTGTGACATCTAATACATTTCTATAATAAGTTTCAAAAGTTCGAATACCGCGCTCGCAGAAAATAATATTATGATTGCCACCTGCTGCTATATATTCTGCAGCCATTAACCATTCTGAAATCGTTGCTGACATCCCGCGTTTTAAAATGACTGGTACATTGACCTTGCCAACTTCTTTTAGAAGCTCAAAATTTTGCATGCTGCGCGTACCAATTTGAATCACATCCACTTTATATTTCATAAAGGTGTCGAGCTGTCTTGCATCCATAAGCTCAGTGACTATAGGCAAGCCTTCTTTATCTGCAGCCTTTCTAAACATTTCCAAGCCTTCAACACCTGTACCCTGGAATGTATAAGGACTTGTTCGTGGTTTAAACGCACCGCCACGCATAAGTCTTACACCAGCGGCTTTAACTGCTTTCGCAGATTTTTCCATCTGTTCGGGTGTTTCAACGGAACATGGGCCTGAAATAATTTGGATCTGCTTACCGCCCATGAGATTACCTTGAATATCGATAACGGTATCTTCTTTATGCCACTCACGCGCAACAATTTTATAAGGCTTAACAATGTGAAGCGCTTGCTCAACACCAGGAAGAGATTCTAGAAGCTCAGGGTCAAGACTTCGCTCATCTCCAATCGCGCCGATAACGGTTCTTTCGGTGCCACGGGAAACATTAGCTTCCAGTCCCTTTTCTTCGATACGCTTAATAACCGATTCAATTTGCTCTTCGGTTGCTGCGTTGCTCATTACAATAATCATGCTAGATCCTATTTAAATAATCGCTTCTAGTGCTTGAATAAATCTTTCATTTTCTTCTTTAAGACCAATGCTCACCCTCAAATAATCAGGCATCTCATAATTAGCCACTGGACGCACAATGATACCTGCCTTTAGTAAGGCTTCGTAGACTTGGAATGCTTTATCTACTTTAAAACTTATAAAGTTACCAAAAGTAGGAATAAAACTTAACTTTAACCTTTGAAGTGCTGATTCTAATTGTTTTTTTCCATTATTATTCAGTATTTTACTCTCACTGACAAATGCGTCATCCATTAATGCTGCCACTGCAGCATCTTGAGCAAGACTGTTTACATTGAAAGGCTGTCTCACACGATTCATAAATTGAATAATTTCTGGATTTGACGCTCCAAAACCCACTCTTAGCCCAGCCAAACCATAAGCTTTTGAGAAAGTTCTTGAAATAATCAAATTGGGAAATTGAGTAAGCCATGAAAAACTCACGGACTTATATTCAGTATCCAAATATTCATCGTAAGCCTCATCCAAGACCACAATAATATGTGGAGGAATCTTCATTAAAAAGGCTTTCAGTTCATCCTTGGCAATTAGAGTTCCTGTTGGGTTGTTAGGATTAGCGATGAAAATCATTTTGGTTTTTGAAGTGATTGCCGCGAACATTTTGGCAAGGTCATGCGCAAAATCTTTGGCGGGCACTTTGACCCCAATTGCACCCATGGATTGAGTCACAAGACTGTACACAGCAAAAGCATGCTGAGAAAATATAGCTTCATCACCGACTTTTAAGAATGTGCGCGCTGACAATTCTAAAATATCATTTGATCCATTTCCAAAAATTAAACTATCAGGATGTAAATTAAACTTAAGACTGACAGCTTTTTTAAGCTGAAAGGCATTGCCATCGGGATAACGATAAATCTCATCAATGGATTTTAAAATCACCTCACGAGCTTTAGGACTCATGCCCAATGGATTTTCGTTGGAAGCCAACTTCACAATTGAAGACTCTTCGAGTTGATATTCGCGCGCAAGCTCGGCGATTGGTTTGCCACCTTGATAAGGCGCAATATCACAAATATATTTTGGGATTAATGAATGAATCGACATAATAAAATATTAAAAAATCTTAAATGGCATGCTAAAACATCAATCCATTAAGTCAAATTAGACTGCGGATAAGATCCTAAGACTTTTAAAAATGACGCTTTAGATTCAATTTCTTTAAGCGAGTCTGCTACTTTTGAGTCAGTCATATGACCTTCGACATCAATAAAGAAAACGTATTCCCAAAGGCCTGTTTTTGAAGGGCGAGATTCAAGCTTAGTCATACTTACTTTGTTTTTTGCAAAAGGTTCAATCATAGATGCAATCGCACCGGGCTGATTTTTTGCAGCAACAATAATCGACGTTTTATCTAATCCGGAAGGTTTAACCTCGTGATTCGAAATCACCAGGAATCGAGTTGAATTCTTAGGATCATCTTCAATATTTTCAGCCAATAGAGGAACATTAAATAACGCTGCAGCTCGGACACTTGCAACAGCAGCTGCGCCCTTTTCTTTTGATGCAATTTTCACAGCTTCAGCATTGCTAGAAACAGATTGCAATTCAATGCCCGGTGCATGGTTAAGTAACCACTGATGACATTGAGATAAAGATTGCGTGTGTGAATATATTTTTTTAATGCTCGAGACATCTTTTTCATTGCTAATTAAATTATGATGCACAGGCAAAATAATCTCGGCACAGATCATTGTGTTAGATGTGAGGAGTAAATCAAGTGTGCGGTTAATTGCACCTTCAGTCGAATTCTCAACAGGCACAACACCATAATGCGCTTTATGTGATTCCACAAGATGAAACACTTCATCGATGCTCGATGTTTGCATAGACACAATCGATTCTCCAAACTGCTTCATGGAGGCTTCTTCACTGAACGTACCAAGTGGACCTAAAAATGCAACGGTGATTTGTTTCTCAAGCGCTCTGCAATTAGACATAATGCTCTTGTAAATACTTTCGATACTTTCGTTAGAAAGCGGTCCTTGGTTTTGCTCAACCAAACGACGTAAGACTTGAGCTTCACGCTCTGGACGATAAATCACACCGTCTGTTTTAAGACTTCCAATGTTCGATGCTAACGTTGCTCTTTTAGAAATAAGATCCAAAAGTTCGTTATCGATTTTATCAATCGCATCTCTTAATTTTTTTAATTCATCTGTCATATATTAATGTGACTTTTCAAAGTCTTTCATGTAATCAACTAGGGCTTGAACACCTTCAATCGGCATAGCATTGTAGATTGAGGCTCTAATACCACCTACAAGTCGATGACCTTTTAAACCGATCATACCTAAATTTTCAGCACCTGTTACAAAAGAAGTATGTAAATCTTCATTTTGAATTCTAAAAGGGACATTCATACGCGAGCGATTTTTGATATCAATAGGGTTTGAGTAAAAATCTGAAGAGTCGATGTAGCTATATAGCAATTCAGCTTTTTTAATATTTTGTTTTTCAATCGCCGCAAGGCCGCCAAGCTCGATCAACCATTCAAATACAAGTCCTGCCATATAGATACTATAAGTCGTTGGCGTATTAATCATGGATTGATTCTCAGCTTGCGTCTTCCAATTGAAAACGGAAGGTGTCAATGGCGAAGCCACTTCTAACAAATCGTCTCTCACGATCACAATTGTTAAACCTGCTGGGCCAATATTTTTTTGCGCACCGGCATAGATAACCCCAAATTGACTAATATCGACTGGTCTTGAAAGAATATGGGACGACATATCGGCAACTACTGGAATAGTTTTAACGGAAGGCAAATCAAAATATTCAACGCCATGGATAGTCTCATTAGAACAGAAGTGAATATATGAAGCTGAAGAATCTATCTTCCACTCTTGAAGATCAGGAGCTTTCGTATAACCAATAGACTCGGATGAAGCGGCAATAGACATATCGCCAAAAGGAAGTGCGTCTTGATAAGAGCGCTTAGACCAGTATCCACTTACAACATAATTAGCTTTTTTACCATTAAGAAGATTCAAGGGCACCATTGAATTTTGAGCAATGGCACCGCCTTGAAGAAAGAGTACCTTATAATTTTTAGGCACATTAAAGAGTGATCTAAAATCACTTTCCACTTTCTCAATGATCGACATGTAGTGCTTGCCACGATGAGACATTTCCATCACAGACATTCCTGAGTCATGCCAATCAATCATCTCGGCTTGAGCCCGAAGCATCACTGACTTGGGTAATACGGCAGGACCCGCTGAAAAGTTATAAGTACATTTCATGATGAATTAAAAGCTATTCCTCTAGATCATCATCAGTTTCTACAATCTTCTCGAGGCCTGATAATTTTTCATTCTCACCTAAATTAATTAATGTCACACCTTGTGTCGCACGGCCTAATTCGCGAATCTCGCTTACACGTGTTCGGATGAGCACACCACCTGTTGTAATCAACATAATTTCATCTTCATCGTTTACAAGTTTTGCAGCAACAACAAGACCATTACGTTCGCTCACTTGTATCGCTTTGACGCCTTGCGTGGCTCGTCCAGAATGTCTAAAGTCAGATAAAACAGTTCGTTTTCCATAGCCATTTTCAGTAGCAACTAACATAGATTGTTGATCATCACTGGCAATAAGAAGAGATAGCACTTGTTGGTCTTCTTGTAATTTCATACCACGAACACCTCGGGTATTCCGACCCATACTTCTGACGTCCTCTTCGTCAAACCACACGGCTTTGCCACCATTTGAAACTAAAACAATATCATTTGAGCCGTCAGTAATTTCAGCGCCAATTAAGAAGTCATTATCATCAAGATTAATTGCAATGATGCCTGACTTACGTGGATTAGAGAAATCTGTAAGCGGTGTTTTTTTAACTGTGCCTAATGCAGTGGCCATAAAAATATAATGCTTATCATCAAATTCTTTGATAGGAAGAATCGCATTAATTTTTTCACCCTCTTGAAGTGGGAATAAATTAACAATAGGTTTACCTCGACTTGTGCGACTTCCTTGTGGTACTTCGTAAGCTTTTAACCAATACACCTGACCACGACTTGAAAAACATAAAATATTATCGTGAGTATTTGCTACAAACATTTTGTCGATAAAGTCATCGTCTTTGGTAGTCGCTGCTTGCTTACCCCTACCACCTCGTTTTTGGGCACGATATTCATCTAACACTTGTGATTTGATATAGCCTGTATGGGAGAGCGTGACCACAACATCCTCAGGTGTAATTAAATCTTCTGTAGATAAATCTAATGCATTCTCGACAATTTCGCTTCGACGTTTGTCGCCATATTGGTCTTTAATCGCCTTAAGTTCATCGACAATAATCGCCGTGACTCTTGCAGGGGTTGCTAAAATATCTAGGAGATCTGTGATGACATTCATAATCTCTTTGTATTCATTAACGATTTTTTCTTGTTCTAAGCCTGTTAAGCGTTGTAATCTTAATTGGAGAATTTCTTGTGCTTGAACATCTGATAACTTATAGCCTGATTCAGTCAATCCAAATTCTTTCGACAGCCCTTCAGGTCTAGAAAATTCCATCGCGGCACCATTCAACATAGCTTCAACCACAGAAGATTTCCATGTGCGTGCCATCAATTCTTTCTTGGCGTCAGGTGGTGTTGGTGCAGCTTTAATGATTTTAATCATCTCATCGACATTAGCTAATGCGACTGCTAAACCTTCTAACATGTGCCCACGCTCGCGCGCTTTTCTTAATTCAAATACGGTTTTTCTTGTAGTAACTTCACGACGGTGCCTTAAAAAGGCGTCTAAAATTTGTTTTAAGTTAAGAAGTTTTGGCTGCCCGTCAATGAGCGCTACCATGTTCATACCAAAACTATCTTGAAGCTGTGTTTGTTTGTAAAGATTATTTAAAATAACATCAGGATTCTCACCGCGCTTTAATTCGATCACAACACGCATACCTGATTTATCTGACTCATCTCTTAAATCTGAAATGCCTTCAATCTTTTTATCGTTAACAAGCTCTGCAATTTTCTCGATAAATGTTTTTTTATTAACTTGGTATGGAAGTTCGTCAACAATCAAGGCTTCACGATTACCCTTATCGAGTTTTTCAACGTGCGTTCTTCCGCGCATAACAACGCGGCCTCGACCGGTCCTATAGCCTTCTTTAACGCCTGTAGTGCCATGAATAATTCCGGCTGTTGGGAAATCTGGTGCTGGTATTAATTTAATTAATGCATCAATCGATGACTCAGGTTTTTCTAGAAGTAATAAACACGCATCAACAACTTCATTTAAATTGTGAGGCGGAATATTGGTTGCCATACCTACAGCAATACCAGAGCTTCCATTGATAAGAAGATTAGGAATACGCGCCGGCATAATAAGAGGTTCTTGTTCGGAGCCATCATAATTAGGACCGAAATCCACCGTCTCTTTATCAATATCTTCTAAAAGCTCATGTGCAATTTTAGACATACGGATTTCCGTATAACGCATCGCAGCAGCATTATCACCATCCACTGAGCCAAAATTTCCCTGACCATCTACTAACATATATCGCAAGCTAAAATCCTGCGCCATACGAACGATCGTATCGTACACAGCTGTATCACCATGAGGATGGTATTTACCAATTACATCACCGACAATACGTGCTGATTTTTTATAAGGTTTATTAAAGTCGTTATTAAGTTCATGCATCGCAAAAAGCACACGACGATGAACAGGCTTTAATCCGTCTCTGACATCTGGAAGCGCTCGTCCGACAATAACGCTCATAGCGTAGTCGAGGTAAGAGCGTTTCATCTCATCTTCAAGGCTTATTGGGATGGTTTCTTTAGCAAATTGATTCATAGGATTTAGATCGATAATTCAAGTAGAAAAGTACCCAAATTTTAGCATGTAGCAGGGCTGTATTTTTACCCTGCTAAAGGTATTTTTTAGCGCGAAAGACTAGACAAATCGGCTTTTAGGTCTTCTATATCCTCAAGGCCTACAGCGATTCTGACAAGGTTGTCCTTGATACCAGCTTTTTGACGCTCTTCAGGGCTGACTCTTGAATGAGTCGTCGTAGATGGATGTGTAATCGTAGATTTAACATCACCTAAATTAGCCGTAATAGAGATCAATCGAGTGGAATCAATTAAGCTCCATGCCTCTTTTTGGCCACCTTTTACCTCAAAAGATACAATAGCTCCACCCGTTTTTTGCTGTGTTAAAGCGAGTTTATGCTGCGGATGAGAGGCTAATCCAGGATAGTAAACACGATCGACCTGAGGTTGAGACTCAAGCCAACTTGCTAAATGAAGTGCATTCTTAGAATGAGCATCCATGCGAATAGGGAGTGTTTCTAGACCCTTTAAAAAGACCCAGGCATTAAATGCGCTCATCGTAGGTCCTGCTGACCTCAGGAATTGATAAACCGGCTCTATCGTTTTTTTATCTGCTAACACTGCACCACCTAAACATCGTCCCTGTCCATCAAGATACTTAGTAGCAGAATGAATAATAATGTCAGCACCCAATAACAAAGGCTTTTGAAGTGCAGGCGAACAAAAACAATTATCCACTATTAATTTAATATCTTTTTGATGTGCAATTTTTGAAAGTGCTTGGATATCAGCGACTTCAGTTAAAGGATTAGACGGAGTCTCTACAAAGAAAAGTTTTGTATTTTTTTGAATAGCATCTTCCCACTCATTAAGATTAGTGAGTGATACAAAAGTAACCTCTAAACCCCAACGCTTTAAAATATTGCTAAAGAGTTGCACGGTTGTACCAAAAATGCTTCTAGACGCCACGATATGTTCTCCAGCAGAACATAGGCCCATAATCGTTGCTAAAATAGCTGACATACCACTTGAAGTCGCGACACATGTCTCACTGCCCTCTAAAGCTGCAAGGCGATCCTGAAACATAGTCACTGTAGGATTCGTAAAACGTGAATAGATATTGCCAGGCTCATTACCTGCAAATCTTGCGGCAGCCTGCGCAGATGAATCAAACACATAGCTTGAAGTTAAAAAGATAGCTTCAGAATTCTCACCGAACTCAGATTGTAATGAGCCCGCTCGAATCGCTTGTGTGTCAAATTTCCATGGATCGTTATTCATAATCTGTTACCTTTTTTTGGGCATAAAAAAACCCGTTTCACAAAAAGCTAAAACGGGACAGACCTCGCTTTAGCTGTATTTTTAACGCGCCCGCAAGCTGAGAAATAACTTTATCACTCAAATCAGCGCACTTGAAATTATGCACGATAAAAAAAATACGTCAAGAAACGCTTATTATTAAGCCGCTTCCTCTTCGTTTTTACTTAAATTTAAATCCATTTGTGTGCTGGCATTTGAAGGCTTATCAAACATATAAGAGTCAGCACGAAGTGTTTCAATATTTTTTAAATAATACTCATCAATGTCACCTGTGATGTATTTGCCATCAAAACAAGAGGCATCAAATTTTTTAAGTTTTGGATTAATAGATGCAATATTTTCAATGAGCGCATCTAGATCCTGATAAATCAATTCGTCTGCGCCAATTTCTTTTCGAATTTCTTCGTCCGTTTTATTAGGCGCTAGTAATTCAGTGCGCGAAGGCATGTCAATACCATAAACATTAGGAAATCTTACAGGTGGCGCTGCTGAAACTAGATAAACTTTTTTAGCACCCGCCTCTCTGGCCATTTGAACAATCTCTTTTGATGTTGTGCCTCGCACAATCGAATCATCTACGAGTAAAACATTCTTGTCTTGAAATTCAATTTTAATCGGATTAAGTTTTTGTCGTACTGATTTTTTCCTTAATGCCTGACCCGGCATGATAAACGTACGGCCAATATAACGATTTTTAATAAAACCTTCGCGATAATCAAGACCTAATTCGAGTGCGAGTTGTAAAGCGCTAGGCCTACTCGTATCAGGAATAGGAATCACAACATCAATATCGAGATGGGCCCAAGCTTTTTTAATTTTCTGCGCTAATGTCTTACCCATATTAAGTCGTGTTTGATAAACAGAAATACCATCGATCACGGAGTCAGGTCTTGCAAGATAGACATACTCAAATATACAAGGATGATGATTAGGTTTAGCGCATTGTTTAGAATAAAAATTACCATTCATATCAATAAAGACTGCTTCGCCAGGCTCTACATCTCTTACTAACTTAAATCCTAGTACATCAATGGCTACACTTTCAGATGCCACCATATATTCAACACCTTGAGGACCTTCGTGTTTACCAATCACAAGCGGGCGAATGCCGTGGGGGTCTCTAAACGCAAGAAGGCCAAAATTGGCAATCATTGAAACAACAGCATAAGCGCCTTTGCATCGCTTATGAACTGAAGTGACAGCATCAAAAACAACATCACTATTAAGCACGGTACTCTTTGCAGACTCTTCTATTTCGTGCGCTAACACGTTAAGTAAAACTTCTGAATCTGATGTAGTATTTATATGACGAAGGTCTTGTCTAAAAATATCTTCTTTAAGCTTTTCAGCATTAGTTAAATTACCGTTATGGCCTAAGACAATTCCAAAAGGCGAATTTACATAAAATGGTTGAGCCTCTGCAGCTGAAGATGAACCTGCTGTCGGGTAGCGGACGTGAGCAATACCTGCATTGCCAATAAGATTTCGCATATGGCGCGTATGAAATACATCTTTCACGAGACCATTATTTTTATGCATGAAGAAAGTATTGCCGTCGCAAGTAACAATACCAGCGGCATCTTGACCCCGATGCTGGAGAACTAACAAGCCATCGTAAAGTAGCTGATTAACCGGGTTTTTACCGACTATTCCAAGGATTCCACACATTTCAGCGCCTTAAAATTATGTTCGTTGGGAATATTTTACATGCTTAAGGATATCAAGTGGCAAATAAACACCTGCTATAGCTGTAAAAGATTCGAAATAAGGTTTAATCAGGGCGTCCTGCCATGCAGCGCTCTTTTCAAATGAGGTTGACTGAATAACAAAATGACAGACAAGCGCAATAAGAAGAGCTCGAACGATGCCAAATAATCCACCTAATAAAATATTAGGAAAGGTGAGTCCGGTGTATTTAATAAATTTATTCAAGATAGCAATCACACCCATGGATAAAATAAGAACAGCTATAAAAATCAGAAAATAAGCAACTAAGTCACGGACCGACTCTGTATCAATCGAATACAATTTGGAAGCAAGAGCAGGAGAAAAAGATTGCGCTAAGTAGAAAGCAAAAAACCAAGCAATGATGGAAAGAAGTTCGCGCACAAAGCCACGATAACAACCGAGAAGAGAAGAGATGATGATGGTCATAAAAAAACCATAATCAACAAAAGTCATTAACTAGTCTTCTTGATAATGCCGGTGATCCCTGCATTTTTAATTTTGATTAGTACTTCTTTGGCCAAAGCTTCTGTTTTAAATTCGTCTGTAATCAATCTTATCTTATCAGCGCCATTAACTTTAATTGTTTCACTTTTAGTTTGGATATTTAATTGATTTAATTTTTGCTGAAGAGATTCTATTTTTTCATTATCTGAAAAAATACCCAACTGAATATAAATACCAGAGTTAGAAGTCATTACTACTTCAGTTTTTGTTTTTACATCACTAGGTGGGAGTGCTTCTTTTTTAATCGGAGAGATCGATGACTCTGTAATTTCCTGTTTAGTCTCTGGCGGTTTAATGCTTTCAACATTAACATCAACATTTTCAGGTGTGCTTTCCATTGAAATTTTAATGGGTTCAGTAGCACCCTCCTCATTACGATTTTTTAAAATAAAAGGCGCTGATATAAGAAGAATAAATAAAATGACACTTGCGCCAAGAAGCCTCTTTTTGGCCTGACTAATCAGTTTATCTTCTTGAGGCTGTATTGAATTGTCTTCGTTCATAACCTAGGAAATGAGTTTCATAATATCGGCAACAGTAAAGAAAGATCCGAATACAATTATTCTATCATTTCTCGTGACTTCATTGGACGCAAATTGATATGCTTCTTGTATATTTTTAAAAGACTTGATATGAGCAGATGGATTAATTTTTTGGATAGCATTAGAAATAATTTCAATACTTGCCGCCCTCTCGTTTTGAATTTCTGCAATAAACCAATCGTTAATATCGAAATTTAATGCTGTAATTACACCGAAAATATCTTTGTCCTTAAGTATAGAAAACACTGCAATGGTTTTACCGGAAATAGCATGTGCCTTTAGATTGTGGCTTAAAGATCTTGCAGCCTGTGGGTTATGAGCCACATCAAAAATCAAAGAAGGCATTTTTTTAACCTCTTGAAATCTCCCTGGTAATAATGCCAATGAAATACCTTTTTGAATTGAAAGTTCAGTTAAAGGTAATTTATCTTCCATGGCTGTAACTGCCATAAGCGCATTTGTTGCATTAGCTAACTGAAAATCACCTTGTAACTTAGGCATAGGTACATTCATTACGAATGACGATTCAATTAAAAAATCAAAAGAATCATGATGGGTTTTATAATCAAAATCCTTGCCTATAATTTTTAAATTAGCACGAATTGATTCACAATGTTTTATTAGAGATTGTGGAGGATCGAGGTCGCCAAAAATTGCAGTTTTTTCAGTACGGTAAATGCCAGCTTTCTCAAATCCAATAGCTTCCCTTGTGTGCCCTAAATAATCCATATGATCAAGATCAACAGTTGTGACAACGGCACAGTCGGCATCAAAAACATTTACAGCGTCTAATCTTCCTCCTAAGCCTACCTCGAGAACAGCAACATCAACATCGGCTTCTGAAAAAATAATCATGGCGGCAATTGTTCCATATTCAAAGTAAGTAAGTGTTACTTCTTCTCTTGCCGATTCAATTTTTGAAAAAGCCTCACAAATAAGCTCATCTGAAACAGCCACGCCTTGAATTTTAATACGCTCATTAAAATGTAAAAAATGTGGCGAGGTGTAACAAGCAACTTTATAACCAGCTTCTTTATAAATTGATTCTAGTATGCTGCAAGTTGAGCCTTTACCATTAGTGCCGCCAACAGAAATGATAGGGAAGGAAACATTTAAATTTAAACGTTCAAGAACAATCCTGATACGTTCTAGCGTGAGGTCAATCGTGGAAGGATGTGTTGATTCGATATACCCTAGCCAGTCGGTAAGATTCATAGGGCGATTGTGCGAGAACTTGGAGGGGGTTAAATTAATTTTTAGATAATTTAGATATTAAATTAGTAAGCTTTTTCTTCATGTCACGGCGATCTACAATCATATCAATGGCACCATGTGTGAGAAGAAATTCAGAGCGCTGGAATCCTTCAGGTAATTTTTCTCTCACGGTTTGTTCGATCACACGAGGACCTGCAAAACCGATTAATGCTTTAGGTTCAGCAATAATTACATCGCCTAACATTGCAAAACTAGCGGATACACCACCCATAGTTGGGTCGGTGAGAACTGAAAAATAAGGTAATTTAGCTTCGCTTAGTTTAGTTAAAGCAGCACTCGTTTTTGCCATCTGCATAAGTGAAAGTAATCCTTCTTGCATTCTGGCGCCACCGCTTGCTGAGACACATATGAATGTGGCTTTCGCTTTAATAGCAGCCTGAATACCGCGTACAAATTTTTCACCCACGACTGAGCCCATAGACCCGCCCATGAACTTAAATTCAAAAGCGGCTATCACAACAGGTTTGCCTTCCATTAAACCCTGCATCACAACAATTGCATCTTTTTCGTTCAGATCTTTTTGTGATGACTTAATACGATCAGCATAACTTTGCGTATCGTTAAACTTTAAAGAGTCTAAAGGCTGGATGAGCGCACCAATTTCTTTTCTTTTGTCTTTATCTAATAAGGTATCTATACGTGAGCGAGCTGAAATTCGATTATGAAAAGAACATTTTGGACAAACCTCCATATTTTGCTCAAGGTCTGTTCGATAGAGCACAGCCTGACATGAAGGGCATTTACACCATAAACCTTCGGGAATATTTTTTTTAGATACACTTCCAACAATACGTTTTATTTTTGGAGGTATAACATTTTTTAACCAGCTCATAGTTGTACTCGACTCATTAATTAACTGCTTCTCTTAATTCTTTCATTAACTTCGAAATGTTTTGAATTAAATTTTCTTTATTTGAACTCTCAATTTCCTGAACCATGCGACTGCCAACGACAACTGCATCGGAAATCTTAGCAACTTCTTTCGCTGTTGCTGCATCTTTTACTCCAAAACCCACGCCAATAGGAAGATCCGTTAATTCCCGAATCATACCAACTTTAGACTTCACCTGCTCAATATCAATATTAGCAGCGCCTGTAACGCCCTTTAAGGAGACGTAATATAAAAATCCAGAAGCTTGCTCGATAATTAATTTTACTCTGTCTAATTCTGAGGTTGGCGACAATAAAAAAATACTATCAATGTTTTTTTCTTTTAGAAGTTTTGTAAATTCCACGCACTCTTCAGGAGGGTAATCTACAGTAATAATTCCATCCACATCAGAAGATTTTGCTCTTTCCACAAAAGTCTCAGCACCAATCGCTTCAATAGGATTTGCATAGCCCATTAAGATGATGGGTGTTTTATCATCGTTTTCTCTAAAAGTTTTAACCATTTTAAATACATGAGATAAACCTACATGATGGGCCAAAGCTCTTTCGCTTGCTCTTTGAATAGTGGGACCATCTGCCATTGGGTCTGAAAAAGGAATACCTAATTCAATCATGTCAGCACCCGAATCTACCAAAGCATGCATCATAGATACGGTGAGATCAGGATGGGGGTCCCCCGCTGTAATATAAGGAATTAAAGCTTTTTTATTTTTTTCTTTAAGCGTTTTAAATGTATTTGTAATTCTCGACATAAAAACTTTATAGATTGATATTTGAAATTTTAGCCACAGTATTAATATCCTTGTCACCACGGCCAGATAAATTAACAAGAATGACTTGGTCAGGCTTCATCGTTTTCGCAAGCTTCTCTGCATATGCGAGAGCATGGCTAGTTTCAAGCGCTGGAATAATACCTTCGGTAAGACATAGACTATGAAACGCATCTAAAGCCTCTGTATCTGTAACAGCAACATATTCAGCGCGCTTTATATCTTTTAACCAAGCATGTTCAGGGCCAACGCCTGGATAATCAAGACCTGCTGAAATTGAATGTGTTTCAATAATTTGACCTTCTTCATTCTGCATTAAGTATGTTCGATTGCCATGCAATACACCTATAGGGCTATTGGCAGTTAAAGGTGCTGCGTGTTTGCCTGTTTCGATACCATGCCCTGCAGCTTCAACGCCAATTAATCGAACTTCGCGCAAATCTATATAGGGATAAAAAATACCCATCGCATTTGAACCGCCGCCCACGCAAGCGATCACTGCATCTGGTTGCCGACCAATCATTTCATTCATTTGCGATTTACATTCAACACCTACGACAGAATTAAAATCACGAACCATCATAGGGTAAGGGTGAGGTCCTGCCACAGTACCAATGATATAAAAGGTAGTAGAGATGTTAGTCACCCAATCTCTCATCGCTTCATTAAGCGCATCTTTTAGAGTTTTAGACCCGCTTTCTACAGGAACAACCGTAGCGCCAAGAAGTTTCATACGGTATACATTAGGCGCCTGTCTTTTTACATCTTCAGCTCCCATATAAACTACACACTCAAGGCCTAAACGTGCTGAGATAGTCGCTGTTGCAACCCCATGCTGCCCTGCCCCCGTCTCGGCTATGATGCGTGGCTTGCCCATACGTTTCGCGAGTAAAGCTTGACCTACAGTATTGTTAACTTTGTGAGCGCCTGTATGATTTAAGTCTTCCCGCTTCAAGTAAATTTGCGCACCACCCACTCGATCAGACCACCTTTTAGCATGGTAGATTGGGCTTGGACGACCTACAAAATGCTTTAAGTCGTATTGAAGTTCAGCAAGAAAATCAGGATCGTGACGATATTTTTCATACATCGTTCTTAATTCATCAAGCGCTTCAATTAAAGTTTCTGCGACAAATACGCCGCCAAATTGACCAAAATGGCCTTTTTCATCTGGCATATCATACGGTTGCATCTTGAGTTTCCTTTATAAATGCTTGAATTTTAAGAGAATTTTTAATACCTTTTGAATCTTCAACGCCACCGCTGATATCAACTGCATAAGGTTTCACTTGGTTTATAGCTTCTTTAACATTGTCCACATTAAGTCCGCCCGCCAATACAATTGGTTTAGAGAGCGAATGGGGAATTAAATTCCAATCAAATGTTTGGCCTGTGCCGCCCTTAAGGTACTCATGAGACGCATCAAGTAATAAAGCTTCTGCATCATAAAAATCCTTGGCATATTGTAACAAATCTACCGAAGAGGAGACTGCAACTGCTTTGATATAAGGAAATTTAAATTGTCTGCAAAAATCAGGTGTTTCATCGCCATGAAACTGTAAAACATTCACTAATCCAGATCGAATCACCTCTTCTATTAAAGTAGGATCAGCATTCACAAAAAGGCCAACTTTAGTCACAAATGGAGGTAACTCTCTAGCAATACCTTTAAAAGCATCTAAAGGAATGTAACGTGGGCTTTCTTTATAAAAAACGAAACCAAGCGCATCACAACCTGCAAGGATGGAAGCTTTTGCATCCTCCAAGCGAGTAATGCCGCAAATTTTAGTGCGTGTTCTCAATGTAAAATCAATTCAAGATGAAAGATATTCATTATAAGGATTAACGATCTTGTCATAAATGATTATTGTCAAAAATATTGAGAGTTCTGCGCATAAAAGGAAATGCGTATCTCACGTCATAATCCACACCAGACAAATAAAGACCGTCAGGTGAAAATGTAGGGGGTGACTTTGTCCTATCTTTAGATAACAATAATTCTTCAATATAATCGCTTGGGTAATTTCCTTTACCAATATACAAAATAGCTCCCATCATGTTTCTAATTTGGTGGTGAAGGAAACCGTTCGCCGAAAACTTAAATAGATAAAAAGGATGGTAGTTTATAAGAGATATTCGGGACATTGTTCTTATGGGGCTTTTGGCCTGGCACTCTGAAGATCGAAACGCACTAAAATCATGCTCACCCTCAAAATACTGAATGGCTTCTTTCATCTTTTTAAAATCAAGCTCATCATGAATCCATCCTGCCTTATTAGCCCACAAAGCAGACGGAAAAGAAGCGTTATAAACTAAATACTCGTAATGACGTTGTGAGGCTGAATACCGCGCATGGAAAGTATCATCAACTTCTTGCGCCCATAACACTCGAATAGATGATGGTAAAAAGGCATTAACACCTCTTACCCAAGCAGTGATAGGTCTTTGAATTTTAGTTTCGAAATGAACTATTTGAACGAGCGCATGAACACCAGTATCGGTTCGACCCGAAGCGTAAGTATCCAATTTTTCTAGCGCAATACTTTCAAGCGCTTTTTCAATTTCACCTTGAATCGAATCCACATCGTTTTGCTTCTGCCATCCAGAGAAATTAGATCCATCATATTCAATACACAATGCGATTTTCATAGCAGTTTATAAGTAAAAAATTAAAAATAGAGTAGTGAAGATCATTGAGATAATTAAAAGTAAAGATGAGCCATTAACTCTTTCTTCTTTAATTTGAATATGTGAAAGATTCATATGATTTTTATTGCTTGAATATAGGAGTAACGAAGACAAATCGTTAAGGGTAAAGCGAAGTTTACGTTTTGATTGAAAAGTCTTCACATATTCCATTGTTAAATAAAGACGAACAGCAAAACGTTTTGCATCAATACCAAATCGTTTTAATGGCTTAAAAATTAAATAAAAAGTCTCGATTAAGGTTTGATAAGTCATTAATGAAATCATCATCGTAATAATAGCAACTGAATTAATAAGACGCATAATTTGAGTTGAACCTAATAAAAGACCTTCGTATGATGGAGATAGGTAGGGCCAAAGAAACACATATTCACCCGGCGTATTAAAAACATAGAGCAAAAAGGTGATGATAAGAAAAAATTTCAACCTAATAATAAGTTTAGGTATTGAAAACTTTATAAAAAAAGAAAAAACTAAAATAAAAAAAAGCAAAAAAAGATTAAAACTAAAATTATATTTATTGATTAGCAATAAAGCACATAAAATACCTACCAATTTAACTAATGCATGCACGATAGTTTAATCGTTCAATGGCCTAATCAAAATGAGTTGGCTTCTGATCTTTATCCGATAAATTGATTGTAGTGCCTGATAAATCGATATCTTCTATAGTGCTTTGTTCTTTGATTGGTGCCGCTTCAGAACCAGCTACTTCAGAATAAAGTTTATCTTTATCAATACTCATTGAATCAATAAGTTCTTTTTGCTCTTTCTGTCTTTTAATTTTAATAACAAAAAGCATAATTAAGATAGCCAATAGAACACCTAAGAAAATAAATAGGCCGCTAGACGATGATACGCTTGAAGCTTCCTTATCAGATGCCAATTGCGCATTTGCTTTTTCCTCACTAGGGCTATCAGAAATAGAAGATTTAAAAGATGTGTCCGCAGGGACGGCTATATCATTTTTATTCGCATCTGCTTCACTTGCCTGACTGATGAGCGAGGTAAGTTCTGGTTTAGATTCAACTATGGGTGCTTTGGTAGTTGAATCTTTAGTTTGATTAACTTGCTTTGATTTCTCTTGAAGATCGAATAAGGCTTGATTAGATATGGTTAATATTTTTTTTGCATCAGCGAGTTCTTTTTCCAAAAGAATAATTTTTTGTTCGGCATCTTTGATATTTTTTTCTAAGGCTGTCTTATCATCATTAATCTGATTAATTTCTTTTTGAACAATCTCTTTACTATTTTTATTATTAGTTAACGTATCACCTGTTAATTTAATGCGCGGCGCAGAAGAAGAAGCTGGCTGATTTTGAATAATGGTTGCAGGCGTTAAAGGCACTTCAGGCGGAGTCGAAATTACTTTCGGGCTATTTGCAACAGCCTCAGCAGTTTTTGTACTATATTTATTCCATTGCAAAGATTGAATTTTAATTTCAGCCATCGCTTTAGCATGGGTTAAATTCATAAAATCATCTTTTGTTGGCAAGGCAATCTTCTGTCCAACTTCTAAACCGTTAATATTTTTATTCGTAAAAGCAAGCTCATTAAGATTAAAAATACCAACAACCATTTGTTCGGTAGTAATACCAGGTATTTTATTTTCCCTTGCAATTTTATATATAGTATCTGCAGGTTTAACTGTTATTGATTTTGAGGATAGATCAGCAGGCTTATTTTTCTCTAAAGGCTTAAGATTATTTTTATTTTCTTTTTCAAGAATAATCTTATTTTTATCAACGCTTTCCTTTACCTCATTTTTATCATTCATCGGCAATGGCTCTGCTTTATCAATAGCTACAATTTTCTCCTGCTGAATAATAGGTGTCTCTGGTGGGTCGAGAAGTACGGTATATTCACGGTAATTTCTTCCTTTTGCTGAATCGACTTGAATGAGCAAATCTAAAAATGGATCCGGCACAGGCTGAGTGCTTTTCAGCTTTAGGATGGTCTGACCTTTTTCATTTTTTTGTAGTTCAACAGAAATATTATTATGGATAGCAAGACGCTCTATACCTTGCGACTCATAACTCTCTTTCGTTGCCAGTGATGTCTTAAGTTTCGATAAATCTTCACCTGGCGTTAACATCATTTCAATTTCAGCATTTAGAGGCTGCCCTTGAGATGATGTCACAACGATTTTACCCAGCTGCAACGCATTGCCAACAAGCGGTAGCAAAAGTAAGCAAAATAAAAATAAGTTTTTAATTTTTTGGCTCATAAATTTCTTTTAAATAGATTTAATAAGTATTCTTAAAATACGTCTAAGAGGCTCTGCAGCACCCCATAGCAATTGATCACCCACTGTGAAAGCTGAAATATATTCAGGCCCCATATTAAGTTTTCGAATTCTGCCTATAGGAATAGAAAGCTTGCCTGAGACTGCAGCAGGACTTAACTCTTTCATTGAAATTTCTCTCTCATTTGGAATTAACTTCACCCATGGATTAGCGTTACTTATGGTTTGATTAATTTCCTCCAAAGAAATACTCTTTTTTAATTTAATTGTTAAGGCTTGACTATGGCATCGCATAGCGCCAATGCGCACACACAATCCCTCAATGACAATTGGATTGTTTTCTCTTCCGAGAATTTTGTTGGTTTCAGCCGAACCTTTCCACTCTTCCTTACTTTGACCATTATTTAAATCTTTATCAATCCAAGGAATTAAGCTTCCCGCTAAAGGGACACCAAAATTATCAATTGGAAAATCTCGAGATTTAAGTGTAGAGGAAACATTTTTGTCTATATCTAAAATAGATGTCTTGGGATCATTGATTAAATCTTTTGCATGGTTGTAAATATCTCCCATTTGAGAAATAAGCTCTCTCATATTTTGAGCCCCAGCTCCACTTGCTGCCTGATAGGTCATTGATGAAATCCATTCAACAAGATCTTTCTTGAACAAGCCATCAAGCGCTAAAAGCATTAGGGATACAGTACAATTTCCACCAATCCAATTTTTATTGCCTTTTTTATATGCTTCTTGAATGAGGTCACTATTTAGGGGATCTAAAATAATTACTGCGTCTTTTTCCATTCTCAATGAAGAAGCCGCATCAATCCAATGTCCCTGCCACCCCGAATCTCTTAATTTAGGGTATACCTCAGATGTATAGTCTCCGCCCTGACAAGAAAGAATAATATTCATGGCTGCTAGTTCTTTAATGTCATGTGCGTCTTTCAAAGCACTTTTACTTCCAGAAAAAGATGGCGCTACGTTTCCTGTTTGAGAAGTAGAAAAAAAGGTTGAGTCAAATTCCTTAAAGTCATGTTCCTCTTGCATGCGTTGCATGAGAACTGAACCTACCATACCTCTCCAACCGACAAAACCAACTCGATTCATTAAAATTCCTGTTCTTTAATTAGTTAAGTGATGCAATTACCGCTTCACCCATTTCACTACAGCTTACTTTTTTATCACCAGCAGAATAAATATCTGCTGTTCGGAAACCGCGGCTTAATGCTTTTTTTACAGCTGATTCAATTTTATTCGCATTTTTTTCATCATTGAATGTGTATCTAAACATCATGGCCAAAGATAAAATTGTGGCAAGCGGATTTGCAATATTTTTTCCAGCAATATCAGGCGCTGAACCATGACTAGGCTCATACATACCTTTATTATTGCTATCGAGAGATGCGGAAGGGAGCATACCGATAGAGCCAGTTAACATAGAAGCCTCATCCGATAAAATGTCTCCAAAGATATTTCCTGTAACTAATACGTCAAATTGTTTTGGATTTTTTATGAGTTGCATCGCGGCATTATCAACATACATATGAGTCAATTCAACCTCGGGATATTCTTTTGAAATATCGATCATAATTTGACGCCATAACTCTGTTGCTTCTAAAACATTAGCTTTATCTACAGAGCATAGTTTTTTCGATCGCTTCATTGCGATCTTAAACGCGACATGAGCAATGCGTTTAATTTCAGATTCTGAATATCGCATTGTGTTGATACCTTCACGCTCACCTTTTTCATTCACATGAATACCGCGAGGCTGACCAAAGTAAATATCACCTGTGAGTTCTCTCACAATCATAATATCGAGGTTAGATACAATTTCAGCTTTAAGTGAAGAGGCTCCAACAAGCTCAGGATATAAAATAGCAGGTCTTAAATTAGCAAATAGATTCAGCTCTTTTCTAATGCGAAGCAATCCACGCTCGGGTCTCTTATCCCTTGGAAGTGCGTCATATTTCCAATCACCTACTGCACCAAGAAGAATAGCATCAGATTTGACGGCTAGATCAAGTGTTGAGTCTGGAAGTGGATCGCCGAACTTATCATAACCAGCTCCCCCAATTTCTGCCTCTAATAATTCTGCACCTAGATTAAGCGCTTTTAAAACATCAACCGCTTGTTTTGTAATCTCAGGTCCGATGCCATCGCCAGGTAATATTGCAATTTTCATTTTATTTAGAAAGTCTTTCTAATTTTAAAGTAGCCATGAATTTTTTTGGTAGTAAGTCTTTTCAAAAGCTTTAATGCTTTCGCTATGCTGCATTGTCAAACCAATATCATCTAATCCATTGATTAGGCAATGCTTCCTAAACGTATCCACCTGGAAACTTATTTTTTCTTTAGAAGGCAGAATAATGGATTGATTTTCCAAATCAACCGTTATTGCATAACCTTTATTTGAATAAGTTAAATCAAATAAATGATCGATGGTCTCAGCTGGCAAAACGATGGGTAGTAAGCCATTTTTAAAACAATTACTAAAGAAAATATCAGCAAAACTAGTCGCCAAAATTACTCTAAAGCCGAAATCTTCAATTGCCCACGGGGCATGCTCTCGACTTGAGCCACAACCAAAATTCTCACGCGCGATTAAGATAGTAGCTTTTTCATATCGGTCTTGATTGAGAACAAAGTCAGGATTTTTTTTTCTTTGCGTTAAGTCCATACCAGGCTCCCCGTGATCGAGATATCTCCATTCATCAAAAAGGTGTGCCCCAAAACCTGTCTTCTTAATCGATTTCAAAAACTGTTTTGGAATAATTGCATCCGTATCTACATTTGCACGATCAAGTGGGGCCAAAATACCTGTATGAGTAACAAATGGTTTCATAAATTAACTTAAAGCTCTTATATCTACAAAATGGCCATGAACACTTGCTGCTGCTGCCATTGAGGGGCTTACAAGATGTGTTCTACCCCCCTGACCTTGTCGGCCTTCAAAATTTCTATTTGAAGTTGACGCGCACCGCTCGCCTGATTCTAAACGATCTGCATTCATAGCTAAACACATTGAACAACCAGGCTCTCTCCACTCAAATCCTGCATCTATGAAAATTTTATCCAAGCCTTCTTTTTCGGCCTGAAGTTTTACAAGGCCTGACCCAGGAACCACAAGTGCTAATTTAATATTTTTGGCGATTTTTTTACCTTTAAGCACATTTGCAGCTTCTCGCAGATCTTCGATGCGCGAATTAGTGCAAGACCCAATAAAAATTTTATCAACACTAATTTGATTTACGGGAAGATTCGGTTCAAGGCCCATATAGGCTAATGCATCTTCAATACTTTTTCTTTTCGACAAATCGTCTTCTTTTCTTGGATCAGGAGTCATGCCATCAATACCTACCACCATTTCAGGTGAAGTTCCCCAAGTCACTTGAGGGAGAATTTCATTTCCGTTAAGCGTGATTGTTTTATCGAATTTTGCATTTTTATCACTATGTAATGTTTTCCAATAGATTTTTGCTTTTTCAAATGCTTCACCTTTAGGTGAGAAAGGTCTATTTTCAATGTAGGATATCGTGACTTCGTCAACTGCAACCATACCGGCTCTAGCGCCCGCTTCAATTGCCATATTGCAAATCGTCATTCTGCTTTCCATAGAAAGAGTACGAATAGATTCACCAGTAAACTCAATCGCGTAGCCTGTACCACCTGCTGTTCCAATTTTTCCAATTAAAGCCAAAGCAATATCTTTTGCCGTAATACCTTTATTTAACTTTCCCTCTACCCGAACTTCCATTGTTTTAAATTTTTTTAGGATTAAACATTGAGTAGCTAAAACATGTTCAACTTCAGAAGTTCCGATACCCATAGCAAGAGCACCAAATGCACCGTGCGTGCTGGTATGAGAGTCGCCGCATACTATAGTCATGCCAGGCAATGTACTTCCTTGCTCAGGTCCAATGACGTGAACAATGCCTTGGCGATTATCATTCATAGGAAATTGTGTTAATCCGAAATGTTTACAATTTTCATCGAGCGTTTCGACCTGAATCTTAGAGATAGGATCAGAAATTCCAAGTGAACGATCTGTTGTAGGGACGTTATGGTCAGGGACCGCAAGAACAGATTTATTTCTCCATACAGGCCTATGATTAATTCTTAAACCTTCGAAAGCTTGTGGACTTGTGACTTCATGAACAAGATGACGATCAATGTATATGAGATAAGTGCCAGCATCTTCTCTAACAATATGGCTCTCAAATAATTTTTCATAAAGTGTTTTGGGTTGCATGCGTCTAACTAATCTCTAAAATTTCCAAATTGAAGGGGAAAGTCTGTAATGCTTTTTTTAATGAATGCAATAGCATCTTGCAAGTTATCTCTTTTGGCGCCGGAAACACGAACACTTTCACCTTGAATAGCTGACTGAACTTTCAGACCGCTATCTTTGAGTAATTTAACAATTTTTTTTGCAAGTTCAGTATCGATACCTGACTTTAATTTCAGCACCTGTTTTGTTTTATTTCCAGATACGGTTTGAATGTCTTGAGGGTCTATTCTTTTAGAGCTATCAGCCTCTTTTTTTTCCATAGCAGGTAGCAAAATATCTTTAATTTGACCTAACTGAAAATCTGAATCTCCATAGAGAGTAATCGTTAAGTCTTTCTCTGAAAATTCAACTTTCGCGCTCGTTCCCTTAAAGTCATATCGATTAATAATCATTCGAGACGCGACATCGATGGAATTAGTTAAATTAGCCATGTTTACTTCGGATGAAACATCAAAAGATGGCATACAAAATCTCCTTACTTAAAAAATTTATTTATTCGAAATGACAAACATAGTGAAGTGTGTCTGATGTTTCAATTTCAAATGATGAATTTGCGGGTACAGAAAATTTTTGATCTTCTTTAAACTCGACCCATTCAGAAGCGCCATGTAATTTTACGCGGCACTGGCCAGCAAGAATTTCCATCACTTCAGCCGCCTGAGTATTGAAAGTTAATGTGCTTGGAAAAATTACGCCGACCGTACTTCTTGTTCCATTTGGAAGAAGAATGGTATGACTCACACATTTACCATCAAAATAAATATTTGCTTTTTTCTTTACACTTACATTGTCAAATTGAGCCATTTAAATTCACCTTATTTTTTAATTTTTGCTGCGATTCTCATTCTTAAAGCATTGAGTTTAATAAACCCTGCCGCATCTTTTTGATCGTATGCGCCTCCGTCATCTTCAAATGTTGCAATGGATGTATCAAAAAGAGAGTCTGTTGCACTATCTCTTCCAATCACACTCACATTGCCTTTATAAAGCTTCAATTTAACCCAACCATTCACATTATTTTGCGTATGGTCGATGAGTGTTTGTAATGCAAGCCTCTCAGGACTCCACCAGTAGCCGTTATAAATCAAAGAAGCAAATCTTGGCATCAAGTCATCTTTAAGATGAGCCACTTCACGATCTAGTGTTATAGATTCAATTGCTCGATGCGCTTTTAGTAAAATACTGCCGCCGGGTGTTTCATAACAGCCTCGAGATTTCATACCTACATATCGATTCTCTACAAGATCTAATCTGCCTATACCGTGCTTACCGCCTAATTGATTAAGAGCCGCTAATAGTTCATGCGCCTTCATGGTTTTGCCATTAAGACTCACTGGGTCACCTTTTTTGAATTGAATCTCAATCGTTTCAGATTCATTAGGTGCCTTTTCAGGACTTACAGTCCATCGCCACATATCTTCTTCAGGCTCAGCGCCAGGATTTTCTAAATGACGCCCTTCATAAGAAATATGCAATAAATTGGCATCCATACTGTAAGGGCTTCCACCATTTTTATGCTTCATCTCCACTGGAATATTATTTTTGACAGCGAACTGAAGTAGTTTTTCTCGACTAAGTAAATCCCACTCACGCCATGGTGCAATAATTTTAATATCAGGATTAAGTGCATACGCTCCTAATTCGAAGCGAACCTGATCATTCCCTTTACCTGTCGCGCCATGAGAAATAGCATCTGCATTTGTTTTTTTAGCAAGCTCAATTAAACGTTTTGCTATAAGCGGTCTTGCAATTGAAGTGCCAAGCAAGTATTCACCTTCATAAACAGCATTTGCTCTAAACATTGGGAATACAAAGTCTCGAACAAATTCTTCTTTCAAGTCTTCAATAAATATTTCTTTGACGCCGGCAGCTTTAGCTTTTTCTTTTGCAGGCTCTAGCTCATCACCTTGCCCTAAATCGGCTGTAAAAGTTACCACTTCGCATTGATAGGTTTCTTGTAGCCACTTCAAAATAACTGACGTGTCTAATCCACCGGAGTAAGCTAAAACAACTTTTTTAATATCACTCATTTTTCATTTTTCCTAATAACAGGTACTCCATTAATGCTTTTTGAACATGAAGACGATTTTCAGCCTCGTCCCATACAACACTTTGAGTACCGTCAATAACTTCTGCTGTGACTTCCTCACCTCGATGTGCTGGAAGACAATGCATAAACAATGCATTTGATGATGCAACTGACATCATCTCCTGATCTACTTGCCAATCTGCAAAATCTTTTAAACGTTCTTCATTTTCAGATTCAAATCCCATACTCGTCCATACATCAGTTGTAACAATCTCAGCGTCTTTCGCTGCATCCATAGGGTCTTCAAATTCTTCAAAATGTTTATCGCCGTATAAGCCTGCTCGCTCAACTTCAACCTCATAACCTTTAGGCGTAGAAACATGCACATTAAAATCTAATACCTCAGCCGCTTGGAGCCATGTATTACATACATTATTCGAATCACCAATCCATGCAACTGTTTTGCCTTGAATGGAGCCTCTATGTTCAATATAGGTAAAAATATCTGCAAGAATTTGGCATGGATGATATTCGTTGGTTAATCCATTAATCACAGGCACTCTCGAGTTTTGTGCAAATCGGTCAATGATGTCTTGCTCAAATGTTCGGATCATCACAAGGTCACACATGCGGGAAATAACCTGTCCTGCATCCTCTACAGGCTCACCCCTTCCTAATTGAGAGTCTCTCGTATTTAAATAAATTGCTGAGCCGCCTAACTGTTGAATGCCTGCTTCAAACGATAACCTCGTCCGAGTGCTAGCTTTTTCAAAAATCATTACTAAAGTTCTGTCGACAAGAGGCCAGTACTGCTTGTACTCTTTAAATTGTTTTTTGATCCAACTTGCTCTCGCGAAAATATATTCAAACTCATCTCGCTTGAGATCATTAAATCTTAAAAAATGTTTTGTTTTCATAAAGGAAATTCTGCTTATATTACTTTGCTAAAAAAAATTTAATCACTTTGGATAATCTTTCTACAAGTTCCAACACTTCCTCTTCTTTAATAATCAGAGGCGGTAAAAGACGAATCACTTTCTCCGCTGTCACATTAATAAGCAGCCCTTCATCTAAAGCTAATTTGGTTAATTCACCGCATGGCTGATCAAACTCTATACCGATCATGAGACCTAAGTTACGAACCACTTTAACTTGAGGGCAATCTTTTAATTGCTTAGTAAATTCTTCATTAATTAGTGTCCCCATTTTTAATGCATGATTACAAAGCTTATCCTCTTCAATAATATTTAATGTTGCGAAACCTGCAGCAGTTGCTAATGGATTACCACCAAATGTAGATCCATGCTTACCTGGTGTAAAGACATGGCTTGCTTTCCCTTTTGCAAGACAAGCGCCAATAGGCACGCCAGAACCTAAGCCTTTCGCAAGCGTCATGACATCAGGCTTAATAGAGCTATGTTGATGCACAAACCACTTTCCAGTTCTGCCAATACCGCCTTGTACTTCATCTAACATTAATAACCAATTGTGCTGGTCACAGATGTCCCTTAAACCTTTGAGATAATTTTGAATATTGTTTGGGATATTAATACCACCCTCGCCCTGAATCGGCTCGACAAGAATTGCAACTACATTATTTTTTCTTGAAGCAATCTGCTGAATGGCTTCTAAATCATCAAAAGCTACTCGAATGAATCCGCCCACAAGAGGCTCGAAGCCAGCTTGTGTTTTTCGATTACCAGTCGCTGATAACGTTGCCATCGTTCGACCATGAAACGCTTTTTCCATTACTATAATTTCTGGCGTATCAATGCCATTTTGATGTCCATAAAGCCTTGCTAATTTGATAGCCGCTTCATTCGCTTCGCATCCTGAATTACAGAAAAATACATTATCCATGCCAGAAATTGCTGTGAGCTTTTCAGCCAATTTTTCTTGTTCAGCAATATGGTAAACATTAGATACGTGAATGAGTCGTGATATTTGCTCGCTAATGGCTTTGATTAATTTTGGGTGTGTATGGCCTAAGCCGTTTACAGCTACCCCGGATAGTGCATCCAAATACTTTTTACCATCTTTAGCCCATAGCCAAACGCCTTGGCCTTTTTCAAAGGTTACGGGTTGTCTAGCGTAAGTATCCATCATTTTTGACATACAATTTTCCGTACTTATAAACACAAACGGAGGCTTAAGCCTCCGTTTGTTTCAGCTTAAATTAAATTAAAGACCGATTAATGCGCGATGACTCAATCCATTTGCCATAAAGAAAAGCATTGGGAGAGAAAGCATTAAGTTGGTTCTTGATGCTAGAAATGCGACTCTGCGAGCTTTTGCTTTTTCATCATCAGTAGCTTGAACCATACCCAGAATCTTTTGTTGGTTTGGCCAAATTAAAACCCACACATTAAATAGCATGATCGTGCCTAACCAAGAACCTATGCCAATACCTTCGTAGCCAGTTTGCAATGTAAATGCAGCAATGAAATTTTCTTGCAGAATTGCAGCGCCTGCTAACCAAGTTGCTACAGCAGCCCATCTAAACCATAATAAAGCACGAGGTGCAACATGCTTTGTGATACCGCCCGCTGACCCATCTGCAGCTGCGTCTTTTAATGCAGGAATTTGCACTAAGTTAAAGTAATAAAGTAAACCAATCCATGTAATACCGGCTACAACATGAAGCCATCTAGCAAGTCCAGGTATAAATTCCATTATTCAAACTCCTACAAAATAAAGTTTTTAAGAAAAACGTAGAGCACTAGCGTTAGAACCAAGCCTGAAATGATTGTTCCTAAAATTGAATCAAGTGGATTTTTCATCTAAAAACTCCTCTAAAAAAATGCATAAATATTCAAAGAATGAGAGTAGCTTAAATACCCGATTTAAGCAAGATAGCGGGCTTAAAAGGCGAATTAAGTTTGCAAAAAAACCGATTTAAGGCAAAATTGCCCTAGTTTTTAAAAATCATTTCCTAATACATAATAATCTCGTATGTTGACACTCAAGACGGTTGATTCCAAAGCTAAGAATTTTAGTCAGCTACCTGTTCATAGCTATATAGACCCTCATATTTTCGAAATAGAAAAAAAAGTAATTTTCGATAAATATCCAAAATATTTAGGTCATCGGCTAATGGTGCCTCAACACGGTAATTACCATGTTCTAGAAGCGCTTAATAAATCAGCAGTGCTTGTAAATAATAACGGCAAAATTAACGTATTAAGTAACGTTTGTCGTCATAGACAAGCGCTTATGCTGGAAAATCAAGGTTCAGCTTCGCATATTGTCTGCCCTCTTCATCGTTGGACTTATGGGCTTGATGGCACATTGGAAGGCGCGCCCTACTTCAAGGAAAATCCATGCTTAAACTTAGAGTCATTTCCAGCCGAAGAAATTCACAATCTCATTTTTAAACAAACATATAAGCAGTCATCGATAAATGTCAAAGATGCAATGGAGTTTAAACAATTAAATCAATTATTGAATTTTGATGCATATAAACTTCATAGCGTCAAAATTGATCATTACGATTTTAATTGGAAAACATTTATTGAGGTTTATCTTGAGGACTATCATGTTTGGGCATTTCACCCCGGTCTTAATAACATCGTAGATTGTGATGATTTATCATGGGAATTTAAAGCATTTTCATCTATTCAAAAAGTACCTTTTAGAGAAAAAAATCACTCAAAAAGCTCTAAAGTTTATGACCTTTGGAAATCCAAAATCAATGAGCAAAGTGGGCATTCAAAACCACCATTTGGAGCAATTTGGCTAACGATTTATCCTTTTTTCATGATCGAATGGTATCCGAATGTTATCGTCGTCTCTCATCTCATTCCTGATGAAGCCGATCATTGCAGAAATATTATTGAGTTTTATTATCCAGAAGAAACCATTCTCTTTGATCAAGACTATATTACTGCGCAACAAGCTGCCTATAACGAAACTGCTCTTGAAGATAAAATTATTTGTGAAAAAATGCATGAGGGAAGACGCTCACTTTTCAAAAACAAACAAGAAGATATGGGCCCTTATCACGAACCATTGGAAGATGGCTTAAAACATTTTCATCAGTGGTATCAAACAGAAATGTCTTCCCATCTATGACAGATCAGAAAAAAGGCATGCTATGGATTATTATAGCGACCTTCTTTTTTTCCCTCATGGGGTCATTTGTAAAACTTGGTTCTACACATTTTTCTAGTGTTGAACTTGTGTTCTACCGTTCATTTATAAGTCTCGTATTTCTTTTTCTTTACATTGTTATAAGTCACAAAGAAATTAAAACACCGCACCTTAGAAAACAAATTGACCGCGGTGTCGTAGGTTTCTTATCTTTAGCTTTTTTCTTTTATGCCATCGCACATCTCAATTTAGGCTCTGCCATGACCCTCAATTACACCTCGCCTATATTTCTTGGATTTTTCTTGCCCTTTATCTCGCACCAAAAAATAAAAAAATCGATTTTTATATGCACAATCGTTGGCTTTACTGGCGCTTTATTAATTCTTGATCCCCACGGCGAATGGCAAAGTTGGTTTGCGGGTTTAGTGGGATTGGTCTCGGGTATTGGTGCTGCTTTGGCTTACATTCACGTCATACAGCTAAGCAAACTTAACGAGCCTGATTGGCGAACTGTCTTTTATTTTACGCTTGTATCCTCAATAGGATCGGGATTGTGGATTAGTTTTACCGACTATCAAAAGTTGGTATGGAATGATATTTGGATATTAATCCCTCTTGGCTTGTCTGCCACCATTGCACAAATTGCAATGACACGCGCATACAGACTTGGCAATTCTATTGTCATAGGCACGCTATCTTATCTAGCAATCGTTTTTTCCGGCATTATCAGCCTTCTTTATTTTAACGAGTCAATGAGGATTGAGGATGTATTGGGCGCGCTTATGATTATTATAAGTGGCGCTATCGCTTCAAATATTAGCTTGAAATCAAGGATCAATTAAGCCGCAGCGAATAGCGATCAAAGCAATCTCGGCTGAATTATTTGCATTTAACTTTTGCTTAATATTATATAAATGCGTACCAACTGTTCTTGGACTGAGACATAAGGTATCTGCAATTTCATTTGTACTTTTACCTTTAGCTAATGCTATAAAAACTTCAAACTCTCGGTCTGAAAGAATTTCAACTGGATTTGTTTCTCCTGATAATTGTGTAATAGCCATTTGTTGCGCAATATTAGGCTCTAGATAACGCTTTCCTTGATGAATAGATTTAATTGCTTTGATTAACTCTTCCGCAGCACTTCTTTTTGTCAAATAGCCCATCGCGCCAGCATTAAGCACTCGCTTGGGATGAACTGAATCTTCATGGGCTGATAAAACAAGAATTTTGGTATTTTTATCTTTAGCTATAATACGATCAATAGCTTCTAGACCTCCGATACCAGGCATTGTGATATCCATCACAATAATATCGGGTTTCAATTCTTGAAATAATTTAATAGCAACCTCACCACTCTCTGCTTCACCGATGACTGTAATATCATCTTCGGCTTCTATAAGCATCTTAAAGCCCATGCGAACTACTGCATGATCGTCGACAAGCAAAATCTTAATTTGACTCAATCTATATCCTTTTTAAGTTGGTACAGAGATTAAAATCTGCGTACCTTGATTCTTTTTAGAAATTAATTCAAACGAACCATTCAAAGATTGAATGCGCTCCTGCATACCCAGAATACCGAAATTTTTTGTTTGATCTACTTTTTTAAGATCCATACCTTGACCATCATCACTAAAGTTTAATTCCAAAAATCCTTTTTTATTTAATACCAAATTAATGTTAATCGCTTTAGCTTTAGAATGCTTTAAAGCATTATTCATAGCCTCCTGAATAATTCGATAAATATTAATATTTAAAGTTTCATTTAGATGATTAAGATCGCCTTTAATTAACAAATGAATTTTTAAATGTTCATATTGTTTTTGCCAGGTATTCACTGTGTCTTTAATGGTTTCAGCTAAACCCAGGTTATCGAGAGAACCTGGTCTTAACTGCTTAATAATACTATGCATTCCATCATAAATCTGATTTGCAGCAGAGATGACAGAGTCTGCATTTTTTTCAATTTCAGGTGATAATTTTTTAGCCTTATTTGAAATATTAGAAGCGAATATCTTAATAGCGGATACGTACTGTCCTAATTCATCATGCAGCTCTCTTGCCAAACTTCTTCTTTCATCTTCAATATGACTTTGAATTAATTGAGTGAATTTTCTATTTTCTTCGAGTTTTAATTTTGACTCTTCTGCAATTTTCTTTTCACTGATATCTCTCATGCTACAAATATCACCAATGATTTCATGAGTTATAGGATCTTTAAGCGGCGAAAATGATATAGCGACATCAACCACTTCTCCGTTTTTCTTGGTTCTTTGTGTTTCAACATTATGGATATTTTTTCCTGAATGAATTAGTTGAAAGCTTTTTCTTAACTCATTTTCATGAGCTTTGGTGGTAAGAACGTAAGCAGACTTCCCCAATATTTCTTTTGAAGAATACCCAAATATTTTTTCTGCCGAAGCATTCCAAAAGGAAATTTTAGATTGTAGATCGTGAATAACAATAGCATCTGCAGTTTGTTGGGCAATTAATGCGAGACTTTGATTTTCGCGAACTTTCGCTTGGAGTGAATCGCCCATACGATTAAAGTTTTTTGCTATGACTGCAAATTCAGGAAGATTAAAATCAGGAAGTCTCGCTTCAAAATCACCTTCACCCATTTTAGTAATTGCCTCAACCATTGGTTCAAGTGGTCGCAACCAAAAACCAAGCATCCAATACACCAATATATTTAACAATACAAAAAATACGCACGTGATCAAAAAGAAGTGCTTCATCTTGGCCCAGGACTCTTTTATAGCTCCGGTAGGATTTGTTTTTACAATGAGCTTACCAAACCTTACTGTTCTGGTATCTATAACTTCTTTTGGTGCTAGAGAAGATTCAAACCATTTGGGTGGTGGGGGATCGTTTATACGATATTTAGAAAGTGGGGAGGCGTAAAGAAGTTCGCCTTGAAGGGTATATAAATAAATATTACTGCTTCTAACATGGCCTAGCTCTTCTAAAAATCTCTTTAAGACGTCATGGGTATAGCCCCATTCTGGATTTTGAGATGAGCTTATGATGACTGTATCTAATAGCTGCATCGTCACGCGATTAGCTGACTCTACACCTTCTTGAATAGATTCTTTTGATCCTTTCATCATGGTGTAACCCATTGAAACAAAAAAGATCAGCAAGATGGCTGTAATTAAAAGATTTAATCTAACTCTTAAATTCATAATGTACTGATAATAATCATAGTAATGGATGACTTTTACCACACATAAAGCCTAGCTCACAAGCGTTAAATAATGAAAATAATTGAAGTGTAATTTTTTCGCTTTACATAAAATAAATTACTACCAATAATAGGTTTAAATTTTAAAGTTGATTTTAAGTTAAAACGTATGGGTATTGAATCAGTCTTAAGCGAACATAGAATATTTCATCCAGATCAAGTATTTGTAGATCATGCCAATGTATCTGGCATGGCTGCTTACGAAAAACTTTGCTCTTCTGCAAACGAAAATTATGAGAAATTTTGGGCTGACCTCGCTCGCGAATTAATCATTTGGAAAAAACCGTTTACTAAAACACTTAATGATTCTAATGCTCCTTTTTATAAATGGTTTGAAGATGGCGAATTAAATGTTTCATATAACTGTCTTGATAAGCATTTAATTACTCAACCTAATAAAACCGCAATTATTTTTGAAGCTGATAATGGTGATATTAGCAACGTCTCTTACAAAGAGCTTTATGAAAAAGTTTGTCAATTCTCCAATGGCCTAAAAACATTCAATTTAGATCTAGCTGACAGAGTTCTTATTTATCTACCTATGGGAATCGAAGCGGTTGTCGCCATGCTTGCTTGTGCCAGAATTGGATTAACACACTCAGTTGTCTTTGGAGGTTTCTCAGCAAAAAGTATTCAAGAGCGGATTAAAGATGCTCAAGCTAGACTTGTCATTACAGCAGACGTGCAATTTCGAGGCGGCAAAACACTTCCCCTTAAATCTGCAGTGGATGAAGCATTTAGTTTAGGCGGATGTGAATCAGTGATTGGCACTGTAGTGTTAAAGAAATCAAAAGAAGTGATTGAGTTAAAAGCTAAAGAAATTTGGTGGCATGAGCTAATTAAAAATCAATTGACCGATTGTGATCCGGTATATGTTAATGCCGAACACCCCTTATTTTTACTATACACGTCAGGCTCAACTGGAACCCCTAAAGGCGTTCAGCACTCTTCAGCAGGCTATCTTCTCCATGCTTTAAATACTATGAGATGGACATTTGATATTAAAGGGGATGATGTTTATTGGTGTACGGCTGACGTGGGTTGGATAACAGGACATACCTATGTGGTTTATGGTCCTCTTGCTTCGGGATCCACACAACTTATTTATGAAGGCATTCCGACTTTTCCTCATGCAGGTCGGTTTTGGCAAATGATAGAAAAGCATCATGTTACTATTTTTTATACAGCGCCCACAGCAATCAGATCCCTCATTAAAGCTTCAGAATTAAATAAAGAATCTAACCCTGACACTTACGATTTATCCAGTCTTCGTCTTTTAGGCTCAGTAGGTGAGCCTATCAATCCCGAAGCATGGATGTGGTATTACGAAAAAATTGGCCATCATCACTGCCCTATTGTAGATACATTTTGGCAAACAGAAACAGGTGGTCACGTCATTACACCATTGCCTGGCGCAACACCATTAGTCCCAGGCTCTTGCACACTTCCTTTCCCTGGTATTGATGCTGCTATTGTTGATGAAGCGGGGCATGAAGTCCCATGGGGCACAGGCGGTTTATTGGTGATCAAGAAACCCTGGCCTTCAATGATTCGAACCATCTGGGGTGACCCTGAGCGATATAAGAAGAGTTATTACCCTCAGGAACTAGGCGGAAATGTTTACCTGGCAGGAGATGGGGCTATTAGAGATAAAACGACTGGATATTTCACGATTATGGGTCGCATCGACGATGTATTGAGCGTTTCAGGACATAGGCTTGGCACCATGGAAATTGAATCTTCATTAGTTTCAAATCCTCTTGTGGCTGAAGCAGCAGTAGTAGGAAAGCCCCATGAAATTAAAGGTGAATCTATCGTAGCTTACGTGGTACTTAAAGGCAAAAGGCCTGAAGGCGACGAAGCTAAAGCGATCGTTAATCAACTCAGGGATTGGGTTGGAAAAGAAATAGGTCCTATTGCTAAACCTGACGATATTCGATTTGGAGATAACTTACCCAAAACACGTTCAGGTAAAATTATGCGCAGACTCTTACGCTCTCTTGCCAAAGGAGAAGAAATTACATCTGATATTTCAACCCTCGACAACCCATCTATTCTTGAACAACTAAAACAATCAATTCAATAATTTAAAGTAAAATAGCGTAAGCGGTTTAAGTTTAAGTACGTTTAAGAAAGACCAATGAAACAAAAATTAATTCCTTACGCAAAAAAAATAGGTATTGCATTCGTAATTACCTACCTTTTTTTTATCGTTATCTCTAGCCTTGCGTTTCAATTTTATATTAAGCCTAATTTAAATAACTATAAATCAAGGATTGAAATTCTTGCTTCAGAGGCAACAGGGCAAACGATCAAAATAAATTCACTTGAAGGTCGATGGGATTTTATTAATCCGGAGTTTGCCTTAAATGAAGTTGTATTTTATGACAGTCAAAATAATACAACCCTTGCGCTGAAAAAAATTAGTGCTGACTTTTCTTGGTTAAGTCCATTTTATTTAAGTCCAACACTTTCTGAAATAAAATTAAAAACGCCCAAACTTATAATCCGACGAGATATGACTAATAAAATTTTTATTGGGGGCATATCAATTGATGGTCCTGCTAATAATAAATTAACAAACTGGCTTCTTAATCAGAAGAAAGTGTCTATCGAGCAAGGCGAGATTGATTGGCTGGATGAATATAAACAAGCGCCAGTGCTCACGCTAAAAGATTTAAATCTTAGCTATAAAACACCTTTTATCATCGAGCTCATTGGTCAACATAAGTTCGATCTCAATTTTAGAATCAGCAATAGTGATAACCAGTTTGTTGGTCTTAGCGGAAAAATTTATGCGAAAAAGATTGAAGATATAAATTCCTGGGATTCTGAAGTAAAAATTAAAGCTAACAATATTAATCTATCAGCTTATACGCCCTGGGTGAACTACCCACTAAAAATTAATACTGGCACTGGTGATTTAAATTTAACTGCAAGCATCACCAATGCAGCAATCGCTAAAATCAAAGCATCAATCAAACTCACAAATTTTAAAACTGAATTAAATCAAGCTAATAAAAATGAGCTTAATCTGAAGAATTTTTCAGGTAATGTTATTTGGCTTTCAAATAAATATAGTCACGAAGTCATATTTGATAACCTTTATCTTCTTACAAATAATGGAATTAATATTGAAAATGCAAATACGGCTATTACCATTTCAGGTGAAACGAATAAACCAATCGCCTTCTCTCTTAAAATAAATAAGATTCAGCTAGATGCAGCAAATGAAATACTGCAAACAATTCCTTACTTTGATGATATTAAAAATAAAGTTAGTGCAATCCAACCATCGGGCTCACTTACTAACATTGATCTTAGGTGGATGGACAATAAAAAAATTGAATTAAGCCTCAAAGCTCAATTTGATAAATTAAGCTTAAAAACTTTTGAAGATTTGCCAGGATTCGAAAATCTAACAGGCTCAATTCATCTATCTAATGAAGATGGCTCTATAAAATTTAAGTCAACTGATGTTTCACTTACATATAATAAATTATTTAGAGAAGCACTCAAATTTAGTGATTTGCATGGTGATTTAAAATGGACAAAAAATTATTTAATGTTTAAAAATATTAGTTTTAATAACCCATTTATTAATGGTTCAATTAATGGCAGCATCAAACAGATGTCTCAAAAAGATGCTTATTTAGATATTCAAGCTTCAATTCCTTTTATAGACTTAAAGCATGCAAAAGCTTATTACCCAAAAACAATAGGTGCCGAAGGTCTGCACTGGCTTGACACCTCGCTACTTGAGGGCAGCCTAGAAAATACTTTAGTTTCAATTAAAGGTTTGTCAGCTGATTTCCCATTTGTTGATGCGCAGAACCGTGCTGATCCCAATAAAGGTAACTTTATTGTTACAACTACAGGCAAAAATACCTTGATCGAATATGGTACGGGATGGCCAGTTATTGAAAAATTTGATTTTAATGCGTCAGTTAATGCTGGGACCTTCGAACTGCTAAGCAAGAAAGGTCAATTCCTAGGTAACACTATTAAAGAGCTTAAAACAACCATTCCCGCAATAGCGATCGAGCATCCCCTACTAAATCTGCAAAGCACGCTAAATAGCCCTACACGTGAGGCTATTAAATTTGTTAATAACAGTCCTATAAAAGAATCTGTTCAACATTTATTTGATGAGGCAACTGGATCTGGAGAAGGTAAGCTCAGAGTAAATATTGATATCCCTATGGATAATCTTGACGCCATTACTTTTAAAGGTAATTACCAATTTTTAGATAGCAATCTAGCCAATCCATCAATGGGGATTCCAAAGATCGAAAAAATAAAGGGTTTAGTAATTTTTGATGAAAAAAATGTTAAAACTGAAAATCTCACTGGCATTATGTTTGGAGGCAATACTAATATTTTACTTACTGCAGACTCAAGCAAGGCCATTAAGGTGAAATTAAGTGGTAAGTTTACTGACAAAGGTATTGAAGAAAAATTAGGAACAAGTTTTTCTAAAATAAACGGATCGGCTAATTGGGACGGACTAGTGGAATATAAAAAACCTTTACTCAACATACAATTATCTTCGGATCTAAAAGGAATTGAAATGAGCTACCCTGCTCCATTCAATAAAGCACGCGATAAGGAAGAGAAACTCTATTTTACAAAAAAACAAAATAATACAAAAACAGATGAAATTGAATTTAAATATAGCAATATTGTGAATTCAAAAATAACTCGTATCAAAAAAAATAATATCATGTCAGTAGATAAGGGTTATATCTCAATTAACTCAGACATTAAAACAAGTGTTCAAAAAGGACTTTATCTCAAGGCTAATTTACCCTATGTAAACTTAGATGACTTTATAAGTATTTATAGTGGAGAAGATAGTGGTGGAGGATTTAAAATTGACAAAGCTGATATAGCCCTCAGAAATGCTGATCTCTTTGATAGGCGTTTTAGTAATATCAAAATAGAAATAGCGCCAGCCAGTGGAAGCACAAAATTCAAAATAAACTCCAATGAAACATCGGGAAGTCTTTTGTGGGCTGAAAAGGAAAACAAACTGATAGCTAGATTAAATAGATTCAAGATGCCAAGTGAAATTAAAAAAATATCTTCAACTCAAAGCTCAGCTACTCAAAAGGTACCTAATTTAGACATTAAAATTGATTCGCTTGAGTTAGATGGCAAGAAAGTCGGGAAACTTGAACTCGTCTCCAATACCTTAAATCAAAATATTAATATTCAAAAATTTAAAATTGTAAATGATAAAAATGTTTTTCAAGCAGATGGGGAGTGGGTAGATTGGAATAAGAATTCTAAATCAAATATTAATTTTAGCTGGAAGATTGATAATCTTGGCGATACACTCAATTTCCTTGGCTATCCTAATTTTATAAAAGATGGTGAAGCCGACTTATCTGGTCAATTTAGATGGCCTGGTAATCCCTTATCCTTCGATAAAACCAAAGTGGATGGATCATTTAACCTTGATGTACGTAAAGGAACAATTCAAAAAGTTGAGCCTGGCATAGGAAGACTTTTTGGCCTTGTTACCCTGCAAAGCTTACCTAGAAGGCTCAGTTTAGACTTCAGAGATTTATTTGGCAGCGGATTTGTGCTTGATACTATGAATGCATCTGTTCGAGTAAATAATGGCATCATGAAAACAAGTAATTTTAGAATGAATGGCCCGGCGGCTGAAGTATTTATGACTGGTGAAACAAATATTATCCATGAAACTCAAGATTTAAACGTGAAAGTTACCCCTCATATTAGCGATAGCCTATCTATTGCAGCTCTTGCAGGAGGTCCACTTGTAGGAGCGGCAGCATTTATTGCACAAAAAATACTTAAAGATCCTCTTAACAAAGTACTGACCTCTGAATATAGAATTATTGGTACATGGGAAAATCCAGAAGAAGTAAATAATTCTGCGTCAGATAAAATTAAAACGACAATTGATAATACCAAAAACTTATTTAATGATAAAAAATAAAAATGGCAATTAAATCTAAAGTAAAAACGACTAAAGCAAGATTAGTTAATAAAGATATCGTAAAAATTGCAGGGATACAAATGGCATCTGGGCCAGATATCAAATCAAACCTTAATGAAGCTGAAAATTTAATTACAATTGCCGCTAATCAAGGCGCTAAAATTATTGCCCTCCCTGAGTATTTCTCTATTATGAGCTCTAAGGACTCTGAAAAATTAAAGGCGAAGGAGAAGCCTGATCACGGCCTCGTTCAATCCTTCCTATCAAAGCAAGCCAAAAAAAATAAAGTGTGGATTATTGGTGGTTCTATTCCTTTAGTTTCGAAAGATAAAAATAAAATCAGAAATAGTTGTTTAATTTATGATGACAAAGGAAATTTAGTTCATCGCTACGACAAAATACATCTTTTTGGATTTGATATGGGCGAGGAATTTTATCGAGAAGATAAATTAATTGAAGCGGGTTCTGATGTTGTAGTTGTCGACTCTCCATTTGGTAAAATTGGAATTGCGATTTGTTATGACCTTCGATTTCCAGAATTATTTCGAGCAATGAAGGAAATAGACCTTCTAGTAATTCCATCAGCTTTTACAGAAACGACCGGAAAGGCTCACTGGGAAATTCTGATTCGAGCAAGAGCTATAGAGAATCAATGTTATGTGCTAGCCCCTGCTCAGGGTGGCTATCACCTATCTGGAAGAGAAACACATGGTAACTCACTTATTGTTGATCCTTGGGGCACTATATTAGATCGTCTATCGCGAGGCTCTGGAGTAATTACCGGATATCTTAACAAGGAATATATCAAATCCATTCGCAAATCTTTGCCTGCTCTTAAACATCGAACTATAAAATAATACTTCTTATGGAACATAAAATTTCTCATGCAAAAAATTTGCTTCTTTCTCAATCTGGCATTGAAATTAACGATCTAAATAAAATACTTAATGGCATGATGGCTCATGGTGTCGATTATGCAGACCTATATTTTCAATACACAAAAAATGAATATTGGGGTCTTGAAGAGGGTCAAGTTAAGTCAGGGAGCTTCTCAATCGATCAAGGTGTAGGTGTTAGAGCAGTTAATAAAGATAAATCTGCATTTGCTTATTCAGATGATATATCTATTGAAGCTCTTTTATCTTCCTCAAGCATTGCTAAAGCTATTGCTTCGAAAAACTTAAATCAAATTCATAAATTAGATCATCCAAAAATAACTGCTAATTTATATGGAGGTCAAGATCCTCTCTCGGCCGTGTCTGCAGAAACAAAAATTAAGATTCTTGAAAAAATAGAAAATTTTGCTAAAAAAATGGATGAGCGGATTACTAAAGTAACAGCTTCAATTGCTGGGGAGTATGAAGTAATTTTAGTAATCAATAATGAACAAAAAATTGCTGCTGATATTAGGCCTTTAGTAAGATTATCTATTAATGTTATTGCAGAATCGAATGGAAAAAGAGAGCAAGGCTCATCAGGGGGGGGTGGACGTTTTGGATTTGAATATTTCTCAGACGAAATATTAAAACAATATGCGCAAGAAGCGGTTCACCAAGCCACAACCAACTTAAATGCTAAGCCGGCTCCTGCTGGAAGTATGACAGTTGTCTTGGGTCCCGGATGGCCTGGTATTCTTCTTCACGAAGCTATTGGTCATGGTCTCGAAGGTGACTTCAATCGAAAAGGTAGCTCCGCATTTAGCAATAAAATTGGTACACAAGTTGCTGCAAAAGATATTACTGTCGTTGATGACGGCACTATCAAGGATCGACGAGGGTCACTTAATATTGACGATGAAGGTAATGAAACACAAAGAACCGTGCTTATTGAAAATGGCATTCTAAAAGGCTACATTCAAGATACATTAAATGCGAGACTTATGAATATGCCTATTACTGGAAACGCAAGAAGAGAATCATATGCACATTTGCCCATGCCAAGAATGACAAATACTTATATGCTAAATGGTACAAAAACTCCGGAAGAAATTATCAAGTCAGTAAAAAAAGGAATTTATGCAGTTAATTTTGGCGGCGGCCAAGTAGACATCACAAGCGGAAAGTTTGTATTTTCTGCAGCTGAAGCTTGGATGATTGAAGACGGGAAACTGCTCTATCCAGTCAAGGGCGCAACGTTGATAGGAAATGGCCCTGAAGTATTAAAGAAAGTCAGTATGATTGGCAATGATATGTCATTGGATTCAGGGGTAGGAACCTGCGGTAAAGAAGGTCAAAGTGTTCCTGTAGGTGTAGGCCAACCCACTATCAAGATTGACAGTTTAGTTGTAGGTGGAACTGCTTAGGATTATAAAACGCGGTTTTTGTATTCTAAGGTACGCGTATCAATTTCAATCTTGTCACCGGTATTGCAGAATAAAGGCACCATTACTTCAAAGCCCGTATTAATTTTAGCTGGCTTCATTACCTTACCTGAAGTGTCGCCTTTTACAGCAGGCTCAGTGTAAGTAATTTCTCGGGTAACAGAATTTGGAAGCTCTACAGAAATAGCTTTCCCATTATAAAATTTAACTTCACAAGGCATACCATCTTCTAAGAAATTTAAAGCTTCTGACATATTTTCAGCATCAATTTCATATTGATTATATTCACCATCCATGAACACATAAGCAGGATCTGAAAAATAAGAATAAGTAACATCCTTTTTATCCAACACAATCACTTCGAATTTATCACTGGCGTTATAAACGTTTTCGCTAGGCGCTTCAGTCAAAAGATTTTTCATTTTCATCTTTACCACAGCTGAATTTCGACCTGATTTATTATATTCAGCTTTTAAAATGACCATTGGGTCAGTGCCAACCATAATAACGTTACCAGCGCGAAGCTCTTGAGCGATTTTCATAATATTGATCCTTGGGAATGCTTACTAAATAAAAGGGAGAAATTATACTCGAAAATTATGTTTCAGAACAATAATCAACCAAACTCTCGACAAATGATGGCTCTTTGAAATAGTGATGACTTCGCTTCAATGCGAAAGACTCCAAAGAAGACTGATTTTTGAAAAAATCGAGCCATAAAGCTTCATTAAATTTATTATTCGACCAATCGTCATGCATTTTAAATAAAACCTCTGATAACTCTTGTTCACAATCCTCACAATAGCTCTTCAAAAAAGCTTTTAGTTTAATTAAATGGATACTGTTTTCTTGGATATATGGCTGCCAAATAAAAGGTTTGCCGGCCCAAATTGCTCTTATCCAGCTATCTTCACCGCGCACAAAATTAAGATTACATGACCGAAGTAGATCATCAAAATCATCGTGGCTTAAAAATGGATAGGAAATGATATGAAGATACTGATAATTCTTTTTTGCTTTTAAAAGATCAAATAAATATTGAGGTATGAAAAATTGAATAGGCTTTTTCATAAGCTCCATAACATCTAAAAAAGCTTCAATTTTTTGTATTGGGTAATAAAAAAGTGATATTGAATAGAGGTTAGGATTTCCGCCAAATGACTTAATAAATTTATCACGATTAGCTTGAACAAAAGACTCTCGACGCGATAGTAAATCCTTCTCACGGATGAGGCCGCCTGTTTGACCAGTAAAGCCAGGATAAAAGAAAGTTTTAATAAGGCCTGATTCAGGATCTATTGAAGGTTTTAAATGAAAATTCTCGACCCATGGCTCAGCTGACAAATATTCAATGGCAATATATTTGGACTTTTCGCTTTGCATAAGCAATTTATAGGCATTAGGTAAATCAATATTAAAAAGATTAAATACAAAAGCTGGAGGTGGCGGAAGTGATTTTGAATCTTCACTAAAATCACAATGATGAATAGTAATACCATCGACCGTTTGTTTTTTTAAGGAAATATCTAATGAAGGGATGAGCCTTCTAGAAGTCATAAGATCATCCACAAGGAGATGCACCTCAATATTAAAATCAACTTTGAGTTGTTTTGCTATGCGCCATGCAACACCAATATCACCGAAAAAATCAATCACCTTGCATATTAAATGACAAGCTATAAGACTTTTGTTACTCATGATACGACACATCAATAATTCTAAAATTAACTAAGCCACCCGGAGTCTCGACTTTTACCTCATCATCTAAGGCTTTTCCTAAAAGCGCCTTAGCAATAGGTGAAACCCAACTAATAAAGCCTTTTTCTGTATCAATCTCATCTTGCCCTACAATACGAAAATGATGCTCTGAGTTATCAGACTCATTAAGAAGTGTGATCCACGCGCCAAAAAAAATCTTATCCTGCTGTTCTTGTGAGGATGGATCAATCACTACAGCCTCATCAATCCGACCAAATAAGAATTTCGCTCTTGCATCTATCTGACGGAGGCGTTTTTTTCCATATATATAATCTCCATTCTCACTGCGATCTCCATTGCTTGCTGCCCAGGAAACGTCTGCTACTACTTTAGGACGATCAACTTTAACTAAAAAATCAAGCTCATCTTTTAGGCACTGATATCCTTGTTTAGTAATGTAATTTTTGCGTTCAGCCATATTTTTTAATAATAATTAACGGGGATAAGTTTACAATAGAAGCATGCATTCTGAGCAAAAGCCTATCTATCTCTGTCGTAATTCAAAAGAAGCTTTTAAATTAAGCCAACACTTTAACTCAAAAGAAAAAGTGATGGCTCTTCATGACTTCATCAATAATCTCTTTAAAAAACACCCAAACATCAACATGCCATTCCGAGTTCTTAATGGTATCGAAGAAAAATTGCTATGGGAAAGCAGCATTAAACAATACAAAAAATCCTCATTTGATTTATCTAATATTGAAAGCTTAAGTGAGACTGCTAGCGAGGCTAATCGACTCATAGATCAATTTCTTATTGGCGAAAATACCTTAAAAAGTGAAGAGCGCAGTGAAGAGCATGCGTTTTTTAACGCTTGGCGTTTAATCTTTAAAAAATATTGCAACGATAAAAGTATCATCACCTTCAATGGTCTTATAAAAATAGCAATTGAACATATCACATCGAAGGATATATCTATTGACTGCCCAATTCATTTTGTAAATTTTGATTTTAGAACGCCGATTGAAGAATCATTTATTAATGCATGTCAAACTCAAATTGACGTGACTTTTTTTGTAGATACTAAAATAAAGCCTTCTATTGAGTCGCGTATTTTTCTTAATGAAGAGCATGAATGTATGCAGGTTGTGGAATGGTGCAGAAATCAAATAGAACAAAATAAAAAAATACTTATTGTGACGCCCCAGCTTGATCAAATCATAGATCGTCTCACAAGCTTACTTGACAAAACATTCCATCCTGAATCATTCACCCCAAGCCTATCTCAAGAAAAAAGAATTTATCAGTTCTCATTAAATACGCCTTTATTTCATTTATCCATGATTTATTTAAATATAAAGCTAATAGAATTTGGCGCGCGAGGGTTTTTTAATATTAAAGACCTGAAAAATATCTTGTGTAATAACGGCTGGTCAAATGATCAAGAGTTATTTCTTCGTTATAGGCTTATTCACCAACTAGAGAGAAAACGTAGAGGTAATGTCTCAATTCACGAGCTTATTGAAATCCTAGAGACAGCTGAGGGGTTAGTTCATTCAACGCCATCTCTAATGAAGCATTTAGATCAAATACAAGTCTCACATCATGAATGGAGAGAAAAAAGAGCCCCTTCCGCATGGATTAAAACATTTGATGCGTATTTAAAGAATATTCAATCCAGCCTTTTAAATCCAAAAGATGGTTATGAAGAGGGTGTTTATGAGGCGTGGAAGAAAATTACTGAAACTGTATCCTCGCTAGACAGGCTTACAGATGAAATATCTATTCAAGATATGTTAGAGACACTTCAGTATTACCTCAAGAAAACTACCCATCAACATCAACACGAGGGTATTTTTAAAATTGATATTTTAGGCTTTCATGAAATAACCTATGAAACCTATGATGCTACGTGGATTATGAATTTAAATGAACATAATTGGCCTACACCTCAGCAATTTAATCCCTTTATCCCTATCAAAATTCAGCATGATTGCCACATCAATACCCATGAAAAACGCCATTTACATGCCACAAATATTTTAGACAAATTCACTCATACGTCCGGCTTGGTAACACTTTCTTACGCTAAAAAAATGGGAGAAGAAGATATCTTTCCGTCGCCTATTTTGTACCCATTCATATCCTCGAAACCACATGAAGATATTAATTTTAATTATAAAAAAGATACATTTAATCATAATGTTATAGAATATATTGAAGATAATACTTCAATTAAAATTGACGTTGCACAAACTTCAAAATCGGGAATTAAACTGCTTGAAGCACAGTCCATCTGCCCCGCTTGGGCTTTCTATGAATTTAGGCTCGGGGCCAAAAGACTAGAAGATGAAGATGAGGAAAATTTAACTACTAGACTTCGCGGAAATCTCTTTCATAAAACCTTAGAGCAGTTTTGGATGAAATATAAATCATCATTTCTAGTAAGTGCTTTTAGCAAAGACGAGCTCTCAAAGAAAATTCAAGATATTGCGCATAAGAACATTTCAGCGGAAAAGAAAAAGTACCCCAGAATCTTACCTGAGTTTTTCAATATTGAAGAAATACGCTTAATTAATTACCTTGAAAATTGGATTCAATTTGAGTTAAAGCGTGGTGACTTTGAAGTTAAAGAGACAGAAAAAAATATACCCATCCATTTAGGTTGTCTTAACTTTAATATCAAGATTGATCGTATTGATGAAGTCAATCAAAACAAGATTGTTATTGATTACAAATCTGGAGCCACAAAAACCCTTAACGAATGGTTTCTAAATGCCTATGGAGAGTTGCAAATGCCATTCTATGCCCTCTTTGCGTCAGATAAGCCTATTGATGCAATTGCTATTGGCGTTATTAATTCATCAAAACCTCAATGGGTTGGCATAGGTCGCGATATGGAACTTCTTAAAGGCATAAAGGATGCTTCCTGCTCTGCTCAATACCAATCTTGGGATGATTTACTTGCCTTTTGGAGGTATCGCATCAATGATGCGGCTAAAAGCTACGAATTGGGCGATGCAGCTGTTAGATTTGCACGTGAAAAAGACATGACTTACTGTCATGTTAAACCTATCCTAAGGCTCCCTGAGCGAACATTACAATTTGAGAAAACTAAGCAATGAATGACGGCGAATTAAAAGAGAAAGCGCTTCATTTAAGCTCGTTTATAGTAGAGGCGCCGGCAGGCTCTGGTAAAACGAGCTTACTTACTGATCGATTTTTAAAATTGCTTACCGTCGTTGATATGCCAGAAGAGATTGTAGCAATCACCTTCACAAAAAAAGCAGCTTCAGAAATGAAGGCTAAGATCATTGAGCGAATTAAAGAAAGCAAAAGTCCTTTTGCTCAAACAATTCTAAAGCGGTCAGAAGAGAAAGGTTGGGATATTGAACATAATCTCTCCCGACTTAAAGTAATGACGATTGATAAGTTCTGTCATAACGTGGTCAGTCAAATTCCTGTGTTAAGCAAAATGGGGAGCAAGCCTAATATTACTGATACCCCTGAAAAATTTTACGAAGAGTCAGTCAAACAAACTTTACAGGCTAAAGATGGCATCGAGGACATTAAAGTTGTCTTCACTCATTATGACAATGAGTATGAAAAGATTAATCGTCGTTTAGTGGCGATGATGTCAATTCGAGACCAGTGGAAATATCGATGTTATATGCTTACCCAAAAATCAAGTGGGCAAATTATTGAGGAAGGCAATGCTTACCTTGAACATTTGACGAAGCCTATATATCAAAAAATTAGGGCTGAACTCAATCAAGATCAACTAAATGATCTTATTGAAATTCTTCACTACTTAGAAAGTACCAATCTTAGAGAAGATATAAAGCTAAAAAATAAAAACAGTTTTAATTTTGATTCAGAAGAAATCCCATTATGGCAAACGATCACAAAAATTTTATTCACAGATAAAAATACCAGACGCGAAAACATTACAGCCCGAGAAGGATTTAAGAACGATGACGAAGGAGAAATATATAAAAATAAATGTCGCAATCTCCCAAATATCGATTTTTTATTGGCTATTAAAGCTATACCGGAACCTCTTAGCGAAACATATGCTTTAAAACTAAGATCTATTGCAAATATTCTCTTACAGTGCGAAAAAAAACTACGACAGCTATTTAAACAAAGAAATACTGTCGATTTTATTGAAATTATAGAGATTGCTAATGAGGCGCTTGGTAAAAATGATGCGGCAAGCGATCTTTTATTATCTTTAGATTATAAAATTTCACACTTACTTATCGATGAATTCCAAGATACAAGCAGAAGTCATTTTAATTTCCTAAAGAAAATTGTGGATGGCTGGACTCCTGAAGCACAAAAAACCATTTTCTGTGTGGGTGACCCTATGCAATCTATATATAAATTTAGGGAGGCTGATGTCAGTATTTTTATTGAAGCCAAAAAAAATGGCTTTAATACCATCCCCTTAGAAACTATTCAGCTTAGAGATAATTACCGGTCCTCTTCTATTATTGTGAATGAAATAAATCAGATATTTGAAAATATACTTCCAAAAGAAGATTCAATTCAAGAAGGCGCTGTATCCTACAAACCTTTTGTATCGGCAAAAAAAGAGCATGATTCTAATGTAAGTGAGTTCAAATTTCATGCATTAACATTCACTGAAAGTACAGATATTGATACTGAAGAAGCAAAGTATGTATGTAATCTTATTGATACATTTCCTGAATATGAAAAAATCGCTATTCTCACTAGATCCAGAAGCCATCTCTCTGAATTAATTAATTACATTAGAAAATTCAAACCTACTCTAAAATTTAATGCAGTAGAAATTGATGCCTTAGACAAGCATCAATCTATTCAGGATATTCTTTCCTTAAGCTACGCTATGCTTGACTTAAATGACCGGATTCACTGGCTTGCGATTCTTCGTGCGCCCTGGTGTGGGATTATATTGAGTGACCTAGCGCTCCTATTTCAAAATGACCATACCTCAACAGTATGGGAAATTATTCAAGATGAAAAAAAAATGAGTGAAATTTCCCCTGATGGAAGGAGAAGAATTCGACGACTCATCGATATCCTAAAAAATGCATTCGATAATCAAAGCAAGACTCACATTAGAAGACTTATAGAATCAGTTTGGATGAATTTAGGTGGTGAACTATGTCTTCATAACCCTAATGATATTGTAGACATTAATAAATTTTTCAACATACTACAAACATCAAGTTCCCCTATAGCTATCGACTTTGAACTTGTCGAACATCAAATTACAAAAACGTATTTATCCGATATTCCTTCAGCTGAAGAACGTATTCAATTTTTTACAATTCATAAAGCCAAAGGTCTCGAATTTGATACTGTCATTATTCCTTCACTTAATTCAACAACACGAGCATCAGACAAAAAGATGATTGTATCTGACGCTTCGGTAAAAAATAGTCGTATCTTTGACATCACAGCATTTAGCGAGCCTGATAATAAATCCCCTCATTTGCATGATTTAATTTATGGAATAGAAAAAAGTAGGGAAGAAAATGAATTAAAAAGACTTCTTTATGTTGCCATGACAAGAGCAAAAACAAAACTTCACCTTGTAGGGTCAGTTATGCATAAGGATGAAATAAAGCCTGCTTCAAATTCTTTTTTATCAATGCTATGGAACATATACGGCAATAATTTTTACGAGGTAAAACCTATAGAAAATATTGATATAGACATTGAAAGCGGCAAAATCGAAGAGTTTGTTCCAAAGCTTATGCGATTGAAGTTAATTTAGAATCGATTCTAATCTATCGGAAAAGAAGCATAAATCAAATAAGTATCCTATTACAGTTATCAAGTCAAAAGTATTTTACTTAAGAAGTCTTTAATAAATTTTACACGCTCTAAGATATCGGAAAGTGAAACAGATATCTTAATCTTGTCTGGTCCATTCATACGGCAACGCTTGTCTTCACTTAGCAACTTAATAAGCTTGAGAGGGTCAATTTTGCTGTCACTCGCAAATGTGATTTGAATTGATACATCACTTGCATCTATTTTTTTAATATCAAGATGTTGAATAAAAATTCTTAAATCATGAAAAGAAATAAGAGATTGTGTTTGTTCGGGCATCACACCAAAACGATCTATTAGTTCTTCTTTCATTTCGGTTAATTGCTCTTCCTCATTAAGTCCTGACAAGCGCTTATAGAGAACAAGTCTTTCATTAATGTCGCCACAATAAGCATTAGTAATGATGGCTGGGGTATGAAGATTAATTTCTGTATTTTTTTGAAGCGGGGTATCAAGACTTAATTTTTTGCCAATTTTGAGTTGCTTCACAGCATAATTAAGCATTTCTACATACAGATTAAATCCAATTTCATGCATTTGCCCACTCTGATTGTCACCTAACAACTCCCCTGCTCCTCGAATCTCCAAATCATGAATAGCAAGATAATACCCTGCACCTAAATCTTCAAGAAGCTGAATAGCTTCCAATCGTTTTTGTGCGTGGCCACTAATCTTTCTATCTGGATCAATAAGCAAATATGCGTATGCTTGATGATGAGACCTCCCCACCCGACCCCTTAATTGGTGAAGTTGAGCTAGTCCAAACATGTCTGCACGATTCATTATGATTGTATTCGCTGATGGAATATCAATACCGGTTTCAATAATTGTTGTACAAAGCAAGATGTTAGCCTTTTGTTGATAAAAATCATGCATCACTCTTTCAAGCTCTCGCTCTCTCATTTGTCCGTGTGCAATCTCAATTACCCCTTCAGGTATTAACTTTTCTAATTTTTCTTTCATCGAAGCAATAGTGTCAACATCGTTGTGTAAGAAATACACTTGGCCGCCTCGATTAAATTCTCTTAAAACTGCTTCACGAATAATGCCTTCTGAATAGTTATTTACGAATGTTTTAATTGATAAACGTTTTTGTGGGGGAGTAGAAATAATAGAAAACTCTCGCAAACCTTCCATAGCCATAGATAACGTTCGAGGAATTGGAGTCGCTGTAAGAGTTAAGACATCAACTTCTGCTCGCATGGATTTAAGTAATTCTTTCTGACGCACACCAAAACGGTGCTCTTCATCAATAATAATTAACCCTAAATTTCTAAATTTAATATCATTTTGAATAAGTCTATGTGTGCCAATAATGATATCGATCTCACCATTAGCTAATTTAATGAGTGACTCAGCTTGTTCTTTTTTAGATTTAAAACGAGAAATTTCTGCAATTCTAATAGCTGAATCTGAAAAACGATCCATGAAATTATTGTAATGCTGTTCAGCAAGGAGTGTTGTTGGGACTAATATGGCAACTTGCTTTCCATCATTAGCTGCAATAAAAGCCGCCCTTAATGCAACCTCCGTCTTGCCAAACCCCACATCGCCACATATAAGACGATCCATCGGCTTTTGAGACTCCATATCATTGATCACAGCATTAATTGCTGTTAGTTGATCATCGGTTTCTTCGAATGGAAATCCATCGGTGAATCTCTCATAATCCTGTAAATTAATTTTAAAGGCGTAGCCTTTTTTAATGGAGCGCTGTGAATAAATGTTTAAGAGGTCTGCAGCAGTATCATGAATTTGTTTTAAGGCTTTTTTCTTCGCCTTATCCCATTGATCTGAACCCAGCCTATGCAAAGGCGCAGTTTCAGCCGGACCTCCCGAGTATCTTGAGATAAGGTCTAAATTGGATACAGGTACATAAAGTTTATCGTCACCAAAATACTGTAAAAGTAAGAATTCACTCTCCCCTTCACCAAAATCTAAATTAAACAATCCTTTAAATCGGCCTACACCATACTGCTCATGCACAATAGGGTCACCTTCTTTTAATTCAGACAAATCACGTATCATTGCATCAGTTGAGAAATTTTTATCACGATGACGTCTTCTTGTTTGACGCACAGTATTTACATAAAGCTCGGATTCTGTAATTACAACATGCTCAGATGAAATATAGCCCTGATGTATTGGGCTGACAGTCAACACCACTTGATCGCTTATATCTGCAGCCGATGACCAATCATCTGTCGCCTTAAAATTAATGCCAGCTAACTTTAGAAGTTCAGAGACAGTTTCTCGACGACCCAAGTTATCCGTCAAAATAAAAACTCTTTTAGGATTTTCTATAATAAAATTTTCAAGCTTCGCTAAAGGTTTAATGTTCTTTCGGTCAATAGATATATCAGGGATTTTTTCATTTACTTCTACGCGCTTTAAATCAAACTTCTTATAGGCATTGATAGATTTAAAAAATTGATCGGGTTTAATTAAAAGATTTTGAGGCTCTAAAATTGGCCTCTCAGCATCATAAGCAAACAACCGAAATCGTTTTTCGGTTTCATGCCAAAAATGACTGCAAGCAAGATCAAGATTACCGTGTTTATAAATGATCGTGTCATCTGAAAAATAACTAAAAATATCACTCATCTCTTCAAAAAATAGCGGCATGTACCACTCAATGCCGCCAATGGGTATGCCCTTGCTAATATCTTTGTAAATAGAAGAGCGGGAAGGATCTCCTTCAAAACGCTCTCGATAATTTTGTCGAAATGTACTAATAGAATTTTCATCCATGGGACATTCACGGGCAGGAAGTAACTTAATTTCATTGACTGGGTAAAGTGTTCTTTGTGTATCAACATCGAATGTTCGAATTGAATCAATTTCGTTATCAAAGAAATCTAAGCGATACGGCACTATGCTGCCCATAGGGAATAGATCAATAAGACTTCCCCTTACTGAAAATTCCCCAGGAGCCATGACGCGAACCACATTCATATATCCATTTAATGTTAGTTGGTTTTTAAAAGCCTCAATATCAACTTTTTGGCCTTTACGAAAATGAAAGCTAAATAGTTGTATATAACTTTTAGGGGGTAATAAGTGAAGAGCTGTAGTTACTGGAATAATAACTACATCAAAACTTTTCTGAGTGACTTGATAAAGAGTTAGAAGTCTTTCTGATATTAGATCTGGGTGCGGTGAAAAGTGATCGTAAGGAAGAGTCTCCCAATCGGGTAATAAGTTAATTTTTAAATTTGGACTAAACCAAAGCATCTCTTCCATAAGACGCCTTGCTTCAAATGCTGTCTCCGTAAAAATTGCTAAAGACTTTTTACTTTTAACAATTTCATCTCGAATATATTTAACTAGAGAATAACTATCAGAGCCGTCAATTTCAGCCGTTGATAGTGATTCTTTACTTTGATAATTTGCTTCTAATGGCATATATTGCATGTATAAATGATTAACAATATTATAAGCTTTAAAGCTAGTATTCATTGAGAGGGAATGTCATGAATGATAAAGAATTAGTCGCGCAGCAAGCCTTACAATATGTTAGCGAGAATATGATTATCGGCTTGGGTACAGGATCAACCGCTAACTGCTTCATTGACGCTTTAGCTAAGCGAAATAAAGAAGAAAAGCTAAACATAAGAACAGTATCAAGCTCTGTGGTAAGCATGATTAAAGCAAAAGAAGCTGGCTTACCAATTATAGCTATGGAGCAAATCAATGAAATTGATCTTTATATTGATGGTGCAGACGAAATTACACCAGACCTTACTTTACTTAAAGGACGCGGTTACGATCTCGTTCGAGAGAAGCTGTTAGCTCGATCTGCTAAAAAATTTATTGTTATTGCTGACGAATCTAAAATTGTTGAAAATATTGGAGATAACTTTCCTGTTCCTTCTGAAGTTCAACCTTTTGCATGGGAGCTTGTCAAAAATATCTTAATGAAAAAAGGAACAGGCGACATTAGAATTAACTCAGCAAAAGATGGATATGCAATTACCTCTTGCGGTAATTTCGTACTCGATTTTAATTATACTGAAAAAAATATTGAAAAATTAAACGCGCTTCTGTGTCAAACACCTGGGATTGTAGAACATGGTATTTTTTACAATATCGCCCATGGCGCTTTAATTAGTAGCAATGGAAAAGTTCGTGAGATTTGGAAAAACTAAATCTTTTCAATACCACTCATATAAGGAACTAAGACTTTAGGTATCGTAATACTGCCATCTTCATTCTGATAGTTTTCAATAATCGCTACCAATGTTCTACCTACTGCAAGTCCAGAACCATTTAGCGTGTGAACAAATAAATTTTTTCCATCCTCACTCTTAAACCTTGCCTTTAAGCGTCTTGCTTGAAACGCTTCACAATTTGAAACAGACGAAATTTCACGATAAGTATTTTGTGATGGAAGCCAAACTTCCAAGTCGAAGGTTTTCGCAGCTCCAAAACCCATATCACCTGTGCATAAGGATAGTAATCGATATGGAAGCTCTAGTGAGGTAAGTATAAATTCAGCATGGGAAACCATTTCATCTAGCGCATCATAACTTTTGTCTGGATGCACAATCTGAACCATCTCAACTTTATCAAATTGATGCTGTCTAATCATGCCCCGAGTATCTTTACCGTAAGATCCTGCTTCTGATCTAAAGCAAGGTGTATGAGCAGTCAATTTAATAGGAAGGTCAGACTGCTTAACGACTTCGTCACGAACAAAATTTGTGAGAGTCACCTCAGAAGTTGGGATTAAATACAATTTACTTTCGTTATGTGAAAGACTAAAAAGATCAGCTTCAAATTTAGGTAGCTGCCCTGTGCCTATTAATGAATCGCTATTAACCAAATAAGGTGTATAACATTCCTTATAGCCATGTTTATCTGTTTGAGTATCAAGCATATATTGCGTAATAGCCCGATGTAATTTCGCAAGCTTACCTTCAATTACAACAAAACGAGCGCCTGAGAGCTTTGCACCTAAATCGAAATTAAGACCATGCGGAGCACCTACATCGACATGATCCTTAACTTTGAAATTAAATTTTCTAGGCTCGCCAACTGTCTTCACAACTTGGTTGTCGTTTTCGGACTTACCTATCGGGGTAGAATCATGAGGAATATTAGGGATATTTAGCATGAATTGATTAATCTTTTCTTGCAGCTCTGCTAATTCTGATTCGCCAGCCTTTAAATCATCTGAAAGTGCATTAACGCTCTTCATCAGTAAATCAGTATTTTCATTTTTAGATTTAGAAATACCAATTTCTTTTGAGATGGAATTTCTTTTTTCTTGAAGATCTTGCGTCTTAACTTGCAGATCTTTTCTTACATTTTCCAATGCTTGAAAGGTAGCTACATCAAGATCAAATCCTCTGCTTAAGAGCTTATCTTTAGCAATCCCAATATCGTTTCTTAGTATTTGAATATCAATCATAAATAACCTATTTCTTTTGCTTGTCCTGAGATTTTAAATAATTCATTTTTTCGAGAATTTTACCCTCTAATCCTCGAGTTGTAGGCTTATAAAATTCAATAGGGTCTAAATTATCTGGAAAATATTTTTCACCCACCGCATAAGCATCAGGTTCATTGTGAGCATAACGGTAGTTTTTTCCGTAATCTAACTCTTTCATCAGCTTAGTCGGGGCATTTCGAAGATGAACTGGTACATCACTATTATCTCCTTCGGCTACAAATGCTTTTACTTCATTAAAAGCCATATATGCCGCATTGCTTTTGGCGGCAATTGATAGGTAAATCACTGCGTTAGAAAGCGCTAACTCACCCTCAGGTGAACCAAGGCGTTCATATATCTGGTAAGCTTCGAGCGCCATAGTTTGCCCCTTTGGATCAGCTAAGCCTATGTCCTCAACAGCGATTCTAACGATTCTTCTCGCCAAATAAAGTGGATCAGCGCCTCCATCTAACATACGATGAAGCCAATATAAAGCAGCATTTGGATCAGACCCTCTCACAGATTTATGAAGCGCTGAAATTTGGTCGTAAAATTGATCTCCACCTTTATCAAAACGTCGTATCTTGCTTGTAATTGTTTTCTTTAAAAAGTCTCGATCAATTTTATTGGCTTTTAAAGATTTTGCTGTATTAAAGAGCAATTCTAGAAAATTGAGCAGTCTTCTAGCATCGCCATTCACATGAGCAATAATCTCTTGCTGTGCTTCATGATCCACCTCGATTTCTGGCGCAATGTATATCTTAGCTTTTTCATAAATTGAAAAAAGATCTTCTTCATCAAGCGTTTTTAAAACATAAACTTGAGATCGACTTAATAAAGCTGAATTAACTTCAAAAGATGGGTTCTCTGTAGTCGCTCCAATAAAAGTAATTAATCCTGATTCAACATGTAGCAAAAATGCATCTTGCTGACTTTTATTAAAGCGATGAACTTCATCTACAAATAAAATTGTTTTTTTATTATATTGCTGCAAATTAAGCTGGGCTTTATCTATAGCTTCTCGAATATCTTTAACGCCAGATAGCACTGCAGATACAGATATAAATTCTGCATCAATAGAATTAGCGATGACTCGAGCAATAGTAGTTTTTCCTACGCCTGGCGGCCCCCATAAAATCATTGAAGGTAAATTGCCAGATTCAATAGCTACACGCAAAGACTTGCCCTCACCTAAAATATGTTTTTGTCCTGCTATTTCGCCAACAAATTTAGGCCTTAAATACTCAGCAAGTGGCAATTGAGATTGATTAGGTTCGAACATTTGATTCATTGGTGTTATTTACCTGAGATTTCTTCTTGAATTAACCAACGGCCATCAATTTTTTTAACTACGAGCGATTTATTAGACATCTCAGTCAGCTTATCGGAGGTATATTTTTGTTTAAATTGTATGCGAGCAGAATTTTCGGTCTTCATGCTTAGTTTTATATCTTCTATTTCAACGAGAATCTTTCCTTGAGAAGAAATTTTTTGTCTCCTTGAGGTTTGCCACAAAGAAAATGCACCGCCATTAGGAGTTTTAAAATCTTGTGCATATTTACTTAAATAAAGATCGATATCTTTAGCTGACCACGCATTCGCCCAGTCATTAGCAAAAGCAATTAACTCCGCGTCTTTATTTTTATTAGGATTAGAAGTTGTCGATAAATTGGTTGGTACACCGCCATTTTGAACAACGTCAACACCATTAGGCAGTTTGAATAAAAAATCATTATCAGATAAGCTCACATTGTATTTAGCATTCTTAAAGCTAATCGTTGTTATATGTTCAAATGCATCAACAATTTTCATCACTGATAATTTATTTTCAGTTAAACCAAGCATGACTTTACTAAATCCAGCACCTTCTTCCTTCGGAATAGCCTCGACCCATTTAATATTTTGACTGGATTCATCTCCAGCCTGAGATTCTATATTTTTAAGAGTGAAATATTTTTCAATGTTTTTGCCTGCGATAATTAAAAGCGGAGTTGAGCCGCCCACTTTGGCTATCGAATTAATAGAAACTTGTCTAAGATCTTGATCGTACATATACAATCGATCACCATCGCTGATAATTTGATTTTGATATGGCTTTAAATAATCCCATCTAAACTTGTTAGGTCTTTTAAATAGCATTACACCTTCAACATCTTGAAGTTTAGAACCCTTTTTATCTAAAACAACCTGACTAAATTCAGAAGACATGCTTGATACATTATTTACAAAAGCATTTAGATCTGAGATGCCTTCTGCAAATACATTTAAAGAAAGCATTAGAAAAACAAAAAACAGTTTATTCATTTTGATTTGGAGCTAGGATATCTCTATTACCATTGCTTTGCATTGCTGAAACAAGTCCGGCTCTTTCCATATCCTCAATAATTCTTGCGGCACGGTTATATCCAATACGCAAGTGTCTTTGAACTGAAGAGATGGATGGCTTTCTTGTTCGCAATACCAATTCCACAGCCTCATCATAAAGCGGATCTTTTTCGCCTGAGAAATTCGAAGATGAGTCGCCATAATCCCCGCTCTCTGAAGTTTCATTGGTTAAAATACCTTCAATATAATTTGGCTCACCATGTGACTTAAGATAGCTCACAACTTTATGTACTTCTTGATCAGAAACAAATGCTCCGTGAATTCTTTGAGGATAACCTGAGCCTGCTGGCTGATATAACATATCACCCTGTCCAAGTAACGTCTCGGCACCCATTTGATCTAAGATTGTTCTGGAATCAATTTTGCTAGATACCTGGAATGCAATTCTTGCAGGAATATTAGCTTTAATGAGTCCTGTGATCACGTCTACTGATGGTCTTTGTGTAGCTAACACTAAATGGATACCAGAAGCTCTAGCTTTTTGAGCAAGTCTAGCAATGAGCTCTTCAATTTTTTTGCCTACTACCATCATTAAATCTGCAAGCTCATCAATCACAATCACAATCAGTGGCATTTCAGATAATGGTTCAGTATTTTCTGGGTTTACAGGATCTGCAATAGGAGAGCCATCCTTCATGCTGTCTTTAATTTTTTGATTGTAACCAGCTAAGTTTCGAACGCCCAACATCGACATCAGCTTATAACGTCTTTCCATTTCACCTACACACCAATTTAATGCGTTGGCAGCTTGACGCATATCAGTTACGACCGGCGCTAATAAGTGCGGTATTCCTTCATAAACAGATAACTCAAGCATTTTAGGATCAATGAAAATCATCCTCACTTTTTCAGAGTTGGCCTTGTAAAGTAGACTTAAAATTAATGCATTGATCGCAACCGACTTACCCGAACCCGTAGTACCTGCAATTAATACATGTGGCATTTTCGATAAATCAGCAACCTCTGGGCGACCAGAAATATCTTTTCCTAAAGCAATTGTGAGAGAAGCGCTCGTATCTGCAAAGGTTTGAGAGCTCATAATTTCAGACAAGTAAACAATCTGCCTTTTAGGATTGGGTATCTCTAAGCCCATACATGTTTTACCAGGAATGGTTTCAACAACACGAACACTCACTACAGACAATGCGCGCGCTAAATCTTTCGATAAGTTAGTGACTTGACTACCCTTAACCCCTGGTGCTGGCTCAAACTCATAACGGGTAATCACAGGACCAGGTTGGGCTGAAATTACTTTGGCTTCAATACCAAAGTCCATTAATTTCTTTTCAATGAGTCGGGATATAAATTCAATTGTTTCTGGTGATTGAGGTTCGACTTGATGAGATGGCTGATCTAGAAGATGAAGAGGTGGTAGTAAATTGTCACTAAAATTAAATAATGGAATTTGTTTCTCTTTTTGTACGCGCTCACTCTTTTTAATTTGTACGTCCGGAGACTCAATATTAACTGGGGATCTATTTTCAGATTTTCTTCGTTCACTCTCTAAGAGCTCTAATCTCTGCTGCTCAATAATTCTCCCATGTTTGCGATCTTGCCAATCTCTATATCGATACTGACCTCTTTGGAATAGAGCGAAAGTAAAGTGTCCAGAATGCTCTGAAATTTTAAGCCATGACCATCCTGTAAATAAGCTGAATCCGATCGCAATCGATGTGATCAAGAAAATACTTGAGCCGACATAACCTAAAGACGAACGCAATGCTTGGTCGAATAATCTTCCAAGCAAGCCGCCTTGGCTTAGTGGAAATTGGGCTGGAAGGTCTATTAAGTGACCTGCTTCAAAAGCAGATGAAGCAGAAATTAATAGAAAGAAACCAAAATAATTAAAAAGCAAAAAAGAGCGATAGCCTTTTAAATCTTTATTGTATTGAGGGTAGAGAAGCCAAATACTAAAGAAACATAAGAAACTCAGCCACCAGCTTGATAAACCGAAAATATAGAGGAGTAAATCAGATAAATACGAACCAATAATTCCGCCAGCATTATGAATTGAATGTGTGCCACTGACGCTATGAGACCACGACGGATCTTGGCTAGAGTATGTCGCAAGGGTGATGGTTAAATAAAAGCCTAAAAAAATTAAACTTAACCACCAAGCTTCGCGTGTGAGCTTACTTTTAATCCCACTAAGTTTATTATCCTGTGGAGTTTGGCTAGCTTTTCCAGATTCTGATTTTTTTTTAAAAAACAAGGTTATAAGTGCTCGGAATGTTTCATCAATTATATCAGTTTGAAGTGCCAAAAAATGATGAAAAAAGCCTCAAAAAAAGGCCCTTCTGTCAAAAATAGGTTTGCTTAATCAGACGATGAAAACTAAAATTGATCGTTTGTAACTTCACACTCTTTTCAGGAATTTTTTATGGCAAAACATGCCCAACTTATCATCTTAGGCTCTGGTCCAGCAGGCTATTCTGCTGCAGTTTATGCTGCCAGAGCAAACCTTAATCCCGTTCTTATCACAGGGATTGCTCAAGGGGGTCAATTAATGACTACGACAGATGTTGATAATTGGCCTGCAGATCCTGATGGGGTTATGGGGCCTGAGCTTATGGAACGCTTTGAAAAACATGCTAAGCGCTTCAACACTGAAATTGTGTTTGACCATATTCATACAACACACCTTAAAGAAAAACCTATTCGACTTATTGGGGACTCATCTGAGTACACTTGTGACGCACTTATTATTTCAACTGGTGCATCAGCAAAATATCTTGGATTAGATAGTGAAACTGCATTTTTAGGCAAGGGTGTTTCTGCTTGTGCAACATGCGATGGCTTTTTTTATAAAAACCAAGAGGTAGCTGTTGTTGGTGGCGGAAATACAGCTGTCGAAGAGGCGCTCTATCTATCCAATATCGCAAATAAAGTGACATTAATTCACAGGCGCGACAAATTCAAAGCTGAAGCTATTCAAATGGATAAAATTCACGATCGCGTGAAAGAAGGAAAAATTGTCCTTGAAACATTTAAAACTCTAGAGGAAGTTCTAGGTGATGCTTCAGGCGTAACTGGAATCAAAATTAAAGATGTAAATACAAATGAAAGTAAATCGATAGCACTCAAAGGTGTTTTTATTGCCATTGGTCATCAACCTAATACCTCAATCTTCGAAAGTCAGTTGGATATGGAAAATGGTTATATCATCACAAATGCGGGTCGTCATGGTAATTTTACTGCGACTTCAATACCTGGCGTATTTGCAGCTGGGGATGTTCAAGATCATATTTATCGCCAAGCAGTAACAAGTGCTGGAACCGGTTGTATGGCAGCCCTCGATGCAGAAAGATTTTTAACGAAATAATGTCATGGCAAAAAATGAAAATGAGAAAGACGAAATTGATTTATTCAGGGAAGCCATTAAAGGCGCAACTCCATTAAAAATCAGTTCGAAAAAAAAAGAACATAAAGCACCTCAAAAAAAACCCAAGCCCGTACCTCTAAATTTTATTAGGGATGAAAAACAAGCGCTGATTGATTCTATTAGCGATCATTACGAGCCGCTGCATGATATTGAAAATGGTGAGGAGCTTTTCTATATCAGGCAAGGTCACTCGCCCGATGTCTTAAAAAAACTAAGGAAAGGTTACTGGGTCGTTCAAAAATCTATTGATCTTCATGGCATGATTTCCGATGAAGCGAAAGCATATGTAGTTCACTTTATAGCTGAATGTAAAAAAAATAATATACGCTGCGTTCGTATCGTGCATGGAAAAGGTTATAACTCTAAAAACAAAGAACCCATTCTTAAAAATAAACTTAAGCATTGGTTAGCGCAAAAAGAAGAAGTCATCGCATACGCTCAAGCTCGAGCTCACGACGGAGGGAGTGGAGCAGTTATTGTTTTATTAACTGCGCATTAAGCTTCGCCTAAAAAGCCTCCACTTTGATGCTTCCAAAGTCTCGCATACAACCCTTTCTTTTTAATAAGCTCATTATGAGACCCCTCTTCAATAATTTTGCCTTTATCAATCACAATAAGCCTATCCATTGCAGCAATCGTTGATAGTCGATGTGCAATTGCGATTACCGTCTTACCTTCCATTAATTGATAAAGACTTTGTTGAATTACAACTTCAATTTCAGAATCAAGTGCGCTTGTCGCTTCATCTAATAACAATATAGGTGCATCTTTCAACATAACTCTTGCAATAGAAATACGTTGCCTTTGACCACCCGACAACTTAACACCTCTTTCTCCGACATGAGCTTCATAGCCTTTTCTAGAAAGATTATCTTCCAGTCGCATTATAAAATCATGAGCTTTAGCTCTTTTTGCTGCGCCAATCATTTCGTTTCGAGTGGCATTAGGCCGTCCATAAACTATATTGTCTTTAACTGAGCGGTGAAGTAAGGATGTATCTTGTGTAACCATACCAATCTTTTCTCTCAAGCTATTTTGATTTACTTTTGATATATCTTGATTGTCGATAGTAATTACACCTGATTTAAGGTCATAAAATCGCAATAATAAATTTACGAGTGTAGATTTACCTGATCCAGACTTACCTACTAGACCAACTTTTTCTCCAGGCTTGATATTCAATGAAAAATTATGAATGACTGATGTTTTTTGATTAGGATAATTAAAAACAATATTTTTAAATGAAACTGAAGCTTTTTTGATGATGAGATCTTCTGCATTTTCAACATCTTGAATTTCTTGATGAATTGAAAGTGTATTGAGGCCGTCTTGAAGAGTTCCAACTTGCTCATATAAGGATGTCATTTCCCACATGACCCAGTGCGATATGCCATTCAATCTCAAAGCCATTGCTGTAGAAGTTGCGACCACTCCCACCATGATTTCATTCTTCGACCAAAGCCAAATTGAAACAATACCTGTCCCAATCACAAGTAACATACTTAAAAAATGATTAATAATTTCAATCCAACTGACTAATCGCATTTGCATATTTACAGCGCCTAAAAAATCATTCATTGCAACTTTAGCAAAGTTCGCTTCTCGTCCAGCATGCGAGAAGAGTTTAATGGTGCTTATATTCGTATAAGCATCTGTAATGCGCCCCGTCATTAATGACCTTGCATCAGCTTGATTTCTCGACAATTTACTTAAGCGGGGTACAAAATAAATAAGGACCAAAATATACAAAAGAAACCAGCTAAGAAATGGAAGCATTAGTATCAAATTAAATTGGCCTACAACAAAAATCATCGTTAAAAAATAAATAACTACATAGACCAAAATGTCAGCCAAAATGAACCATAAATCCCTAACCGCAAGAGCAGTTTGCATCACTTTTGCAGCAACCCTCCCTGCAAATTCATTGTGATAAAAATTCATACTCTGATTAAGAAGTAATCGGTGAAAATTCCAACGCATTCGCATTGGAAATGCACCTGCAAGGGATTGATGTTTAATTAAGGTTTGGAATAAAACAAGTAATGTACTTAAGATTAAAACTACTGATGCTGAAATAAGCATAGAAGTATTTTGAGACCAAAAATTTTCTGGGCTTGAATGATTTAGTAAGTCAATCAAAGAACCCATATATGAGAATAAAATAGCTTCAAAGCTCCCTATCACCGCTGTTAATAGGGCCATAAATAAAATGAGCCACCTAAGATTTTTAGTGCATGCCCATACAAACAACAACAGGGTTTTGGGTGGCGTGGTTAAAAAGTACTCGGGGAAAGGATTAAGGAGTTTTTCAAAGCGTTGAAACATAAAACTTATTGCGACTCTATCAAACAAATAGCTTGAGCTGCAATACCTTCGCCTCTTCCAGTAAATCCAAGAGTTTCAGTTGTTGTTGCTTTCACATTGACTGCTTTGATATCAAGACCGCAATCTAATGCGATATTATTTTTCATGCGATCAATATACGGTGCCAATTTAGGTAATTCACAAATCACCGTGGCATCAATATTAATAATCGAGTATTTTTTTTCTTGAATTAATAAAATTACTTTTTTTAAAATATCTCTGGAGTCTATATCCTTAATAGAGGGGTCTGTATTTGGAAAATGCTGGCCTATATCTCCTAAACCAGCAGCACCAAGAATTGCATCTGCAATTGCATGTAAAAGAACATCAGCATCTGAATGGCCGTCTAATCCTTTATGAAAAGGGATTTCCACCCCCCCAATAATGCACCTTCTTCCACTAACTAACTGATGAACATCAAAACCTTGCCCCACTTTTATCATCATAAATACCTATTCAGTTATTAAATGTTCAAGAATATTAAGGTCTTCTTGGTAAGTTACTTTAAAATTTCTAAAATCACCTTTAATTAATTTTGGTTTCATTCCTAAACTCTCGATTGCTTGAGACTCATCGGTTGGAATGCCATTAAATGACTTAAGTGCCTCGGTTAACATTCTATACCTATACATTTGTGGTGTTTGCGCTTGCCATAAATGATCTCTTACTGGCGAATCAATAACTCTATCTTCTTTGTCAGATTTTTTTATAGTGTCAGCTATAGGGTAAGCAAGTAAGCCACCTACGGGATCATTTTTTAAAGTCTCTATTAGATGAATAACATCTTTTTCTTGAATGCCTGGGCGGGCCGCATCATGAACTAAAATCCAATCATTCTCGTCCGTATGTTTTTTTATAGTTTCTAATGTATTCAGGACCGTCTTAGCTCGAGAGTCACCGCCACAATAATGCGTGCTAACTTTAGATGACAAAGAAAGATTGAGTGTATTCCACATATCATCATTTGGGTGAAGAGCAATATGAATAGAGTCGACGTGAGAGATATTTTCAAAAACTCGAATTACTCTTTCAATGAAAGTTTTTTTATGAATTTTAAGGTACTGTTTGGGTTGGCCCAACCCCATTCTTGAACCTGAGCCTGCTGCTGGAATAATGATGTGAAATTTTGCCATGGGAAATTTTAACATGGCATCAGGTAATGCTTTTAAGAGATAAGATTAATCTTCTGAATTAGCTGCAATTTTATGAATCGAAATATCAGCGCCATTAAATTCTTCTTCTTGCGTTAGTCGAATCCCAAAGAAATACTTAATAATGCCGTAAACTAAAAATCCCCCGGCAAGCGCTGTAAATACGCCTAATAAAGTTCCTATAAGTTGAGATGCAAAACTAACACCTCCCATGCCACCAAAATAAGTAGATCCAAAAATACCAGCGGCAATACCACCCCAAGCACCACAAAGTCCATGCAATGGCCACACGCCCAATACATCATCAATTTTTAAACGGTTTTGTGTAAGGGTAAAAGCCCATACAAAAAGAATGCCTGCAACTAAGCCAGTCATAAGAGCGCCTATGGGATGAAAAATATCTGATCCTGCACACACCGCAACAAGGCCTGCAAGAGGTCCATTATGAATAAAGCCAGGATCATTTTTTCCAACGATAAGAGCTGCTATGGTGCCCCCTGCTAATGCCATCAGAGAATTAATCGCTACAAGCCCTGAAATACCATTCGCTGTTTGCGCTGACATGACGTTAAAGCCAAACCACCCTACAGTTAAGATCCAAGCTCCTAAAGCTAAAAAGGGAATATTAGATGGTGGGTAAGCTTGAAGCCTTCCATCTTTACCATATCTTCCATGTCTTGCCCCAAGCAATAAAACCGCCGCCAAAGCAATCCAGCCTCCCATTGCATGCACAACTACTGAGCCTGCAAAATCGTGGAATTTAAATCCAAAATTACCTTCGAGGAAAGATTGGACACCTAAATGATTATTCCAAGCAATACCCTCAAAAAATGGATATACGAAACCCACCAAAGCGAAGGTAGCTGCTAATTGAGAATTGAATTTAGCTCTTTCAGCTATGCCCCCAGATATAATTGCAGGAATAGCTGCAGCAAAAGTAAGTAAAAAGAAAAACTTTACGAGTTCATAGCCATTTTTAGCAGACAATGTTTCTGCAGGTGATAAGAAACTCACCCCATAGGCAATGCCATAACCTATAAAAAAGTAGGCAAGTGTAGATACTGAAAAATCGACAAGGATTTTAACAAGGGCATTGACTTGATTTTTATGACGCACAGTGCCCACTTCTAGAAATGCAAAACCCGCATGCATAGCAAGCACCATAATCGCGCCCAATAAAACAAATAAAACATCATTTGCACCAATTAAGTTATCCATGGCGGACATTCCTTATCTTTAGAGTATTAAATTAAATATAATTTTATATAAGAATGAATAAAAATAAGAAATTGTGTTTTTTTTATCTTAAAATTTTCAAAATTTCTATTTTTAAGCACTATTTATGTGCATTTTTATGAATTAATGTTTTTATGCACACAAATAATGCATAAAAATAACCACTAAGTGATGGTGAAGCGCGTTTAAGATATGAAGATCATTTTTTAAATTACATTTATGCTGGAATATACCCTTCTTGCTTTACTAATCGTGATCGTTTGGTTTTGGATTGATTCAATCTCAAAACGTGAACTTGCTATTCAGTTTGGGAAAAATTTATCTAAACAATTTGATCTACAATTTTTAGACGAAACGGTTGCATGCGAAAAAATTACTTTAAAACGAAATGAAGAAGGTCAGGTTGCCATATTAAGATGTTACGAATTCATGGTAAGTAGCTCCACAAATGATCGAATCAAATGTAATCTCTTCCTCTTGGGCAAGCACTTACATAACTGGCATATTCCACCCTACATCAATACAGTTTCTTAAATGTATATTGGTCGCTTCGCACCTTCTCCAACAGGCCCAATGCATTTTGGATCACTAATTACCGCAGTCGCAAGTTATCTTGATGCTAAACACCAACATGGTATTTGGAAGGTGCGCATAGAAGATCTCGACCAACCAAGAACTGTCAAAGGAAGTGACAAAACAATTTTGGATACGCTTCATCAGCATGGTTTCCATTGGGATGATGAAGTTGTTTATCAAAGCCACCGACTAGATATATACCAGTCTTTCTTATCGAAATTAAATGAAAAAAAAATTACCTATTATTGCGAATGTAGCAGAAAAGAAATTGCCGACTCAGCCATAACTGGTATTGATGGAATGATTTACCCGGGGACTTGCAGAAATAAAATATTAGATTCAAATCATCACGCCTTAAGAGTGAAAGTAGAAGATTTATTCATAGAGTTTGAAGATAAAATTCAAGGCGGGATTAAACAGAATATATTAAAAGAATTTGGAGATTTTATTTTAAAAAGATCAGATGGCATTTATGCGTATCAACTTGCTGTAGTGATTGATGATGCATTGCAAAATATCAATACCATCATAAGAGGAAGCGACCTCATTGACTCTTCATCAAGACAAATATACTTACAAAAAATTTTATCGCTACCTAAAGTCACCTATGGCCATGTCCCTGTGGCTACTTTAAATCAAAAAAAACTAAGTAAAGAAAACCAATCTATGCCTATTAACATTTCAAACGTAAAAGATAATTTAATTGCATGCCTTAAATTTCTTGGACAAGACTATGAAGTTATTAGAAAAGAAAATACACTTACAAACTTTTGGACCACAGCTATTCAATTATGGGACATCTCACTTGTGCCCAAAATAAAAACTATTGAAATTTAAATTTTATGCATAACTCAGAAGACAAATTATATCGATTTATTTTTGAAGATACGGACATTCGAGGTAACTATGTGAAGTTAAGTCATACAATCGAAGAGGCCACACAACATCAAGCACTTCCAAAAAATCTTCATACCGCTCTCGGAGAACTTATGGTGGCAAGTGCCCTTCTAGCTTCCACTCTTAAGCTAGATGGCTCACTCACATTACAAATTCAAACCAATGGACCACTAAAATTATTAATTGCTGAATGCAATGGAAATTTAGGTATGCGGGGCACAGTAAAATGGAGCGGCCCTATAGAATCTCTATCGCCCATTGACCTTATAAAAGAAGGTCACTTCATTATTACTTTAGTACAAAAAAATGCAAAGACGCCTTATCAAGGTATCGTGCCTATGGAAGGGAATTCAATCAGCGAGCTCCTTGAAAATTATATGTTAAGGTCAGAACAGATCCAAACCAAACTCTGGATTCATTCTCAAAATGATATTTTCTGTGGGCTTCTTATTCAAAAACTTCCATTTAATTCTTCAACACAGGAATTAAATCAGGATGAAATGAGAGGGGTTTGGGAAAGTGTTGTGAAATCTGCCAACCAATCTTTTAATTCACTTGGTCCAGAATTAGAGGCATCTGAAATTCTTCAGAATGTATTTTTAACAGAGACAATTCGCCTATACGATCCTACCTATCTTAGTTTTTATTGCAGCTGCTCTAAAAAAAGTGTGGAAAATATGCTTCGCCTTATTGGGAAAAAAGAGTGTGAATCTATCATCGAAGAACAAGCGTCGATTACGATTCACTGCGATTTCTGCAATGAATGTTACAAATATTCAGAAGATGAAGTAGTTTTTGTATTTAACGAGTCAAATAATTCGGTTAAACATTAGAATTTTCTTGTCTATATTTTTCATATAAACAAATCGATACAGCAGCGGAAACATTTAAAGATTCAATACCTTTTTCCATAGGTATATGAATTGAATCGGAAGCTAAGCCTATTGTTTCTGACTGAAGCCCATTGCCCTCGTTACCAAAAATAAAAGCAACAGGTCCTTTTAAATTCTCTTTAAATACAGATTTCCCAGTTAATTCAGTTGCAAAAATTTTTCCCTTGAATGCTTTTGTAATATCAGAAAAAACTGCATTCTCAATACATGGCAAATAAAAATGTGCGCCTTGTCCGCCTCTTAATACCTTAGGCGACCAAATATCAGCGCAATGATCAGACAAGTAAACAAGATCTACACCTGAGGCACTTGCAGATCTTAATATGCTACCTAAGTTGCCTGGATCTTGAATATCTTCTAACAATAAAATACAGTTTTGATTTTCTGGAGTTTCTAAATGTGGAATATTAATAGATGCAAGAATGCCTGTAGGTGATATCACTGGTGCTATTTCAGAAAAGAGCCCCGCTGGAAATTCCAATACTTGTGTATCTTCATTAAGATATGGTGCAATTTTATCAATATCACTGCCCTGAATTAAAGCCACAGAGTCGGGTGAACCAAAGCGCTCAGCATAAGATTCGATAAGATGAATACCATCTAAGATAGTTTGCTGAACCTCATGCCGATAACGAGGTGACTCGTTAAGTTTTTTTAAGTGCTTGAAATGCTGATTGCCACGAGATGAGATGAGCTGTCGTTTCATACTATTCAAATGCTTTTAAAGGTGTCAATTTAAACCCTGAATCTCTTAACTGACTTAACAAGCCATCCTTACCTGAAAGATGTGATGCTCCGACTGCAATAAATAATTGTTTGTCTTGTGCAAGCTCTTTAATTTTTATGGCCATCTTTTTATTTCTTTCATCCATAAGCTGAATTTTAATTTTAGCCCACAAAGCTTTGGGTAATAACTTACCTGTTAATTGTTCGTCAGTTTTACGTATTTGCTCAACATCGGCCGAGAGATATTCCTTCATGAGCAGATTGTAATCATACAATCTTTCTTTCTCTGTTTTTTTTAAAACCGCTCTAAGCATCATTAGTTGTTCATCTAGCGAGAGGGAGTCCATCGAAGCAAAATGTTCTTTTGATGACTCAATTCCTAACACTTCTTTATCTAAATCCTCAGCCATTGCCATTAAAAGATAATCTTGATTAAATTCGGTATGGGGCTTAGGAGAGTCGAAGATAATAGCCAAGAGCCAAGGCTTCATTCTTATGACATTCTCGAAATACATAACATGAAATTCTGAAAGTTTTTTAATTTGATTAAGCTCTTCAGCATTTAAGTTTGATACGAGAGAATAATTCTTCATAAAAAGATTTTGTGAATGGTCGCCAGGGGTAATCTCAACCAAAAGAAGATCAGATGCATTGATGGATTTTTTAACGGCAGGCAAGAACTTAATAATTCTATTGTCATCTGTATGAATAGTGCCGAATAAATAATGCGTCAAACCATTCGGTGCTTTTAATTTCCAGAATAATCCTCGCTCACTAGCGTTAGCAAATGAGACTGTATTTAAGAGTAATATAACTAATATTAAAAAACGTTTCATACCTTGAAATTAAATTAAGCTTTCCTCACAAAAACATGGCTCAATGGATAAAAACTGAATTCGGTTCCATCGCTTTACTTAGTAATCATGACCCCTTTCCTAAGACTGATCAAGCGCTTATTGAACCTAATGGCCTTATCGCAATATCAAAAACACTTGAAGCTAAAAAAATTATTGAGGCTTATAAGCAAGGAATATTTCCTTGGTTCAATAAACACGAACCTATTTTATGGTGGTCACCCGACCCAAGATTAATATTGTTCCCTGAAGACCTTATAATTTCATCGTCACTATCCAAGAAAATTAGGAAAAATAATTATCGATTTTTAATAGACAATGATTTTTCATCTATTATTAAACATTGCAGTGAGATTAAAAGAAAAGGCCAAGATGGCACATGGATTGACGATCGCATTATTAATGCATACACAGAATTACATCAATCAAAAATTGCTCATTCTTTTGAAATCTACGTTAATGAAAATCTCGTCGGCGGCCTTTATGGAATAGTTTTAGATGGCGTTTTCTTTGGTGAATCTATGTTTCATTATGAAAGAGACGCCTCTAAAATAGCTTTTGTTCTTGCCATTCAGCATCTAAAAAACATAGGCATTAAGATGGTAGACTGTCAGATGAAAACGAACCATCTTTTAAGTTTAGGTGCTAAAGAGATCTCTCGTGACCGATTTATTCAACTACTTAATACTTATATTAAAACATGAGCCTTCCTGACGAATTATCAAGTCATAAGATTCAATTCTACGTCACAACAAGTTATGCCTGTGGCTACATAGAAGGTCGAGCATCTCAATCATTAGTTGCTACGCCTCATCACCTTATTAGCCAAAAACACTTCGATGATCTTATAAAAAAAGGCTTTCGAAGGAGCGGTAAATTTACGTACAAACCTTATTGCGAACTTTGTAGTGCATGTATTCCTATTCGTATTAATGTTAAAGATTTTATGCGCTCAAAAAGCGCTAAAAGAATTATTAAAAATCATCAGCATCTTCAAACTTCTGTACTTCCCCTTTCCTTTCACGAGGATCATTTCAAGCTTTATTTGGAATATCAAAAAAATAGACATGAAAAAATAAAAGCAACGGATGATGATGTTAATCAGTACAGTGAGTTTTTATTACAAAGCAATATTGATAGTCGATTAATTCAATTTCAAGATCAAGGGGATTTAAAAATTGTAAGTTTTGTCGATATAGTTGAAGACGGCATTTCTGCGGTGTATACATTTTTTGATACGTCTGATAAATCATTCAGCTATGGAACTTATTCCATACTATGGCTCATTAATTGGTGTGCTGAAAAAAAATTAGATTATGTTTATTTGGGCTACTGGATTCAAGAAAGCAAAAAGATGAATTACAAAACTCACTTTAAACCTTTTGAGCTATTCATCAATAACGAATGGCGATCATTTAATAGTGAACATGATACAATTCAATTGTTAAACAATATCAAATAAATCAACTATATACAGTGAATAAAATTCTTATTTTTGGTGTCGGTCTTATCGGGGGATCTATTGCACTCTCTGCAAAAAAATCAGGTCTCGCTTCAGATATTGTTGGCGTCGGCAGAAACCAAGATAATCTCAATGATGCCATTAAACTTAAACTTATTGATCGTACGAGCCAAGAATTAAATAAAGATATTGCAGAGGCTCATATCATTATTATTGCAACACCGGTGGCGCAATTCCCCTTGATACTTAAAACGATTCAACCTCATTTATCTTCACATACAATTATCACTGATGTTGGAAGTACCAAAACAAGTGTTATTGAGTCAGCAAAACAAATTTTAGGTAGTCAATACTCACAGTTTATTGGCGGTCACCCTATTGCTGGATCAGAAAAACATGGTGCAACGGCAGCTCATATTGATTTATTTAAAGATAAAAATGTGATTTTAACGCCAGATCATGATACATCTCCTCGCGCAAAAGAGGTAATTGAAGGGCTATGGAAAAATGCAGGCGCTATAGTTTCAAATATGTCTCATAGCGATCATGACAAAATATTTTCAACAATCAGCCATCTTCCACATCTTTTAGCTTTTTCACTCGTGGATATGATTACCCAAAGAGCAAATGCAAATGAACTTTTAAAATTTGCTGCAAGTGGATTTAAAGATTTTACAAGAATTGCAGCAAGCTCTCCTGAGATGTGGAAAGACATTACACTCGCAAATAAAAAATTTATCCTTGATGATATTAAGCACTTTGAAAATCAAATCAAATTGCTAAAAGAAGCTATTGAGCATGAAGATGAAAAAAAGATTTTGATGTTATTCGAAAATGCAAGCAAAACTCGAAGCGAATGGTCTCGATAATTTAAGCGCATGACAAATCAAAAGAAATTAAAAGCTGTTCAATCTGTTTCTGGTCAAGTTACTCTCCCTGGATCTAAAAGTATCACTAACCGTATTCTTCTTTTGTCTGCCATTGCAGATGGTGCAACAACTATCATAGGGCCTCTTGTTTCTGATGACACGCTTCATATGATTGATGCATTAAAAAAACTTCAAGTTGATCTTACGCAAAAAGATAATGGTGACATTCTCATTCATGGTACTCGAGGTAATTTTAAAAATAAATCAGCTGAAATTTTTTTAGGTAATGCGGGTACTGCATTTAGGCCTTTAACTGCGGCATTATCTTTTTCCAAGGGCCAATACACGCTAAGCGGTTTGCCTCGAATGCATGAACGCCCTATTAAAGATCTTGTTGACGCGCTCTTGCAATTAAATGCAGATATAACCTATCTCGGTCAAGAAGGTTATCCTCCTTTAAAGATATCTCCATCTGAAATTATGATTAACGGTCCTATAAAAATTAGAGGGGATATTTCAAGTCAATTTTTAACATCTCTTCTAATGGCAATGCCACTTACAAAAAAAGAAGTGGTTATTGAAATCGAGGGTGATTTAATTTCAAAACCTTACATTGATATTACGCTTAATCTAATGGCGCGATTTGGTATACATGTTAAAAAAATAGGCTGGAAACATTTTGTTATTCCCGGTTCAAGTTCCTACGTGAGCCCAGGTGAAATATTTGTTGAAGGTGACGCTTCATCGGCCTCTTATTTCTTAGCAGCAGGGGCGCTTGCCGGCGATATCGAAGTTAAAGGTATTGGTAGAAATAGCATTCAAGGTGATGTGAAATTCGCTGAGGCTTTAGTACTTATGGGCGCTGACATAAATATCCTTGAAGCATCTATTCAGGTTACAAAAGTCGCTGCTCTTCAAGCAATAAATCTTGATTGTAATCATATTCCAGATGCTGCGATGACGCTTGCGGTATTAGCCCTATTTGCAAAAGGCACGACTAAGCTTCTTAATATTGGAAGCTGGCGCGTTAAAGAAACTGATCGCATTAAAGCCATGGCAACTGAACTTAGAAAATTAGGTGCGGCTGTTACTGAAGGTAATGATTTTATAGAAATCACACCTCCTCTTAAGATTAAAGAGCATGTTGAGATTGATACTTATGACGATCATCGAATGGCTATGTGTTTTTCTCTAGTTAGTCTAAGAAATATACCAATCACAATTAACGACCCGGCGTGTGTTAACAAAACATTTCCAACTTACTTTGAGGTCCTAGAAAGTATAGTAAAGACATAAATGACATCTCACGTTCCTATTATCGCGATTGACGGCCCTTCAGCTTCTGGAAAAGGAACAGTTGCTAAACTTGTTGCGGAAAAACTAAATTTTCACTATCTAGATTCAGGGTCAATCTACCGAACGATCGCTTATGCAGGTCGCTTACAAAATATACCCCTCAATAATGAGGCTTTACTTCTTAAAGTTCTCGAGAAAGCTAACTTAAGCTTTAAAAATGATCATATTTTACTCAATGGTAAAGATGTATCTGAGGCTATACGTAGCGAGGAATCTGGTCGAGGAGCCTCTGAAGTTGCGGTTCACAGAGCTCTCAGAGAAGCGATTCTTGGGTTTCAAAGGAGCTTTGAAAAAAGCCCTGGATTGGTTGCTGAGGGAAGAGATATGACTTCAGTAGTTTTCCCGCATGCTGGTATCAAAATATTCTTAACTGCAAGCGCCCAAATCAGAGCTGAAAGAAGATATAAACAGTTGATCTCAAAAGGAAACCCTGCTAATATGGCCTCGGTTTTAAGTGAAATTATTTTAAGAGATGAGCGGGATTTACAAAGAGAAATCTCTCCCCTCTTGAAAACAAAAGACGCTATAGAAATAGATACAGACTCATTAAGCATATCTGATGCCGTTGATAACATCACCCATCTCTTCAGTTTAAAGTCTCAAACGTCTTAAACAATATTAGGTGTAATAGATTTCAAAGATCTATTGCTAACTTTAACATCCCTATCGCTAGGTAGGACTTTATAGGTAACAATTAATGGCAACGACAGCAAAAAATACAGAATCAAATTCCACAGAAAGTTTCGCAGCTCTATTTGAAGAAAGCATAGCGCTTCAAGAAATGCGCTCGGGCGAAGTAATTACAGCAGAAGTTATATCTATTGATAATGACTTTGTGATTGTAAACGCAGGTCTTAAATCAGAAAGTGTTATCAAAGCAGAAGAATTCCTTAATGACCAAGGCGAACTTGACGTTAAAGTGGGAGACTTTGTTAAAGTTGCAATTGAAAAATTAGAAGATGGCTTTGGATCAACGATCCTTTCAAGAGATAAAGCTAAGAAAATGCAAGCATGGCTTGATCTTGAAGATGCAATGAACGAAGGCACAGTAGTTAAAGGCTTTGTAAGTAGCCGTGTCAAAGGTGGGTTGAGAGTTTCTGTAAACGGAATCACAGCATTCCTTCCAGGCTCGCTTGTTGATGTAAGACCAGTTAAAGATACGTCACCATTTGAAAACAAAGAATGGGATCTTAAAGTTATTAAAATTGATAAGAAAAGAAACAACGTGGTTGTTTCAAGAAAAGCAGTGATGGAACAATCTTCAGGTGCGGACAGAGATGCTGTTATTGGCACGCTTACTGAAGGTGCGACTGTAAAAGGCATCATTAAGAATATTACTGATTACGGTGCGTTCGTTGACTTAGGTGGTATTGATGGCTTACTTCATATTACTGACTTAGCATGGAGACGCGTAAAACATCCATCTGAAATTTTAAATATTGGTGATGAAGTTGAAGCTAAGGTACTTAAATTTGATCAAGAAAAAAATCGTGTTTCATTAGGTTTAAAACAACTCGATGATGATCCTTGGAAAGGCTTATCTAGAAGATATCCAGTAAGTACACGTCTATTCGGTAAAGTTTCTAACTTAACTGACTACGGTGCATTCGTTGAAATTGAAGCAGGTATTGAAGGTCTAGTTCACGTTTCAGAAATGGACTGGACTAATAAAAATATTCACCCAGGAAAAATTGCACAACTCGGCGACGAAGTTGAAGTGATGATTCTTGAAATTGATGAAGACAGAAGAAGACTTTCATTGGGTATGAAGCAATGTAAATCAAACCCATGGGCAGAGTTCTCTGAAACACACAAAAAAGGTGACAAAGTTAGCGGTCCGATTAAATCAATCACTGACTTCGGTATCTTTATTGGCCTTGATGGTGGCATAGATGGTCTTATCCACTTATCTGATATCTCATGGGATAAAACAGGTGAAGAGGCTATTAGAAACTTTAAAAAGGGTGACGAACTCGAAGCGCTCATCGTGGCGATCGATGTTGAGAAAGAAAGAATTTCTCTTGGTCTTAAACAATTATCAGGCGATAACTTTACAGGCTTCACAAAAGCTAATGACAAAGGTAGTTTTGTTAAAGGCACAGTTAAGTCTGCAGATGCTACAGGCATCTTAGTAACTTTAGCTGACCAGGTTGAAGGTACAGTTGATATTAGCGAAGTAAGTGAAGATAAAGTTGACGACGCTTCGGCTATTGTTAAAGTTGGCGACGAAATTGAAGTTAAAATTCTTAATGTCGACGCAAAAGAAAAAACAATTCAGCTTTCATTTAAAGCTAAAAATGCAACTAAACCTAAAGCGGCTAAGAAAAAAGTAGAGGCTGAAGAAAGTTCTGATAATGCCGGCACAACTAATCTTGGCGCCTTATTAAAAGCAAAATTAGATAGTAAAAAATAATTAAGATTATGACCAAGTCTAAATTAATCAACTTACTTGCTAGCCGGTTCTCTCAGTTAGTCTATAAAGACGCTGAGTTATCCGTCAAAACAATTCTTGATGCTATGGGCGAAACGCTCTCTAAAGGTAAAAGAATCGAAATTAGAGGATTCGGCAGTTTCAGTTTAAATTACCGACCACCTCGTTTAGGTAGAAACCCTAAAACAGGTTCAAAAGTGGAAGTACCAGAAAAATATGTTCCACATTTTAAAGCTGGTAAAGAACTTAGAGATCGCGTTGATAAATAAGACTAAACACCATTTAAAAGCATATCTCCTTACCGGGGTATGCTTTTTTTTTGATCTATCAATTAATAGTTATACAATAAATCAATTATGATTCAATTCGAATATTGGTGGCTCCTTGTTATCCCCTTCTTCTTTGCGCTGGGGTGGATAGCCGCTCGCATAGATATTAAACAGCTCATGAAAGAATCTACGAGCCTTCCTGCGACCTACTTTAAAGGTCTTAACTACCTCATTACTAACCAATATGAAAAAGCAGTTAATGCTTTTATGGATGCGGTTCGAATTAACAATGAATCTCTTGAGTTGCACTTTGCTTTAGGGAGCATCTTAAGACGAATAGGTCATATAGATCGCGCTATTAATATGCACCTAGATTTATTAGAAAATCGAGACCTTAATCCAGCACAAGAAGAGTCTGTAAAAGCAGAGCTCGCGCAAGATTATCTTAAAGCCGGCTTATTTGATCGCGCTGAAGAATTATTCCTAAAATTAGAATCTGGCAAATATAAACAATATGCATCTAATGCACTGTTGGAAATTTATGTAAAAGAACGCGAATGGCAAAATGCAATTAAGATGGCAACGAAATTAGAAAAAGAATCAGGCGTCTCATTTAGATTACAAATTAGCCATTACCATTGCGAGATTGCGCTTAATGCGATTCTAGATAAAGACAAGAAGTCAGCGTCTAAATCACTGAATGATGCGCTTAACGCTCATAAAAAATGTGTTCGTGCAAATATCTTACTCGGTGACTTAGATGCAGAAGATGGCGAACACAATAAAGCGATCAATTATTGGAAAAAAATTGAGTTTCAAGACCCAGAGTCTCTAGGTCTTGTAGCATCTAAAATACTTAATTCGTTTGAAAAACTCAAAAAACCTGAAGAAGGTTTATCGCTTTTAAATCTGTATTTTGAAAATTACAAATTAAGATCATTGCTAAATGTGATCTATGAAGCGACATTAAAATTAGAAGGCTTTGAAATGGCGGAAGAGCTTGCACGAAAAGAGCTTATAAGAAAACCAAGCCTTCAAGCCTTAGATCAATTATTTCAAGCACGCGCTATGAATAGCAAACATAAGGAACAAGATATTCAACTTATTCAACAAACTGTTCGAAATGCTATTGGTAATAGACGATTATTTACATGCAGCGGCTGTGGATTTAAAGCTAAACAGCATCATTGGCAATGTCCTGCTTGTAATGCTTGGGAAGCGCTTCCATCAGAACCAACAGAGATGAATGAAATTAGTTGATGGCAGCAGCTCATAAAGTTACTGTAGCACTTGATTATGCAAATCTCGCAGATGCAAAATCATTAGTTTCGAAACTAAATCCAGAATATTGCAATCTTAAAGTCGGTAAAGAATTATTTACTGCAACCGGCCCTGCCTTCATTGAATATCTGCATAGTAAAAATTTCAAAGTATTCCTTGATCTTAAATTTCATGACATTCCTACCACAGTTAAAAAAGCATGTGAGGCTGCAAGTCAGTTAGGGGTATGGATGATCAACGTTCATGCTTCAGGCGGAAGTAAGATGTTGGAGGCTGCTTTAGAAGGAGTAAGTAAAGCTAAGCAATCCCCTCTTCTCATTGCGGTAACTGTATTAACAAGTATGGAGCAAAAAACTTTAGAAGAAATTGGTGTATCTAGAAATTTAGAAGACCAGGTATTGCGCCTTGCGAAGTTAGCTGAAAAAAGTGGACTTAATGGCATTGTTTGCTCAGCAAAAGATTTAGCATTTCTAAAAAATCACTTTAACTCATTATTTTTATTTGTAACACCAGGTATAAGAATGACGGGTGATGTTGCGGATGACCAGATAAGAACTATGACACCTTCTGATGCTATAAAGGCTGGATCTAGTCACTTAGTGATCGGAAGGCCCATTACTCAATCAGATGATCCATTAAAAACTTTAGAAAAGATTTACTTCGAAATTAACCAAAGTTAATTATTTAATACGCATCCCAGGTTTAGCGCCTTGATCTGGATATAAAACAAACGGTCCTTCTGATTCATTACTTGCGGCTAACACCATACCTTCGGATAAACCAAATTTCATTTGTCTAGGCTTTAAATTAGCAACCATCACAGTTAATTTTCCAACAAGCTGGTCAGGATTATACTTAGACTTGATACCTGCAAAAACTTGTCTTGGTCGACCATCATTAAGATCGAGAGTTAGCTTAAGAAGACTGTCTGCGCCTTCTACGAAAGAGGCTTCTTTAATCAGCGCGACCCTTAAATCAATCTTCATAAAATCATCAATCGAAATAGTTGACTGATCAGCTTCTACTTTTTTCGGGGCTTCAGTTTGTTTGTCTAGCGATTCTTTGTTTGATTCAATCATCATGTCGATATCTTTCTTTTCAACTCTAGTTAATATGTGTTGGTACTCATTGACAGTAATATCTTTCTTATCAATATCTTTAAACGACGCAAATTCTTTTTCATTAAAGAATATTGCGATATCTTTCGTGAGCTTTGGAAGTATTGGCGTGAGGTAAATAGAAAGTCTTCTAAAGGCTTCAAGACTTCGGCTGCATATAATATGTAACTCTGAGCCAGGTTTATGCTGCGCATCATCTTTTGCGAGCGTCCAAGGCGCTTTTGTATTCACGTACTCATTTGTAATATCTGCTACACGCATTATTTCACGAACCGCACGACCATACTCTCTGGACTCGAAGCAATTTTTAACTTCATTTTCTATATCTTTGCATTTTTGCGTAATAGAAATATGCTCTTGATCAGTTTTTGAATCATCAAGAAAAAGTTTGCCTTCAAAATACTTATGAATAAATCCTGATGTTCGACTTGCGATATTAATAAACTTACCTACAAGGTCACTATTAACCCGAGATAGGAAGTCATCCAAATTAAGATCAATGTCTTCCATTGTGCTATTTAACTTAGCTGCATAATAATATCTAAGATAATCTGGATTTTTAATATGATCTAAATAACTTCGGGCAGTAATAAAAGTGCCACGCGATTTAGACATCTTCTCCGCATTCACTGTGAGAAAACCGTGCGCAAAAATCTTAGTAGGTTTTCTGTAGCCTGAAAATTCTAAGGTTGCAGGCCAAAATAGCGCATGAAAATAAAGAATATCTTTTCCAATAAAATGATAGAGCTCAGTTTTTGAATCCGCATTCCAGAACTCGTCAAAATTTATTTTCTTATCTTCACAAAGTTTTTTAAAGCTAGCCATGTAACCAATGGGGGCATCAAGCCATACATAAAAATATTTGCCTGGTGCATCTGGAATTTCAAACCCAAAATAAGGTGCATCTCTCGAGATATCCCAATCCGCTAAGCCCGATTTAAACCACTCTTTCATTTTATTGGCCGCTTCTTGTTGAAGCGTTCCAGAAGATGTCCAGTCGGCTAAAAATGTTTCGCACTCTGATAGTTTGAAGAAGTAATGCTCCGTTTCTTTTCTGACGGGCACAGCACCTGAGACAGAGGATGTAGGGTTAATCAATTCTGTAGGTGCATATGTGGCACCACAAACTTCGCATGAATCCCCATATTGATCTTTGGCGTGACACTTTGGACATTCACCTTTAATAAAGCGATCAGGCAAAAACATTTCTTTCGCTGGATCGTAAAATTGCTCTATCGTTTTCGTATAAATCTTATTGTTCTGTTTAAGTTTTTTATAAACAATATGAGATAGCTCAAGATTTTCAGGGGAGTTTGTAGAATAAAAATTATCGAAATTTACAAAGAAATCAGAAAAATCTTTTGAATGTTCGACATGGACTTTTTTTATAAGCGCTTCCGGCGTAATGCCTTCTTTTTCAGCCCTAAGCATAATAGGAGTTCCATGGGTATCATCCGCGCATACATAGTATGCTTCATGGCCTTGCATCTTTTGAAATCTCACCCAAATATCAGTTTGGATATACTCTACTAAATGGCCCAAATGAATGCTTCCATTCGCGTAAGGCAGAGCTGATGTAATTAAGATCTTTCGCATGAATTGAGAAACTTTATGGATTTGACTAAGTCCCTATTCTATCAAATGACGCCTTAACTAAGATAGGTTAAAATTACTGCCTCATGGCTTACTCAGAAGAACAAATAAAAGATCTATTAAAGGATGTTGTTGATCCAAATACAAACGACAGCTTCATTAATGATAAATCTATTAAGAGCATTTCCATTAAGGATAATGATCTTAATATCAAAGTCGTGCTTGGCTACCCTGCCAAAAGCCAACTGAATGAGGTCAAGAATTTAATTACCACTCAAATTCAAAAAACACTGCCCAAAATTAATTTAAACATTGAGGTTGATTTCAAGATTACCTCCCATGCAGCACAAAAAGGTATCGCACTTATTCCTGGCGTTAAAAATATTATTGCTGTCGCCTCAGGCAAAGGTGGTGTTGGAAAATCTACAACTGCAGTCAATCTCGCTCTCGCTTTATCGGCTGAAGGTGCGCGCGTTGGTATTTTAGATGCTGATATTTATGGCCCAAGCCAGCCACAAATGTTAGGGATATATACGAAACCAGAAAGTAAAGATGGGAAGTCTATGGAGCCCGTTATGGCTCACAACATTCAAGCTATGTCGATTGGGTTTCTTGTAGACACAGAAACACCTATGGTCTGGCGCGGCCCTATGGTCACAAGCACGCTTGAGCAGCTCTTAAAAGAAACAAGGTGGGATAATCTTGATTACCTTGTCGTCGATTTGCCGCCAGGTACCGGTGATATTCAGCTTACCTTATCTCAAAAAGTGCCTGTAACAGGAGCTATTATCGTCACAACACCTCAAGATATTGCGCTTCTAGATGCTAGACGAGGATTAAAAATGTTTGAAAAAGTAAATATTCCAATTATTGGTATTGTAGAAAATATGGCCATGCATACTTGTTCAAAATGTGGCAATGAGGAGCATATCTTTGGATCGGGTGGCGCTGAAAAAATGTGTAAAGATTATGGCGTCTCTCTTTTAGGAAGCTTGCCTTTAGATATTAAGATTAGGGAACAATCTGATAACGGTAACCCAACGGTAGTAGCGGAACCTGAAAGTAGTGCTGCAAAAACCTATAAGAAAATTGCTCGACTAACAGCAATTAAGGTATCTAAACTTGCTCAAGATTACAGCAATAAGTTCCCAAATATTGTGATTCAAAAAACCTAACTTACGTTAAAGCAAAATACATCTACGCCATTATCGCAAGTGACTGTGCTTGCAGGTATGGCATCCCCAGCCTTCCATTGATTTATCGCCGTTTGTTTTTCTTTTCCACTGACTAAGAAAAGTACAGATTTAGATCGGCTTAAGCGCGCGGGCGACATCGATATTCTTAATGGAGGCGGTTTAGGCGCATCAAAGACCGCTAAAGCATCTAAATTGTTATCCCAGCTATGCCCAGGAAATAAGCTTGCTGTATGGGCGTCTTCGCCAAGCCCTAAAAGAACCAAATCAAAATCACCTAGTTTGCTTAATGTTTGATTGTATAAATGAGCACCTTCAACCGGCCCTAGTTCAGCGGGGATAACGTGAATATTTTGTTCAGGGATATCGACATGATTAAGCCACGCTTCAAATGCCATAGTGCTATTTCGCTCTTGGTGACCCGACTCTAAACAGCGCTCGTCGCCAAAATAGATCTGCCATTTATGCCAGTCTGTGCTGATGTTTTTAAGCAGGGTGTAGACGTTTTTAGGCGTCGACCCTCCTGCCAATACTAGATGAAATTGACCTCTTGCTTCAATTGAAGACTCGGAGAGTGATTCAACCCTCGCCATAGCAGCTCGATCAAGGGAAACCTGGCTCTCAAATGACTGCCATTTAATATTTTTCAAATTCATGAAAATCTTTCAAAATAATGAAGATTTTATATCGAAATCAATTCCTTGAAGGGGCTTGCGTTTGATATAATTTAACTTGTATCGCACTTTAAACTAATTTGCTTTAATCCAAAAGATTAAGTAAGGACAAATCTTCCATAAAAAGGTAAAAAAATGAAATTAGCAATGATTGGTCTCGGAAAAATGGGTGGCAATATGGCTACTCGCCTCGTTCAAAAAGGTATTTCAGTTGTAGGCTTTGACCGAAGTGCAGAAGTTGTAAAAACGCTAGAAGAAAAAGCAAAGATTATTGGTGCAACTTCAGTTGCTGATGCTTTAACAAAATTAGATGGTCAAAAAATCGTATGGCTTATGGTGCCAGCAGGCAACCCTACCGAAGAACAAATCAATGAACTCATCCCCATGCTCAATAAAGGCGATATTATTATTGATGGCGGTAATTCAAATTACAAAGATTCTCAGCGTATCGGTAAATTCCTTGAAGAAAAAGGTATTGGCTTTATGGATTGTGGAACATCAGGTGGCGTTTGGGGTTTAGCAAACGGTTACTGCTTAATGGTGGGTGCAAAACAAGAAGTTGCAGCAACAATAAAACCTATTCTCCAAGCACTAGCGCACGAAGATCGTGGCTGGGCTCATGTAGGCCCTGTAGGTTCAGGTCACTTTACTAAAATGATTCACAACGGTATCGAATACGGCATGATGGAATCATTCGCTGAAGGCCTTGAACTCCTTAAAGGAAAAAGCGAATTTAAACTTGATTTAGCGCAAATTACAGAATTATGGAAACATGGTTCAGTTGTTAGAAGTTGGTTATTAGATTTAACTGCAGATGCGCTCAAGGAAGATCAAACACTTGATGAAGTTGCTCCTTATGTAGCCGACTCAGGCGAAGGTAGATGGACTGTTGTTGAATCCATTGAACAAGGTATTCCAACGCCTGTGCTTACACTTGCATTGCAAGTAAGATTCAGAAGCCAAGAAAAACAAGGTTATGGTTATAGATTGCTATCAGTTATGCGTAATGCATTTGGTGGTCATGCAGTAAAAAAATCTAAATAACTTTTATACAATCTCAAATTATCTATGACAAAAATTGATGACTGCACCCTAGTCCTCTTCGGTGCAAGCGGAAACCTTTCTAGAATAAAACTTATTCCAGGTCTTTTTAGGCTTGACTCTCTTGGCAGACTCCCTGAAAAAATGAAAATTCTTTCTGTCGGTAGATCTGATGTTAAAGAATCAGCATGGCGAGATGACATTAAGTCGATGCTTGATATTAAATTTAAAAAAAATTACGACGCAAAAGTATTTGACCGTTTCATTGCTAGAAATTTTTATCACGCAAATCCTCCTGATGATGAAAATGCTTTTAAACGTCTTAGCGAAAGACTTTCTGATGCGTCAACTTTCCCACAAAATCTAGCTTTCTTTTTATCTGTTAGACCGTCTGACTTTGCATCTATTGTGGATTTACTTGCAAGCGTTGGCTTAACAGATGAAACCAAAGCCTGGCGTCGTGTTGTCATTGAAAAACCATTTGGTACCAACTTAGAAACAGCACAAGCTCTCCAAAAATCAATCACTAAACATTTAAAAGAAACACAAATTTATCGTATCGATCATTATCTTGGTAAATCTGCATTACAAAATATTCTGCTCACCCGTTTTGCAAACCATATATTTGATCCTCTTTGGACGCATGAGCATATTGATCATATCCAAATTACTAATAACGAAACGCTAGGTGTCGGCGAAAGAACGCAATTTTACGATGCAACAGGTGCCCTAAGAGATATGATTCAAAGTCATCTGATGCAAATGCTTGCATTAACTACGATGGAAATGCCCGAAACATTAAGCCCTGAAAACATTCGCGCTGAAAAAATAAAAGTACTCGAATCGATTACACCTATTCCGCTTGGTGAGCTTAAAAAACATACCTTTAGGGCGCAGTATGGACGGGGAAAAATCAACGGTGAGGAAGTCAAAGGTTACCTAGAAGAATTAGGAAATCCGGCAAGTGTGGTTGAAACTTATGCGGCACTCAAGTTCTACATCAACACGCCTCGATGGAAGGGTGTACCTATCTATGTCAGAACAGCAAAACGTCTTCATGCATCCGATACTGCTATTGCTATTAAATTTAAAAAAGCACCCCTTTCGCTTCCTGTTCAAGCAGACAACTGGCTCGTTATTAGTATTCAACCTAAAGAATTTACCCGCTTTGAAATCCAAACGAAAATTCCAGGACTCGATACTAAGGTAAGAACAGTAGCGATGGATGCTCCCAATAGAATTACAGGGGATGAGAGTGTAGATGCTTACGAGTCACTTCTCCTTAACCTTATGCAAGGTGATCAATCGCTATACCTTCATATTAACGAAGTAGAGGCGTCTTGGAGACTCCTTGATCCAGTCATTAAAGCCTGGAATGAAGATAAGAGCCCAGTCTTTACCTACCCTGCTGGAAGTGCAGATCCTGCTGAATCCAAAATCATTTTTGATAAGCCTGAACAATTTTGGCGTCAGAGTATTGAAATCGGTGAAAATAAGCTCTAAAGTAATGAAAATTTAAATCATTGGAAATCCCGTAGCGTCAAGATTGTGCAAACGGGATTTTTCTTTTTTGAGACAAGAAAATTATGACGATAAAATCAGATAAATGGATAAGAAAAATGGCTGAAGAACATGGCATGATTGAGCCATTTGAGCCTAAGCTTATTCGCGAAAAAGATAATCAAAAAATTGTATCTTATGGCGCATCGAGTTATGGGTACGACATCCGTTGTGCTAATGAATTTAAAGTTTTCACTAACATCAATAGCACTATTGTGGATCCAAAAAATTTCGATCCTAATTCATTTGTTGAATTTAACGGGGATTATTGCATCATTCCTCCAAACTCATTCGCACTTGCAAGAACAGTTGAATATTTCAGAATACCCAGAAGCGTTCTCACTATATGTTTAGGTAAATCAACATACGCTAGATGCGGCATTATTGTGAATGTCACCCCCTTCGAACCAGAATGGGAAGGTTATGTCACTTTAGAATTTAGTAATACAACACCCCTTCCTGCAAAAATTTATGCAGGCGAAGGTTGCGCTCAAGTGCTATTCTTTGAGTCCGATGAAGTATGTGAAACATCCTACAAGGATCGTGGTGGAAAGTACCAAGGCCAAGTAGGTGTAACATTACCTAAAATATAAAGGGTTCATATGAAATTTAACTTCCCCGTCGTCATTATTGATGAAGACTTTAAATCCGAAAATTCGTCTGGTCTTGGTATTAGAGTTTTAGCAAAAGCGATTGAGGAAGAAAATTTTGAGGTGCTAGGAGTTACAAGTTATGGTGACTTAACTTCATTTGCACAACAGCAAAGCCGAGCATCTGCATTTATTCTATCTATTGATGATGAAGAATTTGTCGAAGAAAATCAAACTGCACTACAGCAATTAAAAAGCTTCGTAGATGAAATCAGATATCGTAACGAAGAAATTCCAATATTTCTTCACGGTGAAACCAGAACGAGCCGTCACATTCCTAATGAAATTTTAAGAGAGTTAAATGGCTTTATTCATATGCACGAAGATACGCCAGAATTCGTGGCGCGTTATATCGTTCGAGAAGCAAGAACTTACCTAGACAGCTTACCCCCGCCATTTTTTAAAGCGTTGACGCATTATGCAGGTGACGGCTCCTACTCTTGGCATTGCCCTGGGCACTCTGGCGGCGTCGCTTTTCTCAAATCGCCCGTCGGTCAAATGTTTCATCAATTCTTCGGTGAAAATATGCTTCGCGCGGACGTATGCAACGCAGTTGATGAGTTAGGTCAGTTACTCGACCATACAGGACCGGTAGGCGCTTCAGAAAGAAATGCAGCGCGCATCTATAACTGTGATCATCTCTACTTTGTGACAAACGGCACATCAACATCAAACAAGATGGTGTGGCATTCAACTGTTGCACCAGGTGATATTGTGATTGTTGATCGTAATTGCCATAAATCAGTGCTGCATTCTATTATTATGACAGGCGCTATTCCAATCTTCTTAATGCCCACTCGAAATCACTTTGGCATTATTGGACCTATTCCTAAAAAGGAATTCGAATGGAAAAATATTCAAGATAAAATTCAAAAGAATCCATTCATCACCAACAAAAAAGATAAGCCTCGTGTATTAACAATTACCCAATCAACATATGATGGCATTCTTTATAACGTTGAAGAAATTAAAGAAATGTTAGATGGAAAAATTGACACACTACATTTCGATGAAGCTTGGTTACCTCATGCAACGTTCCATGATTTTTATGGTGACTATCATGCGATTGGTGCTGATCGTCCCCGCTGTAAAGACAGCTTAGTCTTTTCAACACAATCTACACACAAACTTTTGGCAGGGTTAAGTCAGGCATCGCAAATTCTCGTTCAGGATGCAGAAAAAAATAAACTCGATCGAGAAGTCTTTAATGAATCATTCCTTATGCATAGCTCTACCAGTCCACAATATTCAATTATTGCGAGTTGCGATGTTGCAGCGGCAATGATGGAGGAGCCTGGAGGTAAAGCTCTTGTAGAAGAGTCACTTATGGAAGCGTTAGACTTTAGACGCGCGATGCGAAAAGTAGATATTGAATGGGGATCTGACTGGTGGTTTAAAGTTTGGGGTCCTAACGACCTATCAGATGAAGGTCTCGAAGATAGAGATGCTTGGATGTTAAATGCTAATGACCATTGGCATGGCTTTGGAGATCTCGCAGATGGCTTCAATATGCTCGACCCTATTAAAGCAACCATTATCACCCCAGGACTTAATGTAGATGGCGAGTTTTCTGAAGAGTTTGGTATACCCGCATCTATTGTTACGAAGTATTTGGCAGAACATGGCGTAATTGTAGAAAAAACTGGCCTCTACTCATTCTTTATTATGTTTACTATCGGTATTACTAAGGGTCGTTGGAATACGCTTGTGGCTGCCCTTCAGCAATTCAAAGACGATTACGACAAGAATCAACCTTTGTGGAAAGTGTTGCCTGAGTTTATTCAGAAACAGCCAAGTTATGAGCGCATCGGTCTTAGAGATCTATGCACGGAAATTCATGAAATTTACAAAAAACATAATATCGCAAGACTTACAACAGAAATGTATCTCTCAGATATGGTGCCCGCAATGAAACCTACAGAAGCTTTTGCAAAAATGGCCCATAAAGAAATTGAGCGTGTCGCGATTGATGATCTAGAAGGTAGAATTACTGCGGTGCTCCTCACCCCATACCCACCTGGCATTCCACTTTTGATTCCTGGCGAGCGCTTTAATAATATTATTGTGAATTATTTAAAGTTTGCGCGAGATTTTAATGAAAAATTTCCTGGATTCGAAACAGACAACCACGGATTAGTTAAACAAAAGATTGATGGCAAAGCACACTACTTTGTAGACTGCGTTTCTATTTAGTATTTTTTTGGTAGCTTACAAAAGAGAACTCAAGACCATCTTCTGTCGCATGGTCTTCTCTGGAAATTTCACTCCATTTTGATTTATCAATCTCAGGGAAAAAGGCATCCCCTGAAAAACTTTTCTTAATCTCAGTAATATACAAATGATCCACTTGGTTTAGTGCTTGTTTGTATATATCTGCTCCGCCAATCACAAACACTTCCTTATCATTCTTTGAGATAGAAATAGCGTCTTCAATACTATGGGCAACTTCGGCACCCTCATAAGAAGTTTCAGTATTTCGACTAATTACTATATTTCGTCTGTGAGGAAGAGGACGACCAATGGACTGGTATGTTTTTCGGCCCATGATAATGGTATGACCTGTTGTTAAAGATTTGAAATACTTTAGATCTTCAGTTAAATGCCATGGCAGGGTATTGTTGACACCAATGACATGGTTAGAGCTCATCGCAACAATAATAGATAACTTAGACACTAGACTGCTACAGGCGCTTTAATTGCAGGATCAGGATCATAATTTTCTAAAACAAAATCTTCGAATTTAAAATCAAATATACTTTTAACTTCAGGATTAATTTTCATACGAGGTAAAGTTTTAGGTGTTCTTGATAATTGTTCATTCACTTGGTCCATATGATTAGAATAAATATGCGCATCACCTAATGTGTGGACAAAATCACCAAGCTCTAATGAGCATACTTGAGCTACCATCATTGTAAGAAGTGCGTAAGACGCTATATTGAAAGGTACGCCCAGGAATATATCTGCACTTCTCTGATAAAGCTGACAGGATAACTTGCCATTCGAAACATAAAATTGGAAAAATGCATGGCAAGGAGGCAATTTCATTTTAGAAATTTCCGAAACGTTCCAAGCAGATACAATTAATCTTCTTGAGTCTGGATTCTTTTTAATCGATTCAATAAGATCGGTTATTTGATCAATATGCTTCCCATCTGAGGAAGGCCAGCTTCTCCATTGGTAGCCGTAGACAGGGCCTAGATTACCATTTTCATCAGCCCATTCATCCCAAATACTGACACCATGATCTTTTAAATACTTGATATTTGTGCTGCCACTTAAAAACCATAAAAGCTCATGAATAATCGACTTTAGATGGACTTTTTTAGTGGTAAGAAGAGGAAAGCCTTGTGATAAGTCATAACGCATTTGATAGCCAAACACAGAAATAGTCCCTGTGCCTGTTCGATCATGTTTGACGTCGCCATGATTTTTAACGTGATTAAGTAAATCTAAATATTGCTTCATGATCTTAAACGTTTTGCCTTATAAATGTTTTAACAAGATCTACTTGATTATCAAAAACTTTAAATTTTTGTGGGAGATCTTCTAAATGCTTTAATGATTCCGGTCTTTCAGGTTTTTGACCTATGGCTTCTACAATAGAATCTTCAAATTTAGTAGGCAACGCTGTCTCAAGAACAATCATTGGGACATTGTCGTCTGTATGTTCATAAGCTGCTTTAAAACCATCTGCCGTATGTGTATCGATAACAATTTTATATTGGTTAAAGATTTCTTTAATATAGTGAATACGTTCTTTGTGAGTACTTGAGGAAGATGTAAAACCAAAAGCTTGAATTTTTTCGAAGATACCTTCTTGGTTTAGATCAAAATTACCGCCTTGATCAATTGACTTCCATAACGCATTTAATTTTTTACTATCACGTCCCAGTAAATCGAAAATAAAACGTTCAAAATTAGACGCTTTGGATATATCCATCGAAGGGCTTGATGTGTGGAAAGTATTCTTTGAATCCCGAGGCTTATATACACCTGTCTTAAAAAATTCATCTAAAACATTATTTTCATTTGTAGCAACCACAAGCCTCTTAATAGGTAGACCCATCATGCGAGCAATATGGCCTGCACAGATATTACCAAAGTTACCTGTGGGCACTGTAAAGCTAACTTCTTCATTATTTTTGGCAACAGCGAGGTAACCTTTAAAGTAATAAACGATCTGCGCTAAAATTCTGCCCCAATTAATTGAATTCACAGCTCCAATTTTAAAATCTCTTTTGAAATCTAAGTCATTAGATACAGCTTTTACAATATCCTGGCAGTCATCAAAAACACCTTTGACGCTTAAATTAAAAATATTAGGGTCTTGAATACTAAACATCTGGGCAGACTGAAAACGACTCATCTTTTGATAAGGTGACAACATAAAGACATTGATACCTTTTTTGCCTCGCATTGCATACTCCGCAGCTGAACCTGTATCTCCGGAAGTTGCTCCTAAAATATTAATTTCAGCGTTATTTTTTGTGAGTACATACTCAAAAAGATTGCCGAGTAATTGCATTGCAATATCTTTAAATGCGAGCGTTGGTCCATTCGAAAGTGAAAGAATATAAAGATTATCTTTAACTTTTAAAATTGGCGTAATGTCTTCAGCTTTTTGTTCTGACCTTGAAAACGCATATACTTCTTTTGTATATGTTTTATTGATAATCGTCTTTAAATCATCTTTCGGGATGTCATCTGCAAATTTAGAAATAATATGAAAGGCAAGCTCAGGATAGGTCATGCTTTGCATGCTATTTAAATCTTGCGATGAAAATTTTGGATACGTCTCTGGCAGGTACAAGCCACCGTCAGGAGCAAGACCTCCTAATAAAATCTCTGAAAAGGAAAGTGGTTCTGACCGGCCGCGCGTTGAAATATATTTCATAAAACCTTTATTTGCTAAGCTCTTCTAATCTAATTTTAATAACTTTACCAATGGTGGCTGACAAGGATTCAATAGCGAGAATTACAGTATTGATATCTTTTTCAACAGCTAAGTGACTGAGTATGACGATATCTGCCTCAGATTCATGTTCTTTAGATTCCTTTTGAAGCATTGCATCAATTGAAATTTTCTTATCGCCGAATAATTTTGTAATTTCAGCTAGCACACCTGGTTTATCTGAAACTCTAATTCTTAAATAATAACCGCTGATTGCATCTTCAATTTTATAGATAGGAATCGAATTAATCTTATTGTCTTCAAATCCATGAGGTGGCACATGAGATGATCTAGAAATATCAATAAGATCAGCTACTACGGCACTTGCTGTTGGAAGCGCACCAGCGCCAGCGCCATAATAAAGTGTTGGTCCAACCATATTGCCTTTAACCACGATGGCATTCATTGCGCCATTTACATTGGCAATCAAACGTTTTTCTGGGATTAATGTTGGGTGCACTCTTAATTCAATGCCTTTGTCTCTGCTTTTAGCAATACCTAATAATTTAATGCGATAGCCTAATTCTTCTGCGTACTGAATATCTTTTTGCTCAAGCGCTTTAATACCTTCCACATAAACATCTTTAAAATTCATAGGAATACCGAAAGACAAACCAGCAAGAATTGTTAACTTATGGGCAGCATCAATACCTTCAATATCAAATGTAGGGTCTGCTTCCGCATAACCTAAAGATTGAGCTTCAGATAAAGCTTTAGCAAAAGTAACACCCTTTTCTTGCATCTCGGTCAAAATAAAATTTGTAGTGCCATTAATAATGCCTGCCACCCACTCGATTTTATTTCCAGCTAAACCTTCTCTGATTGATTTTAATATAGGTATGCCGCCAGCAACTGAAGCTTCAAAAGCTAAAGTGACATTATTTTTTTTGGCTAATGCAAAGAGTTCATTTCCAAAATTTGCTAGCAATGCCTTATTGGCTGTTACGACATGTTTTTTGTTTTCAATGGCTTTTACAACCAAATCTTTTGCGATGGTTGTACCGCCAATAAGCTCAACAATGACATCAATCTCTTTATCAGCGACTAATTTAAATGGATCGTCAGTCACTTCAATAGCGCTTCCTGCAATTTCTTTTGCACGCACAATGTTCTTGTCTGCAACAGCAACAATTTTCATATCAGTCGCAGTCTTGCGCTGTATTTCGTTAATGTTTGATTTTAGAAGTTCAAATACACCACCACCGACTGTGCCAATACCCAATAAACCTATATTCATTCTTTTCATCGGCTATGACTTTCTAGTTCGCAGTATTTTTTTTAAAGTTTTCAAGATAATTTGCAATACGCTTAATTGACTCTTTAAGATCATCTTCATTGGGTAAGAATACAATTCTTATATGATCGGGATCTTTCCAGTTAAATCCTGTGCCTTGAACTAATAAAACTTTTTTATCAATTAATAATTTTAAAATAAATTCTTGATCATCTTTTATTGGATATATCTTTGGGTCTAATTTAGGAAATAGATACATCGCAGCTTCTGGCTTAACACAAGTTACACCAGGTATAGACACAAGCATGTCGTATGCAAGTTCTCTTTGCTTAAAAAGTCGTCCTGAAGGTGCTACGAGATCATCAATACTTTGATATCCGCCCAAAGCGGTTTGAATGGCAAGCTGTCCAGGTACGTTCGCACATAAACGCATGGAAGCTAACATATTAAGGCCTTCAATATAATCCCCAGATTCTTTTTTGTTTCCAGACACGACCAACCATCCTGCACGATAACCACATGCGCGATAGTTTTTTGATAAGCCATTCAATGTCACAAAAAGAAGATCGTCTGCAAGGGATGCGATCGAAATATGTTTCTTTTTGTCATAAACCACTTTGTCGTAAATCTCATCTGCAAAAACAACAAGCTTATGTTTCCTTGCAATCTGAATAATGCCCTCTAAAATTTCTTTTGGATAAAGCGCGCCTGTTGGATTGTTAGGATTAATAACTAAGATCGCTTTTGTTTTGCTTGTAATTTTACTTTCGATATCTTTAAGATCAGGATACCAATTAGAAGCTTCATCACATAAATAATGTCTAGGTTTTCCGCCTGCCAACGTCACAGCCGCAGTCCATAGTGGGTAATCTGGCATTGGGATTAATACTTCATCATCGTTGTCTAACAATGCCTGCATCGACATCACGATAAGCTCTGAAACGCCATTACCAATAATCACATCATCAACATCCACATTTGGAATGTTTTTTTCCTGCGTGTAATGCATGATAGATTTTCTAGGCTCAAAAAGCCCCTTGCTATCTGTATAGCCGGATGCTTTACCCATATTACGAATAACGTCTTGCACAATCTCTTCGGGCGCCTCAAATCCAAAGGCTGCTGGATTACCAATATTAAGCTTGATAATGCGATGACCCTCTTCTTCCATTTTTTTAGCGTGCGCTAAAACAGGTCCGCGAATGTCATAACAGACGTTATTTAATTTCGTTGATTTTTTAAGCTGAGCCAATTTAATTACCTATATTTGAATATATGATATCTTACCTTGTGAACGCGCATTCCGCCAACAAATGAGAGGGTTTTGATTTAATTTATTTCTTTAAAAACACGATGTTATGAAATTTCACTTAATTCAATCTGACAATAAAAATCTCATTACGGGGTACGATTTAAACTGGGTGGAAGTTAACCAAGTGCGTCATCAATCAAGTCTTATTGTGACCCCTGATCAACTGCTTCTTGAATGGTCGGTCAAAACCATTAAAGATATCAACGAGAATAGTTTTGAAGCTATCAAATCTTTAGATATTGAAATTATTTTATTGGGTACTGGCAATACTCAAGAACATCTTGAGCCCAGACTCTTGGAATATTTTTCAAAGAAAAATATAGCTATTGAATCTATGAGCAATCAATCCGCATGCAGAACCTACAATATTTTGGCAAACGAAGAGCGTAAAGTATTACTTGCGCTTATGCTTTAAAGATTTTTTGTTGAAAATACAAGACACGCATTTGTACCGCCGAAACCGAAGCTATTTGAAATAGCTGTTTTCACTTCAATATTATCAATACGCTTTGTCACAATAGGAAGGCCATTCGCTAAAGGATCTAATTCTTCGATATTGACTGATGGCGCAATAAATTTATTTTCCATCATGATAAGACTGTAGATCGCTTCATTGACGCCGGCTGCACCTAATGCGTGGCCAGATAAAGATTTCGTCGACGCAATATGTGGCATAGGGCCATATTTATTATCCCCAAATACAGCACGAATTGCTTCAAGTTCTTTGACATCACCCACAGGGGTGCTTGTGCCATGTGTATTCATGTAATCGACATGGTCGATTCCTTGAAGTGCAAGCGTCATACATCGCTCAGCACCTTCGCCGCTTGGTGCCACCATATCATAACCATCAGATGTCGCACCGTAACCTACGACTTCTGCATAAATTTTTGCATTGCGCGCTTTTGCATGCTCATATTCTTCTAGAACTAAAATACCGCCGCCACCTGAGATGACAAAACCATCGCGATTCACATCATAGGTACGCGAGGCTTTTTCTGGAGTTTCATTGTATTTACTTGAAAGAGCCCCCATACCATCAAACATGAAAGAAAGTGTCCAGTGCTCTTCTTCAGCGCCACCTGCAAAAATAATATCTTGTTTACCTAGTTGAATTTGTTCAACGCCTGCACCAATACAATGTGCGCTTGTTGAGCATGCAGAAGTAATCGCATAGTTCACACCTTTAATTTTGGCACCTGTGGCAAGACATGCTGAAACGCCACTCGCCATCGCTTTAGTCACCATGTAAGGGCCTACACGTCGAATACCTTTTTCTCGAATAGTATCTATGCCGTCTAGAATACTTTCATGAGAAGCGCCGCCTGCGCCCACAATCAAACCGGTACGTATATTTGAGACCATAGTTTCGGACAAGTCTGAATCTGCGATGGCTTCTTGCATAGCAAGCCATGCATAAGCGTGACCTTTCGCCATAAAGCGGAATAATTTACGATCGATTAATTCTTCAAGATTAAGATTTTTGATGGAGCCTGCAACATGTGAGCGTAATCCCATGGCAGCATAATCTGGCTGAAATGTAATGCCAGAACGAGCATGATATAAGCTATCTTGAACTTCTTTTTTATTATTACCTAGGCTAGATACAATCCCTAATCCAGTAACAACAACACGACGGGTCATGCGTCGCCTCCCATTAAATAACGATCAAAAATTGTCAGTACGCGTAAATAAACCGACACGCAAATCTTTAGCTTGGTAAATCTCTCGGCCATCGACTGACATTTTAGCATCAGCAATACCCATAATGAGTTTACGCATAATTACTCTTTTTAAATCAATAACATAGGTAATTTTTTTAGCAGTAGGTAATACTTGGCCTGTAAACTTAATTTCTCCGCCGCCTAGTGCACGGCCCCGACCTAAGCCGCCTTTCCATCCTAGATAAAAACCAACCAACTGCCACATTGCATCGAGTCCAAGGCAGCCCGGCATCACAGGATCACCCTCAAAATGACAACCAAAAAACCAAAGGTCTTTATTGACATCTAGTTCAGCAATAATCTGTCCATTGCCATATTCGCCACCCTCATCTGTAATGGCAACGATACGATCGAACATAAGCATAGGAGGTAATGGAAGTTGAGCATTTCCTGGCCCAAACATCTCCCCTCGACCACAAGACAAAAGCTCTTCTTTTGTATAGCTATTTTTTTTAGACATTGAATTTATAAGCAGTTGATAATAAAAATTGTGGAAAATGTTCTTTGATAATTCAACTATTTTATCGTGTTTTTATCTATTTACCCTGATAAATTATTACGCTACTATGAAAGTCATAGTAAAACACTCAACAAACAATTTCATCTATTAGGGATTCCATATGAGCGACCAAAATCTGGCCGACTGGAGAAAGCTTGCAGTCAAACTTGAAACAGAAATTAATAAAGTCATTGTAGGACAAGAGAGTCCTGTAAGGCTTATTACTACTTCAATTTTTGCACGTGGTCACGTTCTGCTAGAAGGTGATGTGGGTGTTGGAAAAACAACACTACTTAAAGCTTTCACGCGCGCCATTGGTGGCGGCTATCAACGTATTGAAGGTACGATTGATCTTATGCCAAACGATCTTATTTATCACACCTATCTTGGTGAAGATGGTAAGCCCCATGTAAGCCCCGGCCCTATTTTGATGTCAGGCAGTGATCTATCTATTTTCTTCTTTAATGAAATTAACCGAGCAAGGCCACAAGTGCATTCATTGCTCTTAAGAATCATGGCAGAGAAAACATTGTCTGCATTTAATAAAGAACACTACTTCCCACATATGGTGGTATTCGCGGATCGAAACCAAGTAGAACGCGAAGAAACATTTGAGATTCCCTCTGCAGCCCGAGATCGCTTCATGATGGAAATACCTATTCTTATTCCAAAAGCAGATGAGATGATGAAAGACCTCGTCTTTGAAACTAAATTTCATAATGCAGATAAGCTCATTGAGGAAGTGAAACCTGATTTGATTAAATTCAATAAGCTCAATGAACTTTCAGAAACGATTCAAGAAAATGTTAAAGCGACTGAAGCATTAAAAAATTATGCATTGCGCTTATGGAAAGCTACAAAAAATCCAGGCGATTATGGCATCAAGCTATCCGATATTGATATGAACCGATTGATCGTATCAGGCGCGAGTCCGCGCGGCATGAGTATGATGATGAAAGCTGCGCGTGTAAATGCATGGCTTAATGATCGCACATCCGTAACCCCTGCAGATATCCATGCCGTATTCCACGAAACCATTGCACATCGACTCGTATTTAATCCTGTTTATGAAATGCGAAGAACTGTGATTGCTCGCGATTTAACGAATGGTATTCTAAACGCTATCAACGCACCTTAAAGAACATGACACAAGCCGCTCCATTATTTGATTACCACATCGGGTGGAAATCTAAAGGCAAACATCCTGGTCGCCATAAAAGCAACCAGAGAGGGATGGGTATTGAGTTTGCGGGTCACACAACACTCCTCTCTTATCCTGATCCAAGGCGCATTGATATTCGTCAATCGATTCGAGATCCTTTAGGTGAGATTCACGTCAAAATATTCAATCAGCGAAGTGCAACACCCGTCATGATTGTGTGTGACTTATCTGCCAGTATGAATTTTGGTGGAAAAAATAAAAAAATTAATCTTGCAGCCGAAGTTGCTCAATCGATTGCACATTCAGTGATTGACCGTCACGATGCGCTAGGGCTTGTAGGTTTTGATGATGAAATTAGAGAGGATTGGTTAGCGCCTATTTCATTTAGATCGCAACATGCCATGACGCTCATCCATGACCTTAAAAAATTTACATCCACAAATAAATCAAACCGAGCCATTAAAGATCTTTACCAATACATGCCGCGCGAGCGCGCACTTATTTTCTTCATTTCAGACTTTCATATACCAGAAGTTGAATTGGAAAATTGTTTATCGAATCTTATGAGGCATCACGTGGTTCCTATTGTGCTGTGGGACAAGAAAGAATATATCAACCTACCTAATTTTGGCATTGTGACTATTACCGATCCTGAGAGCGGCAAAAAGGACACGCTTTTCTTAAGAAAAGAATTAAAAGAAAAAATTGTAGATTCGTTTGAAAAAAGACGTGCGGCGATTACAAAAGCTTTTATGAATTTTGATATCCCACCTTTTTTTGTAGATGAGCATTTCGATGCAAATAAAATGACTGAATACTTTAATCAATTTGTAGGCGCCTAAGGTTATGAAATATCTTATTTCCTTCTGGATGCTTTTACTGTCAACCTCAAGTTTTGCGCTAGATGCTCAAGAATGGCCTGATATTAAAGAGGGTATCGTATCTATCAAAATCAAAGAGCCTTTACAGCAAGTCGGTTATACGATTGGTGATAAATCTTCAAGACATATTGAAATCACTATTAAAAAACCTTATGTGCTTATCAAAGAGTCTCTCCCCATTCCTGGCTATGAAAGAAAATACAAGGGTCAAGATTTGGGCATTATTTTAGATACTATGGAGCATGTGTTAAAAGAAGGTAAAACATCAACAACATTAACGCTTGATCTCACTTACCAAATCTTTACCAATAACGTGGTCGCTAAGCCAGGATTTTTACCCGCTGAATATATTCGAGTCTTAAATCCTAATAGCCCTGAAAAGAAAGTATTTAAATATAGAATCCCTGAACGTCGAATCGCAATTTCCCCACTTTCTATATTTGGTAATGTCAAAATCGAAGAAGATATGAGCCCTCTCCGAGGTGTCATTTTAATAGACGAAGCAGGCCCCATTAAAACCTTAAAAATTTCTGGCATCATTGCGCTTCTCTCATTAATCGGCCTCCTTTATATTTATAGTCAATATGCTTGGCTACCTAATGCGCGGGGTGTATTTGCAAGAACACATCGCACCATTAGTAAACTCAAAGCCACACCTGCTTCTGTTGAAAAAGCGATGACAGATATGCATCGCGCATTCGATCTTGTGACAGGAAAAACACTATTTAAAGACACGCTATCTCTTCTTTACGCAAAAAATAATTCTTTTGAAAATATCGACGCGGAACTTCGAGAGTTTTTTAAGCTTTCAACGCTCGTATTTTTTAATGCTTCATCAAAAAAACAGGACAACGAAGCAATACTCAAATGGCTGAAGAATTTCTCGAAGCATTGTCGAGATTGTGAAAGAAAACTGATCGTCGATAAAAGCTCACTTGTGGAAGGTATTGCTAAATGACGCTTTCATTTCCATGGGTGTTATGGTTTTTACCCTTAGCATTTATTCCGCTAATTTTTAAAGAGACTTCTCTTCAATATTATTCATGGAATGAAATGATTCCAAAAGACCGTCTCTCAAGCATCATTGCAATCATTTTAAAATTTATTGCCACACTCATTCTAATTACAATTATCGTAGGATTGAGCGGTCCCCACTCTCAACAAAGAGAAATTGAAAAAACAGGGATAGGCGCTCAAATTGGTTTGGTATTAGACCGAAGTGCCAGTATGGATGATCCCTTTGCAGGGAAGGATGAATCAAAAGTAGGCGAAATGAAATCTGCAGCGGCGGCAAGATTGATTACAGATTTTGTAAACTCAAGAAAAAACGACATGATGGGTATGGTTTCTTTTAGTAACTCTGCGATGTATGTTTTACCATTAACAGACAATAAAAATGCAATCATTGCAGCGGTCAGAGCCACGGCTGGAAACGCATTATTTCAAACCAATATAGGAAGTGGACTGACGACAGGCGCAGAATTATTTAACAAGGTACCAGACTCAGGCTCAAGAGCTGTGATCTTACTTTCAGATGGTGCTGGACGTATTGATGCTGCGACTCAAGAAAAAATTAAAGATTGGTTTGGCCGACTTAAAATTAGTCTTTATTGGATTGTATTAAGACAGCCTGGTGGTATCAGTATTTTTAACACATCATTCAAAGCAAGAGATGATGATGCGCTACCCCCTCAAATCGAATTAAATGAATTCTTTAAGTCACTTAACTCACCCTTCCAAGCTTATGAAGCTGAAGATCCTAAAACACTCCAAAAAGCGATCGAAGATATTAATCAAAAAGAAAAGAAACCAATTAAATATTTCGAAAAAATTCCTGGGCAAGATTATTCAACACATTGCTTTGTCACGGCTGCACTTTTAATGATTGCTTTACTTACACTTAAACTGATAGAGGTAAGGTCATGGCTTTAATCACAAAAAATATTTTTAGCACCAAAAAACTTACTTGGCTTTTTGTTGCACTTCTTATCACCTCTCTCGGTATATTTATTAAACAATTTATCGAGTTAAAAAATATTCAAGTATTTAATCAAAACATTTCAGAAGGTAAGTCGCCTCGTATGTTCATCAATAGTTTTGAGGCTCGTTATGCAACAGCTTACTGGCTCACGACTAAAGAAAGATATAAGGAAGCAGGTATTCTTTTTTCAAATCTTTTACCTGTGGCTACTCAGTCACAGAAAGCAGACATTCATTATAATGTCGGCAATATTTTCTTTAAACGTGCATTAGCGATCAATGGAACAGATATGACCGTAAAGAATGAAACTGAGTATTTATTTAGGCAAGCAAAAGCAGCTTATATGCTCTCAATTAAAATAGATAACCATGCGTGGGATGTGAAACATAATCTCGATCGTGTCCTGATGATATTACCTGCCAACCCAACACCAGGTATTGGCGACTCGGATTCACCTGGACTGATTCTGGGGAATATTCCCGTAGGCTTACCTTAAGTTTATGAAAGAGTGGCTTAAGAAAATAAAATCGAGATCCAATCTCGATTCGGACACCCTCTCACTAATCGTAGCTATCGGATTTATGGCGCTCGCCATCATCAATCCATCCATACCGCTTAAACATAATATTTATAACTACATGTTTGTGGCTGATATTTCTCAAAGCATGAACACAGTAGATATGTCCATCATGAATAAGCCCGTATCAAGACTCCAGTATATGAAGCATAGTCTTCATGAAATTATGTCTGAACTCCCTTGTGGCACAAAAGTAAGTATTGGAATGTTCGTGGGTGTAAGTGTGGCAGCTTCTTATACGCCTATTGAAGTCTGTGAAAATTTTGATGCCATTGAAGATACAATCGATCATCTAGATTGGCGGTCAGGTTGGTCTGGCAATTCTCGGGTGCGAGAGTCCTTTTTTACGCTCGCACGTTTAATTAGAAGTTTCCCTGAAAACTCGCAAGTGGTTTATTTTACGGATGGCGAAGAAGCACCAAAGCTTCATGCATTCAATACAAAAGACCTAGCTCAATTTCAAGGGGGGAGTGACTGGGTGATTGTAGGGATTGGAAGCCTGAAGGGAGCCCCTATTCCAAAACTCGATGGAAAAAATCAATTGATTGGCTATTGGTCTAACGAAAGCTTTGCCTTGCAACCAGGTATAGCACAAATCTCAGAAGCAAATATTGGTACACGAGATGATAATGTCGCAGGCGGTGAAAGTGATCGTTATATGTCTAAATTAGATGAGGCTTACCTCAAAGATATTACAAAACAAATTAATGGTATTTATGTAAGAGGAGATTCAGTCCTTAATATTTTAAGTGCGATGAAAAAACAAAAACCTGCATGGCAAGATAAAGCAGATTTTCACCTTAAATGGTTTTTTGCTTCGCTCGCAGGCATCATTTTTAGTCTTCGATTTATTTCGATAAAAAAAATAATTCAACATGTCATTAAATTTAGACAATAAATTCATTCTTCTTAGCACCTCTTCAATGATTAAAGTTGAGGGTGACGATCGGGTCAAGTTCCTGCAAGGTCAGCTCACACAAGACATCAAACTCATCTCACATGATAAAGCTTTGTTTGCTGGCTTTTGCAATCCTAAAGGAAGAGTCTTGGCCTTTATGCTGTGTTTCGAAGAGCATGACTCAATTCATATACAGATAGATAGCTCGATTGCAGAACCTATTCTTCGTCGACTTAAAATGTACGTTCTGCGATCAAAAGTTTCTTTGAATTTACTAGACAATCAATTTACATGCGTAGGTTTTGTAGGATCTAAACCTCTCCTTAATCAAGATATTAAACTTCCGGAAACTTATTTAGATATTGTGAGATCGCATAACGTCATGATTATGCGTGTAGGAAAAAATACTGAACGTTATCAATTAATGGGTGACACTGCCAAAGTCAATACATTTATGAAACTCAACTTACCTGAATATACGTCTATGAGTATGGAATCCTGGGACAATTTAAATATTTTTGATGGCATTCCTAATATTTACCCAACCACACAAGAAGCTTTCATCCCGCAGTCTATAAATATGGATCTTATTGATGGTATTAATTTTAAAAAGGGTTGTTACACAGGGCAAGAAATCGTTGCGAGAACTCACTATTTAGGTAAAGTTAAAAGACGAATGTTCCGAGCCTTTATCGAATTAGAAGATGATCTGACGCCTGGTGACCAAATCATCAATGAAAAAAAAGAAGTCATAGGTCAGCTAGTAAGGTCAGCGAAAGAAAATGAACTTAGAACTAACATGCTGATTGAAATAAGAGTAGATCAAGCGCAAGAAGCGCTCTTTATCAAAAACCATGTAATAGAAATTATGTCTGAAGATAAAAAAATATTTGATTAGTTTTTAGCTTTTGTATTACTTGGAACTTCAGTGTCTTTTTTATCTTTTTCGTGATTTGTGACTTGGAAAAATATTTCATCTTGCCTAATCATACCGAGTTCGTTGCGAGCTCTTTCTTCAATAGCTGAAAAACCTTGCTTTAGATCACTTACTTCAGCATTAAGCACATTGTTTCTTATCTGATTATCAGTATTTGTATTCTTTTGAATTTCGATTTGTTGATTTAAACTCCAAACGCGAAACCAACTACCTTTGCCAAACCATAATGGATATTGCATTAAAGCTACTAACACAACAAAAATAATGGTTAAAGATTTCATATCAAATTATTTACTCAATTGATAAAAACAAGCAAGGCCTGCGTAAGATGTAGCGCTACCAAGCTCCTCTTCAATGCGAAGCAATTGATTGTATTTTGCAATACGTTCAGATCTTGAAAGTGAGCCCGTCTTAATTTGCAATGCATTCGTAGCAACCGCTAAATCAGCAATGGTTGTATCTTCAGTTTCACCAGAACGATGGGAAATGACTGCGGTATAACCTGCTTTTTTTGCCATCGCAATAGTCTCAAATGTTTCAGTGAGCGTGCCAATTTGATTTACTTTAATTAAAACAGAGTTGGCTACTTTACGCTTAATGCCTTCATCTAAAATTTTTGGATTGGTTACAAAAAGATCGTCACCAACAAGCTGAATATGTTTGCCTAGTCTTTGTGTCAATACATGCCATCCATCCCAATCAAACTCACTCATACCATCTTCAATGCTGATGATTGGATATTTGTCACACCATGTAGCTAGATAGTCAGTAAATTGCTCACCTGATAAAGATAAGTTTTCAGAAGCAAGATGATATTTCCCGTCTTTATAAAATTCAGTACTTGCACAATCAAGTCCAAGATAGACATCACGACCTGGCTCATATCCCGCTTGAGATATTGCTTCCATAATCATCTGGATAGCAGACTCATTAGATGGAAGGTTCGGTGCGAAACCACCTTCATCACCCACGGTGGTTGAAAATCCTTTTTTACTTAATGTTTTTTTAAGTGATTGAAAAACTTCTGCACCACAGCGCATTGCTTCTCTAAATGTGGGTCTTCCAGCTGGAATAATCATAAACTCTTGCATATCGACATTATTGTCTGCATGCGCACCACCATTAATCACATTCATCATAGGTGTAGGTAATTGCATGGGGCTTGAGCCACCAAGATAACGATAAAGAGGTACATTAGAATTTTTGGCTGCGGCTACAGCAGATGCCATTGAAACCGCAAGAATAGCGTTGGCACCTAATCGGCCTTTGTTATCAGTTCCATCTAGTTCAATCATGGTTTGATCAATCAATGTTTGATCATCCACATCAAGACCTATTACAGCTTTCGCAATTTCTGTATTGACATGCCTTACTGCATTTAACACACCTTTTCCAAAATAACGTTTCGCATCACCGTCTCGAAGCTCAATCGCTTCTTTGCTTCCTGTGGAGGCACCTGACGGAACCATCGCTCTTCCCATCACGCCAGAATCTAAAAAAACATCAGCTTCAATAGTTGGGTTACCTCTCGAATCAATAATTTCTCGAGCAACGATTTGTTTCACAAAACTCATTCTTATTCCTTCATGTGCAGTTAATTATTTAAGACATTTCAATGAAGCCTGCTTTTTTAACTGACCTATCAATCTCAGCTAACACTTCAAGTAGAGCTTTCATTTTTTTAAGTGGCCACGCATTGGGGCCATCAGATAATGCTTCTTTTGGATTTGGATGTGTTTCCATAAAAATACCTGCGATACCACTCGCCACAGCAGCTCTTGCCAAGACAGGCACAAATTCACTTTGCCCCCCGCTTTTATCCCCTTGCCCTCCAGGTTGCTGCACTGAATGTGTTGCATCAAAAACGACTGGGCAATTTGTTTCTCGCATAATAGATAAACTTCTCATATCTGAGACAAGCGTGTTGTAACCAAAAGATGCGCCTCGCTCACACACCATAATATTATCTAGGCCGCCATTAGCTTCTTTGGCTTTGGTAACCACTTGTTTCATATCGCCAGGGGCTAAAAATTGGCCTTTCTTTATATTTACAGGCTTACCTGAAATTGCAACAGCATTAATAAAATCCGTTTGTCGGCATAAAAAGGCGGGTGTTTGTAGAACATCCACAACGCTTGCAACTTGCTCAACTTGAAATTGATCATGCACATCGGTTAAAACGGGTACACCAATTTGTTTTTTTACTTCAGATAAAATTCTTAATCCTTCATCGATACCAAAACCTCTAAAGGTTTTATTAGAACTTCGATTAGCTTTATCAAAAGAGGATTTAAAAATAAATGGAATATTGAGCGCTGTAGTAATTTCTTTTAATTGCCCTGCTACATCTAAAGTCATTGCTTCAGACTCTATAACACATGGACCTGCAATTAAGAAAAGTGGGTGATTTAATCCAACATCAAAGTTGCATAGTTTCATGATGCACTTCCTTTAGATTGTTTATATTTAAGCGCTGCTTGAATGTACGCTTTGAATAATGGATGACCTGTTCTTGGATTAGAAGTAAACTCTGGATGGAACTGACAGCCAATAAACCAAGGATGCTGATCTTGCGGTAATTCTATAATTTCACAGAGCTGTTCAAAAGGCGTTCTGGCAGAAATTATTAGTCCTGCTTTAATCAATTGATCTACATAATGATTATTTACTTCGTAACGATGGCGATGACGTTCGTTTACTTCAGCTCCATAAATCTTATGTGCTAAAGTTCCAGATTCAATTGGACACTTCTGTGCGCCTAGTCTCATGGTGCCGCCTAAGTCTGAAGAATCATCTCTTTTTTCAATCGCACCTTCAGATGATTTCCATTCCGTAATTAATCCAATAACTTGATGTTCAGCATCCTGATCAAATTCAGAGCTGTTTGCATTTTTAAGCATGGCTTTATGTCTTGCAAACTCAACCACAGCGAGTTGCATGCCTAAACAAATACCTAAATATGGAATCTTATTTTCTCGTGCGAATTGAATTGCTTTAATTTTGCCTTCAGTACCTCGCTTACCAAAACCACCAGGCACTAAAATAGCATCCATATTTGCTAATGGCTTGGTACCACTTTTTTCAATTTCTTCTGAATCAAGATAATGAATTTTAATTTTTGATGATGTATGGATACCAGCGTGTATTAATGCTTCTGTGAGAGACTTGTAAGACTCAGTGAGGTCTACATATTTACCCACGAATGCGATATCAATATTATGTTTGGTGTGTTTAAGTGCATCGGTAATTTTTTCCCAGCTAGATAGGTCTGCTGGTTTTGCCAGAATATTTAATTTGTGACAAACGATTTCATCAATCATTTGCTGATGCAATAAACTTGGTATTTTATAAATGGAATCTGAATCAACTGCTGAGATGACTGCTTCAGGTGCAACATTTGTAAATAACGCTATTTTTTTTCTTTCCTCATCAGGAATAGCGCGATCAGCTCTACAAATTAAAATATCTGGTTGAATACCAATCTCTCTTAACTCTTTAACAGAATGTTGAGTTGGCTTTGTTTTTAATTCACCTGCTGTTGAAATGAAAGGAAGAAGAGTCAGATGGATGTAACATGCATTTTCACGACCCTCTTCAAATCCAATTTGTCGAATAGCCTCTAGAAAAGGAAGTGACTCAATGTCGCCTACTGTCCCTCCGACTTCAACAATAGCCACATCGGCACCATTAGCGCCATTTTTAATGTGTAATTTTATTTCATCTGTAATATGCGGGATGACCTGAACGGTCTTGCCTAAATATTCACCACGTCGCTCTTTGCGAATCACGCTGTCGTATATTTGGCCTGTCGTAAAATTATTTTTCTTACCCATACGCGCTGAGATAAACCGCTCGTAATGGCCAAGATCAAGATCAGTTTCTGCGCCATCATCTGTAACGAAGACTTCGCCATGCTGGAATGGACTCATCGTGCCAGGGTCGACGTTAATATAAGGGTCGAGTTTGAGCATCGTTACTTTGATACCTCGTGACTCTAAGATTGCACCGAGACTAGCGGCTGCGATACCTTTCCCCAAGGAAGAAACGACACCGCCAGTAACAAACACGTATTTGGTCATGGAAAGGCTTTTAAATAATTGCTGACGGGAGTCTATTTTACTTTAAAGCTATGTGTCTCACAATTGAAGTTTGAGGTTTCTCAAATAGGGAAAGGGATTTCAACGTTTTTTATCTAAATCAACAAGAAAATAGGCTTTCTTTAAATGGATAAAATAGAGCGCTGTCAACCCGTTTTACTAAAAAAACATCTCCACAAAATCTGTGGATAACTTTGTGGATAAAGATGACATAAATTTATAACTCTTGAATTTATAAGCGTTTTTTTGGATCGCTTATTTTTTAAGCTAAATAAAAGTTATTTAAAATCAATGACTTAACTTATGTCCCTAATTCCATTAGGATTTTTGTTCACACTTAATGTAAATTCTCAGCAGATGTGCATAACTGCACTATTTTGGGGAGTGCATCGAGCGTATTTTGATGTGACGTTTCAATCACGGAAGTTAAATTCATACCTCGTAATTCGGCAAAAAAAGTTGCGATCTGATGTAATTCTCCAGGAGTATTTCTTCCTTGATGTCCTAGCCATGATGGCGGAATATCAGGCGCATCTGTCTCTAGCACAATAGACTCTATAGGTAATGATTTAGCTAGCGCTTGAATATGTGTCGCCCTCTTATATGTCATTGCACCACCAAAGCCTAATTTAAATCCCATCTCAATAAAAGCTTCAGCTTGTTGCATGCTGCCATTAAAGGCATGAGCGATACCACCTTTGACTGGGTAGCGTCTTAAATTTTTAAGCACATCATCAATCGCTTGTCTGACATGCATAATGATTGGCAAATCAAAAGCACTTGCTAATTTTAATTGAGCCACAAAAATTTCTTCTTGAATGGTCTTATTATCTTTAGTCACAAAGAAATCTAAACCAATCTCACCTACTGCGACCGGTTCGTATGTTTTTAAATAAGATTTCAGCGTGTCCATATCACCATCCTTCATGTCATGAATATACATAGGATGAAAACCTAAAGCGTAAAAGCAATTGGGAAATTTTTTTCTAAGCTCGATGACGTCATCAAAACTTTTTCGGTTAACTGCGGGAATAATAATTTTTTCAACGCCATGATGAAGCGCGTTTTTAATAATTGCATCTTGCTCATCTCTAAACTCTAATGCATCTAAATGACAGTGGCTATCGATGAGCATGGTGAATGGTTACTTTAGTTTGAATCGCATTCTTAGATCTTGACCAACCCAGCGATGATCTAAAAGTGTTGTGGTAATTTTATTTTCTAAATTTTCAAAAGCCGGCAGTGTAAACATACCCTTAGCTTCTGAACCTAAAATCACAGGTGCATAATAAATGATCAGCTCATCAATTAAATTAGCTTTTAGGAATGCGCCATTAAGACCCTCTCCCGCTTCAATCCATACTTCATTCACCTCTCTTTTTGCGAGCTCTTTTAGAAGTGATGCTAAATCAACTTTGCCGCTATCGTCTAATTGAATACATTCGATACCCAATGATTTTAATTGTGGTAACTTTTTTTGCTTATCATTTGCATAAGCAATAAGTAATGGTTTTTCAAGAAGTATGTCTGACTCTAATGGAATTTTTAATTCTGAATCCACAACTACACGTAAAGGTTGCCGCGCATGTTTATAAAGTCTCACAGAGAGTTTTGGATTGTCATGTAATACAGTACCAATACCTGTAATAATTGCGCAGGAAGAAGCGCGCCAGTATTGAACATCAGCCCTGGCTGCATCGCCTGTAATCCACTGGCTCTTGCCGTTATGAAGTGCAGTCTTGCCATCTATTGATACTGCAAGCTTCGCTCTTACATAAGGCAATTGCTTTGTCATGCGAGAAATAAAACCTATATTTAATAATTGCGCTTGGGCTTCCATCACGCCTAGCTCAACTTCAATATGAGCGTCTTTTAATTTTTGAATACCTCGGCCGGAAACTATGGGATTCGGATCTTGCATCGCAATGAATACTTTTTTAACCTTAGCTTCAATTAATGCATCTACACATGGTGGTGTTTTGCCAGTATGCGAACAAGGTTCTAATGTGACATATACATCACTGCCTTCAGATTGGCTGCCTGCTTCTTTTAACGCAATCACTTCAGCATGAGACTCACCAGCTTTTTCGTGAAAGCCACGACCTACAATTGCACCATCTTGAACAATGACACAACCAACTCTTGGATTGGGGGATGTTGTGAATAAAGCTTTTTCTGCAAGCCTCAAAGCTTCACTCATGAAAAATTGAGGTGATTGTGAGTTCATTTAATCAAGATCGCGGATAACATCATGGAAATCTTCGACATCGGAAAAACTTCTATAGACAGATGCGAATCGGATATAAGCCACCTTATCCATTTTTTTTAATTCATGCATGACGTTTTCGCCTAGCTCTCTAGCGGTGATTTCTTTCTCACCATAAGCTAAAACTTTTTGAATGATACGTTCAATGGCTTGCTCTATATATTCAACAGGCACCGGGCGTTTATGAAGCGCGCGGCTAAATGATTGGTGAAGTTTGTTTCGACTAAAGTCTTCGCGTTTACCGTTTTGCTTCACAACTTGAGGAAGTGTGAGTTCGACTGATTCATAAGTTGTAAAACGTTTATCACATTCTGAACAACGACGTCGACGTCGAATGGAATTGCCTTCATCGTTTACTCTTGAGTCAACGACTTGGGTATCATCAGTTCCGCAGAATGGGCATCTCACTTGGGATATGAAAATCTATATTTAAGACCCATAAACTGGGAATTGAGCCGTTAAAGCAACTACTTTGGCTTTGGTCTCATTAATAACTTTTTCGTCGTTAGGATGATCGAGGATGTCTGCAATCATTTGCGCCACCATGTCAGCTTCTTTTTCTTTGAAACCACGGGTTGTGATTGCAGGAGATCCGATACGAATCCCTGAAGTCACAAAAGGACTTTCTGGATCATTAGGAATTGAATTTTTATTGACCGTGATATGTGCTTGTCCCAAAAGAACATCTGCTGCTTTTCCGGTTAAACCTTTAGGTCTTAAATCAACTAAAAAGACATGTGACTCAGTGCGGCCAGAAATAATACGTACACCACGTTTACTTAGTGACTCAGCCATCGTTTGTGCATTTTTAATCACTTGTGTTTGATACACTTTAAATTCTGGTTTTAAAGCCTCTAGAAAAGCAACTGCCTTAGCTGCAATCACATGCATCAATGGCCCGCCTTGAATACCAGGGAACACAAAACTATTAATGCTTTTTTCAAATTCAGCTTTCGCCAAGATAATACCGCCACGAGGGCCTCTTAAAGTTTTATGTGTGGTGGATGTTACAAAATCTGCGAAAGGCACTGGACTAGGATAAACGCCTGCAGCAATAAGTCCTGAGTAGTGCGCCATATCTACCATAAAATAAGCACCCACTTTTTTTGCAATCTGCGACATGCGCTCCCAATCAAAACGTAAGGCATAAGCTGAAGCGCCCCCAATAAGAAGTTTAGGCTTTGATTCAATCGCAAGCTTTTCCATTTCATCGTAATCAATCTCCTCATTTGCATTGAGGCCATAAGGTACGACTTTAAAAAGTTTGCCTGATAAGTTTGCAGGTGAGCCGTGAGTTAAATGCCCACCATGCCCTAAATTCATACCCATGATCGTATCGCCGGGTTTCAGTATCGAAAAGTAAACAGCTTGATTAGCTTGGCTACCTGAATGAGGTTGCACATTCACATATTCAGCATCATATAATTTTTTAAGGCGATCGATCGCGATTTGTTCGACATTGTCTACAAATTCACAGCCGCCATAAAAACGCTTACCAATATATCCTTCTGCGTATTTATTTGTGAGCTGAGAACCTTGAGCTTCCATCACGGCAGGGCTTGTATAGTTTTCAGAAGCAATGAGCTCAATGTGGTCTTCTTGTCGTTTTACTTCCTGAGTGACTTGAAGTGCAATTTCCGGGTCCACCATACTTAATTTTTGAGCTTTGCTAAACATGTCTATATTTCCGCTATGTATTTAAAATGATTAGAGATTTTTATCTCAGAAAATCGATATTTTATCATGGGTCTGACCTATCTTTCTTAATGAAGTTCTATCTTAGATAAAATCTAAAAGTTATAATCCTTTCAACTATATTGAAGAGGAAGGTTTCTATGCATTGGACTGATAGTCAAAGGATTGCTGAGGCTTTATACGACAAACATCCTGATATAGACCCTAAGACAATTCGATTTACTGACTTATACCAGTGGATCCTAGATCTTGAAGGCTTTCAGGATGACCCTAATAAATGCGGGGAAAAAATTCTAGAAGCCATTCAGCTCGCATGGATTGAAGAGTCCGAATAAATCATGGCTTTACTTCCGAAAGAGATTTTTAAAGCCTACGATATCCGGGGCATTGTAGGCAAAACTCTAACACCTGAATTTGTAGAAATCATAGGTCGCGCGATTGGCAGTGAAGCGATTGACCGAAAGCAAACAGAAATTTGCGTTGGTTTTGATGGAAGACTTTCAGGCCCAGAACTATCGAACGCACTTATAAAAGGCATACTTAAAACAGGTATTCACGTCATTAATCTCGGCATGGTCACCACACCCATGGTTTATTTTTCTACCTTCTTTCTTAAAACCCAATCAGGCGTGATGGTGACAGGAAGTCATAATCCGCCTGACTACAATGGCTTGAAGATGGTTTTAGGTAGCGACACGCTATCCACAGAGGCCATACAAAAACTCTACGCCCGTATAGAAAAAGAAAGTTTTTATGAAGGCCAGGGCATTGAAAAAAAATATGATATTGCGAATGATTATATTGAAGCGATCAAAAATCATATCCATTTGAAACGCCCCATGAAAATTGTCATAGATTGTGGCAATGGTGTTGCAGGGGCTTATGCTCGAAAAATTTATGAAAGTATTGGATGTTCTGTTGAAGAATTATTTTGTGATGTGGATGGCACATTCCCTAACCACCACCCCGACCCTTCCGAACCTCACAACCTTAATGACGTCATAGCACACCTTAAGAAAAGTGATGCTGAATTAGGCTTTGCATTTGATGGTGATGCGGATCGCTTAGGTGTTGTGACAAAAGATGGTCAAATCATTTATCCCGATCGACAACTTTTATTATTCGCAGAGGATGTATTAAGTCGCAATCCAAATGCGACGATTATTTTTGATGTGAAATCAACACGTAATTTATTTCAGTGGATCAAAGATAAAGGCGGTAAGCCTTTGATGTGGAAAACAGGTCATTCCCTTATTAAAGCTAAAATGAAAGAAGAAAATGCCGCACTTGCAGGAGAAATGAGTGGACACACTTTCTTTAAAGAACGTTGGTATGGATTTGATGACGGTATTTATGCAGGCGTTCGACTTCTTGAAATATTAAGTCGCTTTGATAATCCATCTGAAGTTTTAAATAATTTACCAAATAGCATTAGCACACCCGAACTTCAAATTAAAATGGAAGAAGGTGAACCTCACGCTTTAATTAAAAAATTACAAACGGAAGCACAATTCGATAATGCACTCGAAATTATTAAAGTCGATGGATTAAGAGTTGAGTATGAAGATGGGTTTGGTTTAATGCGCGCATCAAATACAACACCCGTCATTGTTTTAAGATTTGAAGCTGAGAATAAAATTGCACTTGAAAGAATTCAAGGCTCTTTTAGAGATGTTTTAACCTTGGCAACTCCAGGTTCAGTTTTGCCTTTTTAAAATCGAGACGAACAATATCCTACGATCGCAGGATAATCAATCAACTGTCTATTCAGTTAAAGTGACTTAATGTTAATTAACTATCTGAATAAATTCAAACTTTTATATGTCATCACACTCGCGATGATAAGTAACATCACTTTTGCAATCGACCTTCAGCCAGGCGAAATAAGAGCGCCCGTAGGGACATTCAATGCGGCACAGATGTCTTATGTGTATGTTGAAAAAGGTGACAAATATTCTCACGGCTCTAAAACACCAAACACTAGCAATATCAATCAAAATGCTTTTCTATTAAGACTTAGTCATGCTTTTGAAATTAATCAAATACCGTCTGTTGTCTATGCACAAACATCTATAAATCATCTTGAACATACAAATATTCCTGTGGGTTTAGCTAATGCTAATTCAAATGGTATTGGTGACACTACTTTTGCATTTGCTTTATGGCCTTATGTCGATCGAGCGAAAGAGGAATACTTTGGTCTTGCTACTTACCTGACTCTACCAACAGGTGATTATGATAAAAATCGTACTGTAAATATTGGAAGTAACGTTTATCAAACTGCATTTCAGGCAGGGTATCAAAGAAAGCTGGTTGATAATATTAACTGGATGACCGCGATAGATGTAGTTTTAGCCAGTGATAACAATCAATTTTTGGGGAACAGAAAGTTAGAAAAAGATCCGCTCTATAATTTTCAAACCGGATTACAGTATGTTTTCAATCCAACATATTCAGCGTCGGTTGGTTATTTTTATACTGTGGGGGGTGAGAATACATTAGATAGTATCGACCAAGGTAATATCAACAAAATTCATCGCTACCAATTAACAGGGCAAGGTATCTATAATTTTGGTCGACTCATGCTGCAGTATGGTTCAGAATTTACAAACGAAAATAGCTATATTGAAGATCATCGTCTTATTGCAAGATATGCATTTAAATTTTAAAGAGGTCAATTAATTGAATTTTCTTATTCCCTTTATTTTTATTACGATTGCACTAATACAAATAGGTATTTTTGTAAATTCCATATCCTTAGTAAAAATATATCCTAAAGAAAAATCACTGAAATACTGGTCTATATCCCTTATTCTAAGTTCGCTTGGTATCTTAGGCGTCGCTGTTGGATCATTGATAATGTCAAGCTTAGATCGAGGTTCTTTTTTTCTCACCCTCAGTAACACTATTTATTTTATCTCACTTGTATTAATGATTTTTTATACAAAGAGTCTGAAAGAAGAAATTACACCTCGACATGTAAAAATTTATACGCTACTAATTATCTTTTATGCCATAGGCTTTGAAATTATAAGAAATAAAGGTAACTTTATTGATAGACAAATTTTTAGTGCTTGTCTGGCATTTATAGTTTATTTTTTATTGCTCTCAGAGATTAAAGAGAAGAAATTATTTCGTGAGTCGTATTATCTTAAAATCTTCGCAATTACAACTTTTGCTGAATTTATATTACTTATTGCTCGAATAATCATTCTTCTATCAAGCGATTATGGATTTATTGATAGCCTGAATGACGTACCTTTAATCCCAGCGGCACTGCTTTGGGTTCTTTTAATTGTGAATATATGGTCATATATTTCTATTAATGGTTATTGGTCAGAGAAAATGGCTGCTTTAAACACAAAAAATATAATTGAAAATACCAAAATTAAACTATTGTTGAACGAAAAATACAAACTTATCAATTCACTCGTGACAGCAAATAAAACAGCGATTTCTGCTGCCCTTTCTGCTTCCATTGCCCATGAGATTAATCAGCCTCTTGGTTCTATGAAAACAAATAGTCAACATTTAAATCTCTTGATTAAGGGTAAAAAAGAAAAAATACTTATCAAAAATATTATTAAGGACAATGATAGGGCAGCGAAAATTATAGCAACTTTGAAATCCATGTTTTCAAAAAATAAGTCTATTTATCGATCTGAGATATTTGATACTTTTGTTCAGTCTTTGGAGCCTATATTTAAAGAATCAATAAAAGAAAAAAATATAAAAATTAAATTTCTATTAAATTCATCTGCAAAGGTAAATATGAATACAGATGAATTAAGGCAGGTATTTTCTAATCTCATACAAAATTCAATTGATGCTTTATCTTTGACATCAAAAAAAAATAAAGTGATTGAAATTAAAACTTTCACTAAAAATAATAAATTATTCTGCTCGGTTACTGACAACGGTCCGGGTATATCAAGAAAAATGCAGGGCAAAATATTTAAACTTTATGAAAGCTCAAAAATTTCGAATTCTGGTATAGGTTTATGGTTATCAAAATATATAATTACTAGACATAAGGGAAGCCTGAGCGTCAATAAAGCATACTTAAGTGGTGCGGAATTCTTAATTGAGCTTCCGATATCAAACAATGTCTAGTAAATCAGATAAAAAAATTACTATTCATCTAATAGAAGATGATGTTTCGCAGCGGGGTAGTATTGAATCTTTATTAGCTTTCAAAGGTTTTATTACAAAATCATACAATACGGCTAAAGATTTTTTACAAACCCTACCCTTTGAAAGGCCGGCAATCGTAATTGTTGATATTCAACTTCCTGATATAAGCGGCGTTGATTTGCATCGTATGCTTTTGGAAAAAAATATCAACCCCCCAATAATTTTTATTAGTGGCGAGGCTAGTATTCAGCAAAGTGTTGATGCCATGAAACAAGGCGCTATTGAATTCCTAGTAAAGCCATTTGATATTGACGAATTGATTAATGCAGTTACAAAAGCTATTCGTATCGAACTAAAGGAAATCAATTTAAACGTCCTACTCAAAAATTTATCTCCGAGAGAGCTTGAAGTCTACAATTTACTTCTTCAGGGTTTAAACAACCAAGAGCTTATCGACAAGCTCCATTTATCATTGCCTACCGTTAAGCAATACAAGTCTGAAGTGATGAGGAAATTGAAGGTAAATTCACTTTCTAAGTTGATCGAATTAGCTAGGTAGTCTGCCCCCCCTCAACATCATCCTTTTGAAGGATATTCATGGAACGAATATAACTTTATTATCTTTCCATGGAAAAAGATTTATATAACTTTAGCTTATTGAAACAAAAAAGAATTGAGCGAGGTATGTCAACTTTAGACATTGCTCATGAGTTATGTTTGGCTGAAAGACAAATTATATCTATTGAAGAAAATAAACCTCATCACTTTCCATCCCCAACACTTAAATTAGTATGTGTTAAAAAATATGCTAAAGCACTTGATCTAAAAATTTCAGATGTAATTCTCCACACTGACCATATGTCTCTCAGCTAAATGACTCAAGTAAATACTCACAAAGCGCTAGAGCTAGCTACGCAATATATTAATTCTAGACTTTCTAATAAAATAACTATGGCTGATTTAAAGACATTTACGGGGTATTCGGAAAGGTCGCTTCAGCTTTTATTTCAAAAATATTTTTCGAAAACGCCTTTTGAATATATCGAAGAACAAAGACTAATGCTTGCGTACGAATTAATTAAAAGCCATAAAAAAACTAGAAAAACTACAGATGTTGCTTTAGACGTTGGATATAAGCATTTGGGGAGATTCTCAGTGAATTTCAAGGCAAGATTTGGAATTCATCCGTCTGTTTTAGCTAAGACCTCATAAAAAAACTAGCCCTTGGGATAGCTTTTTCCCCACATATATATCGCGGTATGTGGGGGTTTTTGTTTTATGTAAGCAACAATTTAAAGCCTGCTATTACCAAAACTAATGCTAATACTTTTTTAATGGTATTGGCTGTATAAAACTTTATGCCGAGTGTTGTGCCAATCAAAGCACCTATCAATGTAGCACCTATAAATAACGGTAATTGATCTGGTAAATTTTGTACTGAAGAATAATTTCCAAGTAAACCAAAGCTTGAATTAATTAAAATAAAAAGCGCTGTGATTCCTGAAGTTGTTTTTGTTGAACTCCATCCTAAAAATAAAATAAGTGGAGATAAAAAGATTCCACCTCCTGTTCCAGTCAAGCCGGCTAAAAATCCAATACATGAGCCAATAATAACTGCTAAAAAAAATGGAGGCTTCTTAAGTTTTTTATCGATCTTAGTAGAAAGGTTCGTTACGAGAGAAATAGCTGATATTAAAAGAATGATGCCCACGATAGTTTTGTAGATATGACTAGGTGCATTTATAAAACCACCTAAAAATGCAAAAGGTATTGCGCCGATTGCGATCGGTAATAAAACTTTAAAATCAAAAAACCCTTTTCGTATGAAACGCCAGCTCGTAAATGAGGCAATAAAAATATTCATAACTAATGCGGTAGGTTTAATCACAGCACTTGGAATGTTAAATAAGGTCATAATCGCAATATAGATTGACGCACCAGCATGTCCTACCGATGTATATAAGACTGCGCCAATTAATAAACAAAAGCTAATCGCTACATCAATCAATTCAAAGTACATAAAGACCCCTCGTTTACTGAGTTAAATTCTTTTAAGTAGCTAATTATAAAGCGTTTAATAGAATTATCAGGGTAAAATACTCAACTATGCAAAATGCCACACATTCAACGCCGCAAGCGATTAATAAATACCGCCCTTATTGGGCTAAGCGCTTTGGCACTGCCCCTATGCTGCCTATGTCACGCCTGGAGATGGATGCATTAGGCTGGGATAGTTGTGACATCATTTTGGTGACAGGTGACGCTTACATAGATCACCCTAGTTTCGGTATGGCTTTAATTGGGCGACTGCTAGAAGAGCAAGGATTCCGAGTAGGTATTTTGTCGCAGCCTGATTGGTCAAGTGCCGAACCATTTAAAGCATTAGGAAAGCCTAATCTTTATTTTGGTATCACGGCTGGCAATATGGATAGCATGGTGAACCGATATACGGCTGATCGAAAGATTCGTTCAGATGACGCCTATACACCAGGTGCTGTTGCTGGCAAAAGACCTGATCGAGCAGTACTCGTCTACTCTCAGCGTTGTCGAGAAGCATTTTCTGATGTGCCTTTAGTGATTGGCAGTATTGAAGCAAGTCTTCGTAGAATTGCACATTACGATTACTGGTCTGACAAAGTGCGTCGCTCAGTTCTTGTAGATTCTAAGGCTGATATCTTGTTATATGGCAATGCTGAACGAGCGCTCATTGAACTTACACATCGCATCGCTGATGGAGAAAAAGTAGAAAATATTCAAGATATTCGAGGCACGGCTTTCTTGCGTAAAAAAATTCCTGAAGGCTGGGAGGAAATAGCTTCCACGCATCTTGACCGCCCTGGAAAAGTTGAAACACATATAGATCCTTATGAGATGAAAATGGGCGCAGGCACTGAATGTGAAACTAACGCCAAATCGAATGAGGAAAAATTACCCGACGGCATGCAAGTTATCAAGGTGGTTCGAAAAACAAAAGCTGATCGAAGTATGCAGGTTGTTCGCTTACCAAGCTTTGAGGAAGTGGTTGATGACCCTGTACTTTATGCACATGCATCGCGTGTTCTTCATTTAGAAGCCAATCCAGGAAATGCGCGAGCGCTTATCCAAAGACATGGTGATAGAGAAGTCTGGCTTAATCCGCCCCCTATTCCGCTCACTACAAAAGAAATGGATTATGTATACGACCTTCCTTATGCAAGAAAACCGCATCCTAGCTACGGCGATGCGAAAATTTCTGCATGGGAAATGATTCGCTTCTCAGTCAATATTATGCGCGGGTGTTTTGGTGGGTGCACTTTCTGTTCTATTACAGAACATGAAGGTCGAATTATTCAGAGTCGTTCAGAAGAAAGTATCCTAAAAGAGGTTGAAGAAATTAGAGATAAGGTAGATGGATTTACAGGTGTCATTTCAGACCTCGGGGGACCTACAGCTAATATGTATCGGATGGCTTGTAAGTCAGAAAAAATTGAAGCTTCGTGTCGAAAACTTTCTTGTGTTTACCCAGGCATTTGTGAAAATTTAAATACTGACCATACTGCTCTCATAGAGCTTTATCGAAAAGCAAGAAATACCAAAGGCATTAAAAAAGTACTCATTGGATCAGGCCTTCGTTACGACTTAGCTGTTACTTCGCCTGAGTATGTAAAAGAATTAGTGCAGCACCATGTGGGTGGCTATCTAAAAATTGCGCCTGAGCACTCGGAAGAAAATGTATTATCTAAAATGATGAAGCCAGGTATAGGTTCATATAATAAATTCAAAGAAATGTTTGATCGCTTCTCAAAAGAAGTTGGTAAAGAACAGTACTTAATTCCTTACTTCATTGCAGCGCATCCAGGTGCCACTGATGAAGATATGATGAACTTGGCTTTATGGTTGAAAGAGCACGATTTTAAATTAGACCAAGTGCAAACATTCACACCAACACCGATGGCAATGGCCACAGCTATGTATCACTCAGGTAAAAATCCTTTACGTAAAGTGACGAAAGATAGTGAAGAAATTCCTATTCCTCGAGCAGGTGGTGTACGAAGACTTCATAAAGCATTCATTCGTTACCATGATCCTAAAAATTGGCCAATGTTACGTGAGGCATTACAACGCATGGGTCGAACTGATTTAATTGGAGATAGCAAAAAACATCTCATCCCTGCAAGACAACCTTTATCTGAAAATCATTCCAGACGAATGCATCAATTTGCTAGAAATAAAACGCCCACAACAAAAATATTCAAACGTGCTCGATAAACATTAACTTCAACAAGAAGTTAGAATGAAATGAAAAAAAAAGCCGCTCGTAAGAGTGGCTTTTTTATATCTATAAAAAATTATTTATTTTCAGATCTTAATCGTTCAATACGCTTATTTTCAAAAGCTCTTAATCCAATAAAAGTTAGTGCGCCAATAGCAACCATAATTAAAACAAAACAACCGTAAGCTAATGGCCATGGAATGCCATTAGTCATCATGCTAAATTCAGACATACCGCCAATACCTGCAATAATATTCACTGGCATAAACACCACGCTAATAATTGTTAATCTTTTCAAATCAATATTTTGATTTACGTTCAAGAAACCCACCGTAGCATCCATCTGGAAATTGATCTTATTAAATAAGAATGATGTATGACCATCTAAAGAATCAATGTCACGTAAAATTTCTTTAACATCTTCATGCTGACTTGCAGATAAAAGTTTTGAGCGCATTAAAAAAGATAGCGCGTTTCTAGTATCCATCACATTGCGTCTAATCTTACCGTTCAAATCTTCTTCGATCGCTATATCAGAGAGTATGGTCGCAGCTTGGCTATTCGTCATGTAAGACTTCACAACTTGACTGCCCACTTTTTCTAACCTTGAGTAAACATCTTCTAGTGCGTTGGCTGAATACTCAATATCTGCTGCATATAAGTCCAATAAGACATCTTTAGCTTGTGACACGTAACCTGCCTCTGCACGCGCTCTTAATCGTTGAAGTCTAAATACAGGCAACTCTTCGTTTCGCACTGTAAAGAGTATTTTGTCTTTAAGCACAAAGGCGACGGTAACATTCTTAGATTCTTTAGTGGTGTCTAGCAAGAAATTAGAGTGAAGATGGATTTCACCATTATCTTCAATATAAAAACGTGCGCTTGTCTCAAGATCAGTCAATTCGTTAGGATTGGGGATATGGGCACCAAAAATTTCCCTTGCCCATTCGAGCTGCTCAATTTCAGGTGTCACAAGATCTACCCAGATAGGCTTGGCCTTTTCAAGATCTTTTCTGCTGTAGATAGGTATCTGACGCAAGCGGCCTTTAAAGAGGTCGAATACTCGAATCGCCGTAATTTGTTCTTTGTTTGGCGTTTCATCTGACACAAGGTCCATACGGATATCATCAGAAACATCAAGGAGCACATCGTCACGACGGCTTGACTCAATATGATCCCAAACGACGATACGCTCTTGTTCTGATAAAGCCTCTAGAATTCGGGCGATTTCATTGACTTCAAGCTTCTTAATGAGTCTTTCTAATTCAATTGAGTTTTGTTTTTGAACTAAAGATTCGACAATGTCTTGGCGAGACATTTCTTGCCTTTGAATGAGGTTTCCGACTAAGTTTTGCTTGGCTAGCAAGTTTTTGATGCTAGATAATTTCTTATCAATGTTGTTTTTTTCTGACATGATAATTGCCTCTAATTCAGATTAAGCTTAAGGTTTCGGCAATTGTAAAGTAATAGCTATCAAATTGAAACCTTAATAGCCAACAAAAAATAAGAAGTTATAAATGATGGATTTAGTACATATCCAAATGAATTTAATTTATCTTTTTCTAAAGCGATAAATTAGTAAAAAAGAAAGAAATAAAATGTTTGGATACCAGATATACCAATGCGTCCATGGAATACCATCTATCTTAAAATCTGATATTGGCCAAAAAATTGGCGTAGCAAAAAAAGCTTTTGAATGAAATGGAAAATCGAGAACAATATGAAATGGCCAAGCCAGCATGGCCATAGCCAATGCTCGATTAAACCGATAAACACAATAAATAATCGGCAAACATATAATGAAACTGTAGCCGACTGAGTAACTCAAGAAGAGCCAATCTGGAATGGACTCCAAGGCAGGCTTACCAAAATACCAATTTCCTGTTGTGATATTGATGAGTAAAAATATGCCAAATGAAATTAAGTCTGGCATTGCACCAAAAAAAATTGCAGCCCATGGATACCTCTTATATCCAAATAATCCATAGCCCCATAAGGCATGACTTAATGTATCCATAATAATTTAACGATTAATTTTTTATTGATGGGCCTGATATCAGCCATAACTGTCCATGCTCAACTAACTTTGTATCTTTATGATCAAGATGAGCTTGCGTGGTGCCAAGATAATACCTGCGATTGGTATCAAACCATGAAGCTTTACGCAACAAGGATGTAATTTCAACAATACCTGAATGCTCTTCATCGATAGTCATAAAATCAGCTACTCCGGGTTTAAATAAATCTGGATTAGATTCAAATAGTTTAGTCGTTTTATTTAGCATAGGCTCATACATCCAAATCACTGCCAAACGCGCATTTTCTCCTGGGTCTTCTTGCGCCAATACTCGACCATCACCATCTACAACAATATTATCAAACATTTCAGCGCCTATACTTTGAGCGCTTAAGGGGGTGCCAATTCGTCCGCCATGCAGAGGATTTGAGATGTCATCAAAAACTAATTGATTCAATCGGCTATCGCCCCCAATTTTATCGGTCGTAGCAAACCAAAATTTACTAGCATCTAAAGCATCCCAAGCACCGTCTTCCGGCCTTGCAAACCCAGTAGCGCCAAGTTTCTTAGCTTCCTCTCTGAGAGTTTTGCCATCTAGGCTTGTCATACCTATCAAAGGCACTAAACTAAAGCGCTCGTTAGTGACTTTAATCGCATACAACTGCCCGCCAACTAATCCAGATTGTTCAACCGGATTGCCCACTTTTGTTTTATTGCCCAGATAGACCAATAGCAAACCATCTTGAATATCATCCAAACCAATGACCAAAGTACGATCTTGACTTACAGGATTAGCCAATAAGTTTTCCCATGCAATATGCCCGAAATCAGGCATTAAGTAGCTGATACCTTCTAGAGTGTGCGCAAATGCGCGACCACCTGCTTTATCTTCTTCGCCATTTAAAAATAACTGCCCGTTAAATCCCTTACGCGTCGCTGCATTATAAAATGCCGAAATAGGTGGCAAATCCGCAGAACAAAATCGATTAAATTTTAAGCCAGTTGGAACAGTTGATTTAATTAAGTCCGAACCACTTTTTACCTTGAGACTTTCAATATCAATGACCCAACGAGAAACAAAAGCACCCTTTTCACCATGAGTGCGAGTCGCTCCTTTATCGTTAGGAATCTCATGGTTCATAAGCAAATTAAAAGTACCATCGTTATTTGCAAAAACACCTAAACCATCTGGCACACCAGCCATGGCATAGCCATTACCAGCAGATTCACCTACAGTGATAATTGGCTGCACTTTCCAACCAGGCGCCACGGGAATAATGTAGGCTGGAGCCGAAATACCGGTGCTAGAAAATACAATCGTGACAAATAACGCTTTTAGTAATAGCTGCATAAAGGCCTTTTTTAATTAAGCAATAAAATAATAAAAAACTATCAATGCTTATTTTGAATGTAAAAAATTTGAAGAATTTTTTTAAATATTTTAACTTTAATAAGAGTCAAAATTTTGACAGCTTTTAAGATAATCTAAATTTCGCCCAGTCAAATAACTAAGCCGACCAACTCGAGAAATCTAATCTACTTCAAAATATAGGAAATGTGATGGTCGTCAGGTGTGATTGATTCTAACTTGACCCACTCCTTATTATCTTTATACCAAATCTGGATATTAATTTTAGGTCCCGTGATTCGATAGGAGTCGGCTTCTATATTTTCATTTTTTACTTTAATAGTTTCCTTGCCTAAACTTTTAATTTGTACTTCAGTGTATTCGCCCATCTGGACATTCAATAATTTACTTTGCTTTAACATTAATGGATTCCAATAGCTAAAAGTCATAGGACACTCGGCAGAAAAAGCTTCTTTTGCAGGCTCAATCAACTTAAATGTATTGGTTTCAAATTTTCCAATAACTTTGTAATCATCACCTCCATCTTGCGTTGAAGCGTTTATCGAGTGAAGACAGTTTTTACTCCAAAGTTCCTGCGATATATGTTTGTATTTATAAACGGGTATTGATAAGACTGTGACTTTAAAATTTGCATTACTCGTTAGCTGATGAAATTTTTCTTCTTCTTTTAATTGGAAAGTATGTTCACCAATCAATTTACCATCCATAAGCACATCAAAGTTCCAGTCTTTTGCAAAACAAATGCTTGGTAAAAAAAATAAAATAAAGCTAAATTTTTTAAAGGAAAAATTTTTCATCACAAGAGCTAGCAAATACCACTCCAAGATTTTTCTAATGACTGAGTCTCGTTATTCTTTCCGGGAAAATTATTGAAAAACATATCAATTAAATATGGAAGCGTTGATGTAAGTTTTGAACAAGTACCTTTACTTCTTAAACTCCCCTCAAAAAGTTTATCGAGCTCTTTGTCTTTAGATTTGGGTTTTGCTATATCAATATGGATATATCTTGTATACAAAGTATATTTATTAGTATGCGTTTGGTAGCCACGATATCCATACATTGGCAAGCCAGGATACATAGCCCATGAATTTAGTGAATATCCCGTATAACCAATCATGCCAAAATCAGGCACTGTATAAGTCTCTGTCATCTCTTTTCCGTTGTCGTCGCCATAGTCAAAGAAAAGGAGTAACTCAGGTTTTTTGGTGTGATCAATGACAGTGAAACCTAATTTCTCGATACGATCTTTTAGGATCCCTGCATAATTTTTAAATTCCAATGAGCTTTTTTGAGACTGATGCCATGGAACTATCGCAATGGTAGTGGGTTTAAAGTCATTAGGAAGTTCATGGAAGACAGTGAGCTCAGCTTTGAGGGTGGGATTTTTCTCTGCAAGGGACTGGCAACCACTAATACTTATTAGTGAAAAAAGACTAACTAACAAAAAGAAAAATTTCATATCTATACGACCTTATAATCTATCTTTTGTTCCAGAATTTAGCCTTAAATAGCAGCGCTTTGAAAATTAGGGTTTCAAGGGTATTTCGTGACTCTCTGAAGCTTCCCAGATTTCTTTCGCTGCATCAAGATTGATGGCCATAATCAAAAACCCAACGATTAAATCTGGCCACATCGATACCCAAATGTATCCTATTAAGCCTGCAATAATAATGCCTATGTTAGCTAACGCATCATTTCGTGCAGAAAGAAAGGCGGCTCTCGTTAAACTGCCTTGATAATTTCTAAATCGCATTAAAATAAAAGTACAGGTAAGGTTCACAAGCAATGCCCCAAAACCTGTCAGAGAGAGAATAGAAGGATCTGGAACTGACGGCATATTAAATTTTTGCCAAATTGTGTATAAAAAAGCAAGGGCAGGTATTACCAAAATCATTGCTAAACATTTACCCAGCCTTGCTTTGTTTTTGATCGACCATCCAAGCGCTAAAAAAATAAGAATATTAATTGACGCATCTTCGAGAAAATCAATACTGTCAGCAAAAAGAGAACTGGAATGTATAGTATTTGCTGCTATAAACTCTACAAAAAAATAAGTTAAATTAGCAAATGCAACAAATAAAACTGATTTTGCAAATTGCTTATCTTGTTTATGCTGAAGAGTCATAAATTGAAATAACTATTGGACTTCAATTTGGATAGTTTTACTTAGTTCTTCGCCGTACGAGCGATGATATCCATCTGCAAACTGAAGGGTAAGCTTATAGGTGCCCGAAGTTAAGTTGAGCTCGATTTCTTTCTGCCCTTTACCAAAATGCAAATGATTTGAATCTGCTGGAATTGTTAAACCTTTTGCTATGAATGGCTGGTTAATCAATAAATGATGATGGCCGGAGCCTTCTACATATTCTCCTGCTGGACTAATAAGCATGCCACTTAATTCAAATACAACCTTAAAAGGGCTTTTGACTTTATCTCCATCTTTTAGGTTAGCAAAGCTTACTGAGGGCTTATTCAATACGCCCTCGTCTCTTGGGTACGAGAAAATATTTAAGGAAAGAAGGAGAGTTAATACACCTACAAATAAAAGAGTTTTTATTTTCATCAGTAATGATCCTTAGTTAAGTATACAAATCATACAACAAATTTTTCCTTTTCCATTCAATCAACTAAATGAGCAATATGCTGAAATATTGCCTCATTAGATCTAAATTGGACCCTTGAAATACTTAGGGTCTAATCTTTTTTTAATGATTCTTCATGAATTTACTTAGGCTCTATTGAGTGGACTACGTCTATTGCGTTTTAGGTGTGAGAGTAATATCACTACAACAAGTTAAACGCTTGTGAAGAAAATAATGCAACTAACTATTAAAGGAAAATATTATGTGGACAACTCCAGCAGCTACAGAAATGCGTTTTGGCTTTGAAGTAACTATGTACGTAATGAACAAGTAATTGTTTATTAGTGTCCTAAATTAAAAAGCCTAGCTTCTGCTAGGCTTTTTTATTAAGTTGATTCGAAAAGTAGTGATTGACATCCCTGTGATTCATTTCATCTTCTCTAACCGCTATAACCACATCACTTAAGCGTGCATCTTTTTTAAGATGCCAGTAATCAATAGCTATTTGAGGTGCTGGAATATTTTCATACTTGCCTTCTTGAATGCCCTGCAAATATTCTGTATAGCTATAGACAGCCTCTTCTTCAAAATAGCCAACCAAACGATGAGCTGTTTTGGACGATATCAAATAAAGCAAAAAGAATAAATTATAGAAAATACCTTGCGCTAAAATAATCAAAAATCGCTCGAATGTATTGGGTTTGGCAATTTCAATAAAAGTCATTAAATGCATACGTTCATTCTCGGCCTCATCCAGAAGTGTCTTTATCCATCCTTGATCATTTTCGATACGCCTTAAAGACTTAAGATGCTGCAATGTGCCACCCACCATACCTGGCACACCCGCCACGGTCTCTAAAACTACTGCCCTATGTCCATAACGTCCTGCAAAGAAAGTATCGGCAAAGACACGTAGAAATTTAGTACAAACTAAAGCAAAGTAGTCGGAAAAACTTCCAGCTTCATGATGAATGATTCTTTTTATCATATTGTTTTTAAGAGTTAATTTAGCCTCGTTGAGTTCAATCCAAAATGCCTAGATTTTAGATTATTCCATTTTGAATTATTTTGACCCTTATTGTGAACTTTTTCCAAGAATATATGACAAAGAACCATTAAATTTATATGGATTTTTATGAAACATCTTATTTTCTTACTTTTGGCCTTAAGCCAGCAGCTATGGGCTGCAAATAATAACGTTATAGATATAAAGAAGCTCGAAAATCAAAGAGCTTTCATTGGTCAAATCAACCAATGCATGAACTCTAATCAGTTAGATGAATTTATCAAAAAAGCCATTCAAAATACCTCTGACCAAGAAAAAAGATCAAAATATGCAGGAGTGCTTGAGGAGCTCATTAAATACAACCCTTCATGCTTTATTGCGAGCATTAATAAACTAGACAATAAAAATTGTAAGCAAGTTGAAGCGTCTTATATTAATGAACCTCATTTTTACCCTCGCGAAGATCTTAAAACTTCACTAAGACAAACTAAAGATTTCTCTAAAAGCTGCTTAGCAAGTTAAGGTAATATTCCTATATGTTATCTATTAAAAACTTTAAGGTATTTTATCTTTTAGGTATCCTGCTCTTTTCATTTGCGACACATGCCAATGAAACATCCGAAAAGCCATTAACTGGCAAATACACTGAGAAGTACCACAATGGAAATTTAAAATATGAAGTTAATTACATTAATGGAAAAAAAGAAGGTTTAGAAACTTTTTGGTACATCACTGGCGGAAAATATATTCAAACAAGCTATAAGAATGATAAAGAAGATGGCATCTGGAATCAGTGGTTCGAAAATGGCCAACTAAAGCTAGAAGCACATTACAAAAATGGAAAAGAAGATGGTTTATTTACACTTTTTTATGACAGCGGTACCAAGCGATCTGAATCTAATTTTGTCAATGGTGAAAAAGTGGGATACGAAACTTATTGGGAAAGAAATGGTGACGTCAAATCAAAGACATTGTACAAATCTAAGTCGTTAGATAAAGATAATAAACCAGCTAATTAAATAGGTTATTCAAGAGTTAAATTTTTCAAGACCTTTGCATCAAAGGCCTTCTCCAGCCCAAGCAAAATTCCTTTGCCTGGGCCTCAAATTTTTTCTGCTAGAATTCGCCTCGAAGTCCAAACATGATTGATCGTCCACCCATCGGCGCTATATCTTTTAAGAAAGATGTATGCTCACGAATTTCTTCGTCCAATAAATTATTAGCCCGCGTGAAAGCTTCTAAATTTAATTGTGTAGGTAATTTATAAGTCGCCATCATACTGATGTTTGTATAAGCATCTGTAATAAGCTCCTTAGTTCCTTCGTAATTATAATTTGTCGCAACACGATCTTGTTTGAAAGCATGGAGCACATCTAACCTTGCGCCAAAACGATCAAATTCATATTTAAGACCTGCGCCTAATTTAAGGGGTGATATACGAGGTACATAACCACCATTCGTTTTATCCTTTGCGTCTACATAATCTCCTCTTACATTAAACTGAACGTAATCTGTCAACATAGTTTTACCTTCTAATTCGACACCTTTAAATTCAGCTTTAATACCTGAAAATGTAGATTTTTTGTAGGTAATATCACCCCCATCCTCGGCATGGGCAAGACCTGGTGAGTCAGTTGATAAAAGACCGATAAAATTTGAAAACTTATTAAAATAAGCCCCAAAAGTTAAACTGTCCTGGCCAGACTTCCAGCGAATCTGCCCATCTAGCCCATTCGATTTTTCCTTTTTTAAATCTGACTGACCTTCTTGGTAAGTTCCTGTTGCTGTATGTACCCCATTTGCAAAGAGTTCAAAATAAGATGGCGCTCTTTCGTTATGGGATAAATTACCTGTTAATGACCATTGCTCATTGAGCGCATATAAACCGCCAATTGCTGCATTATTGGTATTAAATTTCTTTCTTGAAGGATTACCAAATTGTGCATCCTCCCCTCCACCCTTACTCTCAACCTCATGTTTACCATGTCTGAGACCAAAGGTCATTTTATGTTGGTTAAGAGGAAGTTCTTCATAAACATAAAGGGACTGTGAGTTAGTTTTTGAATTGGGCAGAAAAGCTTCGTGTCCGATTGCATCAAACTTACCATTATCAAATTGCGTACCAAGAATACCTTTAAGCCCCATCAACGGAGCATGCGCTAACTCAAAAGTACCATCTATCCCTTTATTTTTAAAGGTGCTATGAATTTCACCCCCGCCCATCTCATGATGACGATAATCAGTATAAGCAGCTCTAAATTTAGCCCTTTCAAAAAAACTACCTAAGTCTCTTATTTCAGATGCGAAATCAATACGATCCGTATCCATATCCAAAAGAATACCGGGCTCCTTAACGCTACCGTACTTGGTTTGATGTTTGGCGTAACTGACACCAGCATAACCTCTATCAAAAATCATCGAAGCTCCCACTGCACCACCTCTTGTTTCAGATTGGCTGTTAAGAAGTTTTTTTCTGCCATGATTAGTTGAATATCTCTCGTAATCGCCATCTCCAGAAGTACCGGCTGCTGGGTCCCACACTTGCGTGGACTCAAGTCTGCTTGAGATTGCGTTACCGGGTATTCGTAAATTCTTCGAATCTCGGTTATAAGCGTCAAAGTGCATCACAAAATTTCCTGTGCCCACATCAACCACAGCCGCATTACTTTGTTCTAAATTGGCACCTCCGTAACGCACTTCCCCACGACCCGTAATACCCTCGAGTTTTTCTTTAGGAATTCTATGGTCAATGGCATTTACTACGCCGCCAACTGCCCCACCCCCATAAAGAAGGGTCGCAGGTCCGCGAATCACATCAATCTGCTCAATAATTAAAGGATCGATCGATACACCATGATCAGAACTCAAATTAGAAGCGTCTAAATTATTAACACCATTCTGCAGAATCTTAATGCGATCACTATCCATACCTCGAATCATAGGACGCCCCACTGAAGGGCCAAAAGAGCTATTGCTTACACCTGGAATGCTATTTAATGTTTCAGCTAAAGTATTTTCTCGTTTTAATGAAAGTTCACGGCCATTTAAAATTGAAATGGGGACCACCATTTGATCAGAGCCAACACCTAAAGGATTTCCAGTTACTGCCGTGGTGGGTATAGTTAAAGTTCCTTTATCCGCAGCTACCGCCGGAAAAGTAAACATAAAAAATAATGCATATGTTATTTTTTTGAGCTTCATTTTGAAATCTCTTCAATAAAAAATTAGTAAAGCAAACGTCCTTAAAAGATTTAAGGAGGTAAATTAAATTTAATTTAATACTGAAGTTTGAGGTGGAGCGCGAGCAGCAAAGTGAATTGCTGTGAGAGATTCATATGAATGAGACTGGACTACAAATACCGTGTAATGATTTAATTCTTCAAGATTGAAAACAAATTCACTATCATTAATATGCTGAAGTTTTGCGAAACCAATACACTGGGTACAAGAGCTAAGATCTGACTTATGAGATTGGGTCTTTTGAGTGTGTTCCTGTATATGAGAAATTTCATGCGCAATCGCTGCTTGCTGACTAAAAGCAAACAAAAAGATTAAACATAAAATACTATAGAGGCGCTTAAACATAACGGCAGTTTAGCACAGATTTATTTAAAAAATCCGCACGCCCTAACCTGCTGGAAGCCCTTGTTTTCAAGTAAAATAAATTTATGAAATCCATCGCCCTTATTGACGTTAATAACTTCTACGTAAGCTGTGAAAGGGTATTTAATCCTAAGCTAGAAAATAAACCAGTGGTGGTATTAAGTAACAACGACGGCTGTGCTATCTCTCGTTCTAATGAAGCTAAAGAGCTTGGCATTAAAATGGGTACACCTTGGTTTAAATTTAAAGAGTTTGCCAAGCAAGAGAATGTCACAGCTCTATCATCTAACTACACACTCTATTTAGATATGAGTCATCGCGTAATGACATTATTGTCCAAATTTAGCCCTGACCAAGAAATCTATTCTGTGGATGAATCATTCCTAGATCTAACCTCATTCAAATCCAAAGATCTCATTAAGTATGGCCAACAAATTAAAACTAAAATTAAACAATGGACAGGATTACCTGTGTCTATTGGTATAGGCTCAACCAAAACATTATCTAAATTAGCTAATCACATTGCAAAAAAGAATCAATCATTTAAAGGTGTGTGTAATTTAAATGTCATGGATGAAGACACGCTTGAAACCTGGATGAGTCATTTTCCTGTTACTGATGTTTGGGGGGTTGGTAGATCATTAGCGCCTAAACTTAATCAACTTGGCATTATGTCTATCCTAGATTTAAAACATGCAGATCCAGACTATATACGTCAACAATTTAGTATTGTCCTTGAAAAGACAGTACGTGAACTTAATGGTGTGATGTGTATAGAATTAAAAGATATAGAAGAACCTAATAAAGAGATTATAGTATCGCGTTCTTTTGGTAGACGAGTGAGAGACAAACAAGAACTCATAGAGGCTGTGACTTCATATACCACCCGCGCTGCTGAAAGAATGAGAAAACAAGAATCAGTCGCTACATCCTTATATATCTACATTAGAACAAGTCCACATGATGATAAGAAACAATATGCGAACGGAGTCAACATTCCCTTATTTCAGCCGAGTGATGATTCAATGGTATTAACCAATGCAGCCTTATTGGGATTAGATTATATTTACCGTGAGGGTTTTGATTATCAAAAAGCTGGTATTACATTATGTAATTTAACTTCCAAACATAAAATGCAAGGCCATTTATTCAGCGATACGATTTCAAATTCTCGCATGAAGATCATGGACACCATCAACCAAAGATGGAAAGGTAAATTAAAGTTAGGAAGTGAAGGTATAACAAAAGAATGGGAAATGAAGGCTCAATTCAAATCAAGGAACTACACAACTAACTGGAATCAGCTAATCATCGCGCACTAAATCTAGATAGCGTTTTAATGAGTTAGATTGTATTGAGTGATATAAACAGCTATACCTGCGAAATACCCAATTAAAGCTAACCAACTAATCTTTTTAACGTACCAAAAGAATGGTATTTTTTCTAAGCCCATTGCAGCAACTCCTGCAGCTGAACCAATAATGAGTATGGATCCACCTGTGCCTGCACAATACGCCATAAATTCCCATAAGAAACTATCAGCCGGATATTGAGTTAAGTCATACATGCCCATTGAAGCTGCGACAAGGGGTACATTATCAACAACAGCACTCAATAATCCCAATAACGTCACAATATAATCCTGACGACCCACTGTTTTATCTAAAAATTCAGAGAATGAGTGAAGTATATGGCTATGCTCGAGCGTTGCCACAGCTAATAAAATACCGATAAAGAAAACAATGGAAGTCATATCAATTCGATGCAAAGCATGGGCTAGAGTGAATTGCTGTTTGTCAGCATCGTCCTTCTTATAATGTATCAAATCCCCTACCAACCAAAGAATTCCTAATCCAAAAAGGATGCCCATAAAAGGTGGTAAATGCGTCACTGTTTTAAATACAGGTACTAAAATCAAAATACCAAGCCCCAAATAAAACATGGTATTTCGCTCAAAATCAGATGTCATCATTGAAGAGGCGCTGTATGTTTTAGTTTGCGTTGAAATAAGTTTGCCTCGCATGGCATGACTAACAAACAATAACGGTGCAATGAGATTAGCTAACGAGGCCAAGAACAATCCTTGAATAATCGCTAGTGTTGTAATCTGCCCACCAATCCATAACATGGTCGTTGTAACATCTCCAATAGGAGACCAAGCGCCCCCTGCATTAGCAGAAATCACTACCATTGCTGCGAATAGGAGACGATCTTCTTGTTTTTGTAAAAGTTTTCTTGTGAGAGAAATCATGACAATAGTGGCTGTTAAATTATCTAAAACTGCACTTAAGAAAAAGGATAGGAATCCAACTATCCACAATAAATGTGAAAGTTTTTTAGTTTTAATGCGAGATGTAATAACTTCAAAGCCATTATGTGCATCAATCACCTCAACAATGGTCATAGCACCAATTAAGAAGAAAACAATTTCTGCGGTAGAAGCTATAGATTCACTTAGTTGATGACCTACGAGTTTATGGTCACCTGTTGAAACTGCGTAAATAGTCCAGAGCAAACCTGCTCCCAATAGTGCGGTGGCTGATTTATTGATTTTTATAGAATGCTCAAGTGTGATTGCGGCATATGTAATTACAAAAATAATAATGAGAGCACTAAGCATGGTTATTAATTAACAAGTTATTGGTTGAAATAGATTGTAGCAGAATAAACGAACGTCAATAATTTTACCGCTTATAGACTCTGCTGAGCAGTAAGCGATTAATTAAAGGTAAGAGCATATGAGAAATTGTAAGAGCCATTAAAACAGAGAAAATGATATTTAAATAGTTAATTTGCAAATGCTCAAAAAGAAGAAAGTAGGAAAAGAAAGTAACTGGCAAGGTAAAAGCTACTAAAAACATTAAGTCTCTTAAAGACTTAATTCCAATATTAATTAATGCTCTAAGACCATGTAAAAAACAGAAATAGAAGGTAAACCAATAAACTGGCTGCAGAAGACTAGCAAGAATGATTGTAACTAAAAACTCGAAGGCAAGAAAGAGCTTATCTTTTTTGGTAATAACCTTATCGAGATAAAGCAAAATTAAAAAACTAGCTATAAAGGCAATTGTAATAAATTTAAGCATAACAAATACTTGAAGGTTTATATCTGAATTTGTTAAAGCATCAAAAATTGATTTAACTTCTTTTTCAAAAAAAATGACAGGGAGTAATGTCATGACAATACCCCATGAAATCTTGATGCTTTGAGGGCCCCGAGCTAGGTATGAAAGATCGCTATGACCAAAATGGAACATTGACATTAAAAGTAAAAGAACTAAACCTAATATGGGACTTTGAAACCATAAAATAAGCCCCAATAGAACAATTGATAAATAAATTAAGAAAGCTATAGCTTTGGTATTAAATTTAGGAAAAGTTTTCCATATGATAATGGAATCAGCAGCTCCATGAGAGATACCAAAAGACATAATAATTAGAAATAAGATTGCGAGAGATGAATTGATATCAGTAATATTCAAAAAACTATTCTGTTGAGAAAAAAATATTAAGAAAAAACTTAATATCAAATAAAAGAACTGGTGAATTCTGACTTTATTTAACATATAAGTTTATTAAGCCTCTAAACATTACTAATTTTGGTAATTTCAAAATAATCACAAAATAATCGACCAGTCTTGATTGGTCAGATAAAAATCTAATAACAGATGAAATGGGCACTTTGGTAAAAAAAACTTTAAATATTTCAGGGGCTTTTTTAGGATTAGATCTCAATACAGAAAGAAAGATTTTATCTAGCCAATTTATAAGATAATTTTCTTTGTGATGAATCATGTCATAGCAAAATTCTTTTTTTGTTTTAATTTGGTTCGCCCAGAGTGCGATTCGAGTGAATGCATACCCCGAAGCAGGTCTAGATGCTCCTGCAAAGTTCCCAATCCTAAAATATTGCTCTTCCATTTTCCTGTCAATATATGGCGACATCGGAAGAACAGCTTTCTCTGTTCTTGTTATTTCCTTTATATCAAACTTTTTTAAAGTAAGATCATGTATCTTTCCAACTTGCTTGAAATTTATCTCGGGTGAGAAAAAGGTTGTTTCTATCAAAGCTTTATTTTTTGAGAATGGAAGAATATAAGTAAAAATGACATTTTTGTTCGACTCAGAGAAATCCATCAATGTCACCACATTTTCATCAAATATATTTTGATTTGAAATAATCTCAGAACCCACAAAAACTTGCTTCAAAGATGGATACTTATCATCAAATATTTTATTGGGTCTGCTATCTATTACATTCTTCAGTAATATTTTTTTATTCTTTACTTTAATTTCCCAGCCATCTTGATTTTTTTTAACATGATTAATTGATTGGCCTCTTTCTACCTTAATCCCCTCTTTAGTAATCTTTTTATATAGTTCGTCTAGAATGGATTCTGAGCTATAACATGCATACCTGTAACTACCAAGATCAATCTTGTAAGATTTATTTTTAACCTTAATTTCTATTTGTGACCATTCTTTTTTCGGTTTTACACTGAAGCTTTTTTTAATATCAAACAATCCTGGTCCTGACCAAAAGCTGTATGTTTTATCATTTTTTAAGTGGGAATTTTTTTCAATTAAAATGAAATTTTTAATTTTTTTACTGAGAAGAGAATTTCCAAGAGTTAATCCAGATAAGCCAGCACCAATAATTCCAATATCAAATTTTTGTTTCATATATTAAAAGTGAGCATCTGGAAGTGTCATTATGAATTTATGCAGATTCTTATCATGAGGCTTTAGTTTAGCTTTAAAAGTAAGCAAAAATTTAGTAATAATCTTAAAGGTAATCAGCACCTTACATAAGGTATTCACATAGCATCTTTTTTCTTTATGTTGATATTGGGTCTGAATTAATTGATGTCCAATTTGCTGGTAGAGTGCAGAAGCCAATTTAACTGCAAGAGAGGCACCTCGAGGGAGGTGATCAATCGCACTACTAGCACTGGCAAAGTAAATATTTGCTAGGTTAATAAGTTTTTTTCGAGTGTAGTCTATTTTTGCTGCAGCTTCCTTTGTTGGGTGGGCTATTTCTTTAGCTGAATGTTTACCCATGAGGCTCTCAGGTAGATAGATTCTATTTCGCAAACTGTCTTCATAAATATCTCGAGAAATGTTTATCAATTGCATTGCAATGCCTAAATCAATTGCAAAATAACGCATTTTTTTATCTTTTACGCCGAAAATGTCACACACCATTAATCCCACTGTACCTGCAACTTGATAACAATAAATGATTAAGGCTTTTTCTGACTTAAATGAGGAAAATTTAATATCGTATATTTGTCCATTCAGAAAATTTTTTACAAGCTTTTGGTTCGGCCAATTTTCCTTTGGAATATTATTTAATACGCTAATGACCGGATGAGGCGTGCCTTTATTCCATGCACCTATAAATATAAGAAGCTTTTTTTTGGCAACACTTAAGTTTTTAGCTTCATCAACCATGTCATCAATTTTTCGACAAAAGCTGTAAATCGAGTAAATCGCTTGCATTTTGGTCTTATCAAGAAAAAAAGAGGCCCAATAAAAAGTTTTTCCATGCTTACGCATCAATAAACTATTCTTCATACTATGGAATCAATTTATCGATGACTTTGGCTGAATTCAGGACGCCTGGAACACCAGCGCCCGGATGAGTCCCAGCACCTACATAAAAAAGGTTCTGATATAAATCATCCTTATTGTGCGTCCTGAACCAAGCAGATTGTCTAAATAACGGAGCAATAGAAAATCCTGAGCCAAAAGGCGTGTTGTAATCTTGAAGAAAATCGTCAGGGGTCATTACAAAAGATTCGCAAATATATTCACTAAGTTTTGGCATCATGGTTTGCTCTAGAGCCTTAATAATAGATTGTGTAAATTTCGGCGCCTCTTCTTTCCAGCTAATATTTCCTTTCAAATTTGGTACTGGAACTAACGCATAAAAACTATCGCAACCTGTAGGGGCAAAATCAGGATCAGTTGCTGTGGGTCTATGAAGGTAAATAGAAAAATCCTCGGATAATTTATAGCGATCAAATATATCACTAAGCAATTCTTTATAGCGCGGCCCCATCCAAATAGTATGGTGAGCAATATCCTCATATTTAACTTTTGTTCCAAAGAAAAAAACAAACAAACCCATGGAGTGCTTGGCTGTTTTCTTTACAAATTTATTATGCAAGGAAATTTTTTTATGTTCTATTAAATTGGTATTTGTATAAATAGGATCTGCATTTGTAATTAAATAATCAGCCTTATAAAATTTACCTTCCTCAGTTTCTATGCCTTCAACCATTTTGTCGCGAGTAACAATTTTCTTAATTTCGCTATTAAGAAATATATTTACACCCTGGCGCTCCATCAGCATCTTTAACTGAGATATTATTTCTCCAGTTCCTCCCTTAGCAAAAAATACTCCCCATTTTTTTTCAAGCGCGTGAATAAGAGCATAAATTGAAGTTGTATTAAAAGGGTTACCTCCAACAAGTAAGGGCTGAATTGAGAAAGCTTGCCTTAAATTTGGATGGCTTAAATAGTTTGATACAAATTGATAAACAGATTGATAGCCCTTTAACTTAATAATATCGGGGGTATATTTAATTAAACTGCTTAATTTATGAAAAGGCTGATCAGCAAGCTTGAGGTAGCCTAATTCAAATATTTTCTCAGCATGCCGAAGCATTTTAAGATAGCCATTTACATCTCTAGGCTCAATGGCTTTTATTTGCTCTAATAACTGATCTTGATCTGGGCCATAATTAAAAAATGTCCCATCATGAAATCTAAATCGATACCAAGGATCTAAAGGGATAAATTGAATAAAATCATCAATTTCTTCATTAAAAATTTCAAATAATTCCCTAAAAAGATAGGGTGCGGTAATGACTGTAGGCCCCGCGTCATAAACAAAGCCGTTCCGATTAAACTGCCTTGCTCTTCCACCAATTTGATCTAATTTTTCATGCAAATCGACTTCATAACCCTTAGCCCTCATTCGCAAAGCTGCAGCGATTCCCCCAAAACCACTTCCGATTACAATTATTTTTTTATTTTGCATGTGTAAACTGGCTAGCTTTTTTGTTTATCTCTTCACAAAGAGAAGAAATAATAGGTCTGATGACGACCGGCATAAGGTGTAAAGAATTTTTAATATTTTCTAGTATCAATTGAATCCTATCAATTAAATCATCTTTAATATTTGAAGATATTAAAAATTGCTTAAATTCAGCTTTATTTTTTTTCAAAAAATTAATTTCTTTTTCAGAAGACTTTTCTTTAACTAAAACTAGCAATGCATTCATTCTTTCAAACTCAATATCTGTAGGAATTTCATCTACTTGGTTTAATAAAATATTTTCTAAGTCATTAACAATTTGATAAGCAAGTCCTATTTCGTCTGTCATTTTTCTTAAATTAATATAATAAGGTTCATCTAGTTCAGCGCATTTAAACATTCCCATGATAGGCAAACAAATAAGGGGTGATGTTTTTGCTGTGGCCAGACTTTTATACTCTTCCCAGCCTAGACTTAAGAAGCTTGTGTTGACATCGCCTGACTGGCCAAAAACAATTTCCTTAACGGTGCCTGAAAGTAACCCTAGTAAAATATTTTGATGCCAGCCCTGCTCAATTTCAGTAATTTTTTTAAAGGATTCTGCTATTAAATAGTCGCCAGTGCATATAGCAGCTGGTATACCAAAATTTTTCCATACGCTTACCTTACCTCTTCTAATCTCATCGCTGTCACAAATGTCATCATGCAAAAGCGAGGCGCTATGAATTAACTCACAAACCACTGCCCAAATAATTGCTGTATGTTTTGATAGTCCTAATGCTTCTCCGGTAGAAAGTGCCAAGTGAGAGCGAATTAATTTTCCTTCCGACCCTCCATGCCAATTCAGCCATAGAGATAAATTTTTTTCGTTCACCTCGAAAGACTTGGCTAGCTGTTTTTTAACGCTCTCTAGTGAATCACTTTCGTTTGAAATCATAATGAGTCTTATTTAAAAGAATATATGTATACAATATATCTGTTTGTCAAAGACTTAACTAAGCGCCAATTTCTGATTTTCTTTGCGCAATAATATAAATCAAAATCCCGAAAACTGATTTAGCAACTATATCAACAACAGTGAACCCAACCTGAACACTGACGAATGCGGACAGACCAAATAAAGGTAGGATATAAACAAGCGGATAAAATGACCATGACAGAATAATCAGTAGTCTTGTTTTTTTGAATAATGGCTGAACAACTAAAGGTTGAGTTTTAATTGATGCACCGACCCCTTTAATCATTTCATACAATATATAAGAAAATGGAATCATTGCTAAAATCCACCAAATAATCTTAGCAAATCCAATTGTAAGGGTTTCCCCAGGGTAGCCCAATAAAACCATAATCGCAGAAGCTAAAGTTAGCCCCAGACCTTTTTTGTATGTTTCCGTATGAGGCAATCTTAAGACTAATACAAATTCTAGAAGTAATAAGGGAACGGTTAATAGCCAATCAACATATCGATATGCATTATTAAATTGCATACCACTTTGTATCACTAGACCATCTTTCAATATATAAGCACTGTTGAAGCTCTCAAAAATTCTTAAATAATGGTAAGTTGTAATTAAACAAACAAGTCCCGAAAGGGTTAATGCAGTTTTGTATGCGGGTGAAACCTGTGACCTTTGCAGGAGGAAAAATACGGTTGATGCTCCAAAAGCAGCGATTGCAAAAGAGATCGCGTTATATACTAAATTAAACTCATCTATGCTCATGGGGTTAGTGTATCGATATTAGTTATCTTAACCTATTGATATTATTAAATTTAATTAGTAAAAATAAAAAAACTGTGCAGCCTAAGCTGCACAGTTTTTTAAAGAAATTACATACTTACTTTACTTATTTTGATTCTGATACTGCTACAGACCAAATAATTACACCGAAAGCAATTTTGTTTAAAACGTCAGCTAAGTTATAGATGATGTTTAATGATGCCATGCTGCTTGCAGGATCTGAACCAGTTAAATAACCAAAGTAATAGCCTAATGGATAAATTGCCCAACCAAATGTAACAATTAATCGCATTGTATTGAAGGCTTTTTGAACTGTTGCTGGAGCTTTATTTGCAGCGATTTTACTTGCTTCACCAGCAAAAATTTCGTAAAGGATATAGAACCATCCAAGCATACCAACAATGAATGATGTCATAACATCGGCATAACCAGCCTCACCGACATAACCTCCAACAAGCATTACTAATGTACCAATTACAAGTCTCCAAAAGACACCTGTAGAAACCTTCGTAATCGCTGAAAGAATTAAATAGAATTCAATCATTAATAAAGGCACTGTAATTAACCAATCAATATATCTATACACTGTTGGTGTTGATCCTGTTGCAATCCACACGTCACGCATATAGAAATAGTGAACAGCTGCTACTAATGTAACTAGTCCAGATACAGTAAGAGAAGTTTTCCACTTACCTACTACGCGATCTCTTTCAAGAAAGAAAAAAGCAGTTGAAGCAACTAATGCCATTGAAATTAACCAAAAAGTAATGCCAACAAAATCACTTGATTGGAGAACTTGGGCTGAATGGCCCTCTGCAAAAGCTAATGTCGATAAGCCTAATAAAGACAAACCTAATAAGCTCTTATTTTTTACCGATTTAAAAAAACCTTGAAACATAGGAACCTCCTAATGGTTGATAGAAAACAACTTTCAAGAACTAAAATAATTAACTAGTGTTTAAGTAAATTATCTAAATGTCAGTTTAGCCTGTGATTTGAATTTTTCAAAACACTTAAATTTTGTTTCATGGTTATCATTAACCATAACTAAATTATGGAAATAAATAAATGTGCTTTAATGTGTTGATTTTTATAAAAAAAAGCATAAATAAATTAGATCAGTTAAAATTTATTTTGATGTAAATTTTTTCTAAGTTCGCCCCTTCGTTTTTGTTACTTACTATCCTTTTAGAACATGCAGAATGGAGGGGATTTTTTACTTTATCTTCCACAATAAATCTTCAGCTTAAATTGTAATAAAGCCACCTGAAATGGCTCAAATTCTTGACAGTTAATAAACTGTTATCTATAGGCTACATTTTTTGTATATTTTTATAAAAAATGAATTTTTATTGGCTTTTAAACTCTAGTTAAGAAGCAATAAGCTGAAATATTGCTCGATCGGCTCCAAATTTTTCCCCCGAATGGTTTGGAGCCTTTCTCTTTTAAAGATTAAAAAATATGATAAAAATTCTTTACGATCAACACTGCAGCCTTTGTTCAAAAGAGATTAACTACTATAAATCAATCGCACCGAAAGGCGTTTTCTTATGGTGCAATCTTCATACGCATCATGAATTACTTCGTAAATATGGCATTGCGCAGAAGGATGCTTTATTAAGTCTTCATGCTATCGATGGAAAAGAGAGACTTTATAGGGGTGTAGATGCATTTTGTCTTATATGGAACAACCTAGAAGGCTGGAGATTATTAAGTTTTATAATCAAAATGCCATTAATTTACCAACTGAGTAAAGTGTTCTATTCATACTTCGCTCTATGGCGCTTTAATAAAATGAAATACTGCAGGGTGAATTAGTTGCCTTTAATCGTCGGCATCGATGGATGTAAATCTGGTTGGTTTGCAGCTTGGCAGAATCAAGAGGGGGTTATTGAAACTGCTATTTTTCAAAGCATAAGTAATCTCAAGAATTTTTTTATTGGGACCAATCAGTTAATCATTGGTATCGATATACCCGTCATCTTATCGGAAGTGATGCCTCGACAAGCCGATCAATTAGCTAGAAAACTTCTTAGTAAAAAAGCCTCTTCTGTATTTACAGCGCCAACACCAGAAATGCTAGATCAACCGAATTATGAGAAAGCATCCCTTGTATCTAAAAAACTTATTGGGAAATCCATGTCACTTCAATCTTGGTATTTATTTCCCAAGATAAAGGATGTCCAAAATATACTTCATTATGAGAATATAAAAGTATTTGAAATACATCCGGAGCTAAGCTTTAGAGCTATGAATAATGAAAAAATAATCCTTGAGAGCAAAAAGACAGATGAAGGCTTTAAAATAAGAAAGTCTCTTCTTGATAAACATTTTCTGAATTTAAATTTTGATGCCATCCGAACTAAATATCAAAAAAAAGATGTAATGGATAATGATATTTTAGATGCCCTCGTTGTTTTATGGAGCGCTAAAAGAATAGCAAATAATCAAGCTTCATATATACCAAAAATACCTGAGAAACCAAACATGCAGATCGTTTACTAATGGTTTATCTCATAAAAATTATTATCGCTGTCTTGGTGATTGTTCTTGTTACTGAGTTAAGCAAGAAAGATACAAAATTAGCTGCGCTCTTGTTAGCGCTGCCAATTATTTCTTTTACTGCTTATACGATGATTTGGTTTGAAAGCAAAGATACAGAGAAAATTGCTAAATTAGCCAATGAAAATTTTATTTACGTATTGCCAGTAATGCCTGTATTACCTTTATTTAGTTGGTTACTTAAAAATGGTTATGGCTTCTTCACTTCAATGATGATGGTAACAATTCTTATGATCATACTTTTCTATGTGTTGCAAAAAATACTATGAATGATCTCACTATTTCTTAATACGTGAACTTTTAGCAGCTCTCTCGTAAAAATTATCTGGCTTATTTTTCACCCAATTAATAAACGTTTGCATATCGGAATGGTTTCTTAATGACTCTGCAGTATTCAATATTTTAGCGAGTTCATTTTCATTAAATAAAGCGTGGATTTGTTTATGGCAGATTCGGTGAAGATATTCCGTAGATTTACCGCCTTTAGATTTTGGAATTAAATGGTGCGCATCTTTTTGAGATTCTGGAATAACTCTGCTACATATTGGGCATATTATAGTGTCCGGAATGGCCTCTGATAATATAGGTGGTAGAAGTTTTTTTCTAATTTTTCCGATCATGCTTAATTTTTATGACGCTTACATCGCTCTGAGCAGTATTTAACATCATTCCAAACAAGCTGCCACTTCTTTCTCCAAGAAAAAGGCTTTTGACAAACTAGGCAAATTTTTGTCGGTAAGTTTTCTTTTTTTACCATTCCCATAATAATTTAACGGCTAATTTTATATTGAGTAACGCAGTGATCTCGCTTAATGTCAGGCGATCTAAGTTTTAAATGCTTACTTGATCGCTCTTTAACACGCTTTCTCCACAATCGATAAGATGAAGGCTTAAGGTGCTTTTGCATGAGCCTCATTAAAGAAGGCTCATCTAGTTGATACGTCTTTAAGATGGCTTCAAAAGGTGTTTTATCCTCCCAAGCCATTTCGATCAGCCTGGAAATATCTCCTTCGGTTAATAAAGTCTCTTTTTTTGACATCAGACCTAATTGAATAAATATTTAATAAAAGCGGCAATACCTAATATATAAAATGCTGAACCAAGGCCGCATCTAAAAGCCATATGCCAATTATATTTACATTTTTTCTTTGCCATTTTTTTATCTTTCATATTAATGAAGTGATCTAGATACATTTCTTACTTTTAAAGTTCAATACTATTTAATCTGCATTTGTATTTCGCTATTCTATACTGCCAAAATTCATAACCCTAAAAACTTCTGACAAACTATCAAATTCATTAAAATATCTACTTCTAGAGATATTAGCTCAGCTTTATATAGAAAAAATAGTTAGAATTCACTATGACTACATTTAAAAAAATACCCTCATCAGAAATTACACCTGAGCATATTTATAATGACCGCAGAAATTTTATAAAAAATTTAGGTCTAATTTTAAGCTCTACTGCACTATCCACATTTACAAACACGGGTTTCACTGCGCTTAATACTCTCCCTTCCTTTATTCAATCAAAAGACCATGGTAATGAAAAGCTCACTTCTTTTAAAGATATTACAAGCTATAACAATTATTATGAATTTGGTACTTCAAAATCAGATCCACAAGATCATGCGCATTTATTAAAAATTGACCCATGGTCGATTTCGATTGAAGGTTCTGTAGCGAAACCATTAAAACTTGATATAGATGAACTCATAAAGCTCATACCAATAGAAGAACGCATCTATAGACTTCGCTGTGTTGAAGGTTGGTCTATGGTGATTCCTTGGATAGGTATTCCATTAAATTCGTTACTTAAAAAAATAACGCCAACAGGAAATGCTAAATATGTTGAATTTGTATCACTAAAGCGCCCAAGCGAAATGATTGGGCAAAAAGATGACATGCTAGATTGGCCATACACGGAAGGACTAAGATTAGATGAAGCTATGCATCCACTCACTATCTTGGCAGTGGGTTTATATGGAAAAGTTTTACCAAAACAAAATGGCGCACCTATTAGGTTGGTAGTCCCTTGGAAATATGGCTTTAAAAGTATCAAGGCAATTACTAAGATTAGATTAGTAGAAAAAATGCCTATATCTACTTGGATGAAAGCCAATCCCAAAGAGTATGGATTTTATTCCAATGTGAATCCTGAAGTAGATCATCCTCGATGGACACAAGCTACCGAGAGAAGAATTGGAGAAAGCCTTTTATCTCCTAGACTTAAAACGCAAATGTTTAATGGCTATAAAGAAGAAGTAGCTCATCTTTATCAAGGTATGGATTTAAATAAAAATTTTTAATTCGCCTTGAAGTTAAATCCAATCTATATCAAACGCTTTATTTTTATTTTAGGTCTTTGGCCTATTTTTTCTATCGGCATAGATATATTACAAAATAATCTTGGAGCTAATCCCATAGAGTTTATTGAACGTCACTTCGGAAAATGGACGCTCATTTTCTTATGTTTAACACTTAGCATGACACCTTTAAGAAACATTACAACGATTAGTCAGTGGATTCTATACAGAAGAATGCTGGGACTTTTTGTATTTTTCTACGCATCAATTCATCTATTTTGCTATATATGGCTTGACTACCATTTTGCATGGATCGATATCAAAAATGACATTATTAAACATCGCTATGTGCTTGTAGGTTTTTTAGCATGGCTTTTATTACTTCCATTAGCTATCACTTCTTCAGATAGGATGATGAGAAGACTTAAAGTAAATTGGAAAAGATTGCATCGCCTTATTTACCTCATAGCTATACTAGGTGTACTTCATTTTGTATGGCTTGTAAAAAAGGATTTGACTGAGCCACTTATTTACGCTGTCATAGTTTCTCTATTGCTTTTATTGAGATTAAATATTTTCAAGCGTAAAAAAAATTAACTATTGAAAATACTTTTCCAAATAGATACAACCTCAGCCGGGTGATTAGTAACTTCAGAATACTTTATTTTTCCATCTAATTTAGTCTCAAGACCTAATTGATGTTGAAGCTCTCTATATAATCGATAAGCGCTGATGAGTTTTTTAGCTGTGAGAGCGTCCATTAAATTTTGCTCACTAAAAAGATTAAGTAATCCAATATTGCCTATATTTTGAGTAAGTGCCTTATTTGAAGAACCAAAAGCTAAAACAAAATATTGCACAATAAATTCAATATCAATAATGCCGCCACGATCTTGTTTTAGATCGAAAAGCTCATGATCGACTTTGTGTTTCTCGAGCATTTTTTCGCGCATATCCAATACGTCTATCTTTAGCTGCTTTATATCTCTTTGCATTTCTAGAATATCTAATCGAGCCTTTTCAAATTGCTTGCCTATACTTTCATCTCCAGCGCAAAAGCGCGCACGGGTAATTGCTTGGTGTTCCCATGTCCAAGCTCTCTTTGATTGATAATCTTTAAAAGCATCAATAGAACTCACCAATAGACCACTTGCTCCGTCAGGTCTTAATGCAAGATCTATTTCATAGAGAATGCCTGAGGATGTGTAAGTGTTGAGCCAACTATTAATCCTCTGTGCAAATCTTGCATATTTTTCTGCCATGCCATCTCGCTTGTCATCATAGATAAACACAATGTCTAAATCCGAGGTATAGCTCATTTCTTTACCTCCGAATTTCCCATAAGCAATAACAGCAAATTTAGGTGGGTCATTTTGCTCTGGATACATATGACGCCATACCAATAAGAGCGTTTCTCCTATAAGTAGGTCAGCAAGCTCAGTTAAGTAATCAGAGAGATTTTCAACTGACACATCACCTATGACTTCTAATGCAGCCAGCTTAAAAATGTTAGCGTGCTTAATATTGCGCATGATATTCATTTGCTGCTCAATATCATCTTTAGCTTCCAATAAATCTTTATGAAGCTTTTCTTTTATTGCCACAAAATCTGGCTTTGAATAAAAATGATTAATATCAAGCAATTCATCAATCAATATCGGATGCTGAATAAGATATTGCGTAAGCCACGGGCCCGCTTTAGATAGTTTAATAAGTATCTTTAATGCACTTGGATTTTCTGTGAGCATGGCAAGATAACTCGCACGCCTACATATACTCTCTAAAATTGAAATGATTCTAATCAGCGTTGAATCTAAATTAGGATCAGAAGCTGAAGAAACCTCATGGATAATTAAAGGCATGAGGAGATCGAATCGTTGTCGACTTACTTCAGGTAAATGTAAATAACGTGAACTACCCTTTAATCCTTGAAGAATCTGATAGGTTTCATCAGGTAATTTAAATCCTAATTCCTCTAGATACTTATATGCATCTTCTAAAGTTAAAGCACTATTCCATAGCACTTTAGTTAAATTTAATTGCGGCGAATCTTCATCTTTAATTGTTTCTTTAAAAACCTCATCAAAATAGAATTCTACGTTTGCTCTGTGAATTTCAAGATCTTGATAAAACATATTCCAGTCCTGGTAATGCATAGACTGAACCACTCTTAATTTACCTTCATCTGTTTTTGGTAGCTCTTGCGTTTGCATGTCTTCCATATACTGAAGTCTATGCTCTAAATTTCTTAGGAACTTATAAGCCTCAGTTAATGACTTAACTCCATTTTTAGATAATAAATTTTTAGTTTCGAGAAGTGCTAATGCAGGTAAAAGCGATTTAAGTCTTAATGTTTTATCTTGGCCACCTCGTATCAATTGATAAACTTGTGCAATAAACTCAATCTTACGAATACCGCCTCGACCAACTTTAATATTTTCTTGGATGCCCTTTTTATTTACATCATTTTGAATCTGAGTTTTTAAATCACGCATAGAATTCAATGCACCGTAATCTAAATATTTACGATAAACAAATGGCTCAATAATTTTAGTAAGCTCTATTTGAGGTCCTACAATAACTCGACCTTTGACCCAAGCATATCTTTCCCATTCTCGCCCGTATTTTTGATAGTAATCTTCTAGCATTTGATAACTACATACAATCTGCCCCTCAGAACCAAAAGGTCTTAATTGCATATCTACGCGAAACACAAACCCATCTTCTGTCACATCATTAAGGCTCGATATAATTTTTTTGCAAAGTTTAATAAAGAAGCTTTGATTGCTTATAGACTCCTTACTTTCAGTATCTCCTTCTTCTGGGTAAGCAAAGATTAGATCAATATCAGATGACACATTAAGCTCTTCTCCACCTAACTTTCCCATGCCGACAATACTTAATAGCTGCTCTTCTCCCCTTAATCCTATCGGAGCACCATGGATAGACTTCAGGGCATTGAAATGAAATTGATGTGCATGAATTAGAGTGATTTCAGCAAGCGCTGTTACTGACTTTAAAACTTCATCTAAATCAGCTAATTTATTAAGATCGCGAAGAATAATATTTGCTATCACTTGCTGACGAAGTATACGAAGAGATTTATTTAAACTAATCTCGTCAGAAATTCGTCGGCTATCTAGCCATGATTCCATTTCTTGCCGACTAAAAGGATGACTAATATGCTGAAGTGAGAATTGCTCAAGCGCTTTATCTGCCTCAAATAACCTTTTTATAAAAGGTGAGCAGTGGTAAGTATAAGTAAGGTCTCTACTTAATAGTTGATTCAATAGTGATTGATTAGATGTAGACATGTAGCATTTAGTTAATTCGTATTCTTCATAACTTAGAAATTAACACAAAATCTAGCTTTTGCTTGCACACCCTTTAAACTCCCAGCTAAAATGTGTTTTTAGCTACACCTCCAAATTTTACAAATATCGAATGTGCTATCAATAAACCTTATGCTACGACAAATTATAATTTTTTCATTCTTTGTACTGACTACATTAGTCCCATTAACTTCTTCTGCAAATGGAGAGTCTACTTATAAAGCGGTTTGTATAGCTTGTCATGCTGCCGGTATGAATGGGGCTCCTAAATTTCAGAATAATCGCGACTGGGCTCCTATTATTAAAGAAGGCAAGGTTCATGTAATTGCTGAAGCATATAACGGTGTGAGAAAAATGCCGGCAAAAGGCGGGAAGCCTGATTTAACTTTAGAAGACTTTTCTGGGGCCTTAATTTATATGGTGAATGCTTCTGGCGGCAACTGGAGCGATCCTACCGAACAAGAGTATATAAAGATTAAAAATAAGCTGTCGAAGCTTAGTAGCAAAAAATAATAAAGCTAAAAGTCTCTAAAAGTTTTGACGCTTTGTAAGATAGCCCTATTACCGCCTTACCAAAAATCTATCATTAGGACTTACCATTACCCTTGATAGGTTTTGCTATTGATAAGTAATACTTATCACATACTTAAGAACAATTCATTGGATTTATCTAAACAAGAGACATAGAATTTGCTCATAGAAACTATTTGTGAGGAAATGAAAATGAAATCAAAAAAAGAAATTAAAACATCTAAAATTTTAGAGAAAAATGAAAATTTAAAAAATTCAGAAATGTCAAAAAATTCAGATGAAAATAATTTTGTATGTAAACAGAATGACAAAGACTGCTGGCATAGATATTCGTCAGCAATGGGCGATTGCGTTTAATTACTTGTGAGAAAACTATGAAATATAAAAATAAAAATGAAGCATTTGACTGGTTTGTTCATTCTTGGAAATGTACCTGCCCTATTTGCTCAGTAAAGATTTATTAGCGCCATAGGCACGAAATATTCTGACAGTTAGTCTAGCTGAGCTTTGGTTGTTGCAAAAGCATCTATTGCTTTGTCTAGATCTTCAAATGTATGCGCAGCTGAAATTTGCGTTCTAATTCTAGCTTTTCCTTGCGGCACAACTGGATAAAAAAATCCAATCGCAAAAATACCTTTTTCTAGTAATTTTTTACTCATTGATTGGGCAATATTGGCATCACCTAACATAATAGGAACAATAGGGTGATCACCATCGCTTACATCAAAGCCAGCTTTTTGCATTCCAGCTCTAAAGTAATGGACATTTTTTTCCAACGTATCACGAAGTGCAGTTGATTTTTTTAGCATCTCAAAAACTTTTAACGAAGCAGTGCAAATATTAGGGGCAAGTGTATTTGAAAATAAATAAGGTCTAGATCTTTGTCTTAGCATATCAATAATTTCTTTACGTCCGGATGTAAAACCACCAGTGGCCCCACCTAAAGCTTTGCCAAATGTACTTGTGATGATATCCACGCGATCTATGACATTACAATACTCATGAATGCCGCGGCCTGTTTTTCCCATGAATCCTGTTGCATGGCAATCATCATGATGCACCATGGCATCAAATTCATCTGCAAGATCACAAATCTTATCTAATTGTGCAATCGTACCATCCATAGAAAATACGCCATCGGTGGTAATTAGAATACGTCTCGCTTTATTTTTCTTGGCTTCTTCTAGTTTTGCACGTAAATCATTCATATCATTATTTTTATAACGATAACGTTGCGCTTTACATAAACGAATGCCATCAATAATGGACGCATGATTGAGTTCGTCAGAGATAACAGCATCATCTGCTGTGAGTATGGTTTCAAATAAACCACCATTTGCATCGAAGCATGCAGCATAGAGAATCGTATCTTCTGTGCCTAAAAACTCGCTCACTTTTGCTTCTAGCGTTTTATGTAGTGTTTGTGTTCCACATATAAATCTTACAGAGGCAAGACCAAAGCCCCATCGATCAAGACCATCTTTTGCCGCTTGAATGACTTCGGGATTGTTAGCCAAACCAAGATAGTTATTCGCACACATATTAATAACTTCTTGATTATCAGAAAGCTGAATCTTACTTTTCTGATCAGAATTAATAATACGCTCAGTTTTCCATAGTCCTGCTTTTTTAATTTCTTCTAAATCAGACGAAAAACTTTCTTTAGCTTTTTTAAAGCTCATTAAAGATCCTTAACATTAATTTTCCCAATTTAAGATAATTTTGCCAGACTTGCCTGATCGCATAATGTCAAAACCTTCTTTAAACTCAGTGTAAGGGAATCGATGTGTAATCATTTTTTCTAAAGGCAGACCACTTTGAACCATCATGGTGCCTTTATACCAAGTCTCAAAAATTTCCCGGCCGTAGATACCTTTAATTGTGAGGCCTTTGAAGACCACCATATCCCAATCTATGCCAGAACCTGCAGGCATGATTGCTAGCATAGCGATATGGCCGCCATTAATCATAAGGCTTAACATCCCACTAAAAGCTTTGGGGGAGCCTGACATTTCGAGTCCCACATCAAATCCTTCAAAAATACCCACAGACTTCATCATGTCACGGCTTATTGATTCTTTTTCAACATTGATTGTAATTACACGTGGAAGAATTTTTTTGATAAGGTCTAAACGATATTGATTTACATCTGTGATCACAATATTTCTTGCGCCAGCATGGTCTGAAACCATAGCAGCCATCATACCAATTGGACCTGCTCCTGTGATCAGAACATCTTCGCCCACCATATTAAAAGAGAGTGCTGTGTGAACTGCATTTCCATAAGGATCAAAAATAGCAAGTAAGTCAGTTGAAATTTCACGACTGGGTTTAAAGATATTCTTAGCAGGAACTGACAAAAGTTCTGCAAAGCATCCTGTTCGATTTACGCCTACGCCTATTGTATTGGGACATAAGTGCGTTCTGCCACCTAAGCAGTTTCTGCAACGGCCGCATGTTAGATGACCTTCTCCTGAGACAATATCACCTACTTTTAAGTCCGTTACATTAGAGCCGATATCTACAATTTCTCCGGCATACTCATGCCCAGTAATCATAGGAACGGGAATTGTTTTCTGAGCCCACTCATCCCAATTGTAAATATGAATGTCTGTGCCGCAAATAGCTGTCTTTTTTATTTTAACTAGTACGTCGTTATTACCCATTTCAGGTTCTGGCATATCTTCTAGCCATAAACCTTCTTTAGCGTATTTTTTGACTAATGCTTTCATTTAGTAGACCTCGCCATTCTTAAGACAATAAAAGAAGTCTTTTAATTATATTGAAGATTATTTTTTTTGATACCGGCTTTTAGTATGAATAACTGTTTTTTGTTACTCAACCCTACTCCTCTCCAGTTAAAACCCTCTCATCCGAAGCGATTTGGGCATAATTTTTCTTGCTATTTTAAATGAGAATGATTATCATTTAGATATGGAAATACACAAAAAACCCCAATATTTCAAAAAGATATGGGCTTACCTCTTTATTGGAGGTATGTTACCGAGCCTGTCAATGGCTGATACATCTTCAAAAGATCATCTATACCATAAGAGAATTGAATTACATGAGATTGAAGTTAAGGACAATTTAGCTAAAACATACCTTAAAAAAACAACGAGTACTGCTACAAAAACAGATACGCGTATTCGCGATATTCCCCAATCAATTTCAGTGATCACTGAAGAACAAATCAAAGATCAATCTCTACTTGGGCTGAAAGATGCAATTCAATACTCCCCTGGTGTCATGGCAGGTCAAGGAGAGGGCAATCGAGACAGTATTTGGTTTAGAGGCAACCAAAGTACATCAGACTTATTTGTAGATGGTGTGAGAGATGACGTTCAATATTACCGAGATCTCTACAATATAGATCGCGTTGAGGTGTTAATGGGTCCTAACGGAATGATTTTCGGTCGGGGTGGGGTTGGTGGCGTGATTAATCGCGTTGTCAAAGAGGCTACCTGGGAAAATAAAAATGAAATAAAAATACAAGGTGGCGCATATGACCATAAACGCTCATCAATAGATCTTAACAACCGCATTGATGAAACACTTGCTGTAAGAGTCAACGCTATGATTGAAGATTCTGGAAGTTTTAGACAAGGCGTTGAAAGCGAAAGAAAAGCCATTAATCCAACTTTTACATTTAAGCCATCAGACAAAACGAAGGTTGTTGTAGGTATGGAATATTTTAATGATAAAAGAACGAGTGATCGAGGCATTCCTTCTGTCGACAATGGGCTTAAAAGCTACCCCTATTCAACGAGTCGATCAACATTTTTTGGAAATGCATCACAAAGCCCAAATGAAGCGATAGTTAAAAATGGTTATGCAATTATTGACCATACTTTTGATAATGGTGTGAGTGTTAAAAATCACACACGATTTTCTGATTACGACAAATATTATCAAAATGTATATGCAAATAGTCAGGTCTCAAATGGGCTAGTCACTATTGATGGATATTATGACAATACGCAAAGACAAAATTTTTTCAACCAAACAGACTTAACTTATAACTTTAAGACGGGATCAGTTTCCCATAAGCTTCTAACGGGCTTGGAAATTGGATTGCAAGAAAATCAAAATTATAGAATTGTAAATAGTGGTAGTGACCCTACCCCTTTAGCTTCAAACCCATACGCTTTATTAAATTGGCAATCAACTAAGAGTCGAAATACTGCAACTGATATTTACAACCAAGCCATATATTTTCAAGATCAAATATATTTGAATGAACAATTTCAAATCATCGCGGGCTTACGTTATGATAAATTTAAAACTAAATTTAATGATAGCGTTGCTCCTGCAAATAGCGCCACCATCAATGATCAATTTATCTCTCCTAGAGTTGGTTTGGTATATAAACCTATTGAACCCGTTTCTTTATACACAAACTATAGTCTAAGTTACCTCCCTCGAACTGGAGAACAATTAACGTCACTTACATCTTCTATCAAATCATTTGACCCAGAAAAATTTACAAATATTGAAGCAGGAATAAAGTATGACTTATTACAAAGCTTTTCAATTAGTTCTGCTATTTATCGTTTAGAAAGATCGAAGATGGCAATTACAGACCCTTCAAATTCTTCCAATACCATTATTGTTGACGGCCAGGTAACAAAAGGTTTTGAATTGGGTGTTGCAGGAAAATTATTTGATTCATACAGTATGTATGGGGGATACACTTACCAAGATGCAGAAATTACGAAAAATCAAGGTGGGTCTACTCCAATTGCACCAGGTACAACTTTAGGTCACGTGCCAAAACATACATTTTCATTATGGAATAAATATGAAATCAATGAAACATGGAGCGCAGCTTTAGGTGTTGTAAGCCGCGGTGATATGTATGCTGCTACACCAACCACAACAACAGCAGTAAATCTTCCTGGATACACTCGATTGGATGCTGCCATTTATGCAAATATTAATAAACAAACTAAACTTCAGTTAAATATAGAAAATTTACTTGATAAAACCTACTATCAGTCGGCTCATAACAATAACAACATTATGTATGGCTACCCACTTACTGCTCGAGCGACAGTCACGTATACTTTTTAAAAGATGTATAGTTTTTATCTAAAAACTATAAAATAAACATACACAAACAACTAAAAACTAGAATAGGTACAAAATGCTTGAATTCATTCTTGACCCAAATACAATCATTGCTTTTTTAACACTTGTAGCTCTTGAAATTGTATTAGGCATTGATAACATTATTTTTATTAGCGTTCTTGCCAACCGCCTACCCATAGAAATAAGAGAATCAGTCCGCCGTTTTGGATTATTGTTCGCTTTGGTTACACGCATCCTATTGCTATTAAGCTTATCTTGGGTAATGGGATTAACAGAAGCACTTTTTTCTTTTTATAACCAAGAAATTAGTGGGAGAGATTTAATCCTATTCTTCGGGGGCTTATTTCTTTTATGGAAAGCTAGCAAGGAAATTTATCTTGAGGTTGAGGCAGAAGAAAAAACCGCAAGTGAAATTAATGCCTCCAGTACCAAATCTAAATCAATTCAGAACCTTTTTTGGGGCTCTATCTTCCAAATAGGTATCCTTGATATAGTTTTTTCACTCGATAGTGTTATTACTGCAGTTGGCTTAGTCGATGAAATTTCAATTATGGTTGCCGCTGTTTTGATCTCTGTCATTTTCATGCTGTGGGCTGCAAAACCTATTGGTGATTTTGTACACCATCATCCATCAATTAAAGTTTTAGCACTGTCTTTCTTAATGATTGTTGGTTTTGTTTTAATTGCTGAAAGTCTTGATGTTCATATTCCCAAAGGATATGTATATTTCGCAATGGCCTTTTCTCTTGCTGTCGAAGTTCTAAATATCCGTGCTCGACAAAAAAAGGGCGGTTAGATAATGAAACTAACTCATACTTAATTAAGACACTTTTAAGTGAAATACATACTTAACTGTTTACTTCTCATATCGCTTTTTCAACCAATTAATTTAATTGCGGATCAAGAAAGAAGTAAATTAAAAATTGCAGTTCTTTATGATGATGAATTTATTCTTCATAACACCGGCCCTAATCATCCAGAAAACCCTGATCGACTCTCAAGTGTAATTAATTTTCTCAAAAATGATTCTAAATTACAGCCCAATTTAATTTGGCCTACCTTTGGTTACGCATCCACAGAAGTCATAAGCCTCGTACATTCAAAAGAATATATTCATCTTGTTAAGCGCGAATCTGAAAAACTTGCTGAGTCTAATACAAAGCTTAGTACCGGTGATACTGTTATATCAAAACATTCGTATCAAGTTGCCAGAAAATCAGTAGGAGCGATTACTGAAGGGGTTGATCAAATGATGCAGGGTAAGGCTTCAAGTGCCTTTGTATTTTCAAGGCCACCTGGCCATCATGCAACTAAAGATAGAGGCATGGGATTCTGCATTTTTAATAATGTCGCCATTGCAGCAAAATATCTACAAAACAAATATGGCATCAATCGAATATTAATTGTTGATTTTGATGTTCATCACGGCAACGGAACCCAAGATATTTTTTACAGTGACAATACGGTTTTCTATTTCAGTATCCATCAACATCCTTTCTATCCTGGCACAGGTCGCCCTGATGAAAAAGGGAGTGGTGAAGGTTATGGATATACATTAAATATTGATTTGCCAAAAGGTGCCGGCGATGAAGAATTTATTCATGGCTTAAAAAGCCAATTAATTCCTGCCATGGATAAATTCAAGCCAGAATTTATATTGGTATCTGCAGGGTTTGATGCGCATGAAAATGATTTACTAGGGCAATTGAAATATACAAATAATGGCTATAGGAAAGCTACAGATATTTTATCTACCATTGCAGAAAAATATGCGTCTAATCGTCTATTGTTTGTTTTAGAAGGCGGGTATGAACCTACAAATATCAAAGAAGCTTCTGAAAGTATTCTAAATGTAATTATTTCGAAAAATAAAAAACTGACTGGCCGGTGAGAGCGAGATAATTCCGCGTTGTATTAATTAATAGCATCTTTTAGCAGTTTCTATAATTCTTTAAAAGAAGCTTTTTTTATTCTGTCATGTGTTCTCACCACCCGCTCTATTCTTTCTCTCCCAAAAACGATTGCCCAGACCCTCTAGAAATCTATAAATACTGTAAAATATTTGAATCTGAGAGATAAGCCCAGCTTAAATCTAAGTACCATTTAATCTTAAACGTGCCAATTCTATTACTAGAACTCAAAAATGAAAATCCTTAGACTCATTCTGGGAGATCAACTTAATCCTAACCATTCTTGGTTTAAAAAACTAGATGATGAAATCCTATATGTCTTAATGGAGGTTAAGCAAGAAACAAATTATGTTCTTCACCATGCGCAAAAGATTTTAGGTATTTTTGCAGCGATGAGAGATTTTAAAAGTATGCTTACCAAAAAAAACCATCAAGTTATTTATCTTGGGATAAATGAGAAGTCCAATCTTCATTCCTTTAAAGCAAATTTAAAAAATTTATTTGATCAATACAATGTTCAAAAGTTTGAGTATCAAGAGCCTGACGAATATAGACTTGATCAAGATTTAATGGAGCTTTGTAATGAAGTCTCTATACAATCTGAGCGCTTTCCGTCAGAACACTTTTTTACACATCGTTTCGAGGTTAGAGAAATGTTTGCGGGAAAGAAGCAGTGGCTGATGGAATCTTTCTATCGTGCTATGAGGAAAAAGCACTGTGTCCTCATGTCTGAAGATGGAAAACCTGTTGGCTTAAAATGGAATTTTGATCACGAGAATAGAAAAGCTTGGAAAGGAGAACCCAAAGTCTTTGAGGATCATAGGCCTATTCATGATCATAGTGAATTATGGGATGAAATTACAACGGCTAGAATAAAGAGCTTTGGAAATCATAATGCATCTCAATTTCGTTGGCCTTTAAATAGAAAAGAAGCATTAAAGCATTTAGATTTTTTTATTGGACATATACTCATTTACTTCGGCGACTATCAAGATGCGATGCATAAAGATGAAACAAAAATGTTTCATTCTTTAATCTCTTTTGCGTTGAATACTAAAATGCTTTCTCCTAAAGAGGTTGTATCAGCTGTTGAAAAATCATATTTATCTAATCAATTATCAATCAATACTGCCGAGGGCTTTATCAGACAAATCATAGGCTGGAGAGAATATATTAGGGGATATTATTGGGCTCATATGCCAGCTCTTGGCGATCAGAATTATTTCAACCATCAATTGCCAGTGCCCAATTGGTTTTGGAATGGGCAAACTAAAATGAATTGTCTTAAATATACAATCAACCAATCTCTTGATGAAGCATACGCGCACCATATCCAAAGACTGATGATTGTTGGTAACTTTTCTCTACTTGCAGGCCTTCATCCTAAAAGCCTTCATGAGTGGTATTTAGGTATCTATATTGATGCATTTGAATGGGTTGAAATGCCTAATACACTGGGCATGAGTCAGTTTGCCGATGGTGGCAAGCTAGCAAGCAAACCTTATGTATCAACAGCGAACTATTTAAACAAAATGAGTAACTATTGTGAGGGGTGTTATTATTCGAAAAATGAGAGGGTTGGTGATAAGGCATGTCCGTTCAACAGCCTATACTGGAATTTTTTTATTGCGAACTCACAACAACTAAGCAAAAACCCAAGATTAGCGATCGTCAATAAACAGATCAGAGATATGGATCCTAATCTCATTGAAGATATTAAATTACAGGCTAAAAATTTAATCAAAAATATTGAAAATATCTAAACATTCAAAGGGGATATATGACAAAAAAATTAAAACAAGTGGAATTGCTAGAAAAAATTCATCAAAAGCTATCAGACATTAATACGAATATGCTAAAAGTATTTTGGATTGTCGCTATTTTTGCATTTCTATACTTTGGTTTAATGCTGCATCTTCTTAACAAGTAAAGTTTAGTAGGCATGCTCCGAGGCACGCCCCTATGATACTCTTGCAAAAATGCTCTTCTAGAACATCAAATCTAATTAAAAGCTAATTATTTACTTTTGTTTTTTAATTTTTCTTTTAATTCCATGTTTTTAAATTCTTGAACTGTTAAAACAACACCAACAATTGCAAGAAAAAAACAGAATAAGCCTGTGCCAAATAATATTGGATTAGTCATGTTTATCCCTTTCTCGAGATAACTTTAAAGTATATTGCGAAGGACAAAATAGAAGGAATCCAGGTAGCTGTAAATAACCCCTCCTGTTGTTGGCCATTAAACCATAAGTAAGCTGTAGTAATAAAAGCCACAAAGACAGACAACAAAATACATATATCGGACATTTTAAGCATAAGTTCTCCTAATCATTTAAAGATTTTTACTATTTTTCGTTCCAAAAGGCCCATGAAGCAAAGAGCAAGAATAAAACAGTTGCTGAAGCATGAGTTCTAAAACTTGTCTCGCCAGGTATTTGAAATAATAAGGGGGCTAATTCTAAAATTCCTAAAATTAACCATGCTAGCGAAATTACGGCTAACAAAAATGTAACACGAGCGATTTTTTTTCTAAAACTCATAAATCCATTTTCTTGTAATTTAAAGAATACTGTCAGCATGTATTTTTTAGGCCCTTACTGTCAAGCAAAAAATCATTAAATACCTCTAAAGTGATAGCATTTGCCGCTTTAGAGCACGCTCTGTATTTAACCCTAAAAAAAATAAGTTATTACTAGCTATTAACAGGATAAAGAGCATAGTACTGTCTTGGTACTATTAACTAAATTAGATGGTGCTTTCGGAAAAAGTCTTAAATCAAGAAGGCTCAGTTCAAACTTATCTCAAGAACAGCTTGGTCTAAAGTCGGGATTATCAAGGCCTTATATCAGCGAGTTAGAAATGGGCAAAAAAGATCCAAGCTTATTCACTATATTTAAATTGGCCGACGCCTTGAAAGTGAATCCTAGTTTTTTTATCAATGGAATTGAACAGGCAATTAGCATTTCTTAACACACTTCTTTTTGGCTCCTGCCAAAATCACGGACCTAAATCGTCCCAGCCAGATTAATTTAATATAAATGATGCTCATTGTTGACATCTATATATCTCAGGAATACGATTATTATCTAAAGGTCAAAAAATATTCAATATTTTGCACATTTAGATTTGTTTAAATTACCGGAGTAAGTATTATGAAAAAAATATTAGCTTTTGTTTTTTTACTTTCTTTCTTAAACGTTCCTCTTTTCGCGGAAGAAGATTTAGGTTTTAAACCCTTTCATCCCACAGATGCATTATTGATTGGTGGTAATGGCGGCTTTAATCCTGGCACTGAATATGGAAATAAGGTTGAAGTAGAACCTGACTTTAAACCATTTCACCCTACAGATGCATTATTGATTGGTGGTAATGGTGGCTTTAACCCTGGATCTGAATATGAAAGTAAGTAATATTAAATTTAATTCATAACTTAATAGTTACTTATTAAAGCCACTTTCGAGTGGCTTTTTTTTATTTGAACATCAAAATTTTTGGCGGTCTAATTTTTTTATCATTTTGAAGTAATTCTCCAAACACGATTTCCTACATCGTCAGCAACAAGAAGATTTCCTTTTTTATCAATAGCCAATCCTACAGGCCTTCCATACGCTTCGTCACCGACCACAAAATTGGTGACAATATCTATGGGTAATCCTTGAGGTTCATTATTCTCAAAAGGTATAAAAACAACTTTATAGCCACTACGTGGCTTTCTATTCCATGAGCCATGCTCACTTATAAATACACCATTGTTATAGGGTGATTTAAATTGTGATGTATTAGAAAAAACTAAGCCTAAAGCTGCAACATGCGCTCCTAGAGCATAATCGGGTGAACGAGGCTTAAGATTTTTTGGCATAGATTCTTTTACACGAGGGTCTTTATAATTTTTAAAGTACACATAAGGCCATCCAAAAAAATCGCCGTCATTAACGGAAGTTAAATAATCAGGCACCAAATCATTACCTAATTCATCCCTTTCATTCACTACCGTCCATAATTGGCCTAAAGATGGATGCCATGCGAGGCCATTAGGGTTCCTCAAGCCTGATGCATAAATTCTTTTTTGTTTTGTTTCAAGATCAATTTCTATAATTGCCGCTCTATCTTTTTCTTGGTCTAATCCACGCTCTCCAATATTACTATTCGACCCAACTGTTACATAAAGCTTTGTACCATCCAAAGATGCAATAATATTTTTTGTCCAATGTGAGTTGATCTCTCCTTCTGGCAAATCTACAATTTTTTCTGGGGGATATTTTTTAGTATCAATTTTTATGTCGCCTACCTCATAATGAAAGCGCAAAATAGCATCAGTATTAGCTACATATAAATCATTACCAATCAAAGTCATTCCAAAGGGCGAATGTAGGTGAGTTAAAAAATCATTAGCCAATTCGGCAGCACCATCATCATTAGAGTCTCGAAGTAATGTAATTTTGTCTGGGCTATCTTTGCCTGCTCCAGCACGATTCATAAAATATCTTGATACAAGGTCTTTTAATCCTTGTGTTTTTTTAGGGGGTTGTTTATTACTTTGTGCAACAAGAACATCGCCGTTAGGTAAAACATATAACCATCGAGGATGTGTTAGTTCTTTTGAATAAAGACTAATCACAAAACTATCTATGACTTTTGGCATGACACCTTCTGGCCATTGCGATGCTTTTGCAATACTTACTGTAGGGATAATTGATGAGCTTGGTTCAGGTAATTTAGGATTTTTACCTAAACTCAAACCAGGTGAGTCTGCAGAAGGTATTGTTTGACAAGAAAAGAGAGCGGCTAGCAAAAAAATATATGCAATTTTTTTCATAGTCTTATTTTATAGAATAATTACTATATTTTTATAGATTAAAATAAATCTAAATGAACATTATTTTTTTGATAGTTGTTTTTTATCTAATTCTATTTTTTTGTTGTTATCTGGTTTTGCAGAAATCATTTTCTCGCCATCCCACTTCTGACCACACCAACAAATACCTTGAGCATTAATAATACATACCCCTCTTCCACAACATCTTTTATCTTCCATAGTCATAAATTACATTATATTTAATAAAGTTAGAATGAATCATTATCAATTAAAAAGAAAAATTAATATCTCTAATGAAATGGCATGAGTAACCATCGGGGAATTTCTTTAAGTATTTTTGGTGATTTTCTTCAGCTGAGAAAAATGAGTTGAATGTATTTACTTCTGTCGTAATCTTACTTTTAAGCACGCCTAATACATCAATCTTTTTAATCAAATCTTCAGCTAACAAGAATTGCTCATTGTTTGTTGCGAAAATAGCTGATCGGTATTGAGTACCTATATCATTACCTTGTTGATTAAGTGTTGTGGGGTCATGTATTTTAAAAAAAAATAGAAGTAAGTCCTTAAAGCTTAAAATATCAGAATCAAAAACAACTTTTACTGTCTCTGCATGCCCTGTAGTTCCTGTTGTGACTTCTCGATAACATACATTTTTAACATGCCCGCCGGAGAAGCCTACCGTTGTATCAACAACACCCGGTATTTTACTTAAAAGATCTTCGAACCCCCAATAGCACCCTCCTGCCAAATATACTGTTTCAATAGCCATATTAATCCAACACAATCGGACTTTGATTTAAGTCATCTTTATAGTTAATAGTTTTTTTAATCATACTGTTTTTAAGAGTTCATTTAAGCTAGTGAGTTCAATCCAAAATATCCTAATTCTGGATGTTTTCTAACACACACCTATTACAGCCCTGCCAAAAACCCCTGCCTTGAACCTTCTGCCTAGCAGACAAATACTGTAAAATATCCGTTATTGGGGGATTAGCTCAGCTGGTAGAGCAGCGGACTCTTAATCCGTTTGTCGCGAGTTCGACCCTCGCATCCCCCACCACTACAATTAGTTTATTTCTCATAATCTCTACTAAAATTTAATTTTCTAAAACAAGGGATAACAATGGCTACTGCCGTAATTATTAAACACCCGAATTCGGGCATGATCAAAATTGGTTACTATGGTTTTAGTTGGACCTATCTTTTTTTTGGATGGTTTGTGCCGCTTTTTAGAGGTGAATTAGGTGTGGCAGCACTTCATATGCTTTTTTCAATTATCACACTGGGACTATGGCAGGTGATTGTGGCTTTTTTATACAACAGACAATATATGACGCGTATGTTTATGACTGGATGGGTTTTAGCAGACTCAGAAGGTAATAATGAAATGGCCGCTCAAAGACTTGGTGTTGTATTACCTAAACGCGGACGTAAATAAAACTCTATTTCTTTTTGCTACAGACCCGCTTTAAATATAAATCATTAAGTGTCTTAGGTTTGATGGCTTGCCAATCTAATGCTTCGCCTTTATTAAATAAAGCGTGGCCTTGACCCATAGGTTCTGGATATAAAGCATAAGCTAAAATTCTCATTTTTCGAGCCTTGCAATCAAATTCTGATCTATTTTTAACAGAGTGGTATTGAAGATTTTTAATGGTTTGTGGTTCAGCATAATTTTGCAAATACCACGCCCTTGTCTTATGTCCACTTTTGCTCATCAACTTATAATCAATATAATGATCAGCATCATCTTGATGCACTAAAGACCAATCAGCAAAGGAATAAATTGGAATGAGAAATGAAAGAAGTAGTAAAAATTTCATGGATCAAATGATCGCATTTAATAAGGCTTTTCTCAACCTGAAACTTCTTAGAAATGATGGCTTGTCTATTCACTGAAGGCTAAGCATAATAAAACATCGTTTAATTTAAGACAAAAAAATGAAAAAAGTACGTTGGGGTATTCTAGGGGCAGCACGTGTCAATGAGCGACTTCTTCCCGCTATTGCAAATAGCCCTTTTGGTGAGCTTGCTGCTATTGGAAGTCGAAGAGTCAATGCAGCGGCAGAATGTTTAGAAAAATACCAGCCATCACTTTTAGGTAAAGTTCAGACCTTCAATTCTTTAGATGAAGTGATTAATCATCCTGATATAGACGCTATATATATCCCACTTTCAAACGAGGAGCATACCAAGCCCGCTCTTCAAGCAATCAATCATAAAAAACATGTACTCATAGAAAAGCCTATCGCACTTCATTCAAAGGAAGTTGAGTTAATTCAGGAAGCGGCTCATCAAAATCACGTCAAAGTGATGGAAGGATTTATGTATGTCTTTCATCCACAGTTTAATCGTATAAAAGAAATTATTAGTTCAGGATTATTAGGTGATGTGCAGTATGTGCATTCTATGTTTTCTTTCCCAATCCAGCCTGCGCGTTTTTATCGTATCGATCGATCCATTGAAAATGGTGGTGGCGCTCTTTGGGACATTGGACCTTATGCTATCCATACGATTCGACAATGCTTTAATCAGAACCCTCTATCAGTTGTTGCAACAAGCCATCTGAATGATCATGGGGCAGATCTCACAACTTCGGGCATGATTAATTTTGGCCTGAATCGACGTGCTCAATTTGATATTAGCTTTGAATGCGTGAGACGTTCTCAATTTGAAATTTTTGGGGAAAAAGGAAAGTTGATGTGCCACACGGTGTGGCAGCATGAAAATGATGAGGCACAATTAACCATAACAACTGACAAAGACGGATCAAAGAATGAGCTTATTGAAAAAGCGAATCACTTTACACTTGAGATTGATCATTTTAACCAATGCATTATCAACAATACTGCGCCCAAACTTTCTTTAGATGATGCCCTTTGGAATACAAAAGTATTAGAAGCCGCTCAAGCCTCTATCAGAACAAAAGCTTGGGTTAATTTTTAAAAGGATTAGAAACAAAAAAGCCCGCATTAAGCGGGCTTTTTTGTTAAATCTGAATAATTACTTATTCATTACATACATTGTAACTTCGAAACCGAAACGCATTTCAGTAGCAGCTGGAGTTGTCCACATGATGTTGATCCTTTTATTAAGTTAATGAGAAATTACTTAAATGTAATCTTACTCGTACTTAAAAAGTAAACACCTTGAGGATCATGAATGAGGTCTCATGAAAATCATGAGAGATGTAACACTAAACCGGGATAATTATAAAAAAACTATATAAATCAATAGGTTATAAAATTATACCTTGGCTGGCTTAGGTTGTGGTTTTTTACCTTTAGATTCTTTTCTTTTGTCTTTACTGCCCATATATCGCCTCTTTAATAGGTTGTTTAAATGATTATTGTATACGAAAGATTAAGCCTTCAGCCGCTTCTTAATCTCTTTTTCATACTCAGGGAAATAGTGAGAGATGACCTTTAAATCAAACTGAGAAAGTATGGAGTTATTCGATTCTCGCTCTAACAAAAATTCAAACGACGCAATAATTAAATGTTCGTAAGATACTTTGCCATCAGTTAGGAAATTATAGAAATCATTTGAGACATGAACTTTATGTTGTGTGATCGACTTCGATTCAACTATTACCTCAAAATCTGATTCCTTAATTGATTTAACGGTAATCATTTACGTTTTGGTATCGCGTCTTTACCCCATCTTTTTACAAGAAGATAAAGAATAACAAAAGAAAAAACTACAAAAGAAATTCTGATTGGAAGATAAGTCAGATCAGAAAATATATATTGGAAGAATATATAGGGGGTTAAAAGAATTGCAGATATAACGCGCGCCCAATATAAATTTTTTAATTGCTTACTTTTTTTATTCTTTTGATAGATGAGCCATGAAAGAAAACCGAAAGATAAAGCAGCTATTAAAAAAAGAATACCGGCATACATCACAATCATAAATACATACATCATTTATCCTTATTAAATAATTTTATTCAAAAAACCAATAACAAACACCAATAGAGGCTAACACACCAACAAGATCTGCAAATAGTGCGCAAGCAACTGCGTGTCGTGCACGCTGAATACCAACTGCACCGAAATAAACTGCCAAAACATAAAAAGTAGTTTCAGTACTGCCTTGAACAGTTGCTGCTAAAAGTGACGGGAAGCTATCGACACCATGTGTTGTCATAGTATCAATGAGCATAGCTCTTGCGGCACTTCCAGAAAAAGGTTTCACAAGCGCTGTTGGTAGCGCATCTACAAAACGTGTATCCCAGTGAAAGCTATTAGCAAGATAACGAATCATATCCAATACAACATCAAGCGCACCTGATGCTCGAAGAATACCGACTGCACATAACATCGCAACTAAATAAGGCAGTAAATTTTTAGATACATCAAAACCTTCTTTAGCACCTTCAATAAATGACTCATAGACTGGCACACGTTTTAATATACCTATAAGTAAAAAAGTAACAATCAGTCCAAACAGGACAGCATTGCCTAAGAGAGATGAGAATGCGCCCAATGCCGATGCTGATAAATGACTTAAGAATAAAATAAATACAGTTAATAAACTTGCAATGGCTAACATCCATGTGATGACTACAGGGTCGTTTAATTTAATTCGTTGCATAAAAGCGACTGAGAAAAAACCAGCCAAAGTGGAAGCGCTTGTTGCTAAAAGAATAGGTAAAAAAACGAGTGTAGGATCTAATGCTCCTTGCTGTGCACGATACATAAAGATTGATACTGGAAGTAAGGTGAGTGACGAAGCATTCATAACCAAAAAAAGAATTTGTGCATTGCTTGCGATCTTTGGTGTTGGATTAAGCGATTGCAATGATCGCATCGCTTTAAGCCCAATAGGTGTCGCAGCATTATCAAGACCTAATCCATTTGCAATAAAATTCATGGTGATAAGACCTGCTGCTGGATGATTTTTAGGAACCTCAGGCATGAGACGCCTAAAAAGTGGTGAAAGCCAAGATGCTATTTTTTCAACTAAACCTGCGTGTTCAGCAATCTTTAAAAATCCTAGCCAAAGCGTTAGGGTTCCAAAAAGTAATACCATCACTTCAACCGATAGCTTTGCCATGGAAAAAAGGCTATCCACCATAGTGGCAAACACTTCAGTGTCTCCTTGACCTACCCATCTCCATATTGCACTTAATAAAGCGACAAAGAAAAAACTCACCCACAACGTATTTAATATCGAACTGTTACGATTCTGCGTGCTTGTGTTTTTAGAGGATTGCTTAGGTTTTATAATGAATCACCTGAAAAATTGAATAGGCTTAAAAATGATCTATGAAAATTATAAGGCTAAGAAATCTATTTTTGAAAACTAATTCATCGGTTTAATTGGTCGGAGCGGTGAGATTCGAACTCACGACCCCTTGCACCCCATGCAAGTACGCTACCAGGCTGCGCTACGCCCCGAAAATTAAAACAATGATGAATTACTTTTTAAGCAGATCTATGATACTGAGCAATTCATCTTTAATCGACTTTATATTAAGGCCGGCAAGTGAATTGGATTGATTGAGATTCTCTAAAGGCAACTCAACTTGACCTTGTTTAGTCACTTGAAGCTCTATAGGTGGCTCAGCTTGCTTTACTTCTTTAACAAAACTTTTATCTTTAAGTCGCTGTTTAGCGCCTTGAATCGTAAAACCTTCGTCATGTAGAAGCTCTCTAATTTTACGAATGAGAAGCACTTCAGGTAATTGATAATAACGTCGATTGCCACGTCGCTTAACATCTTTGAGCTGATCAAACTCCTGCTCCCAATATCGCAGCACATGCGCCTTGACGAGACAAAGCTCACTTACCTCTCCGATTGCAAAATATCTCTTTGAAGGTATTTCAGGTAAGACGGGGGATTTAAGCTTTCTTTCCAGAGTAGTTCTCTTCTACATTGCTTTTTAGTTTTTGACTTGCGTGAAAAGTAACCACACGTCTTGCTTTGATTGGAATCTCTTCACCCGTTTTAGGATTGCGACCTGGTCTTTCTGATTTTTTTCTTAATTCAAAATTGCCAAAACCAGACAGCTTGATACTGTCGCCATTTTCAAGTGCGTTGCGAATCTCTTCAAAAAAAGCTTCAACCATATCTTTGGCTTCACGCTTATTTAAACCTACACGGTCAAATAGAATTTCGGATAAATCTGCTTTAGTTAATGTCATAACGGCCTACTTTTAAATCGGTATTAAATATGGGATTAGTTGCGGAGCGTTGCGCCAAATTGTTTTTCAAGTAATTCAACGATTTTTGATACGGAAGAATCAGCTTCACTATCAACTAATGTCTTTGAAGTATCCTGCATAAGTATCAGAAATGCAACACTTTTTTTGTTTTCGGCGATGCCTTTCCCTTGGTAAAGATCGAACAAAGCCATTCGATTTAAGAACGGGATTTTAGCCTTAAATACAGCATCTAAAATCGAATCAACCTCGACTGAGTCATCTACCACAATGGCAATATCACGTCTTACGGGAAGGAATTTTGAGATGTCTTCGTATTTAAACGCTTTACCTTCTAAAAGCTTCTCTATTTTTAACTCAAAAATAAAGGGGGCTTTTGGAAGAGAAAAGTGTTGCTGCCATTTTGGATGCAATTTACCTACCCAACCTATCGACTGACCCTCTAAAAAGACTTCTGCAGACTGTCCTGGATGAAGCGCTAGTGGTGTTTTATCACTTCTTTTAAATGTGAGTGATTTAGACGTTAAAGCTTCAACATGCGCTTTCATATCATAAAAATCAATCTCGCGTATCTTGTCAGCCCATTGCTCAGGCAAAAAGCTACCGTAACTTAAACCAGATATCACTTCAGTCTCAATAAAATCTTTTTTTGCGCCTTGGAAAGTTTGTGCAATTTCAAAGATATTTAATCGCGATACTTGTCGATTTAAATTATAAGTTAAGACTTCGAGATGACTTCCCCACAATGATGATCGCATCGTCGACATCTGACTTGCTATTGGATTTTGTAATTGAATAGGGTTTAAATTTCCATGCAACACTTTTTCAATCTCATCTTCAATAAAACTATAAGTCACTACTTCGTAAAAGCCGCGTGATGTGAGCGCTTCTTTAAGATCTCGCTGACAAGCTCCAGAAGCGGGTAACATTGCCTGATGACTTACAGGATGATGAGAAGGTATTTTGTCGTAACCATATAAGCGAACTACTTCTTCAATAAGATCTTCTTCAATCGCAATATCAAATCGATAAGAAGGCGGTGTGACTTTAAAGCCTTCAATGGTTTTATTCACTTCAAAACCTAACTGATGGAATATGTGCTCAACATCTTGGCTCGGTACTTCAATGCCTAAAATAGCATTTAATTTTTTAAGTCTTAGATGGATTTCATTACGCTTTGGTAAAGCATTTAAAACTTCTGAGATTTCACCTGCTTCTCCGCCACAGTATTCGATAATAAGCGATGTTGCTCGCTCTAATGCATGTCGGGTATTTGAAAAATCAACCCCTCGTTCAAAACGGTATGATGAATCTGTAGATAAGTTATACGCTCTTGCTTTACCAGCAATCACAATAGGATCAAAAAAAGCGCTTTCTAAGAAAATATTTTTAGAGGCTTCAGTGACTGACGATGGCAATCCACCCATCACACCTGCAAATGCAATTGCACCTGAGTTATCTGCAATGACCAAATCTTTTTTAGACAATTTAATTTTTGTGTCATTGAGTAAATGGATCGGCTCTTCAGGTTTTGCGAATCTCACCACAACATCACCTTGCAATTTGTCATGGTCAAATGCATGAAGCGGTTGTCCAATTTCAAGCAATACATAATTAGTAATATCTACAATGGGGCTAATTGATTTAATATTGGAGCGCTCGAGTCTGGAGACCATCCAATCAGGTAATGTTTTTGTATTGTCTACATTTTTAATGATACGACCACAGTAACGAGGGCATGCCGATTTTTCTTCGACAACTATATTTTTCTTTTCACTTTGCTTGATCGGATTCACTTCATAGGTGATAGGAGATAGTGAAGATTGACTAATGGCAGCGACTTCTCGGGCGACACCCCATAAACTCAAACAGTCACTTCGATTAGGTGTTAATTTTAATGTCGTAATTTGATCATTAAGATCAAGTGCTACTCTTAAATCAGTACCATTTTTTAAATCATGGCTTAATTCTAAAATGCCTTCAGCTTCTTCAGCCAATCCTAATTCTTTTAACGAACAAAGCATACCGAATGATTCAATGCCACGTACTTTTGCTTCCTTAATATCGATGGAAGGTAATTTAGCACCTACTAATGCGCACGCCACTTTAATACCTTGTCTTGCATTTGATGCGCCGCATACAATTTGTAATGTCTTGTCTCCGATATTGACATCGCACACCTGAAGTCGATCAGCATCAGGATGTTTTTTAATCGAAACAATCTCACCCACCACCACATGACTAAAAGATGCGCCTAGAGGATGGGATTCATCAACATCCAAGCCTGCCATAATCATGACGTGGTTAAGCGCATCACTATCCAGTGATGTATTCACATATGACCTTAACCAATTTTCAGAAAATTGCATATTGAGATATCTTTAAATAAATTGCTGAAGAAAGCGTAAGTCGTTATTAAAAAAGTGGCGTAAATCTTGAACACCGAAACGCAACATCGTTAAGCGCTCCACACCCAATCCAAAAGCAAATCCTTGATATTGATTTGAATCGATACCTACATGTTTAAATACTTCTGGATGCACCATACCGCACCCACCAATCTCTAGCCAACCGCCCTTCCAACTCATATCCATTTCAGCAGAAGGTTCTGTGAATGGAAAATATGAAGGTCTGAAGCGTACTTTCAAATCTTTATTCTCGAAAAAGTTTTGGAGAAAATTTTCGATGACACCTTTAAGGTCTGCGAAGCTTACTTGTTGATCAACCCATAAACCTTCAACTTGATGAAACATCGGCGAATGTGTTGCATCTGAATCAACGCGATAAACGCGACCTGGTGAAATAATTTTTAAGGGTGGTTTATTTTTTTCTAAATGACGAATTTGCACAGGGGATGTGTGCGTTCTTAATACATAAGATTCATCAATATAAAATGTGTCATGCATCGCGCGTGCTGGATGTGACTCAGGAATATTCAGTGCAGTGAAATTATAAAAATCAGATTCAATTTGTGGTCCGTGTGCTACTGAGAAACCGATGGAATGAAAAAGAGATTCAATGCGATGAAGCGTTTGTGTGACTGGATGTAGGCTTCCTCGATCTTCTTTTCTTGAAGGTAAAGTCACATCTAATGATTCCTCTGCAAGCTGTTTCGTTTGCGAGGCATTTAAAATAGCTTCTCGTCTTTTTTCTAAAGCTTCTTCAACGCCTTGTTTAACGACATTGATCTCAGCACCTACTTTAGGTCTTTCTTCCGCAGATAATTTACCAAGTGATTTAAGTGCTTCAGTTAAGACACCGCTTTTACCTAAGTATTTGGCTTTTGCTTGATCAAGGTCCGTCACAGAATGGCACTGATCAAAATCTTCACGGGCTTCTTTTAAGGTGTGTTCGAGATTATTCATTGACTATTATTTTAATAAAAAAAAGGAGGCTAGAAGCCTCCTTTTAAAAATTAATAATTTTTATGCTGCTCCTGAACCAGATTTAGCAATTTCGACAAACTTAGCAAAAGCTGCTTTATCGAATACTGCCATATCTGCTAATACCTTACGATCCACTTCAACAGAAGCTTTCTTAAGGCCATTCATGAAACGGCTATAGGTAAGACCACATTCACGAGATGCTGCGTTGATACGCGCAATCCATAGTGTTCTAAATTGACGTTTTTTCTGACGGCGATCACGGTATGCATACTGACCTGCCTTCATCACTGCTTGTTTAGCTATACGGTATACGTTTTTACGACGGCCGCGATAACCTTTAGCAAGTGCTAAAACTTTTTTATGTTTCGCTCTAGCGGTGACACCACGTTTTACTCTAGGCATATTATTCCCCTTATTGAGTTGGCATCATCGCGCGAACGCGTTTGATATCGGTTGCTGAAATGAGGACAGTGCCTCTAAGATTACGTTTTTGTTTCGTTGTTTTTTTGGTCAAGATATGACGTAAATGAGAACGTGTTCTCTTTACCATACCACTTCCTAAAAACTTGAAGCGCTTTTTCGCGCCACTTTTTGTTTTCATTTTTGGCATTTTGATCTCCTTAGTTAGAGTAATAAGAGTGCTTAGGCATGCCGTTTAAGCCGTATCACTCAGAAACTTTTGCTTCAGTGGTTTTTGGTTTGACTTTTTTTTGTGGAGCCAGAACCATCACCATTTGTCGACCTTCCATTTTCGGAAATTGTTCGACGACTGCGTATTCCATTAAATCATGTTCAACACGTTTTAAAATTGCTAAACCGTATTCTTGATGCGTTATTTCTCGACCTCTAAAGCGCAAGGTGATCTTTGCCTTATCGCCGTCTGAAAGGAACCCAATGAGGTTTCGTATTTTGATGTTGTAATCACCATCATCTGTTCCCGGTCTAAACTTCACTTCTTTAATCTTGACCTGCTTCTGTTTTAAGCGGGTTTCGTGTTGCTTCTTACTTTCTGCATATTTAAACTTACCGTAATCAAGCAATCGACATACGGGAGGTTGGGCTTGTGGAGCAATTTCCACTAGATCGATATCTATCTCTTCTGCTTTTGCAAATGCCTCAGCTAGTGTCACTATGCCAAGCGCTTCGCCGTTTACGCCAATTAATCGAATTTCTTGAGCTGTAATGTCTCCGTTAATTCTGACTTCTTTCTCTTGAGCGATAACAAATCCCCTGTAAATATAAAAGAAAAACCGCGCTACCTTGTTGCTAGACTTTAGTTTGAACTTCCTGATTTAGTCGATCAATCAATGACTTAATCGACATGGATCCTAAGTCTTCGCCTTTTCGGGTTCGCACGGCAACTTGCCCAGCTTCCATTTCCTTTTCCCCTACAATTAAGAGATAAGGAATCTTTTGTAAGCTATGTTCGCGTATTTTATAGGTTATTTTCTCATTTCTCAAGTCAGAATCGCATCGGATGTGGTTTTTCTTGAGTTCATCCATGACTTTTGAAGCGTAGCTTGCATGTGCGTCAGCAATATTAAGGATAACCGCTTGTGTCGGGGCAAGCCAAAGAGGCATAGCACCCGAGTAATGCTCAATAAGAATCCCAATAAAACGCTCCATAGAACCTACAATAGCCCGATGCAGCATCACAGGGTGTTTGCGGCTATTGTCTTCCGTGACATATTCAGCGCCTAGGCGTTCAGGCAAGTTAAAGTCGAGCTGGATCGTACCGCACTGCCAAAGACGACTTAAGCTGTCTTTTAGGGTAAATTCGATTTTAGGTCCATAAAAGGCCCCTTCTCCAGGCTGAAGGTCAAATTCGAGCTTATTTTCCACTAAAGCAGCTTTAAGGGCAGATTCCGCCTTATCCCAAGTTTCGTCAGCACCTACACGCTTCTCAGGACGAGTGGATAATTTCACTAAAACGTCCTTAAATCCGAAGTCTTGGTAGGCTTTAAATAGCATGACAATAAACTTAGCCACTTCATCTTTAATTTGTTCTTCTGTACAAAAAATATGGGCATCATCTTGCGTAAATCCACGAACACGCATTAAACCGTGGAGCGATCCTGATGGTTCGTTACGATGGCATGAACCAAATTCTGCAAGTCTTAGAGGCAGGTCACGGTAGCTATGTAGAGCATTATTAAAAATTTGAATGTGGCCAGGGCAATTCATAGGCTTCACCGCATAGTCTCTATTTTCAGAAGAGGTTGTAAACATATTGTCGCGATAGTTTTGCCAATGCCCAGATTTTTCCCACAAAGTCTTATCCATGACTGTTGGGGTTTTAACTTCTTGATACCCATAATCTAAGAACATTTTCCGCATGTAATGTTCAACTTCTTGCCAAATCGACCACCCCTTGGGATGCCAAAAGACCATACCAGGTGCTTCATCTTGCATATGAAATAAATCGAGTTGCTTTCCTAATTTACGATGATCTCTTTTTTCCGCCTCTTCCAACATGAAGAGATAGTTTTGCAAGTCTTCTTTATTGGTCCACGCAGTGCCGTAAATTCTTTGTAGCATTTCATTTTTAGAGTCGCCACGCCAATATGCGCCAGCCACTTTCATTAATTTGAATACTTTTAATTTTCCAGTTGATGGCACATGCGGGCCTCGACAAAGATCTGTAAATTCACCTTCGGTGTATAGAGAAACTTCCTGATCTGCTGGAATAGATTCAATAATTTCAGCTTTATAATTTTCTTTAATTGATTTGAAATATTTAACTGCATCATTACGCAGCAATACTTTTCTTGTGATGGGTAAATCGCGATTAGCAATTTCTGTCATCTTCTTTTCAATACTTTCTAGATCTTCTGGTGTGAAAGGTCGTGTATATGAAAAGTCATAATAAAAACCATGTTCAATGACAGGGCCAATCGTTACTTGTGCATCTGGAAATAACTCTTTTACGGCATACGCTAAAAGATGGGCAGTTGAATGACGAATAACCTCAAGCCCTTCAGGATTTTTGTCAGTAATGATTGCAAGATCGCTATCCTGACGAATGACGAATGAAAGATCGACAAGTTGATCATTCACTCGGCCTGCGAGAGCTGCGCGCGCTAGTCCAGCGCCGATATTTTGTGCAACTTCTGCGACGGTAACGTCACCTTCAAATTGTCGCTTAGACCCGTCTGGTAATCTTATTTCAGGCATAGTTGAATTGAATCATTTAGCATTGCATCATTTTATAAGCTTTTAAGCATTCTTGATAGCTTGAGCCATGAGGCAAAAAATTGGTAGGCGCGATTGGAATCGAACCAACGACCCCCACCATGTCAAGGTGGTGCTCTAACCAGCTGAGCTACGCGCCTAAAGAATTTAGGAGTTTGGATTCTATCCTATTGAAGAACCCTAATCAATGATCGCTTCGTAACCATATGTAAAATCGGGGTACTTTAATTCAAATCCACTTTGATTCAACAAAACAGATTGCAATTGTTTCCCGCTTTCCAAGATAGGAACTTCAATAGTATCGGTTGTTAATTGCAGACGATTTCTGATCCACGTTAATACGTCATATTGTTTAGTCGGCACACCATCTGTCACAAGATAAAGTGACTCGATAGGTTCATTCAGCATAATTCGATTTATAAGAAATACAATAAAACGCGCAGCATCTTCTTCGTGAATTCGATTAGACCAATTATTAGTTGCAGGCCAATTGCCTGGATTGCTTTGGGCTAATTGAATCATACGCGTTCGATTAGGGCCATAAATACCAGACAAACGTAATATAGTGGCTTTATCTTTTAGTTGGCGCGCAACCGTTTCAGCTTCTAATAAAGCTTCACCTCCATAATCAGAAGGCTCTGCTATATCGAGCTCACTTAAAATCTTAGTCGTTTTTTGTCCATAAACTCTTGTGCTTGAAACAAAGAAAAGATGCTTGAAGTGATCGAGCTCTAAAATCGCTTCGTAAGTATTTTTTAAGCCTGCTACGTAATGCTCTTGGTAACTTTCAATAGACTGAGTGTCTGCAGAAACAGCGTAGATAATAATTTCAGGATTTATTAACTTAATGGCATCAATAGCTTCAGCTTTTAAAATATCAACTTGATGCATTTCAATGGAAGGGGGTGATTTTCTTAAACTTCGACTAAATCCATATAATTTAAATATATCAGGATCAGCATTTTTGACGATTGAAAAACCGAGTTGGCCGCAGCCTACAATTAAAATTTTAAGAGATTTTATTTCCAAAGCGTTTTAAAAATAAATCCAGGAAAAGAGAAAACTAAAAATAAAAAGAAAGTCACCGCATAAAATTCCCAAGCTTGGGATTGAATATGTCCTATCATTTTAAGCTCTGCAAAAAGTAAAATGCCACCGGTAATAAAATACAGAATCACCACTTCAAACAAAGCCCAAGAAAAAGGTTTTTTATGGGATGAAAATTTCTTAATAAAAAGAAAGTCACTAAACATCCAAGGGATATTGGCCATGATGATGGTAATCAGAATAAGTATTGATTGCGTCATTTAATTAAGACTCAAAGCTACTGCTTGCGTTGTTGCTTGCATAAATGTATGTGGCACTAAACCAACAATCAGAAGTGCTAATGCGTTAGCCGATAAAATCCATTGCATATCCATTGGGACATCTAATTTACCTTTTAATTTTGGCTCATCAAAATACATCAGCTTTACAATCCTCATATAATAAAACATCCCTATCAAGGCCATCATAACTGCATAGACAACAAAAATTGCAAAGCCCGCATCAAAGGCCGCTTGAAGCACCATGAATTTTGCATAGAACCCTATGGTAGGAGGTATACCTGCCATGCTCAACATAGTAATGAGCATAAGGAATGCATACCAAGGATTTCTCTTATTCAAACCTTTAAAGTCCTCAAGTAGTTCACACTCAAAGTTTTTCCGAGACATCATCATGAGTATTCCAAAAGATACAAGAGTCATAAACATATAACTCACAACATAAAATAAACTGGATGCATAACCATTAAGTGTTCCGCTCATCAAGCCAAAAAGAATAAAGCCAATATGAGAAATCGTTGAGTATGCATACATGCGTTTGATATTTCTTTGTGCAATAGCTGTGATATTTCCAATGCCAATGGAAAGCACCGCCATAATGAGCATCATTTGTTTCCAATCAACCATCATGGATTGAAGCCCTTCGCCTAGTATACGAAGTGTAATTGCAAAAGCTGCTAATTTAGGAACAGAACTAATGAGCATGGCGATTGATGAAGGCGATCCTTCGTACACATCAGGGACCCACATTTGAAAAGGTACTGCGCCTAATTTAAATGCAAGGCCGGCAACCACAAAGACCAGGCCTAGAATAAGAATTGCATGGTCTGTAGGATGATTCAATAATGTTGTTGAAATAACGCTTAAATCTAGGCTTGATGTCGCACCATAAATCATCGACATACCGTATAGAAGAAGACCTGATGCAAGAGCACCTAATACAAAATATTTAATTGCTGACTCAGTGGCTTTTTGGTTATCTCGATCAAGGGCGGTAAGAGAATATAAACATAAAGAGAGAAGCTCTAAGCCCATATAAACAAGAAGCATGTTATGGCTTGAGATCATAATCATCATGCCCAGCAATGCAAATAGAACGAGCGCAAAGTATTCGCCACGATATAAATCTCGATCTTTCATGTAAGACCGGCTATAGAAAAAAATGAGTGAGGTGCCTATATAACTTATCATTTTTAAAAAATCTGCCAAGCCGTCACGAACAAACATGTTTGAGAAAGCAAATTGTGTTTCGTGACTAAAATGTTGGCCAGTTAAATAAGCACCGCCTAATAAAGTGAATTGAGATAAAGCAAAAATAATCCAACGCGCAGAAGGCTTAATAAATAAATCTGTCATCAGCACAACCATTGCCATTGAAAGCACAAAAATTTCTGGCAAGATTAAAAAAAGATCGGATTGAATAAGTTGATTCATTTATATATCCAGAGGTAATGGTGTGACTGGTTTTATCAAATGCATATGCTCTAGAAATTGAACTGTCGTTGCATTTGTCATATCCGTAATAACTTTTGGGTAAACACCCACTAAAATAATGAGCACTGCCAATATAGACAGGATAAAGAATTCACGCCATGAGATATCTTTAAGTGCGCTAATTTTTTGATTACGTGGTTCGCCATAAAATACGCGCTTCACCATCCATAAAGAATAAGCGGCACCGAAGATCAGAGAGCTTGCCGCTACTAATGCAATCCAAAAATTATTTTGCATCGCACTCATGATCACCATAAATTCTCCTACGAAACCTGAAGTACCAGGAAGCCCACAATTGGCCATAGCAAAAAATACAGCAAAAGCTGCAAAGGTAGGCATTGCGTGAATGACACCACCATAATCTGCAATCTGTCTTGTGTGTAATCTGTCATATAAAACACCTACAGATAAGAACATGGCTGCAGAAATAAAACCATGAGAAATCATTTGAACGTACGCACCCTCAATACCGATTGCATTAAACATAAATAGACCTAGCGTGACAAAACCCATATGTGATATCGATGAATAAGCGATCAATTTTTTCATATCTTTTTGCACAATGGCAATCAATGCAATATATAAAATAGCAATGAGTGACAAAGTCACCATAAAATCTTTTAAATAAATCGCGGCTTCAGGTGCAATCGGCATTGCAAATCGCATAAAACTATATGCGCCTAATTTCAACATCACTGCTGCCAAAACAACTGATCCGCCAGTAGGTGCTTCAACGTGAGCATCAGGTAACCATGTATGTAAAGGCCACATAGGAATTTTTACTGCAAAAGCCATAAAGAAAGCTAAGAAAATAAAGATCTGCGGATAAAGTCCTAGACCGGCATTATAAAAATCTACTACCTCGAATGAATGTGTATGCAAGTAAAGGTAAATGAATGCGACTAGCATTAATAATGAGCCTAAAACGGTATATAAAAAGAATTTGATCGTGGCATAAATTCTATTAGGTCCACCCCAAATACCAATCACCAAGAACATAGGGATAAGCATTGCCTCCCAAAAAATGTAATAGAGCATGGCATCAAGTGCACTAAAAACACCAATCATGAGGCCTGACATGATCAAGAAAGCTGCCATGTATTGCGCAACTCTGTCTTGTATTGATCGCCATGAAGCCATCACAACAATTACGGTAGTGAAGCTTGTTAAAAGAATTAACGGCACAGCAAAACCATCGACGCCTAAATGGTAATTAATATGAAAGGCAGGAATCCAATGAAAGAATTCCTGAAACTGAAACTGTCCAAATGAAAAATCAAATGCTGTGTAAAGTGGGATGGTAATTAAAAATGAAATCACACTACTGACAAGTGAAAGCCATTTGGCTTGCGTGTCACTCATTTTTCCACTTAATAAAAGTATAAGGCCGCCTAAAAAAATAGGTGTCCAAATTGAGAAGCTTAGTAGGTGAGTTAAATTCATCTTATATTTTTATAAAGAAGGTTAAGAATAAAAATACGCCTATCACCATCGCAAAAGCATAGTGGTAAATATACCCTGATTGAATCACACGTATTTTTTCTGCAAACTTACTAATTGATTTAGCAGTTCCGTTAACAAGCCATCCATCAATAATTTTGACATCGCCAATTTGCCAGAATTTCTCACCTAAGAGACGACTGCCAAATGCAAAAAACTTTTCATTGAATGAATCAAAGCCATATTTGTTTTGTAACACTTTGTAAATTATTTGTGTGCGGTTAAAAATTACTTTAGGTAAATTTAAATTCACTTCATAACAGTAATAAGCGAAAGCAACGCCACTAAGTGCGAATAAGAAGGGTAAGCTTGTGATGCTATGCAAAGCCATTCCAAAGGGTCCATGATAAATTTCTCTAAAGTGATGGCTTAAGTGTTCCATCGTAGGATGCGCTTCAATATCTAAGAAAATACTTTGTGCAAAAAAACTACCGAATAAAATTGGCTCGATTGTCATAAAGCCAATCACAACAGAAGGGATAGCGAGAAGCACTAATGGCAAAGTAACGCTTAACGAACTCTCATGTGGGTTATCTTTTGGACTTAAGCCATGATGATGATCGTCATGATGTGTAAGTTTTTGAAGACGCCACTTCTCTTTGCCATGAAATACAAGGAAATAAAGTCTGAAAGAATAAAAAGCTGTTACAAATACACCAACCAATACAGAAAAATAAGCGAAGTGACTTCCTGAAATGTGGGATAACTTCACAGCCTCAATCAAACTATCTTTTGAATAAAATCCTGAAAATAATGGCGTCCCTATTAATGCTAAAGAGCCAATCAAAAAAGTAATCCAAGTCACAGGCATGTATTTTTTTAAGTTACCCATGTTTTGAATATTTTGATCGTGATGCATACCTATAATGACTGAACCAGCACCTAAGAAAAGTAAGGCTTTAAAGAATGCGTGCGTCATGAGATGAAACATAGCAACCGAATAAGCTGAAGCGCCTAACGCCACTGTCATATAACCTAATTGTGAAAGTGTTGAGTAAGCTATGACACGCTTAATATCATTTTGAATGATGCCCAATAAGCCCATAAACAAGGCTGTAATAGCACCAATGATCATAACGAATGAAAGGGCTGTATCAGAAAGCTCAAATAAAGGTGATGTGCGTGAGACCATAAAGATACCTGCAGTGACCATGGTTGCCGCATGAATCAGAGCTGATACAGGTGTCGGACCTTCCATCGAATCTGGAAGCCACACATGAAGAGGCACTTGTGCAGATTTGCCCATAGCTCCAATAAATAACAAAATACATATTACGGTAACCACATTAATAGGCTGACCAAATAACTGCATTGTATGGGCCGCCATAATGCCTGTACTTTTGAAAACCGTCGCGTAATCAAGAGAACCTGTCCAATATAGAATCAAGGCAATCCCTAAAATAAAACCGAAATCGCCGACGCGATTTACTAAAAAGGCTTTTAAGTTTGCATAGATTGCGGTGGGTCTCTCAAACCAGAATCCAATTAGAAGATATGAAACAAGACCTACCGCCTCCCATCCAAAGAAGAGCTGCATAAAGTTATTACTCATGACTAACATCAGCATTGAAAAGGTAAACAAGGAGATGTAACTAAAAAATCTTCGATAGCCTGGGTCTCCTTTCATATACCCCATCGTATAAATATGAACCATCAGAGATACAAAAGTCACAACCACCATCATCATGGCAGTTAAATTATCAATTAAGAATCCGACTTCAAATTGATAGTGGCCTGTGACAAGCCATTGATAGATGGTTTGATTTAAAACTAAACCGTTAAGAGTCTCATTTAAAGTTATGCATGAGATAACAAACGCAAAAAAGACAGAGGCGATTGTCATGCTTGAAGCAAAATACTCTGGCAATTTTCGACCCAAAATACCCACGCAAAAAGATGCGATTAGGGGCAATAAAGGAACGGTTAGATATGGATAGATAGAATTCAAATGATTACCCGTTGAGACGATTTAAGTCGTCTACATTAATAGAGCGAGTATTTCTGAAAATTAAAACGATAATTGCTAAACCTATCGCAGATTCTGCAGCTGCCACCGTTAAAATAAAAAAAACAAAAATTTGACCAGCAATATCATTTAAATAATGTGAGAAAGCAATAAAGTTGATATTAACTGCGAGCAACATTAACTCAATCGACATAAGTAAAATAATGATATTTTTTCGATTAAGAAAAATACCCACCACACTGATTGTAAATAAAATCGCGGCAAGGATAAGATAATGCGATAAACCAATCATGTTCTCTCCTTCTTTTTAGGTTTTATGTATTTTTCTTCCGATTTCATTTGAACTAATCGCACTCGATCTTCACGTTTTACAGCCACCTGATCACCAGGATTTGCCTTTTTACTATCTTTACGATCGCGAAGCGTCAATGCAATGGCTGAAATAATTGCAATAAGCAATACGACAGAAGCTAGCTCAAATGGAAGCACATAAGTTGAATACAATGTATTGCCTATCATTTCTGTATTCGATGTACTTGAAATTGATTCTGAAATAGGTGAAAGATTAAATTGTTTAGTTTTAAATACCATCACCATTTCAACCATCATGAGGACGCCAATAAATCCTGCCATAGGCAGATAATCCCAAAAACCTTCTCTTAATTTATCAAGATTAATATCAAGCATCATGACCACAAAAAGAAATAAGACCATCACAGCACCAACATACACAAGCACTAACGCAATCGCTAAAAATTCAGCATGCAAAAGAAGCCAAATACCTGCAGCATTAAAAAATGCTAGAACAAGAGATAGCGCTGCAGTTACAGGATTTCTGGAAGTAATGACGCTTAATCCTGAAGCTAGAAGGACGAAAGACAAAACATAAAAGACGAAATCTTTAAACTCAAACATGTTTATCGAAACCTCTCATCTTGAGCGCGATCTTCCGCAATTTGTTTTTCATATTTGTCACCTACCGCAAGTAACATTTCTTTTGTATAAAGCAAATCGCCTCGCGATTCGCCGTGATAATCAAAAATTCTCGTCTCAACAATCGAGTCTACTGGGCAAGATTCTTCGCAGAAACCACAAAAGATACATTTAGTAAGATCAATATCGTAACGTGTCGTCCGTCTCGTTTTATCTTCGCGCTCTTCAGATTCAATAGTGATTGCCATTGCAGGACATACAGCCTCACATAACTTACATGCAATACATCGCTCTTCGCCATTTGCATAACGACGGAGCGCATGAAGGCCTCTAAAGCGATTAGATTGTGGCGTTCTTTCTTCCGGATACTGCACAGTAATTTTTCTTGCAAAGAAATAACGGCCCGTAAGGAGCATGCCTTTAAGTAGCTCGATAAGCATCAAGCTTGATAAGAATTGTTTAGTTTTTTTAATCATTTAGTGAAATAAATATCCCCATGAGGTTTGCATCATGCCTCCAATAAATACAATCCAAGCAATGGTGATTGGAATAAAAATCTTCCAACCCAGACGCATAATCTGATCATATCGATAACGAGGAAATGTCGCTCTAAACCATAAGAAGAAAAATAATAAAAATGCGACTTTAATTAAAAGCCATAAAAAGCTATCTGGAATAAATGGAATGGGCGATAACCATCCACCTAAGAACATTAAAGCTGCAAGCATCGATACTAAAATCATATTTGCATATTCAGCTAAGAAGAAAACTGCAAAGGCCATGCCTGAATACTCTACGTGAAATCCAGCTACAATTTCTGACTCACCTTCAGCCACGTCAAAAGGCGCTCGATTTGTTTCTGCTACAGCACTAATAAAGTAAATGATGAATAAAGGAAATAAAGGCCAGATATACCAATGCCAAAACCCACCCTCTTGTCCCATGACAATTTTTCCTAGATTCAAGCTGTTGGCACACATTAAAACGCCTACTAAAGTAAATCCCATTGCAATTTCATACGACACAATCTGAGCTGCGGAACGTAAACTTCCTAAAAAAGCATATTTAGAATTTGAAGCCCAACCAGCAATAATTACCCCATACACAGCAATAGATGTCATAGCTAAAATATATAAAAGACTTGCATCAATATCTGCGATCACCACATTGAGATCGAAAGGAATGACAGCCCAGGCTGCAAAAGCTGGAGCAATTGCCAAAATGGGCGCTAGGAAAAATAAAACTTTATTTGATGCTGTAGGAAGAATAATTTCTTTAAATAGAAGCTTTAATGCATCAGCAATAGGCTGCAGCAATCCAAAATAACCGACACGATTAGGTCCGATACGGACTTGCATGTATCCAATCACTTTTCTTTCGAAATAAGTAAGGTAGGCCACAGATATCATCAAAGGCAAAACGACAGCTACAATTTTTAAAAGCACCCATAATGTTTTGGCAATATCAGGCCACCAAATTCCAAATATAGATGTCATTAAAGCATCCATCTTAAGATGCGCCCCTTGGAATTATTTTTTGAACTGTGATATCACCGTAAATATCAGCCAGATTAGCCGTTTCATCGATACCGCTTGGTATATAGATGGAGCCTTCTGGAATGGTTATGTCTTCAATAACCATAAGACTCGCCCATTGATTACCTTGCATAACTTTAATTTTATCGTTCGCTTTAAGTCTTAATGTTTTCATTTCTAAGGGATGTAACTTTGCATGTGCTTTTGATTTTTGAATCGCTGTTTGAAGAGATGGGGCTCTTCTTACAATTGGATCTATAAGGTATTGATGTATCTCACCAATGCGTGAGAATTGCTTTGGCTTCGTGTTGCGTATTTTGTAATCGCTTGTGATATCGATTTCATTAGAAAGCTCTTTTGAGATGAATTGAACATTAGATTTAATGCGCGCTTCTTTAACATCTAGACTCGATTCATAATCAAATCCTTTTAAGTCAAGATGATTAGCCAATACTCTTAACACTTTCCAGGCCGGTCTTGATTGACCTAAAGGCTGAGTTACAGCTGTATAGCTTTGAACTCGCCCTTCTATATTAACGATCGTACCTGATGATTCTGTAAATGGTGAGATGGGTAGAAGTACGTCCACATTTTCAAGGTATTTCGAATTATATGAAGTTAATGCAACAGTGAAGTCTGACGAAACAATTGCATTTTCCATTAGCTGTGCATTTGATGCATCTAATTGAGGCTCAATATTTAATAAAATATAAGCTTTTAATTTTTTCTCTAACATCGTACGCGCATTTAAGCCGTCTTTTTCAGGGAGCACATTGATGGCATGAAGTCCGACACTATTTGCATAGCTTGGCAATAGAGCAAAAGTAGCTTGAGATAATTTTGAAATTTCAAAAGCAAGCTGATAGATGATTGCATAATCTGGATGCTCTTGCGCTGCTTGGCCCAAAAGTAATGATGTATTATTTTTTTTACCTGCTAAAACATTTTTCATTAAATGCTCTGCTATTGCGTCGCTTGTTTTATCTGTTTTAACTTTTTCGATATCAGCTTTTATAAATTTAATATCTTTTTTTAATATGCCTTTTATTTCTGTCATCGATTTTAAAATTTTTGCGAGCGCATAAGGGAGCTTATGTGGAGCCTGTATCATTTTCTCAGACACGGTCATAAGAGGATCTGCATCTATTGAGTTGACTATAAAAAGATTGGCGCCATGATTTACGGCCTTACGAATTCTTGATGCTAAAAGCGGTTGTTCATTTCTTATATTGCTACCAATTAAAAGGTATTGATCAAAGTGACCGATTTCATCAATACGACCACCTAACCAAGGCGAGCCTTGATGCTTTATTGAAAAGTCCGATTGACGTATCCGATGGTCAATGTGAGGTGACTTTAATGTGCTGCTTATTTGCTTAGCTAATAAGCCCTCTTCGATTGAGCTTTGAGGTGATATTAAAATACCTAATTCTTCAGGGCCGTTATGATCTACGACATGTTTTAATTTTTCACTTACAAGTGCTAAAGCAGTTTCCCAGTCTGATTCTTTCCATTGACCCTTTTCTTTAATCATAGGAACTTGTAAGCGATCTTCACTATTTAAGCCTTCATATGAAAAACGATCACGATCAGAAATCCAGCATTCATTAATAGACTCCTCTTCACGAGGAAGCATTCTAATCACTTTGTTTTGTTTAATATGTGCTTCAAGAGGGGAGCCAAGACTATCATGATGAGCAAAAGTTGTTCTTCTAATTAACTCCCATGTGCGCGCTTTATATCTAAATGGTTTGCTTGTAAGTGCCCCTACAGGGCACAAATCAATAATATTGCCGGAGAGTTCTGATTGAATGGATCGATCAACGTAAGCGGTAATTTCTGAATGCTCGCCACGTCCGACCATACCTAGCTCCATCATGCCGCCGACTTCTTGTAAAAACCTTACACATCGCGTGCATTGAATGCATCGGGTCATATCTGTTGAAATAAGTGGGCCTATATTTTTATTAAATACCACACGTTTTTCTTCCTGATAACGTGTTTGACCACCACCAAATGCTACAGCAGTATCTTGAAGCTCACACTCGCCACCTTGATCGCAAATTGGACAATCTAAAGGATGATTAATGAGTAAGAATTCCATAACACTTTGCTGTGCCTCGACAGCAATTTTAGATTTTGTTGAAACCTTCATCCCATCTGAAACTTGCGTAGCGCATGCGGGTAATGGTTTATTAAATTTCTCTACCTCTACCAAACACATGCGGCAATTTGCAGCGATCGATAATTTTTTGTGATAGCAGAAACGAGGAATTGGAATCCCTGCTTTATCTGCAGCTGCAATGATCGTCGTATTTTTTTCTACTTTGATCTTCTTGCCATCAATTTCAATTGTGATTGTCATTTAGCTTTAATCATAGAATGACCATTTTGAATAAAATATTCAAACTCAGGTCTAAAGTGTTTAATAAAACTTAATACAGGCGTCGCGGCTGCGTCACCTAAAGCGCATATTGTCCTGCCAGAAATTTTTTTACTAACATCCGTTAAAAGATCAAGGTCTTCCATAGTGCCTTTACCGTCGACAATTCTTTTGATGACACGATAAACCCAACCTGTTCCTTCACGGCAAGGTGTGCATTGACCACAAGACTCTTCATAAAAGAAATAAGAAAGACGTTTTAAAGCTGTGACCATACAAGTTGAATCATCCATGATAATCACGGAGCCAGCACCTAAACTCGATCCAATCTTTTGTAATCCATCATAATCCATGGTTGCATTTTCAATGAGGGCAGCTGGAACAACTGCTGTGGAAGGTCCGCCAGGAATAACTGCTTTTAATTTTCTTCGATTCCACACACCGCCAGCCATATTTAACAATTCACTAAAAGGCGTGCCCATTCTAATTTCGTAATTACCTGGTATCTCAACGTGGCCTGATACAGAAAATAATTTAACACCGCCTGAATTTTCAACACCTAAATCTTGAAATGCCTGACCACCGTGCTCTAAAATCCAGGGAACAGATGCAAATGTTTCAGTGTTATTCACATTAGTAGGTTTACCGTAAATACCGTAAGTTGCTGGGAAAGGTGGCTTATAACGTGGCTGTCCTTTTTTACCTTCAATCGATTCAATAAGGGCTGTTTCTTCGCCGCATATGTATGCCCCATACCCATGGAACGCGTACAAATCGAAACTAAAATCTGAGCCCAAAATGTCTTCGCCTAAAAATCCATGGTCTCTTGCTTCATCGAGTGCTTTTTCAAAAATCTCGTATTCACGCCAGATCTCGCCATGAATATAGTTGTAACCAGTGCGAGTACCCATCACATAGGCAGCTATGAGCATACCTTCGATAAGTTGATGAGGGTTATATCTAAGAATATCGCGATCTTTAAATGTACCAGGCTCACCTTCATCTGAGTTACATACAAGATATTTAATACCATCGTAATCCCGAGACATAAAAGACCATTTAATAGCAGTTGGGAATCCTGCACCACCGCGACCTCTTAAACCTGAAGTTTTTAATTCAGCTAGAATTTCTTCCGGCTTTATTTTCTTTTTAAGAATTTTTTTAAACTGCTCATACCCACCTACTTTTAAATAGGTGCTTATTGAGCCTGGATCGTCATGGACCATAGTTCTTAGACAAACCAAATCTTGATTAGGAAAAATTTTATGCGGCTTAATGATGTCTATTTGCTTGACCATTTATTTAAGGCTCGCTATCAGCTTGTCAATTTTTTCAGTAGTCAAATGTTCATGCATAGTGTGATTGTTAATTAGGCATAAAGGTGCACCACTGCATGCTCCCATGCACTCACCTTCTTTAAGTGAAAACTTTTTATCTTTGGTCAACTCACCAAAACGAATACCTAATTTCTTTTCTAGGTGCTGAACAATTTCATCAGAATTTCTTAACATGCATGAAATATTGGTGCATACAGTAATTTGATACTTACCCTTTGATTCTAAATTGAACATATTATAAAAAGTTGCAACTTCCATCACTGCAATTTCTGGCATCTCAAGATAATGTGCCACATCAGAAATGTGTTCATGCGATAACCAACCATGTCTTGTTTGAACTATACGTAATGCAGAAATGACTGCGGATCGCTTTTGGCTATCCGGGAATTTCTTTAACTCTTTATCAATTAATTTAATGTCGTCAGCGTGTATCATTTTTTACCGATCAATCTCACCAAACACAATATCTTGTGTGCCAATAATGGCAACTAAGTCAGAAATCATATGACCACGTGTCATTTCATCTAATGCTGCTAAATGAGGAAAGCCAGGAGCCCGTATTTTTAAACGGTAAGGTTTATTTGCACCATCTGAAATTAAATAAATACCAAATTCGCCCTTAGGGTGTTCAACTGCAGCATAGGCCTCTCCTGCTGGGATATGAAAACCTTCTGTAAATAATTTAAAGTGATGGATCATTGCTTCCATATCTTCTTTCATGGCAGCTCTTGGAGGAGGTGCTACTTTATGATTATCACTAATTACAGGGCCTGGATTTTTTCTTAGCCAGTCTATGCATTGCTTAATAATGTGATTAGATTGTCTAAACTCTTCAATACGAACGAGGTATCGGTCATAACAATCTCCATTAACACCAACAGGAATATCAAAATCAAGTTTGTCATACACTTCGTAAGGTTGTTTTTTTCTTAAATCCCATGCAACACCTGATCCCCTTAACATAGGGCCTGTCATGCCAAGCGCTATTGCTCGATCAGGATCAACAACACCAATACCCACTGTACGTTGTTTCCAAATACGGTTATCTGTTAACAACGTTTCATATTCATCTACATATGTTGGAAAGCGATTTGCAAAATCTTCGATAAAATCTAAAAGTGATCCGCTGCGATTTTGATTTAAACCATCCAATTCTTTTTTGTTTTTCAAACTGGATTCATATTGAGGCATGCGATCAGGGAGGTCGCGATAAACACCGCCAGGACGATAATATGCTGCATGCATTCTAGCCCCTGATGCCGCCTCATAACAATCGAAGAGATCTTCTCTTTCTCGGAATGCATACAAGAAGACAGTCATAGCGCCCACATCAAGTGCGTGCGCACCTAACCATAATAGGTGATTTAAGATGCGCGTAATCTCATCAAACATCACGCGAATATATTGTGCGCGAAGGGGTACATCTATATTGAGCAATTTTTCAATAGCCAAAACATAAGCATGTTCATTCGCCATCATGGATACATAATCTAAACGATCCATATAAGGAACGGTTTGTAAGTACGTTCGATTTTCAGCTAGCTTTTCTGTGCCACGATGCAGTAATCCAATATGAGGATCTGCACGCTGAATTACTTCGCCATCAAGCTCTAATACCAATCGCAACACGCCATGCGCCGCAGGGTGTTGAGGACCAAAATTCATTGTGTAATTTCGAATCTCAGCCATTATGGAAACCTTCTTCACGAATGATTCGTGGGACGTTATTTCTTTCTTCGATGGAGACGGGTTGGTAAATCACACGTTTTTGCACATCATCGTAACGCACTTCAACTTTACCAATCATCGGAAAATCTTTTCTGAATGGATAGCCTACAAATCCATAATCAGTGAGTATGCGTCTCAAGTCGGGATGGTCGGCAAACATAAAACCAAATAAATCGAAAGCTTCACGCTCATACCAATTAGCAGCTGGCCATAAATCTATAATTGATGGGAACAATGGAAAATCTTCTTCTTGAGAAAAAGTTCTTACACGAATCCGATGATTATGTTCTATCGATAAGAAATGGTAGACGACAGCAAAGCGAGATTTCGTCCAAGTCCCTTCGCCATAATCCTTGAAATCAACTCCACAAAGATCAATTAACTGCGCAAATTGAAATGCTTTGTGTTGTTTTAAAGTTTTTAAAGTAGGTAGGAGATCATCGATCTTTACTTCAATTGTAAGTTCATTATGCTTAATAGATGCTTGAATGATTTCTTTACCAAAAATAGATTTTATTTCTTTAAGTAAAGTTTCAACTGAGCTCATGAATTAGCGCGCAATCGTATTGGTTCGTTTAATCTTGTTTTGAAGCTGAATGATCCCAAACATGAGAGCCTCTGCCGTTGGCGGGCAACCAGGCACATACACATCTACAGGAACAATACGATCACAACCACGAACCACTGAATAAGAGTAATGATAGTAACCACCACCATTTGCACAAGAGCCCATTGAAATAACCCAGCGAGGCTCCGCCATCTGATCATAAACTTTTCTTAATGCAGGTGCCATTTTGTTCACTAACGTTCCTGCCACAATCATCACATCTGACTGCCTTGGGCTAGGTCTAAATACAACACCAAATCGATCTAGGTCATATCGAGCTGCACCAGCATGCATCATTTCAACAGCGCAACAAGCCAAGCCAAAAGTCATAGGCCATAAAGATCCTGTGCGTGTGTAATTAATAAGGGTATCTAGATTTGTAGTGACAAATCCTTTTTCCATAATGCCTTCAATGCTCATTCGCTATTCCCAATCAAGGGCACCTTTCTTCCATTCGTAAATAAATCCAACAACTAAAATAGCTAGGAAAATCATCATGGCAATAAATCCAAACATACCAATTTTTTGAATGACTACTGCCCAGGGGAAAAGAAATGTTATTTCAAGATCAAATAAAATAAAGAGGATAGCAACAAGATAATATCGGACATCAAATTTCATACGCGCATCTTCGAAAGCTTCGAAGCCACATTCGTATGGAGAATTTTTTTCACTATCAGGTTTATTAGGTGAGAGAATGCTGCCGATGAGAAGAGGCCCTGCACCAACCGCAAGTCCTACGCATATGAACAATAAAATTGGAAAATAATTTTCCAGCACAGCGATTCCTTAAACAAATACCACATGATTTTCTTAATTTGGTGCCGTCGGAGAGACTCGAACTCTCACGACTTTCGTCACTACCCCCTCAAGATAGCGTGTCTACCAATTCCACCACGACGGCTTTATAGATTTAACAGTCTCTATTTTGGGATATTTTGAGCGCCACTTGATGAATTCGACTGAGCTTCACCGCTTTTAGTTTCAGAAGGTTTTTGCACTTCTGATGACCCAGTTGTTTTCACCACACTTCCGGTGCCTGATTTTTGACCTGCGATGAACGCCAAGGAAATGCTGGTCAGAAAAAAGACTAAAACAAATATTGCTGTTGTTCTACTTAAAAAATTCGATGAGCCGCTTACGCCGAATAAACTACCTGATGATCCGCTTCCAAAAGCGGCACCCATATCAGCGCCCTTGCCGTGTTGCATCAGCACCAAACCAATGACACCTAAGCATGCAATCACATGAATAATTGTTACTAAATTTTCCATAATCCTATTTTCTTTGATTTATATTTCGGCTGAATGACAAATAGACTCAAAATCACTTGCATTTAAAGATGCTCGTCCTACGAGTCCGCCGTCTACGTCTGGCATAGAGAATAATTGTAACGCATTTTGGGGGTTTACGCTCCCTCCATAGATGATTTTAAGGCTCTTTATGACCTTAGTATTTGAGGATAATTTCTCACGAATAAATTGATGCATCGCTTGCGCTTGCTCAGGTGAAGCCGCCAAATCAGAGCCAATAGCCCATATAGGCTCATAAGCAATCACGGTCTCGTCGAAAATTTCTTCGCCATACATTTCAATAATCGTATCAAGCTGCTTAGATACGACCTTTTCCATGATGCCAGCTTCTCTCTCAATTAAAGTTTCACCTACACAGAGAATCGGCGTCATACCTGCTTTTTTAACCATCATAAATTTAGTGGCAATATTTTCATCGGACTCGCAATAAGCTGTACTTCGCTCTGAGTGGCCGATGATCACATAGCTTGCACCAAATTCTTTGAGCATAGAAACGCTCACTTCGCCTGTAAAAGCGCCTGACTCAAACTTAGCCACGTTCTGAGCACCCCAAAAGATAGGTGAATGCTTGAGGTAGGATTGTGTTTGAAATAAATAGGGGTAAGGGGCACAGACCACAATATCCACCGAAATTGCTTGAGGGATCTTTTCTACTAAGGCCTTAAGAAGTCTTTCGTTAGACGCCAAGGAACCATTCATTTTCCAATTACCCACAACGATTTTACGTCTCATGACAGTCTCTTAAATAGTTTGTTGAATTTTACTTTGTTGGGGCAGGATGGGCAATTAAGGATGCCATCTTTAGGCCAACATCCTTAATTGAATTTGAATTTTTTTATTGCCATTAAACTCATTAGAATCAACCTGATAGATCGCTTTAATCTTTCTAGGGAGGTGCTCACTGTGATTAAAATAAATAGCTTCGAATACCTTATTTTGTAATAAAAGATTTAACTTTAAATGTTTATCTGCAAGGATTCTTTGCTCAACAACTTCAAACTCACCTTCAAAAATAGGAAGCGGAAAACCTTGTCCCCACACTTGTGAATTGATATGTTCTACATCTTCATAAGTTACTTCTGAAAAATTAAGCGCATCATCAACTTCAATAGTTAACTCAAGGTCCTCTGAGGTAATTAAACCCTGGACTGTTTCTTCAAAGAAATGAACGAAGCGATCAAAATCCTTTTCTTTGATAGTGAGCCCAGCAGCCATCGCATGACCACCAAATGTGATCAGAATGCTTGGATCCTTTTTCGAAATAAGATCAAGTGCATCTCTTAAATGGAGCGATTGAATAGATCTGCCTGAGCCTTTAAGAATACCTTCTTCAGACTTAGCAAACACAATGACGGGGCGATGATATTTATCTTTGATACGGGAAGCAATAATACCAATCACACCTTGATGCCACGTGGAGTCATAGAGAGCGATACTGAATTGAGCCTCACAATTCAAATCATGTAATTGAATAGATGCACCATCTTTCATTTCAGATTCAATCGATCTTCTTTTGAGATTTAAAGCTTCAAGTGATGATGCAATAAATCGGGCATCCTCATAACTTTCAGACAAAAGACATTGAATACCTAAAGTCATATCATCTAATCTTCCTGCGGCATTAAGTCTTGGTGCAATGCTAAAAGCGAGATCAGAAGTATGAAATTGCGATAGATTTTTTTTAGTTAATGCCATCAGTGCTCGAATACCAGGATTAGCCTGGCCTGATCTGATTCTTCGAATGCCGTATTCAACTAAAATACGATTATTCCGATCTAAAGGGACTAAATCTGCAACCGTACCCAAAGCTACAAGGTCGATTAACTGCATTAAGTTAGGCTCAATATTATCTTTAAAATAATCTCGTTTTCTAAGTTCAGCTCTCAAAGCTAGCATCACATAAAAAATAACACCTACCCCACATAAGTATTTACTTGGAAATGAACAGCCATGCTGATTAGGATTCACAATACATTTAGCATGCGGTAATGTTTCACCAGGAAGATGGTGATCTGTGACCAACACATCAATCCCATATTGATTTGCTTGATTTACACCCTCTACACTGGCGATACCGTTATCCACGGTAATAATAATTTTAGGATTTTTTTCTTTCGCTAAATCAACAATTTCAGGTGTCAAACCATAACCAAATTCAAACCGGTTAGGAACCAAGTAATCTACCTCAGCGCCCATCATCTTAAGCGCTCTCACCCCTACAGCCGTTGAAGTTGCACCATCAGTATCATAATCACCAATGATAAGAATTTTATGTTTTTGTAAGATAGCGTCAGCTAAGATAGACGCCATCAAGGTATTATTAGTTAAAGCTTCCGGTGGGATAATTTTCTCAATCAAGAGTGTGGCGTCATCAATATGCTTAATGCCACGTGCTGAATAAAACTTTGCCAAATGACGATTAACCCCTGCATTCACAAGTGCATCTAAAGCAGTATGGTCAATTTTTTTTGATTTAATGAACATTGAAATAATTTTTTACGTTATTAGTTTTTTTCCATACTTTAAATAGCTGTATGAATTGATTGTTGATATGCAAAAGCTGATCTTGGTAACTCAAATAAATATTTAAATTCCTTATTTTTCTTTTTTTAAAATTATTCCATATCATTTCTAAAATACGATTTATCTCACCTTCATCTTCAAAGACAATTAATGTGTCTTGATTACTATCATCTTGACGAAACATATCTAAACTTTGAAGAGAAATATTTGTATCAATCGACAGTAACTTTTTTAAGAAGTCGTTATTGGAAAAAATAGCTCTGTATGGATTTTGAATAACCTGAGGCATGACACCGCCGCCCGAAAACCAAATGCTATTAGACGGTAGAAGTTCTCGACGAATCCTGTCTTGATTGAAAGGATGATCAAAAAGAAACATTTGAATTTCATTCATAAATGCATGCCATGCCATAGCTTCATCACCTTGCGGCATAAAGAGTTCAATAGACTGGCGCTTGATATGTGCAATCGACGTCGTTTTAATATGAGGCTGTTTTTTTAACTCAAGAAATAACTGCCCTTGATCGTTGAAGACAAATGCACGAGCGTCATCTTGAAATGTCTCATTCAGGGCTTCGCATAAACCTTTGATTTCGTTTTGAGTAAATTCCTCTGTTAATTTTTTTTCCAAAAAAAACGTGTCTCTTTGAAGACTTAAATACACAGGGTCTGCATAGAGATAATAAAGTGTTTGATTTTTCCGATAGTCTACCGAAGCTAATGGGTAATCTGGATTAGGTTTGACGCCCAATAAATGACATAAAAATTCTTCGTAGGAAAAATTTAAAGACTTCACTTCTCCTATCGTTAAAAATCGATCAAGTATTGGATGATCTTCAAGAGAAGCTTTGCAAATAAGTGTTGTATTCAAACTACAAGGAAATAATAGAATGTGGTGCCCGGGGCCGGAATCGAACCGGCACGCCCTTGCGAGCGAGAGATTTTAAGTCTCTTGTGTCTACCAATTTCACCACCCGGGCCTTTTGAAATAAAACTAAGACCGAATTTTATCACTAAATTATTCTTAAATAGGCTCAACTACTAATAAGTGGAGGCGCGAGCCAGAATCGAACTGGCGTCTACGGCTTTGCAGGCCGCTGCATAACCATTTTGCTATCGCGCCACATCAATATCTCCAAAATTAAAAAGGGGAAGACGATGCTTCCCCGATTTTGTTTGGAGCGGGAAACGAGTCTCGAACTCGCGACCTCAACCTTGGCAAGGTTGCGCTCTACCAACTGAGCTATTCCCGCGTAAAGAAGCGAGTATTTTAGCGTTTTTTGAGCTAGTGTCAATTTAAAGTCTCGCCCAAACCTTAAGGCTTACCTTATTTTGATGCTCTTTCTTAAGGTAGGCCATGCCATGCGGATGTAATAACCCATCGAAATCACAGTAAGCAATGCGGCTATATTAATCAATATATTGCCTATCCACTTTACATTGATAAACCATAAATTGTCGTAGTAAAGAAGCATCAAAATAGCAATCATTTGGATCGTAGTCTTAAGCTTACCGACAAACATCACCGCCATACCGCCTGGCTTGCCAATAGTGGCCATCCATTCGCGTAATGAGCTGATGGAGAGCTCGCGACCAATGATTATTAGAGAGATAATCGCGTTGACCCTATCAAGCTCAATCAAAACAAGAAGGGCAGCAACTACCATCAATTTATCTGCTACGGGATCAAAAAAAGCACCAAATTTAGAGGCTTGATTTAAATACCGGGCAAAGAATCCATCTAACCAGTCTGTGATTGCCGCAAACAAGAAAATACCAGCGCCTATCCAATTCATTAGGGGCTGGCCAATTAAAGTATGAGGTAGGTAATAAATACCTACAAAACAAGGAATCAAAAACACCCTGAAAAAAGTAAGCGCATTCGGAACATTAATCTTCATATGTATTTATTTTTTAATGAAAGTAGTCGTAAATTTTTTCAGCTAATTTCTTATCAATACCATCAACCATGATTATTTCTTCAATACTAGCATTTTTAATACGCTCTATACCGCCAAAATAGACGAGTAGATTTTTTCTCTTTTGCGAACCAATACCCTCAATATCTTCTAGAGATGAAGTGATTCTTTTCTTAGCGCGCTTAGCTCTATGACCTGAAATAGCAAAACGATGCGCTTCGTCTCTTATTTGTTGTATTAAATGAAATCCAACATTATCTTTTCTCACAATGATAGGCTCACTTTTGCCCTCTAAAAAAAGCTGCTCCAATCCTGGCTTTCTTCCCTCACCTTTTGCAATACCAACAAGCATAATATCGCTCAAGCCTAATTCTTGGATCACCTCAATGGCTATATTGAGCTGGCCCTTGCCCCCGTCAATAAAAATAAGATCCGGCTTAACGCCGTCACCTGTTGCAATTTTTTTATAGCGACGCATTAAGACTTCTCGCATGGCGGCATAATCATCGCCTGGCGTAATATCTTGAATATTAAAACGTCTATATTCTTTATTTTGAAGATTGCCTTTATCAAATACAACACAAGAGGCGACGGTGCCCTCACCCATTGTGTGGCTAATATCAAAACATTCAATTCTTGAAAATGAGTCCGAAAGATTGAAAATCGCTTTCAATGCTTCTACCCTATTTTCCTGGCTTTCTGTTTGCATCAGTTTTTGTTTTAATGCAATCTGCGCATTCTTTTGTGCCATAGCGAGCCATACACGCTTATCACCAATTGCTTTGTTAATCACCTTCACTTCAATGTCGTAATTTAATTTAAAAAATTCAGAAAGAAGCGATTGATTAACATGCTGTTGGGTCACGATCAATTTAGGTATGGTCTGATTTGTATAGTATTGAGCGATGAAAGTTTCAATCACATCTTGAGTTTCAATATCAGCAGCGTTTTTTGGAAAGAAACTTTTGTCACCTAAATGTCTGCCCGCTCGGATCATGACTAAGTTCAGACAATATTCTCCAGCTTCTTCAACGCAAGCAATAATGTCAGCATCGCTAGCACTAAAGTCACTGACAAATTGTTTTGTTCTTACTTGTCTTAAACTTTGAATGCGATCGCGGTATAAAGCTGCATGTTCATATGCATGCGAAGTAGCTGCTTCATTCATTTGATTTGTAAGTTGGCTTATGACTTCGCTGTCTTTTCCATCTAAAAAAAGTGAGGCATGCTTGATGTCATTTTTATACTCATCCTCTGGAATAAAATCGACGCATGGCGCTGTGCATCGATGAATCTGATATTGAAGACATGGCCTTGATCGATTTTTGAACACTGAGTTTTCGCATGTTCTTAATTTAAAAACTTTTTGTAAAAGCTGAATACTTTCTCTGACTGCATTTGTATTTGGGAAGGGTCCAAAATATTGGTTTCCTTTTTTCTGGGCACCACGATGAAAAGCTAAACGTGGATATTTTTCATTTGTTAATACAATGTATGGATAAGATTTATCGTCTCTAAAAATAACGTTGTAACGCGGCATATGTGACTTGATCATATTGTTTTCTAAGATCAACGCCTCAGCTTCCGAATGGGTCACTGTTATTTCAATATGATCGATGTGGCCCACCATCATTTTAGTTCTAGGACTTACAATCGTTTTCACAAAGTAAGATGAAACCCTCTTCTTTAGGTCTTTGGCTTTCCCGACATAAATGACTTCCCCAGCCTGATTAATCATTCGATATACACCAGGTAAATTAGGCAGTGTTTTTAAAAAGGGTTTAATGTCCATTTGACTAGCCTAACAAATTGCCCCCTACTGACCAATCTTCACCTTTAACTTCATCAAATACAATGTAGGTGTACGAAGCTGGTTTATGAGCTACTTTTTCCATAAGCGTTGTGATTTCTTTTGCGATTGTTTCTTTTTGATCGCGGTTTAAGGTTCCTGCTAATTTAATATTGATGTAAGGCATTTTTAATTCTCCATTTCTTTTTTGATTGATTGAAAAACACTAAAAAACATTTCTTCGGTGAGTCTTTTTGTTTGCGTATTGTATCGACTGCAATGGTAACTATCATATAAAACTAATTGATTAGGTAAATTATGACGAGCGCCATGTGAAAATACATAATCAGATTTTTTCAATTGAAAAGCAGATAAGACAGATTGATGCGCGATACTGCCTAAAGCTAAAACTAATGTGCGAGGCTTTAGTAAATCTAGTTCCGATTTTAAATAATGATTGCATTGTTTTATTTCTTTAGGTTCGGGTTTGTTTTGTGGAGGCAAACATTTCACAGCATTTGTAATCCTACAATCCATAAGCTTTAGTGAATCATCAGCTGCGATCGACTCTTGTTGATTTGAAAATCCAAAGTGAAATAAGGCTTTATATAAAAGAATGCCTGCGAAATCACCAGTAAAGGGCCTGCCTGTTCTATTTGCGCCGTGCATGCCAGGCGCTAAACCTACAATCAATAAACGAATCGATGTGTCACCAAAAGGTGGGACAGGCTTACAAAAATAATGCGGCTGCTCTAATTTAACTTGATCTAGAAATGTTGCAAGTCGAGGGCATTCTCTGCAGTCTTCTTTATATTGTGTCATTATTTTATATCGTGAGAATTCACGTATTTTATTTATAAACTCTATAATAGCCCATGTTCATCATGTCCTCTATCCATGCTTAGTTATCGTCACGGCTTTCACGCAGGCAATCATGCAGATGTGTTAAAACATATTGTGCTAACCCTTATCTTGGATTACCTCAAACAAAAAAATAAACCTTATTGGTTTATTGATACGCACGCAGGGGCAGGCAAGTATTCGCTTGAAAGTGAGTTTTCTAATAAAACATCTGAACATCTAGATGGTATTAAAAAAATCTTTCATGATGAAAAAAAACCATTAGCTTTAGCAAAATATATTGAAGTTATCAGGCATCTGAATGGTGGCGATCAATTGAAGCAATATCCTGGCTCTCCTTGGATCGCAAGCCAGATGCTATCTCATGAAGACAGAATCAGGCTCTTTGAATTACACCCTACCGACTTAACTTCCCTTCTTCATGCGTTAGGTAAAAAGCATAATATTAAAATCTATGGTGAAGATGGCTTCCAGGGATTAAAAGCCCTTATTCCGCCACCTCCAAAAAGAGCCCTTGTTTTAACCGATCCCTCTTATGAAATTAAAAACGATTACCTAAAAGTGGTGGAATCCTTAAAAGACAGCTTAAAACGTTTTGAAACCGGCATCTATATGGTTTGGTGTCCTTTGATTGATCGAACGGAACCCTTAACGATGCTCAAACAACTTCAAAAATTGAATGTTAAAGAGTGGCTTTATGTAAGCCTTTCAATTGCCAAACCGAGTGATGATATTGGGATGTTCGGTAGCTATCTTTTTATCATCAATCCACCATGGAAACTCAAAGAACAATTACAAGAAATCATGCCGTATTTAAGCCAGCAATTAGGGCTTAACGGCCATGGTTCTTATGAAATTGATGCAAAAACGAGTTAAAATAACACTATATATCTCATAGGATTTTTAAATGCAATTATCAACACTGAATGCCCTGTCTCCCTTAGATGGAAGATACGCTAAAAAAGTCGATAATTTACGCCAGTACTTTAGTGAGTTTGCTCTCATTAAATTCCGTGTTGAAGTTGAAATTAAATGGCTCATTTCATTGTCTGATGAAAAAGCGATTAAAGAAGTTACCAATCTAAGCGCATCAACAAGAGAGTTACTTCAAAAAAGTATTCAATCTTTTAGCGAAACTGATGCCGCTGAAATTAAAAAAATTGAAGAAACAACCAATCACGATGTCAAAGCAGTTGAGTATTGGTTAAAAAATAAATTCAAAGACAATCAAGAAATTAAAAGTATTTCAGAGTTTATTCATTTCGCATGTACCTCTGAAGATGTTAATAATCTTTCACATGCCCTCATGATTAAACATGCCAAAGAAACTGTTTTAACCCCTAACTATGAAAACATCATTAAAAAATTAAAAGATCTAGCACATGATTTAAGTGGTCACGCCATGTTAGCCCGAACGCATGGACAATCTGCAAGCCCAACAACGATGGGTAAAGAAATGGCTAATGTCGCCTATAGATTACAAAGACAAATTGATCAAATTAAAGCCCAAGAGATTTTAGGCAAAATGAATGGTGCGGTAGGTAATTTTAATGCGCATATCACAACGTATCCTGAATTTAATTGGCAGGCATTTTCAAAAACATTTGTAGAGTCATTTGGTCTTACTTTCAACCCGTATACAACACAGATCGAGCCGCATGATTATATGGCGGAGCTCTTTCAAAATATGACAAGAATGAATACGATTCTCATCGATCTTAATCGAGATATTTGGGGCTATATATCACTTGGTTATTTCAAACAAAAATTAAAAGAAAATGAAGTGGGCTCATCTACGATGCCTCACAAAGTTAATCCGATTGATTTTGAAAATTCAGAAGGCAACCTTGGCATTGCAAATGCTCTGTTGGTTCATTTCTCAGAAAAGCTTCCTATCTCAAGATGGCAAAGAGACTTAACTGACTCTACTGTCATTCGAAATATTGGCCTAGGTTTTGGTTATACACTGCTTGCCATTGACTCTTGCCTTAAAGGCCTTAATAAATTAGAAATTAATGCAAAAAAATTATCTGATGATTTAGATCATGCTTGGGAAGTTTTAGCAGAGCCTATTCAGACTGTTATGAGAAGGTATGGTATTGAAAATCCATATGAAAAACTTAAAGAGTTAACACGCGGCAAAGATCATATAACGAAAGAAGTAATTCAAGCTTTCATTCAGCAACTTGAAATTCCTAAAGAAGCTAAAGATGGATTGCTTCAATTAACACCGGCAACTTATATCGGTGATGCCGTTCAGCTGGCAAAAAAAATCTAATGAAAGAAGTTTTAGTACTCTACTACTCTCATGGGGGTGCGGTTGGGGAAATGGCCACATTTATTGCGAGAGGTATTGAATCTATTCCTGGTGTTAAAGCCAGAATTCGAACTGTGCCTAAGATAACATCTACCGTTCAGGCTTTGGAAGACAGCATCCCTAGCGAAGGCCCTCCTTATGTGGTTCACAAAGATCTTGAAGAATGTATTGGTCTTGCCATGGGAAGTCCGACGAGATTTGGCAATATGGCAGCGCCGCTTAAATATTTCATCGATAGCACGATATCTTTATGGTTAAGTGGAAACTTGATTGGAAAACCTGCTTGTGTATTTACGTCTTCAGGCTCTCACCATGGAGGTAATGAATCAACACTTCTTAGTATGCAACTTCCATTACTTCATTTAGGTATGGTCATTTTGGGTGTGCCTTACTCAGTTCCAGAATTAAGCAGCACCAAAACAGGGGGAACACCTTACGGCCCTTCTCATGTGGCTGGTGAGTCTAATAAAGCCCCTATATCTGAGGACGAAAAAAAAATATGTCTTGCTATGGGCAAGCGATTAGCTGAAACCGCGCTTAAGCTTTCAGTATGAAAAACTATTTCCAGTTAGGGGCTTCCGTTAGTCTTGTCTGTCTTATTTTTCTTTTATGCTCTTGGGAGTTATTTTTGGCGCCCTTTAAAAATCAGAGCTCATGGCTTGTGCTTAAAATCATACCGCTTCTCATTCCGTTAATGGGTGTTCTTAAAGGAAAAATTTACACCTACAAATGGTCTGGCATGCTCATACTCATTTATTTTATTGAAGGTGTGGTTAGATCCTATTCTGATCTGGGTCTATCATCTAAAATAGCACTTCTTGAAGTTTTTTTAAGTATTGTATTTTTTCTATGTGCAACGTTTTATGTGAAAGTCAGCCGTACGTAATATGAATATTCTTTTATCTAATGATGATGGTTACGATGCACCTGGTATTAAAAAACTTGCAAGCTATTTAAAAAAAATAGCGCACGTAACTATCGTGGCACCTGATAGAAATAGAAGTGGCGCAAGTAACTCCTTATCACTTGATCGTCCATTGACAGTCACAGAGGTTGAAAAAGATTATTACTATATTGATGGCACACCAACAGATTGCGTGCATTTAGCATTGACGGGATTACTAGATCATATGCCAGACATGGTGATTTCAGGTATCAATAATGGCGCTAATATGGGTGATGACACTATTTACTCGGGCACGGTAGCAGCGGCTATGGAAGGCTACTTGTTGGACATTCCCTCCTTTGCTATTTCAATGTCACAACACGAAGCAACTCATTTTGAAACAGCTGCATCTATTACAAATGATCTTATTTTGCATTACCAAAATAATAAACCTAAAGAAGCCATGCTCTTAAATATCAATGTGCCTGATGTGCCTTTAGAAAAAATTCAAGGTATACACATCACAAGACTTGGAAAAAGACATAAAGCAGAGCCTGTTAATAAAACACAAGATGCCGATGGCAATACCGTTTACTGGGTTGGTGCTGCAGGCTTGCCGAATGATGGAGGAGAAGGTACTGATTTTTATTCTGTCGGCCATGGTTTTGTTTCTGTATCGCCTATTCACGCAGACCTTACAAGACATAATCAAATTACTGATTTAAAAACATGGATGAATAGCTTTAAATGAGATTAAGTTTTTTTATTATTTATATGGCACTATTTTCGTTGATCGTCGGTTGCGCATCGAATTCACCAGCACCCGTCATAGAGAAAAAAATTCCTGCGGATAAATCAATTACCATACAAAAAAATAAACCCGTTGCAAGAGCAAAAAGAGATCCGAGCCAACCATGTCCAGATGTTTATATCGTCAAACCAGGCGATACACTCTATAGCTTAAGTCTTGATTGTGGTTTTTATTACAAAGAAGTTGCACAGGCAAATGATATTAAAGAGCCTTATGCAATTAAAGTGGGCGAAAAAATAAAATTCGATCAAGTTAAAACAAATAACCCTGTGGTCACTACAAATGAAATTAAGAAAAATGAAGATGTCGTCACTACGCCATTAAAAAACAATGAAGAAGCAGTTGCTAATTCGGAATCTACACCGCAGTCCCAAACAAAAGCAGTTCCAAATGGCATCACTCACTTAGACAACCCAAAGGCTTATAGAGAAAAATATACCGATGAAGCCTATAACCTTAAGACGACGAACCAAACTACAAATAATGTCGCATCAATCACACCTAAAGAAAGCGCACCTATTGCTTTAGAAGATAAATTAGATTGGCAATGGCCTACTAAAGGTAAGTTAGAAAATCTTTTTAATGAAGCGCAAGGCCAAAAAGGAATTGATATTGTAGGAACACTTGGTCAAGAAATTAAAGCAGCTGGTCCAGGCAAAGTCATTTACAGCGGGGAAGATCTAAAAGGATATGGCAAACTTGTGATCGTTAAACACAATAACTCTTACTTATCTGTATATGCTCACAACAAAGAGCTTCTCGTTAAAGAAGGTCAGGTGGTTATGAAGGGGCAGAAGATCGCAACGATGGGTGACTCTGGCGCTGACAAAGTGAAACTTCACTTTGAAATTAGAAAACAAGGGCAGTCAGTCGATCCGACTACTTTTCTCGGGCAACCTTAATTTCGCCTTTAGCTTCTCTTTCGTAATAATCTCTGACAGTTGACATATCGTGTTCTCTTGCCCACTTGATGATTTCATCAAGCGCTGAGTCACCGATTTGACCGATTTGAGTATGAATACCTGCTTGCTCTCTAATAATTAGAAGGCCTGGTATTTTATCAACTTGGAAATATTCACCAATTTCTGGATCGGCTTCTATATCTACCATGCCAAATATAATATCTTTATTCTTTTCTGAAGCTGCTTCAAATAATGGGGTAAATTCAATACAAGGCTCACACCATGGCGCCCAAAAATCAACAATAACAAAATCATTATCTTCGATTGTTTTTTTAAAGTTCTTTTTTGTAAGCTTTACTGTTGCCATCGAGTATCCTAGTTATATTCAATTAAAAAAACTATAACGACTGCTCGCCCCATTGGTTGGTATAAAAAATCTCTCTTAAGGGTTTGCGCTTTCTAGCTTCTTTTTCTTTAGCTAATGCTTCAGCATTCACTTTTTCTATGGCGAGTGGATAACCAATCGCAATAAAAGACATTAAATCATACTGGCTTGGAATTTGAAATAATTGTCTGGTTTTTTCAACATCAAATCCACCCATTTGATGAGCTACCAACCCCAAGCTTGTGGCTTGAAGACTGATATTTTCAGAAGCAGCGCCTGTATCGTATTGGCCCCATCGGTTCGTTTTCTCATTATTCGAGAAGTTTTGATGGGCACAAGCCAAAATTAATATAGATGCATCCATAGCCCAATTTTGATTCCCAATAGACAAGCAATTAAGCGCCTGTGTCCAAGGGGTCGCATCTTTCTTGTTAAATACAATAAATTGCCACGGCTGATCTCCCATACATGAAGGGCTCCATCGTGCCGCTTCCATGAGAGATAAAAGCAATTCTTGAGACACAAATTGAGTGGGATCGTAAGCTCTTGAACTCCATCTATCTGCCAAAATCGAATGGATAGGCTGTTCAGTAATTGCTGGTTTTTTCATTGAGAAAGTATCTTTATATTTAAAGTTGTCTCTATAATAAAGATAGTTTTCACTTCCTTCAAATTTAATTAACAAGGATTCCATGATGCTTCAAACTGAACTCCCTTCCGAATTCAAAGGTATTAATCGATTTGCTATTAAAGCTATGCTGTATTTAAATGGCTTTGCTCATATTGTCATTGGTCTTGCTTTGGCGACATCTATCATTATGTTTACTTGGCTTTTCTTCATTGAAATAAGTGTCGCAGCGCATGCTAACAACCTCATTCATGGCTTTATTCATGCACTTGGTACATTAATGTTGCTTTGGTCGATATCAGCCCTTATTTCAGCTGAAATGCGCTATCTCAATGGAAGCAAATTGGAAGTTGAAACTTTTATTGAGGTTGTGATGGTGCTCTTTCTTAGAAAGCTGATCGTCCTTCCAGTTCAGGACACAAAACCAACCCTTGAAGAAGTGGGTATTTGGGTAGGAGGCGCATTTCTCATCGGTGTTCTCTATATCCTCGTTATTCGGTTTAGAAAAACAATCCCCGACCTTAAGAGAAAATAAACTATTGCATGACTGATGAAGATCTCAAGTTTATGAATCTGGCTTTAGAGCTAGCAAAAAAAGCTGAATTAAAAGATGAGGTACCCGTAGGCGCGGTGATTGTTCAGGACGGTAAAGTGATTGGTAGTGGCATGAACACATCAATTAGCGATCACGATCCTACTTCACATGCTGAAATTAATGCCATAAGAGAAGCGGCTAAATTTATCCAAAACTATAGGTTAAAAGGCTGTTCGATTTATGTGACTCTTGAGCCCTGTGCAATGTGTGTAGGTGCCATTCAGCATGCACGTATTGGAAAAATTATCTATGGTGCTCCGGACCCCAAGACGGGTGCTTGCGGAGGTATGATTGATCTTATTGGCATTAAAGAAATTAACCATCATGCAGAAGCTATGGGTGGCGTCTTAGAAAAGGAATGCAGTCAAATACTAAAAAATTTCTTTCTTTCAAAAAGAAAAAAGCCGTAGAAAACTACGGCTTTTTTTTGAGCAAAATTAACTTAGTCTCTGTTGCCTAAAAGAGCCATCAATAACTGAAGTAAATTTACAAATAAGTTATAGATGTTCATATAAAGCGCTAATGTTGCCATGATGTAGTTCGTTTCTCCACCATTCACAATGCGGCTTACGTCGTAGAGAATGAATCCAGAAAATAATAAAACTGCTACACCAGACAATGCTAAAGCCATCGCAGGTATTTGGAAAAATAAATTAGCAAGGGAAGCTAAGATGAGAAGAATAATACCAATCATCAAAAATTTTCCCATAAAGCTAAAATCTTTTTTAGTGGTGGTAGCAATCGTAGCTAAGGTTAAAAATATTGCAGCTGTGCCACCCGCGGCTAAACCTACGATTTGAGCGCCATTACTTAAACTGAAGGCTACTTGAAGAATCGGGCCTAACATCACACCTAAAAATAAAGTGAGCGCTAGTAATAAAACAACGCCAAAGCTGTTATTGCGATTTGCTTGAATTGCGAAAAATAAACCAAACATACCTGCCAAAAGCATAATGGCAAACATGATAGGATGTTGTTGAGCAAATATGAAATTCATGCTCATACCTATGTAAGCACCTACGGCTGTTGGAATAAGTGATAAACCAAGTAAAGCATAAGTATTTCTCAGTACTTTATTTGTCGCTAATACTGATTGCGACTGACTTTCAATTCTTATATTTTCTTGCATATGTTTTCCTCTTAAAAGTTTTTAATACATTTCTTAGATTATATAACTTACTAAATAGTTTCAATATTCATGTGATTTTTTTTACATCGCCCTAACTTGATCTGTCATATCCTTGAAACCTTTTTCTTGGGTGGTTTTTAGGGCTATATGAGGCGCTTTAAATCCTTTCATAGCAAGAAGTCTTTCAATGCTTTCAGATGACATCTTCCAGTCTAGCTGAGCCAAAACTTCATCTACCAATTGAGGGCTGTTACATAATAAAACCATGTCACAACCAGCCTCGAGTGCTTTAGCAATTCTATCCTTCATTTCACCGCCAAGTATAGCCCCTTTCATACTCATATCATCGCTAAAAATAGCGCCTTTAAATTGAGCCTTTTCTCTCAATTGATTTTTAAGCCAAAAAGACGAAAACCCAGCCGGTTCTTTATCTGCGGCAGAGTATAGGACGTGGGAAGGCATGACTGCATTTAATCCATGCTTGATTAATGAGATAAAAATACTCATGTCTTTAGACTCAATCTCGTCGAGCGTTCTCGTGTCTTCTGAAATGCTTAGATGTGAGTCGGCCTTAATATACCCATGCCCTGGAAAGTGTTTTCCAACCCCATGCATACCCCCTTCGTTTAAACCTTGCAAAAGATGAGATGCCAAAGCTTTAATAGCCTCTATATCCCCATGAAAGGCTCTGTCTCGAATCACGGTGCTTTCGCTGTAATCAATATCTAAAACGGGTGTAAAACTAAAATCGATATCGAATACTCTTAATTCCATGGCGATAATTTGACCAATTAAAAAAGCTAAGTGATTCGCTCTTTTGGGATCTTTATCCCATATTTCACCTAACTTTCTCATGGCAGGGATGGCTGTAAAGCCTTCTCTAAATCTTTGTACGCGCCCACCTTCATGATCCACAGTGATTAAGAAGTCATGGCCCCTGATCTTTCTAATAGCGTCAGTTAATGTTTTTAATTGAGAAGTGTCTTGATAGTTTCTTGTAAATAAAATAAGTCCGCCAACCAAGGGGTGTGAAATTCTTTTAACGTCCTCATCGGTTAATGCGATCCCTTCAACATCAATCATTAATGGGCCCATCTTCATTTTGATTGCATCACGTTCATATTATTTAAAAATAAAAGGATTGAAATTGGTGTGTGTATCGAAATGATCTAGATTTTCTTTCTTTTTTAAGAAAGCAATAATCTTATAAATTGCTGGCGTAAATAAAATTTCTATCGATGTTTTAGCAATGAACTGCGCAATCACAACAAGGATGAGCTTGTCATTTGGAATCACGCCACTATTATAAAAAGCTAGTGGATAGAATAAAATAGAATCAATCGCTTCCCCTGCAACAGTCGATCCGATCGTGCGGCTCCATAAATATTTTCCTTTTGTCATAATTTTCATTTTTGCCATGACAAAAGAGTTTACAAACTCGCCTGCGGCAAAAGCAACCAAACTCGCTAGTGAAACTCGCCAGGCAGAGCCAAATGCAATTTCATATGCTTCTTGATTGTGCCAATAGGGTGCTGGTGGAAGTGCCACAATCATCCAAGCCATGAAAGATGCAAAAGCAAGTGCGACAAATCCTGCCCATATCACTCTTCTTGAAGCGGCATAACCATAAACCTCAGTTAAGATATCGCCAAAAATAAATGAGATAGGGAAAAATAAAACTCCGGCACCAAAGGTAAGAAGTCCAAAAAATGGAACCTCTAATTGAGAAATTTTTGCAGGTCCAATTAAGTTTGAAGTGATCAATACAGTCACAAATGCTGCCATGACAAGATCGTAATATCGGTATTGGTTTTTAAACATATTTAGATTTCATTGATCAATACATGATCACCTATATTAATCTCTTCAAACAAATCAATGATGTCTTGGTTATCCATGCGAATACACCCATGTGACACCGGCTTACCTAGGCGCGATAAATCATTAGTCCCATGAATGTAAATAAAACGTTGCATCGTATCTTGATTGCCTAGGCGATTAAATCCAATCTCGAGACCTGAGAGCCAAAGTATGCGCGTTAAAATCCAATCTTCTTTCGTGTTGTTTCCTGACATCGATGGATGCCATATTTTTCCTGTAAGTCTTCGAGCTGCAAACTGAGCATACAGAGGTGCGCCTTGACCAATTTTTGCGCGAACGATATGTTGGCCTAATGGTGTACAAAAACTACCTTTATTTTGACCTGTGCCTTTTTCGGCTGTGGATATCATAAAAGATTTTACCCACAGATTATCGTCACGATACAAATGAAGCTTCTGTTCTGCAATTGAAATTTTAATATGCATAGTTAAATGATTTTTAAGATTCCGTCTTTACAAATAATGCAATAGATTCAACATGTGAGGTATGTGGAAACATATTTACAATACCAGCTTTATCTAATTTGTAACCCTTCTCATGCACTAATATTTGAGCATCTCTTGCCAGCGTCGCTGGATTACATGACACGTAAACAATGACTGATGGCTGAATGTCATTATCAATCAGTTGCACCAATTGAAATGCGCCGTCTCGTGGCGGGTCAATGAGCCATTTATTTGCGTGACCTAACTTTAATAAGGATTCTTTAGTGATTTCGAATAAATTCATACATTGGTATTCAACAAAATCGTTTAAATGATTTTCATCTCGGCATTGCTTTGCTCTTTCTATAAGTGATGCTGATCCTTCGATACCCATAACTTTTGCGCCACTTGTTGCTATAGGTAATGTGAAATTTCCTAAACCACAAAAAAAATCGAAGATACGATCATCTTTTGAAGGCTTTAATAAACTCATTGCTCTTCTAACTAACACTTGATTAATGAAGGGGTTAATTTGCGTGAAGTCGTAAGGCATAAAACTAAATCGCAACCCAAATTCTTTTAATGCATAAGAAAGTTTAACGTCATCTCTCTGCGATAAAGGCTTTATCGTATCAGGCCCTTTGGATTGGGTCCAAAATTGCACCGGGTGTTGAGATGAAAATGTATTTAAGAGCAACTCATCATTCGTATTTAATACGTCTAGTATTCTTAATACGAGTACTAAATGGTTTTGGTCGGCAGCAAATTCGATTTGAGGAATCTTATCTTTAATCGAAAGTTGAGTTATTAAGTCTTGAAGTTGAGGCAAAATATCGGAAAGCGTTTGAGGCAACACTTCACAACTAGAAATATCAGCAATGAAATGTGTCCTTTTTTCATTGAACCCCACAAGCGCTTTATTTTTCTTAACAACAAACTTAACCCTTAAGCGACCCTTATATCGGTAATGCCATGAGGGTCCTGCAAGAGGTGTGAGTATGGTTTCAGTTTTAACTTTACCAATGCGGGATAATGTATTTTCAAAGACTCTTTGCTTTGCTGCAATTTGAGCTTGGAACTCAAAATGCTGCATAGAACAACCGCCACAACGATTAAAGTGTTCACATTTGGGCTTAACTCTTAAATTAGATTGCCGAATCACTCTTTCTGTAAAGGCGATTTCGTAACTTGGCTTTTTAACATAGGACTCGCATTCGACAAGCTCGCCCTGAAGAGCACCCTCCACAAAAATAGCTTTACCATCAATATGGGTAACACCCCTACCCTCTTGATCAATATTTTCTATTGTGGCGAGTAATAATTTTTTTTTAGGTTTAATGTCGTCTTGCATTGAGAAATGCTTATGATTTCCAAGCGGACAAAAATTCATCCCAGTAATCTTTTTGATATTCTTGAATGGTATTTTTAATTAAATTAATTTCAGATTCATATTCATTTTGGTTGAGATGGCCTCTGATCAATTGAAATTTAAGATATACAAGATAAGTATTGGCGACATCCGTTTCACAATAATCTCTGATCGATTGAATATCTCCTTGCCTGTATGTGTCCCAAACTTTACCGCCATCCATACCTAACTTACCCGGGAAGCCACACAGCTTTGCAATATCATCTAGGGGCGCGTTATTTTTACCTTGAAACATGGCTAAAAATTCCATTAAATCCGTATGGCGTGTGTGATACCGACTTAAATAATTATTCCATTTAAAATCTTTATCTATTTCACCCATGTCTAGATACTTGGATGCATTAATGCCATGCATTAATGCCCTATAATTTAATACAGGAAGATCAAACCCTGAGCCATTCCAGGATACAAGGGTGGGTGTATATTTATCAACGCCATCAAAAAAACGTTGGATCACTTCTTCTTCAGGATCATCAACCTCCCCAAGCGTCCAAATCTTTAACTGGTCTTTTTCTCGAAGGACACACGAGATTGCTACAATTTTTTGAAGATGATGCTGTAAGAAGTCAGAGCCATTTTTTTGTCTTCTTTTGTAAGTAGCTACATTAACGACATCATCATCAGATAAATTTTTGTCTAAGGCGTATAAAGATCTAATGCCTTGAATATCAGGAATGGTTTCAATATCAAAAACTAAAATAGGAACCAATGTATTAACTCAAAAATAAATTAGAAGATAGATAACGGTCACCGCGATCACAAGCAATAGAAACAATGACGGCATCTTTATTTGCTTTTGCGATTTGAAGGGCTATATAAAGTCCGCCACCTGTCGATGCACCAGAAAAAATACCTTCTTCTTTTGCAAGGCGTCTCGCAGTCTCTTCTGCATGTTGCTGAGAAACGTATTCAATGCGATCAATATTTTTTGCGCTGTATATTTTCGGCAAATAGGCTTCCGGCCATTTACGTATACCTGGAATCTGAGCACCCTCTTCTGGCTGCACACCAATAATTTGAATATTTTTATTTTTTTCTTTTAAGAATTGCGAAGTGCCTACAATCGTCCCTGTGGTTCCCATGCTCGCAATAAAGTGTGTGATACGACCCTTTGTGTCTTTCCAAATTTCAGGACCTGTAGTCTCATAATGCGCTTTAGGATTATCAAGATTGCTGAATTGATCCAACACAAAACCCTTACCTTCTTTTTGCATTTTTAATGCAGTATCTCTAGCAAGCTCCATACTGCCTTCTTTTGAAGTCAGAATAAATTCTGCGCCGAATGCTTTCATGGTTTGCCGTCTTTCGATGGTTTGATTTTCTGGCATGACCAGAATGATTTTGTAACCTTTCATCGCAGCCACCATGGCAAGCGCTATACCTGTATTCCCAGATGTCGCTTCAATGAGGGTGTCACCAGGTTTAATCTCACCTCGTAATTCAGCATTGTGAATCATAGAGAATGCAGCCCTATCCTTGACTGAGCCGGCAGGATTATTCCCTTCCAACTTTAAGTGGATAGCACTGCTTGAATTTCCGTGCATCCGCTGCAAAGCGACGAGTGGTGTATTTCCAATAAAATCTTCTAATTGCATTACTTTAAATTCATCCGAAATAAAAAAACGGTATAGATAAAAAATGATACGAATCCGATTAAAGCTAATTCAGGAAGCGTAAGGCCTAACAAAGTCCAATCAATATGTGAGCAGTCGCCTGTCCCTTTAAAAAGCAAATTCAAAGCTTTTGAGAATGGAAAATTTTCAAACATATAATTTAGATCAACACCACATTCATTTGGCACCTGAATAGCTTTTGATTGAATCAATATGTGCTTAAAAGAAAATACCATGCCCGTGATTGAAGTTATAGATAAAACGACTAAAGATAACTTTTTAATTAAATATGTAGGTTTAATGAAGGCATTGATTAAAAAAAGTAACCCCAGGACCATAAAAATAATTCGCTGGGTCACACATAAAGGGCATGGTTCGAGGTTGAATTTTTTTTGGATAAAAACTGCTAAAGCAACTAAAAAATAAGCAGCAACAAAAGCAGTTAAGTGGGCTTGTCTATGTGATAAAAAAAATTTCTTCAATTAAAGCTCTTTAGTTATTCATTAACTCTATAATGAAGATAATTGTAACGGATATCCTTCTAGTTTGATTAATTCAACGCCAATAAATACGACCAAACCTAACGAAGCAAGAGTTTTTTCTGTTAAAGAAATTAACCGTCTTGTAAGGGAGCTCCTTGAGCAAAGCTTTCCCTCATTTTGGATTTCGGGTGAAATCTCTAATTTCATAAGTGCATCTTCAGGGCACTGGTACTTTTCCCTTAAAGATGATGAAGCTCAAGTCCGTTGCACCATGTTTAAAAATAAAAATATGGCAATGGATTGGACACCCAAAAATGGCGAAAAAATTGAAGCAAAATGTTTTATCGGTTTATATGAGGCGCGGGGCGAATATCAACTCAATATTGAGTCAATTAGACATGCAGGTGCGGGACTTTTATCAGAAGCCTTCAATCAATTAAAAGAAAAACTCCTCAAAGAAGGTCTTTTTGAGGATTCGCGCAAGAAATCTATGCCTCAATTTCCTCAATCTATTGGTGTTATTACTTCACCCACAGGGGCTGCGATCGAAGATATTTTAATTACACTTAAAAGACGAAGTCCTCATATTCCGGTCATTATTTATCCTAGTCTCGTTCAGGGCAAAGAAGCACCTCTCGCAATTGTGAAAGCCATTGAAACTGCAAATATAAGAAAAGAATGTGATGTTCTAATTTTGGCACGCGGCGGAGGTTCGATTGAAGACTTATGGGCCTTTAATGAGGAAATCGTAGCGCGCGCGATTGTTGCATCAAAAATACCTACAATTACAGGTGTTGGACATGAAACTGATACAACAATAGCTGATTTTGTTTCTGATTTAAGAGCCCCCACGCCGACAGGCGCTGCTGAGCTCGTCACCAGCCATACTGTCGAACTTATTAAAACAATTCAGATTTATAAAAACCAGTTAAATAAAGTCATGGCAGTTCTTATTCGAGAAGTGATGCAGAAAATTGATTACTTAGAAAAACGTCTTGTATCACCTCACCAACAGATTCAAAGGCAAAAAGAACAGATTCATCAATATATACAAAGGATTAATCAAAGCATGAGAAATGCTGTGATCCAATATCGTTTGCACATCGATAAATTAAAGTTAAATTTGGATCACTTAAGCCCTCATGCTGTTTTATCAAGAGGCTATTCCATTATTACGAATGTGGATGGCCAGATTATAAATAATGTAGCCCAGTTAAAGCTTGATGATAAAATTCATATTCAACTAAACCATGGGCAAGCTGACGCAAATATTTCAGATCTCAAAGATCAATAATTTTAGATTGATTTAAAAAAAACTGACGCACACATGGAAGATAAAAAAAATCACAAAGTTTCTCTAGCTACACTTTCACTTTCAGCATTAGGTGTTGTATTTGGTGATATTGGCACAAGCCCGCTATACACCATGAAAGAAGTTTTTTCTCTCAGCAAACATCCTGTCGAACTCACCCAATTTAACGTCCTCGGCATACTGTCTCTTATTTTCTGGTCACTCATTATGATTGTGTCAGTTAAATATGTTGCTTTTATTATGCGTGCTGACAACAGAGGTGAAGGGGGCATTATGGCTCTTCTCTCTCTTGCTAATAAAAATGCACCTAGTGGCAATAAAAGAAATTTGATTGTGATTTTAGGTATTCTTGGGGCATGTATGTTTTATGCAGACGGAATGATTACCCCTGCAATTTCTGTTTTATCTGCGATCGAAGGTCTTGAAGTTGTAGCGCCCTCTTTAAGTTATCTTATTATTCCTATTACTCTTGCAGTGTTATTTATTTTATTTTATGCACAAAGCAAAGGGACGAATGTTGTGGGCGCCTTCTTTGGGCCCATTATGTTTTTTTGGTTCTTAACGCTTGCAGTATTAGGGATTATCAATATTGCTCAGGAACCGCATGTTCTAGAAGCCATTAATCCATTATATGCATTTCATTTCTTTCAGCTAGCGCCCATGGTGGCATTCGTAGCATTGGGCGCGGTCGTTTTATCAGTCACAGGCGCTGAGGCACTTTATGCAGATATGGGGCATTTTGGTCGGAAGCCGATAAGACTTGCATGGTTTATTTTTGTTCTTCCAGCGCTTACATTAAATTACTTTGGTCAAGGCGCATTAATTATTAGCAACCCTGAGAATATTAAAAATCCCTTTTATCTCATGGCGCCTGAATTTCTTGTCATACCTCTTATTATTTTAGCAACGCTTGCAGCAATCATTGCATCACAAGCTGTCATTACAGGCGCTTTTTCAGTCTCAAGACAAGCGCTTCTCTTAGGATTTCTTCCAAGAATGCATGTCGAACATACTTCTGAAAATCAAGAAGGGCAAATTTACCTACCAAGAATTAATTGGCTCTTAATGATTGCAGTTATGGCTTTAGTAGTAACCTTCAAAAGCTCAGGTAATCTTGCAGGGGCTTATGGTATTGCAGTTACGGGTGATATGGTGATCTCGACACTTCTCGCAAGCTTTGTGTTCTATGAAGTATGGAAATGGAATTCCATAAAAACAGTTATTTTCATGGCAATCTTTTTAATAATCGATCTTGCATTCTTTAGTGCAAATATTTTAAAAATACCTGATGGCGGCTGGTTCCCAATTTTAATTGGCACTGTTATTTTTATTTTAATGACGACTTGGAAAAAGGGGCGTGCACTTTTATACAAAATACTTAAAGGTGAGGCTATTGAAATTAATTCATTCATTACCTCTATGGGCACGAACCCTCCACCTCGGGTAGAAGGTACAGCAATATTTTTAACGCCTAATCCAGATGGTGTGCCTCATGCCCTGCTTCATAATCTCAAACACAACAAAGTTATTCATGAAAAAGTTATTATTCTGACTGTGATGTTTATGGATTACCCTCATTCACTAACAAAAGATCTTGTTACTGTTGAAAAATTACCTCACAACTTTTATAAAGTTACTGTGAAATATGGATTTAAAGATGAGCCTGACTTACCTAAAGACCTTGCCCTGCATGCTAAAAATGGTATCAATATTGACCCAATGAATAGCTCTTACTTTATTGGTAAGGAAATTTTATTGGCAACACCAAAAGAGAATATGAACTATTGGAGAAAGAAATTGTTTATAGGTTTATTTAGAAGTGCAGAAACAATTACCAATCAATTTAAATTACCTCCCAACCGCGTGGTTGAGTTAGGAAGCCAAGTATTATTTTAAGAATGAAATATAGCATTTTATTTTTATTAGCCTTTCTTACCTTGGGCTGTGCTTCAACAACTCTAAAAAATCAATCAGGTGTCGATAGGAAACAACTGTTACTTATGCCGCAATCTATGGTGGCAGGAATAGCAAGTGATAGCTACCGAAGCGCACTTGAAGCAGCGAGCAAAAAAAATAAACTCAATGTCGATCCTTTCCAAGTTAAGCGCGTCAAAAAAATTAGCAATAGACTCATTGCCAATGCAAATTATTTTAAACCTGAAGCGAGTCAATGGGCATGGGAAATAAATGTTGAAGATAGTGACGAAGTAAATGCTTATTGTATGCCTGGAGGAAAAATCATGGTTTACTCAGGCCTCATTCGAAAGCTCAAAGCAACAGATGATGAATTAGCAGCTGTGATAGGTCATGAAATCTCTCACGCACTTCGCGAACACGGGCGAGAAAGAATGTCGACGGCCGCTATTCAGCAGTTTGGTTTAATTGGATTTGCAGCTTACATTTCTAATACATCCAGTCGAAATAGAGCTAATGCAACGATGCAAGCAGCTTCATTAGGCGCTACCCTATTTTTTGCTCTCCCTAATAGTCGCACACAAGAAAGAGAGGCAGACGCTATTGGTCTTGAGCTTTCTGCAAGATCTGGCTTTAATCCTTTTGCGGCAGTGACCTTATGGGAAAAAATGAAACAACAAAATACAAAAAAACCACCTGAATTTCTAAGCACTCACCCATCGGACGATAACCGTATTAGAGATCTCACCGAGCTTGCATATCAATTAAAACCTTTATACGAATCAAACCGACTACGCTAATTACATTAGACTTTAATGTAAAATACTGTTTTAACTAAAATAAATACTCTCATGGACCAATTAAAATCAATTATCGAAAATGCTTTTGAAATAAGAGCTGAAATCAATCCAAAAAATGCGCCAAAAGAAATTAAAGATGCTGTGGATGAAGTCCTCAACAACTTAAATAATGGATCGCTTCGAGTTGCAACACGCATTAAAGACTCCCAAGAATGGGAAACGCATCAATGGATTAAAAAAGCAGTGCTTCTCTCTTTTAGACTCTACGATAACGAAGTTATGAAAAGTGGTTATACAAATTACTTTGATAAAGTACATTCAAAATTTGCGAACTTCACAGAGGAAGATTTTAAAGCAGGTGGCTATCGAGTTGTGCCTAACGCAATTGCAAGACGCGGTTCGTTTATTGGTAAAAATGTTGTGCTTATGCCTTCTTATGTCAATATCGGTGCTTATGTAGATGAAGGTACGATGGTTGATACATGGGCCACCGTTGGATCATGCGCACAAATTGGGAAAAACGTTCACCTCTCAGGCGGAGTTGGTATTGGTGGAGTATTAGAGCCCATTCAAGCAGGTCCTACTATAATTGGCGATAATTGTTTTATTGGCGCCCGATCAGAAGTGGTCGAAGGTGTTGTGGTTGAAGATAATGCGGTTATTTCTATGGGTGTTTATATTGGCCAGTCAACTAAGATCTATGATCGCGAAACAGGCGAAGTGACATACGGTCGCATTCCTAAAGGCTCTGTTGTAGTCTCAGGAAACCTCCCTTCAAAAGATGGCTCTTATAGTCTTTATTGTGCAGTGATTGTAAAAAAGGTAGATGAAAAAACGCTTGGCAAGGTAGGTATTAACGAGTTACTTAGAGGTATTTAAATCATGATGGTGTATGGCATTAAAAATTGCAGCACCGTCAAAAAAGCATTAACTTGGTTTGATAGTCATCAAATTAAATATGAATTTTACGATCTCAAAAAAGATGCGTTAAATGAGGCCACTTTGACTTCATGGTTTAAAAAGTTACCAAGTCATTTAACTTGGGATATGCTTATTAATAAATCTGGCATGACTTGGAGAAATCTTACAGACCGAGAGAAAAAACTCGCTGACAAACAAGAAACTGCCGTTCAATTAATTATAGAAAAACCAACGGTAATGAAAAGACCTTTGGTAGCCATCGATAAGAAAGTAGTATCGCTTGGATTTGATGAAGCGGTATTTAAACAATTATTTAAAAAATAAAATGACCAGAACCTTAGAACTTACTAAAAATTTAATTGCTAGAAAATCTAATACGCCAGATGATGCTGGCTGCCAAGATTTGCTGATTAGCCTCTTGGAGCCTTTAGGTTTCAAATGCGAGAAAATTAAATCAGGTGATGTAGACAACTTATACGCACGCAAAGGCACTGAAGCACCTTTCTTTGTTTTTGCTGGGCATACAGATGTTGTACCTAGCGGCCCCGTTGACCAATGGATATCACCGCCCTTTGAACCTACAATCAAAGATGACAAGCTTTATGGTCGAGGTGCTGCGGATATGAAAACATCTATTGCAGCTTTTATTGTTTCTATCGAAGAATTTTTAAAAGAAACTAAGGGTTTTAAAGGTTCAATTGGATTAATCATTACTTCTGATGAGGAAGGTGTTGCAGTCGATGGCACAGTTAAAGTGGTTGAACTTCTCAAGGAAAGAAATGAAAGAATTGATTTCTGTTTAGTGGGCGAACCGACTTCACATCATAAATTCGGTGACATGATTAAAAATGGCCGAAGAGGATCGCTTTCAGCAAAACTTACCGTAAAAGGTATACAAGGTCATATTGCCTATCCCCATTTAGTAAAAAATCCTATTCATATGGTTGCACCTGCTATTACAGATTTAGTGAATATGTCTTGGGATGAAGGTAATGAATATTTCCCTAAAACATCATGGCAAATTTCTAATATCAAAGGCGGAACAGGCGCTACAAATGTTGTGCCTGGCGAAGTAGATATTCTTTTTAATTTTAGATACTCAACAGCAAGTACCGCAGAGAATTTAAAAGAAAGAGCGCACGCAATTTTAGATAAGCATAAACTTGATTACGTGATTGATTGGGAGTATTCAGGCAATCCTTATTTAACAAAAAAAGGGAAGCTTGTAGAAATTTTATCGGATGCTATTAAGGAAACTGTTGGTATTACGCCTGAACTATCAACAACAGGTGGCACCTCAGATGGTCGCTTTATCGCGAATGTTAGTGATCAAGTCGTTGAGTTTGGTCCGCTCAATGCTACGATTCATAAAATCAATGAATGTATTGATATGAAAGATATTGAACCACTTAAAAATATTTACAAGCTTACGCTTCACAAGATTCTCACTTGAGCCAAACGCAACTATTTAAAGAGCTTTTCTCAATACGCGATTGGTTAAGATACGCGGTAAGTCAATTTGAGAGCTCCGATATATTTTTCGGCCATGGCACCTCAAATGCATATGACGAAGCCGTCTGGCTTATTTTTGGCTTTCTCCATTTACCCCACGACACAATAGAAAATTTTTTAGATGCTCATATAACGAGCAAAGAAAAAAAAGATTTATTATTTTTAATTGAAAAAAGAATTAACGATAAGATGCCAACTGCTTATCTGCTTAATGAAGCATGGTTAAGAGATTATAAATTTTATGTTGATGAGCGCGTCATCATTCCTAGATCTTTAATTGCAGAATCATTAAGCGAAAATCTTTATCCATGGATTGATGATCCCGAAACTATTTATAGTGCACTTGATTTATGTACCGGAAGTGGCTGCTTAGGTATCATGATGGCACACAGCTTCCAAAATGCGACAATTGATCTTGTTGATCTTTCTGAAAAAGCATTGCAAGTCGCCCAAATCAATGTTGATCAGTATGGGTTAGATGATCGCATTGAATTAATTCGATCCGACTTATTTGATGGATTAAAAGGAAAGAAATACGACCTCATTATTTCGAATCCTCCTTACGTCAATCAAGCTTCAGTGAACAATTTTCCCACGGAGTTTTTAAAAGAACCAAGCATGGCTCTTGGAAGTGGAGATGAAGGTTTAGACCATACAATTAGAATTATTCATGAAGCAAAGCAATATCTTAACGACGGCGGCATGCTTATTGTTGAAATTGGTCACAACAAAGAAGCTTTATTAGATAAATTTCCAGGACTTCAATTTCAGTGGCTAGATGTTTCTTTAGGTAATGATTTTGTATTTATGCTGCAAAAATCTCAGCTATCTAATTAGATTTTTTTAATATCCGAATCACTTCTGATTCTTCTCTTAATTGGTTTTTTTCCAATTTTTTTAATTTTTTTGTCTAGTATTGCTTTTCGGTCAAGCTTCACTTTAGGTGCATAAGGTGATGGGTGTGCATGCTTCTTACGCGCCTTAACTTTAATGAGGCTTTCATTGCGGCTCACCACAGAAAAAGGCATGTCGAGCCATTTTAAAATATTCTCAACTTCCTTTACTTCAAGCTCCAACATCATGCCTCGTTTAACGCGCGAGGGAAGTGACACAGAGCCAAACCTGGTTCGAATAAGACGACTTACTGGTAGATTGAAATGTTCGAATAAACGTCTAACTTCTCGATTTCTACCTTCCATAAGGATGACTTGGTACCATCGATTAGCCCCCTCCCCACCTTGATAACGAATTTCATCGAACTTTGCTAGGCCGTCTTCTAACTTAACTCCGGATTTTAATTTTGACATTTGCTCTTCAGTTAATTCACCGAAGATACGAACGGCATATTCGCGTTCAATTTCAAATTTAGGGTGCATAAGTCGATTAGCAAGATCGCCTGAGGTTGTAAACATAAGCAGTCCCGAAGTATTGATATCAAGACGCCCTATGGAAATCCATTTTTCGTTTTTAATTCTAGGTAACTTTGAAAATACTGTAGTTCTTTTTTGCGGATCACTGACAGAAACAATTTCACCTTCAGGTTTGTGATAAATAAGAATTTTAGGAAATTTTAAATCAAAGAAAAGATGAATTGTTTTTCCATCAATCTTGATCACATCGTGCTCATGAATTAATTGACCTAATGTTGCTGGGCTATCATTCACATGTACACGACCCGCTTCAATATATTTTTCCATTTCTCGCCTGGAGCCAATCCCAGATTGAGCAAGGAGTTTATGTAAGCGCTGTGTTTTAGATGGGCTAGTGGTCTTTCTTTCTTTAGCTGTGTCTTGATCTTGTGAACGCATAAAGTGATTTAAGTCATCAATGACTTAAAATTAGACATTCAAAGGAATTTCATTTTGGAGGAAGCTTTCAATATCAGGAAGCTCAGATAAAGATCTTAAATTAAAGTCATTTAAAAAATGTTTTGTTGTTGCATATAACGAAGGTCTGCCCGGAACCTCTTTTTGACCAATTACATCAATCCAATCTCTTTCTTGAAGCTGTCTAATAGCATTGGGATTAAGTGCAACACCTCTAATTTCTTCTATCTCGCCTCGTGTCACTGGCTGCCTATAAGCTACAATCGCTAGCACTTCCATAACGGCGCGGCTATATTTAGCTACTTTTTCTGGACTTAATCTCATTAAGTAACTCGAGTATTCATCTCTTGCTTTAAAGCGATAGCCCGAAGCTACAAGAACCAATTCCATAGTGCGATCTTGCCATTCTGTTTTGAGCTCATCAAGTAACATTCTTAATGTAGATCGCTCAATTTTTTCTGAAAATAGCTTTTGCAAATCATCTAAAGATAAAGGATTGGCACTTGTTAGCAATGCTACCTCTAGTATTTGTTTAATTTTTGATATGTTATTTAAGTCTGTCATAGCTTAGTTGATCTGTAATTTAATATAAATAGGGGAAAAGCTTTCTTGCTGGGTAATTTTTATAAGTCGCTCTCTTGCTAATTCTAATATAGCTAAGAAACATACTACTAATTTTTGAATTCTATCTTCAGCCACATTAAATAATGACGAAAACTCTACAAATTCTTCTTGTTGAAGTTTTCTTAAAATCATTGTCATGTGCTCTCTCACCGAGAGTTCATTTCGAGCAACTTTATGCGCCTCAAAATGTTTTGCACGATTTAAGATATTTTTCCATGCTGAAAATATCTCATCAATTGATACATCAGGATAGGTAATTTCTGTAATTTTTTCAAAATACGCATTAGCTACATAAAGATCAACGCCTACTTGCGGCATTTGAGTGAGTTTTTCAGAAGCTATTTTAATGAGCTCATACTCCATAAGCCTTCGAACAAGTTCGGCGCGAGGATCTTGTTCTGCATCAACCTCAGCTATTTTCTTAGGTAATAACATTCTTGATTTAATTTCAATCAAAACTGCTGACATAAGTAAGTAATCTGCAGCTAACTCAAGTTTAATTTCTTTCATTTTCTCTACATAATCCATGTACTGAATTGTCAAATCAGCCATAGGTATATCGAGAATATCTAAGTTATGTTTTCTAATAAGATATAAAAGAAGATCGAGCGGCCCTTCAAATGCTTCCAAATAAATTTCTAGTGCGTCGGGTGGAATATAGAGATCTTGAGGTAAGACCTCAATATTCTCTCCATGAATTTTTCCAATCGTGGCTATTTGTGCTTCTTGATTCATTAGTAACTCAATCCCATCGCTTCTCTTACTTCACGCATGGTTTCTCTCGCTAGTTTTCTTGCTTTTTCACAGCCCTCGGCTACGATATTTTTCACAAGATCAGGATCTTCAATGTAATGAAATGCTCTTTCTTGGATAGGTTTTAGTTCTTTATTAACCGCATCAATCACAGGCTGTTTGCATTCGATACATCCTATTTTAGCTTCTTTACATCCTGTTTCAACCCAAGCTTTGACTTCATCACTTGAATACACTTGATGTAACTGCCATACAGGACAGTGATTTGGATTCCCCGGATCATTTCTTCTGATACGAGCAGGATCAGTTGGCATCGTTTTAATTTTTTTCTCAACAGATTCGGGGGGCTCTCTTAAGGCAATAGTGTTGTTATATGATTTAGACATTTTTTGACCGTCTAAACCAATCATCTTAGATGCAGGCGCTAATTTATACTCAGGCTCAACTAAAATCATTTTGCCGCCACCCTCTAAAAAGCCTAACAACCTTTCTTTATCTCCTAAACTTAAACCCTGATGCTCTTCAATTAACACTTGAGCCGAGTCCAGCGCTTCTTCGTCACCATTTTCTTGATACGCTGTTTTCATCTCCATATAGAGACTACTTTTTTTAGAGCCTAATTTTTTAATTGCTTCCTCAGCCTTTTCAACAAAACCCGTTTCTTTGCCATAGAGGTGATTAAAGCGTCGCGCAATTTCGCGCGTAAATTCGATGTGAGGAATTTGATCTTCACCGACAGGTACTTGCGTTGCTTTATAAATTAAAATGTCTGCACTTTGCAGTAATGGATAACCTAAAAATCCATAGGTCGACAAATCTTTAGATGATAATTTTTCCTGCTGATCTTTGTAAGTTGGCACCCTCTCCAGCCAACCTAGGGGTGTAATCATAGAAAGTAAAGTATGAAGTTCGGCATGCTCAGGCACTTTAGATTGAATAAAAATAGTTGCCGTCGCTGGGTCTACGCCTGCTGCGAGCCAATCCACAACCATCTCCCAAACATTCTCTTCAATAATTTCGGGGGAATCATAATGTGTCGTGAGTGCATGCCAATCTGCTACAAAGAATAAGCATTCAAACTCATGTTGCAGATTGATCCAATTTTTCAATACTCCATTGTAGTGGCCCAAATGAAGATTGCCTGTAGGTCGCATGCCAGATATAACGCGTTCAATAGCCATAACCTATCCCTGAGCTCCTAAGCAAATATCCATAAAATTAGACTTTGACTAATTTGGATGAGTGGAAAAATAAATAAATCAAGCATATGAGTCATTAATAAAATAATTAATATTAAAAAGCCATATCGCTCAACTTGCGCATACTTGTATGCCAAATGATTAGGCAATAAACTCACAGCAATTCTTCCTCCATCAAGAGGTGGGAGTGGAATTAAATTTAATACCATCAAGGATAAATTAATACTAATACCCGCAATACCCATCTGCTGAACAAACAAAGACATCGACTCCGGAAAGTAAGCGCTTCGACCAAATAAAATCGCCCAGAATATCGCCATAATTAAATTTGAAAAAGGGCCTGCAGCCGCTACCCAAAGCATATCTTTTTTTGGATGGCGTAAATTCATAAAATTCACTGGCACAGGCTTAGCCCATCCAAATAAAACGCCCCCTAACAATACAGTTAAGGCTGGGAGAACAATGGTACCAATGGGGTCAATATGCCTTAATGGATTAAGACTGATTCTATTTTGCTTGTAGGCGGTTAAATCACCAAAATGCTTCGCAACATAGCCGTGCGCTGCCTCATGAACCGTAATTGCAAAGATGATGGGGAGTGCGTAAACAGTAACTTTTTGTATAGCGGTTAATTCCATATATAGAATGTCATTCTATTTGAATATTCTTATATTCATTCAAGAAATATGTGTTTTTAAGAAAAAAATTAGTTCAGTAAGGCATTGACTTCATTCCAACTTTTCCATATCGGAATGCATGTTTCGGGTATCTTTGGTAAAGACCCCATCTCCCTGTAAGAAATGCCTGGTCCATGATAGTCAGAACCTGTAGATGCTAGGAATTCAAACTCTTCTGCAATTCTTGCAAATTTTAAGGAATCTTCAGTTGTATGACTTCCTGAAATGACCTCAATGCCTTGACCACCCATCTCTTTAAATTCATTTAAAAATGCCAAAAGATTATTTTTACCTAAATCATATCTTGCAGGATGTGCAATAGCTGCAATCCCACCACTTCCATGAATCCATGAAAGTGCATTTTCTAAGCTCGTCCAGGTGTGCTCGATGAAACCCGGCCTGCCTTTCACGAGATAATTTTTGAATACGGTTTTGACATCTTTAGCATGCCCTGTTTCTACTAAAAATCTTGCAAAATGCGTACGGCCTAAAATGCCTGATTTTGCGTATTTTAATGCGCCCTCCAAACTCCCTTTGATTCCTATTTGATCAAGTGAATGTGCCATTTTTTTGGCTCTCTCAAAACGCCCTTCTCTAATGGACGAAAGTCCTTGTAATAGTATTTTATTTTGAGAGTCCACATTTAATCCAACGATATGAATTGTGTTTCTTTTCCAAGTCACTGAAATTTCAACGCCATGCACTAAATGCATGCCTAATAAATTTGCTTCCGATGCAGCCTCTTTCAAACCTTCAACATCGTCATGGTCCGTTAAAGCAAGTACTTTAATACCTTTAGAGTGGGCATGCTGAACTAGTCCGCTTGGAGTTAACAAACCATCAGATATAGTAGAATGTGAGTGAAGATCAATCATGGATATTTAGTACTTCAATATGAACTACCATAGTATCAGATAGTCTTTACCAAAGATAATTAACGAAAGCTTGGGGTAATTTTACAAATGAAATTTCTATTCGATCTATTTCCCGTCATCCTTTTTTTTATTGCTTATAAATTTTCAAACATTTATACCGCAACATTAGTCGTTATTGGCGCCACGATCTTTCAAGTGATTTATAGCAAGCTCGTTCATAAGAGAGTCGATAAGTTACTTATATTTAATGCAGTATTGATCAGCATTTTAGGTGGCACTACTTTATGGCTCCATGATGCAAATTTCATTAAATGGAAACCTAGTATTTTGTATTGGCTATTATCAGGCGCACTTTTATTTTTTCAATTTTTTAAGAAAAAAAACCTTGTTAAAAATCTTATGGGAAAACAAATTCAATTGACTGAAAAAGGCTGGGACCAAATCAGCATAACTTCAGCTGTATTTTTTGGTGTGTTAGGCGCACTCAATCTTTATATCGCTTTTAATTTTTCAGAAAGTACGTGGGTTAACTTTAAATTATTTGGTATCACAGGATTGATCATGTGCTATGCCGTCTTGATTGGGATCTTAGCATCGAGAGCAAATCATAAATAATATGTTTTACGCCATCATCGCCAAAGACCATCAAAACAGTCTCGACAAAAGATTGGCTCATCGGCCCGCGCATTTAGCGCGGATTAAAGTATTGCAAGATCAAGGCAAACTGGTTCTCGCAGGACCCTTTCCTGCTATTGACTCCATCGACCCGGGCTTGGATGGTTTTACAGGCAGTCTGATTGTCGCTGAATTTTCTTCGCTCTATGAAGCTATCCTCTGGGCGCATGAAGATCCTTTTTACACTTCAGGTGTATATGCTTCTGTTGAAGTAAAACCTTTTAGAAAAACACTTCCTTAAATATTTATGATTCAAGACATTATTAAACAAAGGCTAGCATTTTTAGAGCCTTCCCATATAAGCCTTAAAGATTTAAGCGATCTTCATAAAGGTCATACAGGTAATACAGGTGGGGGTCATTTCGATCTGGAAATTACTAGTTCGCATTTTTTAGGAAAATCCACCATAATGAGGCATCGCCTCGTATACGATGCGCTTAAAGATTTAATTCCTGAAAAAATTCATGCATTAAGTATCAAAGCTGATTTGCCTTAAGGAATCACTTTTCAATATTAATAACCAAGGAGCTTTATGTTTTCTTTTATCAAAACCTTCGTTTTTGTTTTACTCATCCAAATTGGAAGTTTGGCTCAAGCAGCTGATTTAAATATTACAGTCAATGGAAAACCTATTAAAAAAAATCTATATGATTTTGTAGTAAAAGATCTCGCAAGTCGCGGTCAAAAAATGGATGACAATCTTAACAACATGATTGTGAATCGCATGATTGCAATGGAACTTATTAACCAAGAAGCGGAAAGAACTGGATTAAATAAAGATGCAACTTATCTTATAAAAGAAGAGTTGGCTCGTAAAGAAATGTTATACAACACATTCTTACAAGGTTATGTTCAAAAAAATCCTATTTCAGAATCTGATATTAAAAATGCATATGAGCAATACAAGAAAGATTTAGGCACGCAAGAGTTCAATGCAAAACATATTCTTTTAGCAAATGAACAAGAAGCTAAAGACGTGATTGCTGAACTCAATAAAGGTGGCAACTTTAGTAAGATTGCTAAAGACAAATCAAAAGACCCAGGCTCAAAAGATAAAAGCGGTGACTTAGGTTGGTTCCCAGCTAACTCCATGGTTAAACCATTTGCTGAAGCACTCACTTCTCTTAAAAAAGGTAACTTCACAACAGCGCCTGTACAAACGCAATTTGGTTGGCATGTGATCAAATTGGAAGATACAAGAGCACTTCAAGCGCCTGAATTTGATAAAGTGAAAGAAGGTTTAGCTAAAACGCTCCAACAAAAACAACTTGATAAGCTTGTATTAGATCTCAAAGCAAAAGCCAAGATTGTAGATAATCGCAAATAAAGAAGCTGCCCTCAGAAACCACACAAAGCCTGCGCTATGCAGGCTTTTTTGTATATAATAATAAGAATCATTATCATTTAGATATCTATGACTACCTTATTAGAGCTAGCAGAAGGTCAAAGTGGCATTATCCATAAACTCAATATGGATCGCCTGCTTATTCAAAGGCTAAATGCCATGGGGCTTCGCCGTGGGAAAAAAATAACTGTTCTAAGAAAAGCTCAATTTAAAGGTCCTTTTCATATCATGATTGATACAACCGAACTCATGATTAGAGAGCACGAAGCTTCACTCATTAATATTACTTCAGCTGCCGGATGAAACGCATCGCTTTTTTAGGCATGCCCAATACTGGGAAGTCGACACTTTTTAATCGGTTAAGCGGCTCATCTGCGCGCGTCGGTAATTGGCCTGGTATCACTGTTGATCTTCATGCGGTTAAAACATTCTTAGGTGGCCACATCGCAGAATTAGTTGATCTTCCAGGTATTTATGATCTTCAAGGCCTATCTGAAGATGAGAAAATTGTGCAAAGCTTTATCAATCAGAACAAGATTGATTTAGCCATTGTTGTTTTATGTAGCGCTCAAATTGAACGACAGCTTTCTTTGCTGCTGCAACTTCAAAAACTTAACATACCCTGCGTGCTCGCCCTTAATATGCATGACGAAGCAAAGAAAATGGGTATCACTATTGATGCTTTGTTATTAGAAAAGAAACTTAAAACGCCCGCCATTAAAACAAGCGCCAAATATGGCGAAGGTATAGCTGAGCTTTTAAAAGCATGCACTAAGGTCATAAATCAAAAAGTCACTACTCCGATTAAAAAAATTAAGCCACTAAATGCATCTGATCAAATATCGAATGAAAAAACGATTCAGACATTAATTAAATTAACTGTTAAATACCCTATCAAACTCAACGACAAAAATACCAAAAAATTAGATAGGCTTTTTCTAGATCCTTATTGGGGCTTACCTATCTTCTTTATTATTGTATTTTCAGTTTTTCAGTTTATTTTTACTCTCGGCAAACCCATTCAAGATTTAATGACGCAATTCTTTAATTTTTTTAGGGTGGATTATCTTGAACCGTTATTCACAAATCATCATGGCATTTTCCAAAGCCTGCTTTTAGATGGTCTCTATCTAGGCGTGACCACGGTGGCTGCTTTTGTACCCATCATTATTCTCTTCTTCCTTATTATGAGCGTCGTAGAGGATAGCGGTTATTTTTCTAGAGCTGCATTTTTGATGGATACATTGATGGAAAAAATAGGTTTAGATGGAAGGGGTTTTGTCATGATGCTTATGGGTTTTGGTTGCAATGTGCCGGCTCTCATGGGTACTAAAATTATGCGCACAAAAGAACTGCGTCTTTTAACGATGTTTGTAATTCCATTCTCACTCTGCTCAGCGAGACTTCAAGTATTTTTATTTATTATCACAGCTCTTTTTAGCGCTCAATACGGGCCACTGGTTCTTTTTGGCCTTTATTTATTAAGTTTTTTTACGATCTTTATTTCAGCCCTTATCTTTAAACATCAGTTTAAAAATAAAGAGCCTATCATCATTGAATTACCTCCCTACCGCTTTCCTACGATGAATCAGATTATCAAAAGAAGCGTTCTTGAGATTAAGCATTTTCTAACGCGTGCTACCAAATTTATTATTATTGGCGTTCTTCTTGTATGGGCATTAACCCACTTTCCAATGGACGTCCCTATCGCCAGCGAGCTTACTTATTCAGGCCAACTAGGCAAATGGTTGTCCCCTATTTTTCACCCCATTGGCATCAACGAACAATTAGTGATTGCTTTAATTTTTGGCTTTATCGCTAAAGAGATTGTGATTGGCGCATTAGCTGTGATTTATGGCGTAGAAGGATCTGCACTAGCCCATCACCTTTACAGTAATGTAAGCCAAATACAGGCGATTAGTTTTATGATTTTTACCCTTATTTATACACCCTGTCTTTCAACAATTGCTACGCTTAGAAATGAATCTAAAAGTCTTTCATTTGTGATTTATTCTGTTTTCTGGGCTCTTCTTCTGGCCTGGGTTTTTAGCTTTATTTTCTATCAAACCTCGCTCTATTTTTCTAGTTAATTTAGTAAAAATTAACAAGGTTTAAAAAAATAGCTTCTGTTAAAATCATAAGCTTAAAGTAACGTCTTAAACACTACCCAAATCATGCAAAGCCAAGAAATTGTTCATATCGCTGGCGGTCCAGCTTATTCAAAGTTTAGAAAAGAAAAACTTCTTGGAAAGCTTCAAAAAGTTAATGGCCAAATCAAAGATATTCATTCTGAATACATTCATATTGTTTGGTGCGAAAAAAAAATTACAGACACAGAAAAAGTCATCTTAGAAAAAATTCTGCATTATGGCCCCAAGGCTCATTCATTAAAGTATAAAAATAATTCCATTATCACGATTCCACGTCCAGGTACGATATCACCATGGGCTTCGAGGGCAACTGACATTGCAAACCATTGCGGTCTTCATGATATCAAACGTATCGAAAGAGCCATTGCCGTTTATGTAGAGTTAAAAGATGAATCTTTATTATCGCAAGATGAAAAGAAAGGGCTTTCTTTATTACTTCATGATCGTATGACAGAAATTTCTATTTTTGATCTTGATGAAGCTCATTCTCTCTTTTCTCACCTTCCGCCCAAGACCATTCAGTTCGCAGAGATACTTGAAGGCGGCAAACAAGTCTTAAATGATTTTAATAAAAATCTTGGGCTTGCGTTATCTGAAGATGAAATCGATTATTTATTTAATTACTTTATCTCCATCAAAAGAAATCCTACAGATGCTGAACTCATGATGTTTGCTCAAGCAAATTCTGAGCACTGCCGTCATAAAATATTTAATGCTGATTGGGTTATAGATGGTAAGGCAGAATCTAAATCGCTTTTTGGCATGATTAAAAATACACATCAGTTACATCCAGGTAATACGATTGTGGCTTACTCGGATAACTCTTCTATTGTAGAAGGTGCTGAGATTAATCGCTTTTATCCAAATCAAAATGGTGTTTATGAAGATCATCAAGAATTAACTCACTTTATTATGAAAGTGGAAACACATAATCATCCGACAGCCATTTCCCCTTTCTCCGGAGCTGCGACTGGTGCAGGGGGTGAGATTCGAGATGAGGGCGCAACAGGAAGAGGTTCAAAACCTAAAGCAGGTCTTACAGGATTTTCAGTTTCTAATTTACACATCCCTGGATTTATTCAGCCCTGGGAAAAAGATATTTATGGTGCACCTTCGCGCATATCATCAGCACTTCAAATTATGATTGATGGTCCGATTGGTGGCGCTTCTTATAATAATGAATTCGGCAGACCTAATATTGCAGGTTACTTTAGAACATTAGAAATTAAGCATGATAATGAAATAAAAGGTTTTCATAAGCCCATTATGTTAGCAGGCGGTATTGGAAGTATTAACGATATCCATACGAAAAAACACGCAATTCCTCCAGGCGCTCTACTCATTCAATTAGGTGGCCCGGCAATGCTTATTGGATTAGGTGGTGGTGCAGCCTCAAGTATGGGGACTGGATTCAATGCAGAAAATCTAGATTTTGATTCTGTGCAACGTGGCAATCCCGAATTACAAAGAAGAGCGCAAGAAGTAATTGATCGATGCTGGCAATTAGGTAAAGACAATCCCATCTTAAGCATTCATGATGTAGGTGCTGGTGGTTTATCAAATGCATTCCCTGAATTAGTCAATGATGGCGGCGTGGGGGCGACATTTCAATTACGTTCAATTAATAATGAAGAGCCCAGTATGTCACCACGTGAGCTCTGGTGTAATGAAGCCCAAGAGCGCTATGTACTGGCTATTATAGAAAAAGACCTTGATTTGTTTAAGTCGCTTTGTGAGAGAGAAAGATGCCCCTTCGCGATTGTAGGTGTTGCAAAAAAAGATAAACAACTCATCGTCGAAGATAGTCTTCTAAAAAAAGATGCGGTCCATATGGATTTATCTACTCTCTTGGGTAAGCCACCTAAGATGACGCGTAATGTGAAACGAAAAGAAAAAGCTCTTAAAAGGTTTAACACAGAAAATATTGACATCAAAGATGCGGCTTATCGTGTTCTGAGATACCCAGCTGTAGCAAATAAAATGTTCCTAATTCATATTGGCGATCGTTCAGTGACAGGATTGATTGCAAGAGATCAGCTTGTAGGTCCTTGGCAAGTGCCAGTTGCTGATGTTGCCGTCACGTTATCATCATTTGATAGCTTACTCGGTGAGGCTTTTGCTATTGGCGAAAAAACACCTATTGCGATGATCGATGCAAAAGCTTCTGTTCGTATGGCCTTAGGCGAAGCTATTACCAATTTATCTGCAGCCTCGATTCGTCATTTGGAAGATATTAAATTATCAGCCAATTGGATGGCGTCAGCAGGTCATGATGGGGAAGACGCTGCCTTATTTGATGCGGTTGAAGAAATCGGCATGCGCCTATGTCCCGACTTAGGTATCAGTATTCCAGTCGGTAAAGATTCCATGTCTATGAAAACAGCCTGGTTAGATGGCACAAAAGAAAAAATGGTGGTCTCTCCTGTGTCCCTTATTGTAAGTGCTTTTGCACCCGTCTTTGATGCTAGAAAAACATTAACGCCAACACTTAATAGAAGCCTTAAGGATAGCGGTCTTATCTACATCGATTTAGGTTTAGGCAAAAATAGATTAGGGGCTTCCACATTTAATTTAGTGTTCAATGAAGTAGGTGATATCCCTCCTACACTTGATGATGCGAAAACACTTAAAGTATTCTTTGATGTGATTCAAACACTTAAAAATGAAAACGTGATTGAGGCTTATCATGATCGATCTGATGGCGGTCTTTTTGCAACGCTAACTGAAATGGCTTTTGCAGGGCGCTGTGGTCTAGATATTGATTTAACTAATTGCGGCAATGATATTAAAGCCATTTTATTTAACGAAGAATTGGGTGCTGTCATACAAGTTCAAAAAGAGCATATTTCCAATACACTCAAAAAAATTAATGAGGCCCTAAAACACAATGCTTTCCTCATTGGATCTATCAGTCAAAATCAAACAATTCATATTCAACATCAGAATGAAACTGTATTTAAAGAGACGAGATCAAACTTGCAAAGTGCTTGGAGTGAAACATCCTTCAAGATGCAAACTATGAGGGATAATCCAGAGTCTGCCCTGGAAGAGTTTTCACAAATTTCAGATGACCTTGATCCAGGCATTATCCCAAAATTTGATTTTGAAATTCCACAGTCTTTTGCAATTAAAAAGATGAAGCCTAAAATTGCTATCCTAAGAGAGCAAGGCGTAAATGGTCATGTTGAAATGGCAGCCGCATTCTCTGCCGCAGGATTTGAAGCGCATGATGTTCATATGTCAGACATTATTCAAGGCCAAAAATCATTAACTGATTTTTCAGCGCTAGTTGCATGCGGTGGCTTTTCATATGGCGATGTATTAGGCGCAGGTGAAGGCTGGGCTAAATCCATTCTATTTAATTCAAAAACACGTGACGCTTTTGCGGCATTTTTCTCGAGGCCTGATACGATCGCACTTGGTATATGCAATGGCTGTCAAATGATGAGTAACCTCAAAGAAATTATTCCAGGCTCTGCATTGTGGCCACACTTTGTAAAAAACAGATCTGAACAATTTGAAGCAAGATTTGTATCAGTTGAAATTCTTAAGTCTAATTCTTTATTTTTTAGTGGGATGGATGGCGCCATCCTTCCTATTGCAGTAGCCCATGGTGAAGGTTATACAGAATATCAAAGCCAGACTCAAATGAATGATGTTTTAAATCATCAACTTGCAACGCTTCGCTATGTTGATAACTACCATAAGGGAACTTCTGCCTACCCTATGAATCCAAATGGCTCTCCTGAAGGAATTACTGGATTTACTTCTGAAAATGGTCGTTTTTCAATTATGATGCCTCATCCAGAGAGAGTTTATAGAGTGGTACAAAATTCTTGGCATCCTAAAGCATGGGATGAATTAGCACCATGGTATAAAATGTTTGCAAATGCTTATCAATTTTTTAACTAAATGAAAGAGTCACTTAATATGAATAAATTTTTAAAAACAACACTGACATTAATTTTACTCACCTTCTCAATGCAACTTTTTGCATTAACAGATGCAGAAGAAATCGAATTTTCAGGTGCTGTAAATGAAGGTAAATTACCTATCGTTAAAAAGTATGTTGAAGTAAAAAAAGTAGATGTCAATGCAACTTATTTTGCATGGAGTCCGCTTCTTATGGCCGCTGCTAAGGGTCAATTTCAAGTGCTCAAGTATTTAGCAGAACAAGGCGCCGATATTAATTACACGCATCCTCTTACAAAAATGAATGCATTTCATCATGCTGCTTTTGATGGCAGAACTGAAATTGTTAAATACCTTGCATCCAAGGGCGCTGATATTAATAAAAAAATGAAGGGTGGCGTGTCTATTATCCGCGTAGTAAAACAAGAAAAAGGCGATAAAAAAATGGTCGAGTTACTTCTTTCTCTAGGTGTGAGTGAAGAAGGCTGCGAAGATAAATGTATTTAATCATTAAGGCTTCTTAATTAAACTATGAAAAACTTGCGTGTATTTTTAATTTTATTATTAACACTTATTGCTACCCCCTCAAAAGCGCATGAATCACTAAATCTAATCTCAGGATTTATAAGCCCTGAGTCAGTGGTTCAAGATGCTAAGGGAGATATTTACGTATCTGAAATCGGTGAATTCAATAAAGATGGTGACGGAAAAATTACACGTATTTCAATTGACGGAAAACTTTCAACATTTGCAAGCGGCATGGACGACCCTAAAGGCTTAACGTTTATCGGAAAGTCTTTGTATGTGACAGACAAAAATAGGGTTTTAAAAGTTGAGTCCAATGGTAAATGGATGGTGTTTGGAAGTACTATGGCATTTCCACAAACACCTATCTTTTTAAATGACATTACTTCAGACGAAGCTGGCAATTTATATGTGAGTGATAGCGGAAACCTCTCAGCAGGTGGTGCGATTTTTAAAATTACTCAGGATAAAAAAATTACTTTAATCCTGAATGAAAATACCCCTGAAATTTTAGCCCCTAATGGGCTTTTAGTTGTTAAAAACGATCTATTCGAAGTAGATTTTGCAAGTGGCATTTTATATAAAATCAACTTGAAAACAAAATCTATCTTGAAAGTTGCTGAAGGGTTTGGTGGCGGAGATGGTTTAATTAAATCCGGGGATAGTTTCTTTGTTAGTGATTGGAAAAATGGAAAGATTTTTAAATTACAACGTAACAAAGTCACCTTATTTAAAGAAGGCTTTACGGCTGCTGCTGATATAGCCCTATCCTATGATAAAAGATCAATTATCACTCCAGATATGAAAACTGGCTCCGTAACCCTCGTTCCAATTCACTAATCATTCAGCTATGGAGTTGAGAGCTAATTGCCTAAAGGCTCTTGCTATAAATGATTTAAATGAAAAATTAAATCAAGTAAATGTTATATACGAATCTTTTAAGTCTTATCAGCTGACGATTGATTCAAAAGCTGACATTCAAAATATCTATCATTTACCGGGCGCACCATCAAAACCTCAAATTGTGCCACCAAAACTTGTTGAAAAAAGATCAACTTCTACAGAGCAAGGGAAATTAATATTCATTCATGCATTAGCTCATATTGAATTTAGTGCGATTAATTTAGCACTTGATATCATTTGGCGCTTTAAAAATCTTCCAGATCAATTCTATAGTGACTGGCTTCAAATTGCTTATGAAGAACATGTGCACTTCAGTCTCCTTAATAACTATCTAAAAAAATTTGGCTTAAGTTACGGTAGCTTCAATGCGCACAATAGTCTTTGGGAAATGGCTGATAGGACAAGCCATGATTTAATTCATCGATTAGCGCTCATTCCAAAAACAATGGAAGCAAGAGGTCTGGATGTGACGCCCCCAATTATAGAAAAATTTAAGCAGCAAAAAGATGACGACATTGCAGCTATTCTGCAAATCATTTATGAAGAAGAAATTCATCATGTATCTATCGGAAATATTTGGTATCGCTGGGCATGTGAATCTCAAAAACTAGACCCACATGAGACATATAAAAAATTGCTGGGAGCTTATGATATTAAATTAAATTACCAAAAATTAAATAAAGAAGCGCGTTATAGAGCTGGCTTCTTAAAAGAAGAGCTTATTTAAACCTTAAAAAGATTTAATACACCTTTAAAATCTGAGTGGTTTAATTTAAATCGCGCTTTTTCTTGCACAATAGGCTTGGCATGATACGCAATACTATATTGGGCCTCAGCTAACATCTTTAAATCATTTGCCCCATCTCCAATGACGATTGTATTTGATTTATCAATGCTAAGTTTTGCTTGAAAATCTCTTACAGTTTGAGCCTTTAATTCATCATCGACAATTCGACCTAGCACTTTACCAGTCAGCCTCTTGTCTTTAATTTCAAGTTGATTAGATATAGCAATATCAATCCCTAACTTATTCTTCACATAATCTGCAAAATAATCAAAGCCGCCTGATACCAGAACTGTGGTCACATTATTTCTGCGACAAGCTTCAATCCATGCCTGGGTGCCGTCATTCAACTTTAATCTTTCCTCTATGACTTTGAATAGCATCTCCTCTCCAAGTCCTTGCAGCAAAGAAACGCGCTTGATTAGGCTTTGTGAAAAATCAATTTCACCCATCATGGCACTTTTAGTAATTAAGGCTACATCTTGTTTTTTACCGCACAAATCTGCAATCTCATCAATACATTCAATCGAGATAAGTGTTGAATCCATATCCATCACACATAGGCTAAATTCACTTAAAGCTCTGTAATTGTCTAAAACTGCAAAATCTACATGCTTAAGGTGAAGCTTATTTTTTAAATCATCTGGTAAGTCGGCTTCAATCTCATATATAGCAGCAGTATCATTGATAAGCGTGTAAGGAGAAGTTGTCACTTGGCCTAAAATTTCAGAGATTTCTGCTAAATGAGTTTGGAGACTATATGAAGACTGAACTAATAATTTCATGGTATGTATAAATGATATAAGCCTACAAAAGAATAATTCTAACATTGCTATTAAAATATAATTCTTAACTGGCATGTTTATCTAAATTCGTAGAAAATAATGTTTATTTAGCTCCTTTTTAACATGAATCTCCACGAATATCAGGCCAAACAATTAATTGCGAAATACGGCATTTCCGTACCAAAAGGCATTGCAATTAAGTCCCCAGATGAATTGGATCAATCGATAGCTCAGCTTGACTCTTCTGCTTATGTTATTAAAGCCCAGATTCATGCGGGTGGCAGAGGTAAAGCAGGTGGCGTTAAGATTGTAACTTCTAAAAAAGAAGCAGCTGAGGTTGTAAATTCTCTTCTTCACAAAAAACTAGTTACTTATCAAAACAAACCAGATGGCCAGCCTGTTGATACCCTTCTTATAGAAGAGTCATGTGACATAGAAAAAGAGTTATATTTTTCTATATTAGTTGATAGGCAGTCAGAAAAAATTGTCGTTATTGCATCTTCTGCAGGCGGCATGGAAATTGAAGAAATATCTAAAAATAACCCTGAAAAAATTATTAAAGAAACATGCAGTCCAATTAATGGCCTTATGGACTATCAGTCTAGAAATATTGCATTTGCATTAGGCTTACCTAATGAAATGATTAATGATTTCGTTAAGTTTGCTAGAAGCGCTTTTAAAAGTTTTATTGAAAATAATCTAGCTTTATTAGAAATTAATCCGCTTGTTATCGATTCAGATAAAAAAATTATTGCCCTCGATTGCAAAATAAATGTCGATGACAATGCTCTTTACAAACAAAAAACATTAGCTGAGCTCCGTGATTGGTCACAAAACGATTCTAAAGAAGCTGAAGCTTTTGCTGCTGGGCTTAATTACATTGCACTTAATGGCAATATTGGTTGCATGGTCAATGGTGCAGGTCTTGCAATGGCTACGATGGATCTCATCAAACTCTGCGGAGGCGAACCTGCAAACTTTTTAGATGTGGGTGGTGGAGCAACTGCAGAAACAGTTGCTAAAGCTTTTAAAATTATTCTTGACGATAAAAATGTACAAGTTGTCTTGGTGAATATTTTTGGTGGCATTATGCGATGCGACATTATCGCTGAAGGTATTATCGCTGCAATCAAAGAGGTTGGTATCAAAATTCCTATTGTCGTAAGATTAGAAGGCACCAACGTTGATTTAGGCAAAAAACTTTTACAAACAAGCGGCTTAAATATTAAGGCCGCAAATACACTTACTGAAGCGGCAACGATCGCAACTAGTCTCATCAAAAAATAAAATGTCTATTCTTATTAATAAATCTACCAGGCTTATTTGCCAAGGGTTCACTGGCAAGCAAGGTACCTTTCACTCAGAACAAGCGCTAGCTTATGGCACAAAATTAATGGGCGGAGTTACCCCTGGCAAAGGTGGATCGTTGCATCTTAATTTACCTGTATTTAATACAGTCAGAGATGCTATTAAAACAACTGGAGCCAATGCATCGGTTATTTACGTTCCCCCTGCCTTTGCTGCAGATTCAATTATCGAAGCTTCTGAAGAAGGTATTGAAATTATCGTATGTATTACAGAAGGTATTCCAATTCAAGATATGATTAATGTGAAGGCTGCTATTCGAGCTAACCAATCCAAACTGATTGGACCTAATTGTCCCGGTGTTATTACACCTGGCGAATGTAAGATTGGCATTATGCCAGGAAGCATTCACTTACCTGGATCGATTGGAATTATTTCAAAATCCGGCACTTTAACCTATGAAGCTGTTCAACAAACAACAATGCTTGGGCTAGGCCAAAGCACATGTGTTGGTATTGGTGGCGATCCCATCAAAGGACTAAATTTTATTGAATGTCTGCAAATGTTTGAAGAAGATAAAAATACAAAGGGCGTTATATTAGTTGGTGAAATTGGCGGCTCAGACGAAGAAGTGGCTGCTGAGTATATTAAACAACATATAAAAAAACCTATAGCAGGCTATATTGCTGGCATTACAGCCCCTGAAGGGAAAAGAATGGGTCATGCAGGTGCTATCATTTCTCAAGGCTCTGGCCTTGCAATAGATAAAATTAAGGCGCTAGAAAAAGCCGGTGTGAGCATGTCTAAATCCCCCGCAGACATGGGACTTACTATGCAAGCATTGTTAAAAAAATAAAAATTGTATAAAAAAACTCTTCTTACCTTTTTTCTAATCACTTCATTTTTTGCCTTAATAGCAAATGCAGAAGAATCAGTAAATTATCTTTTAACAGCAGCAGCAAAAGGCGATCTTGAAACAGTAAGCGCTATTTTGGAAAGTGGTGGAAATCCAAATACTAAAGATGAAGATGGCGTCACAGCTCTTATGTATGCAGTAAGAAAAGATATGGATAAGGTTGTAGCGCTCTTAATTAAAAAAGGTGCCTCAGTGAATGCGATTGAAAGTAACGGCTGGACGGCGCTAATGTTTGCTGCAAAGAAAAATTACACTCGATCAGCTCAATTACTTTTAGATAATGGGGCAGATCCAAAAATAAGAGACAATGACGGCTGGAGTGCTTATGGACTAGCTGCGATATCAGGATTTCATAACATCGTAGATCTATTAATAAAACATGGTATTGATCCTAACAACACTAACGATGCTGGGCAAACTGTTTTGATGTATGCCGCAAAAAACGGTGATATTAAAACCATTCAAATACTTCTTGACCAGGGCGCTGATCCAAATATCGTAGATAAATATAAGTGCAGTCCTCTTATGTATGCTGCAAGAGAAGGTAATGCAGATGCAGTAAGTCTTTTCATAAAGCGTGGCATAAAAATTGATTATGAAGACCAGTTCAATTGGACAGCTCTAACTTGGGCTACGAAAAAAAATCATTTAGCAGTTTCAAAACTTCTTATAGCAAATGGTGCCAATATTGACCGCAAAGATTCTGATGGCACACCAATAATTCATTATGCTGTAGCAAATAAATCCAAGGAAATGATTCAGCTTTTTATTGAATCAAAAGTTAATTTAAAAGCAAAAGATCGTTATGGATTAACAGCTCTTGTATACGCACTCAAAGCAAAAAATACAGAGATTGTTGACATTATTAAAAATGCGGGTGGCAGCTACTAAAACTATGAAAATAGCACTAGCGCAAATAAATTCATTTGTTGGTGATATTGAAAACAATAGCATTGCTATCATCAAAAGAGCTAAAGAGGCTTCTAAAAAAGGGGCTGAATTGCTTATTACACCTGAACTCTCAATCTGTGGCTACCCACCTGAAGACCTTGTCTTAAGAGAAGATTTTCTTAAAGCATGTTCAAAAGCATTGAGTAAAATTGCGCAAGCCGTGCCTTCTATTAAAGTAATTGTTGGGCACCCATTAAAAAAAGGCAACAAGATATACAATGCGGCATCATTACTTTTTAATGGAAAAATTCAAGGCACCTATTTTAAAAAAATTCTTCCTAATTATGGGGTATTTGACGAAAATAGATATTTTGAACCTGGTAAAAAAGAGTTTATTTTTGTACATAAAGGTTTAAAGATCTGTCTTATTATTTGCGAAGATGCTTGGAAAGCTTCCCCAAGCCAATTACTTAAGAAAAAATCGGTGGATGCCATTATTGTAATTAATGCATCCCCTTATGAAATAGAAAAGTATGAAAAACGAGTAAAAATTATTTCCAAGTTAGCTAAAGAAACAAAATCTACTGTGATCTACGTCAATGCAATTGGAGGTCAAGATGAGCTCATATTTGATGGCGGCTCTTTTGTTGTTAGCAAACATGCAAAGCTTATCCACCAGTTATCATTTTTTAAAGAAGAAACAGCGATTATTGATGTTTCCTCAAAAATAAATATTAAGAATAATTTTGATGAATCTCCTTATAACAAAGAATCACATTTATATGAGGCACTTAAATTAGCGCTTAGAGATTATGTAGTTAAGAATAATTTTAAAAGTCTTTTTATAGGGTTATCTGGTGGTATAGATTCTGCTCTGGTTTTGGCTTTGGCAAATGACGTATTTGACAAAAAAAATATTACTGCCGTCATGATGCCTTCAGAATTCACTTCTAAAATAAGTATTATTGAATCTCGCAAAATAATTAAAAATACAGGTGTCAATTACAAAGAAATAAATATTCAACCTATTTTTAAACTTTTTAGAAAAACATTATCTAGTGATTTTAAAAATAAGCCTTTTGACACGACTGAAGAGAATTTACAGGCTCGTATCAGGGGTGTTTTATTAATGGCTTTATCTAATAAATTTAATGGCCTTGTAATATCAACAAGTAATAAAAGTGAAACTGCTGTAGGGTATACAACCCTTTATGGAGATATGGTTGGAGGCTTTGCACTTCTTAAAGACGTGCCAAAAACATGGGTTTATAAATTAGCACATTATAGAAATTCAATATCAACCATCATTCCTAATGAAATAATCAAAAGACCACCTACAGCTGAATTAAGTCCTAATCAGCTTGATCAGAATAGCCTCCCTAAATATGAAATTCTTGATAAGATAATTGAGCTTTATGTTGAAAAAGATTTAGATATAGCGTCGATTGTCAAAAAAGGTTTTACTAGTAAAAATGTGAATCACGTTGTAAAGTTAATTAACAATAATGAATTTAAAAGAGCCCAAAGCCCTATAGGACCTAAAATTACTCATAGAGCTTTTGGCAAAGACAGAAGATACCCCGTAACCTTTAAACATTAATGCATTTGAAGAAGGAAATTAAATGAAAAAAATTGAGGCAGTAATTAAGCCATTTAAATTAGACGAAGTAAGAGAAGCTCTTTCTGAAATTGGCATCAATGGAATTACAGCGACAGAAGTTAAGGGCTTCGGAAGACAAAAAGGTCACACTGAACTCTACAGGGGCGCAGAGTATGTAATTGATTTTTTACCTAAAATTAAATTAGATATTATTGTCTCAGACAAAATGGTTAAAAAAGTCATTGAAGCAATATCTGCTGCTGCTCACACAGGAAAAATTGGGGATGGAAAAATTTTTGTAAGCAACATTGAAGAGGTGGTAAGGATTAGAACTGGCGAAACGGGTGAATCTGCTATTTAATTAGAAAATAGCTTTCTTACCCTTTTAAGGTCTTCGGGGGTATCAACTCCAGGAAATGGCGTGTCAATTGAATGAACCACACCAATTTTATAACCTGCATATAGAATTCTAAGCTGCTCCAACTTTTCAATATCTTCCAATGGTACTTGCTCAATATCTTTAAAGCCTTTTAGAAACTTAGCACGATAAGCATAAATGCCAATATGCTTATAAAATCCCTCTCTTCCAATTATCTTTTGATTAAATTCATCTCTAGGAAAAGGAATGGGCGCTCTACTAAAATACAAAGCTTGTGAATTTTTATCCAATACGACTTTCACATTATTTGGATTAACAAAATCATTATAATCAGTGATGGAATGGCACGCTGTAGAAACAAAGACGTCTCTTTGGTCATCCAAATATTCTGCAACTTGATTAATTAATAATGGATTAATAAGAGGCTCATCCCCCTGAACATTGACGACAATCTCGTTGTCTGCCCAACCCATCAAATCAACAACCTCTGCAACTCGATCTGTACCGGATCTATGATTAAGATTTGTCATCATTGCTTTATATCCAAACTTTACAACAACATCAAAAATTCTTTGGTCGTCGGTTGCAACCACAACCTCATCTGCCTTGCTTTTTAATGATTGCTTTACAACGTGAACCACCATAGGAACACCATCAATCTCTAAAAGAGGTTTTCCTTCCAATCGGCTACTCTGATATCTCGCTGGAATAATAATTTTAAATGTCATGAATAATCTTCATCGCCATTTATGACTCTCGCTTCGCTCTCCAGTAAAATTGGAATGCCGTCTTTAATCGGGTAGGCAAGTTTAGCCGACTTCGAAATAAGCTCATTCTGTTCTTTTTTATAAATTAATGGTCCCTTAGTAACCGGGCAAACTAAAATTTTTAATAGATTTTTATCCATGGATTATATTTTTCATTTTATTTAAAATAAAATCAGTAAACTTTGAGTCAATTTCAACAGTAACTGGCAAATACCAAAAATTATCCCTAGCAAACTTTTCGCATTTAACAGCGTCCTTTTCAGTCATTATAATATTCTTATCATTCATAACTTTAAAATCTTTTTTTGTGAATTGATAATGATCTTGATAGGAAGAGCTATCAAATACCATGCCTAACACCTTAAGGTAATTAAAAAATCGATCTGGGTTCCCAATGCCAGCTATTGCATGAAGGTTTTTTAAGAGCAGCTTATTTAGTGGAATTTTTTTCTTAGTTTTTAGATTAATTAGGGAATCACTCTTATATTTCATCAGGTAACTGCCATCTATCACTTTTTTTCCATTACAGACGATAGCATCTACGGCCTTTAGTTTCCGCTTTGACTCCCTTAACGGCCCCGCTGGTAAAAGATATCCATTTCCAAATCCTCGAGTCCCGTCTATGACTAAAATTTCTATATCGCGCTTTAAACGATAATGTTGCAATCCATCATCAGACAAAATGACATCTATTTTTTTGTATTTTTTAAGAAGTGCTTGCGCTGCCAATACTCTATCTTTTGAAATAAAAACTGGCAGACGAGTATGTTTCTGAATCAATATCGGCTCATCGCCAACATTCTCCACATTGCTTTTTTGATTGACTTCACTTATCCCATTTCCTTTTGCCCCATATCCTCTACTTATAATTCCAGGATGGTATCCATTTTTCTTTAATTCATTTGCAAGATGAATCACTAAAGGAGTTTTACCGGTACCACCTAAAGTTATGTTTCCGATAACAATTACAGGCACTTGTATCTTAAAAGACTTTAAAAGATTAAATCGGTAGAGATATTTTCTAATAAAAGATATTAAGAGAAAAAATGCTGATAACGGAAGAAGAAATAAAGAAGTTAAGCTTTTTGTTCCATAATGCAGCTTCGAGATAGCTCTTAAAGAATTCAAAATACTATTTCAGACCTTTTTTGTACAAGATTGCATAATGTTTGCACCGCCTAATTAATTCTGAGTGCGTGCCAACATCAACGATTTTTGATTTATCAATCACAACAATTCGATCAGCATTCAAAATGGTAGACAATCTGTGTGCAATGACTATGGTTGTTCTATTTTTCATTAAATTGTCTAGGGCTGACTGAACATATTTTTCCGAATGTGAATCAAGTGCAGACGTTGCTTCATCGAGAAGCAATATAGGTGCATTTTTTAAAATAGCACGAGCAATTGAAATTCTTTGCCTTTGACCTCCAGAAAGTCTAACGCCCCTATCGCCAATTTCGTGGTCTAGTTTGTTTGGAAGCGGGTCAATAAATTCCCAGGCATTTGCTGCGATAGCAGCTTTTTTAACGTCCTCTATACTTACGGACCCTTCTGAACTGCCATAAGCTATATTATTCATTATTGTGTCATTAAATAAAATTGTATCCTGGCTTACCAACGAATACTGACTTCGCAGGTTTCTTAACTTAAGATCATTAATATTAATACCATCTAAAAATATTTTACCTTGGTCAATTTCATAAAATCTTGGTAATAAATTAATTAGTGTTGTTTTTCCGCCGCCAGATTTTCCGACAAGTGCCACTTTCTCACCAGGCTTAATATTTAAATTAATACCTTCAAGAATATTATCTTTACTATTTTGATATTTAAAGGTTAAGTCAGATATTTTTATATGTCCTTTTGCCCTCTTAATAAGTTTTGTGCCACGATCAATTTCTGAGGGCTCATCCATTAAACCAAATACACTTTTAGCGGCTGCTATAGCAATTTGAATTTTGTCATTAATGGAGGTTAAGCTTTTAATTGGGGCAATAATCATCAACAAGGCTGCAAAGAAAGCAGCAAATTGTCCCGCTGAAAATTTACCAAATGAATAAAAAGCAATCCCTGATAATGCAATGCCCGCTAAAATTTCTACTGTAAAGGAATTTAAAGCTGCAATTCTTATAAGCTTTGCCTGGATTTTCCTTATTTTTTCTGAAATTTTATTAAATCGACTAACTTCGTATTGGCTTGTTCCAAATATTTTAACAATTCTTTGTGCGGCGATAGCTTCATCAGATGCCATGATTAACTCGCCATTTGCATTCTGTGAAATTGTTCCTGCGGCTCTGAGTCTCGGCGACATTATTTTAAGATAATAGGCCAGGATTGGAGCTAACAATAAAAATACTAGTGTAAGTTTCCAGTCCAAATAAATCATATAGCAAACTATCCCAATAAAACTTATCCCATCCTTTATGAGATTAAATCCTATATCTGTAATCACATTTGAGAGCTGCTGAACATCGCTATTTAACTTAGAGACAATATGACTTGATGAATTTTTGTCAAAAAAATTCATTGGCAACATCATAATCTTCTTAAATAAATCAGATCTAAGACTTTCAACAACCTTCAATGAAGTTGATTTCATAAAATAGCTTGAGAATAATCCAGATAAGGCTCTTATCGACATGACCAAGAGAAGAAGGAGGGCTAAGGAAGATTGTTTATCTGCAATTCCTGACCCGAATCCCTGATCAGTAATTTTTTTAATAATGGCAAGAAATGCTGTATTCGTTAATGACAGCACAACCAATGAAATTAAACTTAAAGATAAAATAAACTTATGTTGCCAAGTATATTTAAACAGTCTTTTATAAAGATATCTAAAATTTATTGGCTGTGATGCAGTTATGTTTTTAATATTTTTTGCCATTAGGCCAAAAAAAGCTAAACCCTTTTAAAGTCTAGTTAACTTTTGTTGAGAACGTAATATGAGTTAACCCTGCCTGTCTTGAGGCTTCCATAACATTAATGACGGACTGGTGCTCACATTTCGCGTCTGCATTAATAATCACCGGTATTTCTTTTTCACCTTTTGCTGAATTTTTTAAAGCCGCAATAATAGATTCAAGGCTCTTATTTGGCAAAGGATTATCATTTATAGCGTAGACACCTTCCGCTGTAATAGACACATTAATAACATTAGGTTTCTTATCAGGGCTATTGGCTTCAGCAGTAGGAAGATTAATTTTTAATTCACTAAATCTAGAAAAGGTTGTGCTTACGACAAGGAAAATAATAATAACTAATAAAACGTCGATTAAAGGAACCAAGTTCAATTCCATCTCTTCGTGTTTTTTTCCTCGCTGAAAATTCATATGCAATCCTAATTATTTATTTACGAATGCCCATAGATTCAATCAACTTAAGCGCTTGTTGCTCCATGTCAAAAATTAAATCATCTACTTTGGATCTAAAAAATCGATAAAAAATCATAGCGGGAACCGCCACAACAATACCTGCTGCTGTGTTATAGAGAGCTACTGAAATACCTCTCGCAAATACTGCCACATCATGACCGCTGTTTGTAAATGAACTAAAAAGATCGACCATACCTATCACCGTACCTAGCAGTCCCAAAAGAGGTGCGACTGCTGCGATCGTTCCAAGTGTTGGTAAGTACTTTTCAAGCTTGTAGTTAACTCCTCTGCCTGACTCTTCTATCGCTTCTTTAATATGAGCTGCAGATGTATTTGAATTAATAAGAGCACTTGCAAAAATTTCACCCAAAAGAGAGTGTTCTTTGATTTTTGCAATCACATCTTTTTTGATTGCGCCTTGATTTAATAACTTTTGAACTTCTGGGAGAAGATCGCTTGGGGCAACAATTTCATGCCTTAAAGACCAAAATCGCTCGCCAATAATTGCCAAAGCGATAATTGATGCGAATATGAGTGGCCAAATCGGCCATCCAGCGGCTAAAATAATTTCCCACATAACTAACTCTCCAAGTATTTGATGGGTATTATTCTATCTTAATATTCGTTTAATTGCTTAAATCAACTTGTCTTAATATTCGGTTAATTGCTTAAATAAACTTACGTCTTTTTAAGTTTTCCTTGATTTAATTTATATTGAAACTTTAATTTTGATGCTAGCTGATTATCATGAGTTACTAAGACTAGAGTTGATCGATTCTCTTTGGCTAAATCAAGCAATAAATCAAATACAAAATGTGCCGTTTTACCATCTAAATTTCCTGTGGGCTCATCTGCAAGAATACACTTTGGCTTAGTGATTAAAGATCTTGCGATTGCCACTCTCTGCCTTTCGCCCCCAGATAATTCGGATGGCTTATGAGTCAGCCTTTTACCTAAGCCTATTTTTTTTAATAGGGTCTCAGCTTCCTTAAAAGCCTGTTTGTATGTATGCCTTCTAATTAGCAACGGAATTGCAACATTTTCTATAGCATTGAAATCGCTGAGCAAATGATGAAACTGATACACGAAGCCTAAATGTGTATTTCTCAAAACTCCTAATTCATCTTGACTTAAGCATGAGATATCTTGATCTAAAATTTTTACTTGTCCAGATGAGGCCTTTTCAAGTCCAGCCATAAGATGAAGAAGTGTACTTTTACCAGACCCTGAGACGCCAATAATCGCTGTATGTTCTCCCTCGCTGATATTAAGATTTAGCTTGTTAATAATTGCTTCATCTAAACCAGGAAATGTCTTAGATAAATCCTTACAAGCAATAAGTAATTTTTTAATCATGCTTTAACGCCTCAGCAGGTGAAGTGTTAGAAGCTTTTATGCTTGGATAAATTGTGGCAATAATCGATAACAAAATCGAGATAAAGGCTATAACAGTTATATCGCTTAACAAAAGCTTGGAAGGTACTTCAGAAATATAATAAATATCTTTAGATAAAAACTGAACGTTGAATAAATGCTCAATAAAAGGCACGATTGAATGAATGTTTAACGCAACAATAGTCCCTAAAAATACCCCGCTGATAGTTCCGATTATGCCAATTAAAGAACCTTGAATAATAAATATATATAGAATGCTTTTAGGTTTCGCGCCGTATGTTTTAAGAATTGCAATATCTGATCTTTTATCAGTCACCGCCATCACTAAAGTAGAAACGATATTAAATGCTGCAACCGCGATGATTAACATCAGAATGATAAACATCACTCTTTTTTCCATTTGAACAGCCGCAAAAAAATTGGCATGCTTTTTTGTCCAATCACTGACATAAAAAACACCCGATTCCGACAAGCCGTCCGATAATTTTTTTGCGACTAAAGGCGCTAAAAAAAGATCAAGAATCTTTACCCTAACCCCAGAAACGGCATCGTTCATTTGAAGGAATTTCTGAGCGTCCTCCAGATTCATTAGCGCCATGCCAGAATCATATTCATACATTCCAATTTCAAAAATACCTGAAACATTAAATTGTCGCATTCTAGGAAATGTGCCTGCAGGCGTATATGAGCCTTGCGGAATTAAAATATTAACTTTATCTCCAACCACAATACCTAGTTGCTTTGCAGTGTCTATGCCTAAAATCAAATTAAATGCATTAGGTTTTAAATCAGATAATTTACCAACCTTAACTTTCTTTTCCAGGTCATCAACATTGCCCTCAAGTTCTGATGAAATACCTCTTAACATAATCCCCTGACTTCCAAATTCACTAACCAACATACCCTGGCCATCTACATAAGGCGCCGACCCTATTACCTCCGGAGATTCATGAAGTTTTTTTGTTAAGTCTTCCCAACGTGTCAATGTATTATTTGAGCTTGTAATTTCAATATGAGAAGCCACCCCAAGGATTCGTGTTCGAAGTTCATCCTGAAAACCATTCATAACAGATAGAATAATAATGAGCGCTGAAACTCCAAGAGCTATTCCAACCATGCTTGTCATTGAAATAAAAGATATGAAGCTATTTTTTTGCTTAAACTTTATATATCTATAAGCAATCCAAACTTCAAAAGGCAGGTATTTGTTAAGTAAAGACATTTGCTTTATTTTATCAGGGTTATACATTCTAATCTGATAAAATCACCTTATGTTTACAGGCATAATTCAATCCATTGGCTCAATAAAAAAAATTGAATCTTTAAAAAAAGATGCTCGCATTACTGTAGCCTATAAGGCCAATAAAATGGGGGCAAGCAACTTGGGCGATAGTATATCTATCAATGGGGTATGCCTTACTATTCAGAAAAAACAAAATAATCAATTTATATTTCATGTATCCGAAGAAACATTAAAAAGAACTATATCTTTCACTGAAAAATCTCCAGTAAATTTAGAGAGTGCCGTTTTATATAATGGAAAAGTAGGCGGCCATTTTGTTACAGGTCATATTGATGGTATAGCAAAAATCAATAGCATTAAAACTAATAGCCAATGTTGGATTCTAGAAATCAAGCCCCCTAAAAAACTACTAAAATTTATTGCTGAAAAGGGATCTGTTGCAATAAATGGCGTAAGCCTTACAGTAAACTCAATTAAAAATGATGCTTTTAAAGTAAACATCATTCCATTTACCCTTAAGGAAACTAATTTAGGAAATCTAACCAAGGGAAGTGAAGTGAATATTGAAGTAGATTTGATTGCTAGATACCTTGAAAACATCCTCAAAAGAAAATAAAGAATAGATGATCCGTCCTATAGTTGAAATTATTGAAGATATAAAACAAGGCAAAATGGTTATCCTTGTAGATGAGGAAAATAGAGAAAATGAGGGTGATCTCGTTCTTGCAGCTGAATTTGCTAATTCAGATCATATTAATTTTATGTCTAAATTCGGACGTGGCCTTATTTGTCTCACGCTGACAGAAGAGAAATGCAAAATGCTCGAATTGCCCCTTATGGTGCAAGAAAACGAAACTCGTTTAGGGACTAACTTTACGGTATCTATTGAAGCTGCTGAAGGGGTCACTACTGGAATTTCAGCAAATGACAGAGCCACTACGATTAAAGCTGCAATTCATAAAAATGCTACCTCAAAAAGTATCGTAAGGCCCGGCCACATATTCCCATTAATATCTAAAAAAGGTGGTGTGCTTGTTAGGGCTGGCCATACTGAAGCTGGATGTGATCTTGCTCATCTTGCAGGCCTTGAATCAGCATCAGTGATATGTGAGATTCTTAATGAAGATGGAAATATGGCAAGACTTCCAGATTTAATTAAATTTTCAGAGCAGCATAATATTAAAATTGGAACAATTGCAGATCTCATCGAATACCGAAGAAAAAATGAAATATTAATCGAAAAGTTAATCGAAAAAAACATCTTAACGCCTTATGGCGAAATGAAATTAATTTTATATAAAGACAAAATCTTAGAAGAAACTCATATCGCACTTGTTAAGGGCGAAATTCAAAAAGATAAAGAAACTATTGTAAGAGTGCATGAGCCTTTATCGGTCATAGATCTTTTAGATATAGAAGACAAAAAGCACTCATGGAATGCTTTGAAGGCTATCAAAAAAATAAGTGAGAATGGCGGTGTATTAGTCTTTATAAACCACGATACAAATACCAATGATCTTTTAAATATTTTAAAAACAGAAAATACTCTGCCACTTAAGAGTCATAATGATTTAAGAAATTATGGGATTGGCTCTCAAATATTGGTAGATTTAGGAGTTAGAAAAATGAAGCTACTTTCTGCTCCAAGAAAGATGCCAAGCATGATTGGCTTTGGACTTGAAATTACAGGTTATTTAGAAAATTAATATGTGTCATTAATAAATTATGCTATCATGGCGACATTGAAAAATTATAGAAAAAATAATTTTAAAGCACACTGTCAAACTGACTTCATGTCAGTTTTTTTTTCGAAAAAAACTTCCCTTGTTAGCCTAAATTTAGAATTAAGCTCGACCAAATTACCATGTTAAATATTGAAAATCATCAAGTGATTAGTAAGCAAAGAGAAGGGAATATCATAGGATTTGATTTTGGACAGCGGCGCATAGGGGTTGCGATTGGAAACAATGTATCCAAGACAGCTCAAGCTTTAATAACAATCGAATCTGCAACGAATAATCAAAAATTCGAAGCTATTCAAAAAATTATGGAAGAATGGATGCCTGTGTCTATTGTTGTTGGGGTTCCATTTAATGTAGACGGATCTGAACATAAAGTCACTAATCTATCTAAAAAATTCGCCAAGCAACTAGAGGAAAAATACTCACTCCCCACTCATCTTATTGATGAACGCTATACTTCAATAGAAGCTAGTCATGAGCTTAAAGATAAAAAAATTGATGTAAAGAAAAAGAAACTATTAATTGACCAGATAGCTGCCAAAATTATTTTACAATCTTATCTTGATCAAATTTAAGTTAAAAAATGAATCTACCTAACGCAGAAAATCTTATAGAAAGCCTAAAAAATAAAATCAATGAAGTGATTGATGACAACACTGTTCTTATTGGAGTGCAGCGCGGTGGGGAACTTATTCTTCAAAAAATTTTACCTGGCTTAAGAAATACCGTCGCAACAGGCTCAATTGATACATCTTTCTATAGGGATGATTTTTCAAGTCGCGGCTTAAAAATAAAAAACAAGCCTTCAAAAATTGATACGGAAATTAATGGCAAGCATATTATTCTTATTGATGATGTGTTTTCTTCAGGAAGAACTGTAAGAGCTGCCATGAATGAAATTTTTGATTATGGAAGACCTGGCAAAATTACACTAGCTGTTTTAATTGACAGAAATGAGCAAGAGCTTCCTATTGCTCCGCAGATTTGTATCGAAAAAATTAGCCTCAATAAAGATCAAAATTTAGAGCTTATATTGGATGAGAATAAAAAATTTGCCTTTCAGCTAAAGGAATCTCATGTTTAATCCCCAGCTAAATAATAAAGGCAATTTAAATCATCTTTTATCTATTGAAGGTTTGTCAAAAGATAAAATTATCCAAATCTTGGATACAGCGGAATCATTCTTAAAAATAGGTGAGAGAGATGTTAAAAAAGTTCCTATTTTAAGAGGCAAAACAGTATGTAATGTTTTCTTTGAAAATAGCACAAGAACTAGAACTACTTTCGAGATTGCCGCCAAAAGACTCTCTGCTGATGTCATTAACCTAAATGTTGCTACCTCGTCTCAATCTAAGGGTGAAACTGTTTTAGATACAATCAATAATTTGATTGCTATGAATGCAGATATTTTTGTTGTAAGGCATTCATCATCAGGCGCAGCTCATTTTATCGCATCTCATGTAAAGCCAAATATTCACATTATCAATGCAGGTGACGGAAATCACTCCCACCCCACCCAAGGTCTTCTTGATGCTTTTACTATAAGAAAATACAAAACAAACTTTAATAAGCTAAAAGTGGCTATCGTCGGAGATATTCTAAATTCTAGGGTTGCACGATCTAATATTCACGCATTAAATATACTGGGCGTTCCTGAAGTCAGAGTGGTTGCTCCCAAAACATTACTTCCCGATGAAATTGAAAAGCTAGGGGTACATGTTTTTTACGATATCGACAAAGGACTTAAAGATGTAGATGTGATTATGATGCTAAGGATTCAAAATGAAAGAATGGATGGAATCATGTTGCCTTCGCAAGAAGAATACTTCAAAACTTATGGATTAAATCAAGCGCGATTAGATTTGGCGAAAAAAGATGCAATAGTTATGCATCCGGGTCCAATGAATAGAGGGGTTGAAATTGATTCAGCAGTAGCTGACAGTGAGCAATCTGTCATCCTTCCCCAAGTGACTTTTGGTATAGCTGTAAGAATGGCTGTGATGGCAATTTTAGCTGGACAACATTCATGAGTATTCTAATCAAAAATGGTCGAGTGATTGACCCAAAAAATAATATAGATGACATATTAGATATATTGGTCGTAGATGGAAAAATTACGGAGCTAAATAAAAATTTAGACTCAAAAAAAGCAAAGCAGATAATTGACGCCTCAAAAAAAATAGTTATACCAGGCATTATTGACCTTCAATTAAATTTAAGAGAGCCAGGCAACCAATATAAGTCAACATTAGAAAGTGAAATGAAAGCTGCAAATGCTGGTGGAGTCACTGGCATGGTTTGTCCTCCAGACACAACACCGATTCTAGATGAGCCAGGCCTTGTGAAAATGCTAAAGAATAAATCAGAAGCACTTAAATTAGGTAATGTATATCCTCTTGGAGCTCTCACTCAAAAATTGAATGGGAAATTATTAACCGAAATAAACGATTTATACGAATCTGGGTGTATTGGTTTTTCTCAAGCAGAAAAGCCAATACAAGACACTGAAGTTTTATATAGATCATTTCAATATCTCTCCACATTCAATTTAAAAGCATTTTTAAGAGCAGAGGATGCTTATTTATCAGAAAAAGGCATTATAAATGCCGGTGAAATCTCAACTCGACTTGGATTAAAAGGTATTCAAAGCATAAGTGAAACTACTGCTATCAATAAAATACTGGAAATAGCTCATTTAACCAAAACGAAGATTCATTTGAATAAAATATCAACTGCTGATGGATTAAATTTAATAAAAATAGCTAAAAAAAATGGTGTCAATGTAACTTGTGACGTTTCTATCCATCAAATTTTTCTTACAGACAATGATATTGGCTTCTTTAACACTAACTGTTTTTTAAAGCCTCCTTTAAGAAGAGAATCTGATCGAATGAAGATTATTGATTCAATTATTGACGGCACAATTGATGCAATATGTTCAGACCATTCACCAGTAAATGAAGATAATAAGTTAAAACCTTTCGCCGAGTCTGAATATGGTGCATCAAGCGTAGAGCTTCTGATGCCTCTTGTATACAAGCTATCCGAGGATTACAAAATAGACTTAGGCTTGCTAATCAATAAAATAACGAATCAGCCTTCAAGCATTTTGGAAATTAATAAGGGAAGTCTCTCGGTTAATTCGGATGCAGATATTTGTATATTTAACCCCGAACATTCATGGGAAATAAATTCAAAAACTTTAATTAGTGAAGGTAAAAATACACCATTTTTGAACCAAAATTTTACTGGAAAAGTATCGAGTACTTTTTTTAACGGTAATATTGTCTTTATTGGCACTTAGAAATTTAAAAAATTAAATAAAAAAACTAATTTTCGCGCGAAAAGTAATATGAAAATAATTGCAATAAAAACTTGACTAGGTTTAAAAACAAGTCCATATTTACACTTGCATTTGCAGTAAAAAAAATTTTTTTTATTCTTTGGAGTATTTTTAAATGATCAAAAAATTAATTTCAGCAATTTTTGGTTCTTCAAAACCAGCAGAAACTAATAGCACACTTCCAGCAACAATTTCTAAACCTTCAACATCAGTTAGCGCTAAGAAAAAACCAGCAGCTAAGAAAAAACCAGCAGCTAAGAAAAAACCAGCAGCTAAGAAAAAACCAGCAGCTAAGAAAAAACCAGCAGCTAAGAAAAAACCAGCAGCTAAGAAAAAACCAGCAGCTAGAAAACCAGCAGCTAGAAAACCAGCAGCTAAGAGAAAACCAGCAGCTAAGAGAAAACCAGCAGCTAAGAAATAAATATTACGGGACTTTAGGTCCCGTTTTTATTAGCAAGTTCTTTGTTGCTAAACAAACTAAAACCAAGCAAACTTCATTTTTGCTTGGTTTTTTTATTTAAATAATGCCTACAATTTCTTCAAACATTGCTCGAATCAATGAAAGCATTCTAGAGGCTGCTGCTATTAGTAATTTTCCTGAGAAAGTTACTCTGGTTGCCGTAAGCAAGGGGCATTCTTTTGATAAAATTATTGAAGCCTTTAATGCCGGAATCATAAATTTTGGAGAAAACTATCTTCAAGAAGCGCTTAATAAAAAATTACATTTAGAAGAGTTTGCAATTCAGTGGCATTTTTTAGGGCCCATTCAAAGTAATAAATGTAGACTTATCGCAGAAAACTTCGATTGGGTGCATAGCGTAGATAGAATAAAAGTCATGAAACTTCTTAATGATTTTCGACCTTCAAATGCTCCCCCTTTAAATATCTGCATTCAAATTAATTCAAGTGGCGAAGATACTAAGAGCGGCATCGGGATGAATGATGCACAATCACATTTAATGGATCTTGTTAGCACACTCAAAGAACTTCCTAAACTTAAACTAAGAGGTATTATGTCTATACCTACCAATACAGAAAGTAGCGAACAAGTCATTAATGAATTTAAATCCATGTATATGCTTTATTCCAAATTAAAAAATCAAATTGATACTGTTGATACATTGTCTATGGGAATGTCAAATGACTTCAAACCAGCGATTGAGCATGGTTCAAATCTTGTTAGAGTAGGTACCGCTATTTTTGGGGCGCGAGCAATGAAAACTCAAGGGGACGATAATTGAATATTTGTTTTTTAGGTGGTGGAAACATGGCTGCAGCTATAATTGGCGGCTTATTAAATAAAAATTATAGTCCTGCGCTTATTCGTGTGATTGAATCTGATAGTAAAAAAAGATTAGTCATTGAGAATAAATTCAAAGTTTCTTCAATGGCGGAATTTAAAAAAATTGATAAAGATGAAATTATTGTACTTGCCGTTAAGCCTCAACAAGCTGAATCTCTTCTTAAATCAATTTCCACTGAAATTTCCGAACAACTTATTTTATCTATTGCAGCAGGTATTCAAATCGAATCCATTGGGAAGTGGGCACGCGGTCATAAAAATATTGTGAGGTCTATGCCTAATGTGTGCGCTCAAATTCAGCTTGGTGTAACGGCTCTTTTTACCAAAGAAGTTTTGGATACAAAAACCAAATTAGCGGTCGAAGAAATTGTGAGCGCCATTGGAGAGTTTATTTGGTTAGATGATGAATCTAAAATGGATGCTGTTACAGCAATCTCAGGAAGTGGGCCGGCTTATATATTCTATTTTCTCAATGCATTTATTGAATCAGCGATTGAATTAGGCTTATCAAGAAATGAGGCTGAAAAATTATGTGGCAAAACTTTGCTCGGCTCATCTCATTTGGCTTTGGATCAATTAAATGACCTTCAAAATCTCATTTTATCTGTCGCTTCAAAAGGTGGCACAACAGAAGAAGGCTTGAAGCAACTTGAATCATATAAATTAAATGAAATGCTTTTAAAGGCTACTCGTGCTGCTTATGAAAAATCAAAAAAAATTGGCTTAGAGTTTAATTAATTAAATGCAAAAAAGTAAAGTCATTGTAGGTTTATCAGGCGGCGTTGACTCTTCTGTAGCTGCTTTACTCTTAAAAAACCAAGGTTATAAAGTCGTTGGTCTCTTCATGAAAAATTGGGAAGATGACGATGATGATGAGTATTGCTCAAGCAAACAAGATCTTTTGGATGCAGTATCTGTTGCCGATAAAATTGGCATTGATATTGAAGTAGTAAACTTCAGCAAAGAATATAAGGAAAAGGTATTTTCTGAATTTATTAATGAAATTAAAAGTGGCAGAACTCCGAATCCAGATATTTTATGTAATTCTGAAATTAAATTTAATGCTTTTTTAAATCATGCAATTTCAATGGGGGCCGACAAGATTGCGACTGGTCATTACGCACAAATAAAAGAAGCAGATGGCCTTTATAGGCTTCTTAAAGCAGACGATTCAACAAAAGATCAAAGTTATTTCTTGTATCGCCTTAATCAACATCAACTCTCAAAGTCTTTATTTCCTTTAGGTAATCTTCTTAAAAAAGATGTAAGGGAGATTGCTAAAAAAGAAGGCTTACATAACAGCGATAAAAAAGACTCGACGGGTATATGTTTTATTGGCGAAAGACCCTTTACAGAATTTTTGAATAAATACATAGAGAATTCTCCAGGCCCCATTAAAGATGAACACGGAAAGACTTTGGGAGAGCATATAGGCCTTATGTTTTATACTCTTGGCCAAAGACAGGGGCTTGGCATCGGCGGCTCCAAAACAAGCAATGGTGAGCCTTGGTTTGTAGTTGAAAAAAATATTAAAGAAAATGTACTTATTGTTGCTCAAGGGCATACCCATCCCCTGTTATTTAAAGATGGATTAGTTGCGAAGAAAGCTCACTGGATAGATGGGGCGTTACCAGAAAAACATTGGGTGTATGGTGCTAAAACAAGATACCGCCAACCTGATGCCCCCTGTGAAATTGATATGATAAAAGATGATTCAGTTGAAATATTTTTTGGGCAAAAACAATGGGCCATTACCCCCGGTCAATCTGTGGTAGTTTATGAGAGCAATGTATGTTTAGGCGGAGCTATTATTGAAAGTGCTATAGATAAGGCTCAGGAACCGTTGTCTGAAAAGATGGTCGCTGCATAAGCAATTCGTACAAGTCATATAGATTTAGATATTCATTCTTAAAGTCAATTTCAGGATATCTTAATTGAACGTATCCCAAAGCACTTCCGACTGCAATATCAGCATATGAAAATGTATCCTCTAGGTAATATTGTTTGCCTTCCATCTCTCGATTAAGCCATTTAAGGCTTAACCTAATCTTTTTCATTTGCTTTTCAAAAACATCAGGATTCTGTTGAGAGGCCGGCCTTCTTTTTTCCAACATAATTGCAACTGCTGCATCGCATAATCCATCAGCTATAGCTTCCCATCTTTTTAGTAATATTTTTTTATCAAAATCACTAGGTATTAAATAAAGCGGGCCGCTCTTATGGTCCACATATTCAGCTATCACCGGTGAATCAAAAATTGATATATCGTTTACCACTAATGTAGGCACTTTAGCTAAAGGATTGTATTCGTGAATAGTGCAATTTTTATTAGTAAGTACCACCTTCTCTAAAGTCACTGCAACTTTTTTCTCATCAATTAAAATTCTTATTTTTCTAGCGTACGGGCTATTGTTTGAATAAAAAAGCTTCATTTTTCTCTCAATTAAAAAAACTAAATTTATTATAATTTGATAAGCTTCTACATTATGCAAAGATCAAAAATAAATAAGAAAACTTTGATTGAAGCCATTCGAAAAAATATCAAAACGGCGCTCCAGGAAGATATAGCCAATATTGATTTATCGGCCCAACTTATCGAAGCAAAATCGTTTGCAATGGCTTATGTTAAATCTAAAGAGTCAGCCATCATTTCTGGCATTCCTTGGTTTAACTCTACCTTCTTGATGCTAGACCCAAAAATCAAAATAAAGTGGCTTGTTAAAGAAGGTGAAATTGTAAAAAAAAATCAAAGGCTTTGTGAGATTTACGGAAGAGCAAGACCGATTCTCACTGGAGAAAGGGTAGCGCTTAATTTCTTACAAACTCTATCTTCTACATCAACGATTACACAGCAATATGTCAAAGCTATTTCAAACACTGATGCAAAAATCTTTGATACACGCAAAACAATCCCGGGGTTAAGAATTGCACAAAAATATGCTGTCACGATCGGGGGCGGCAATAATCAGCGTATTGGACTTTATGATCAAATACTTATCAAAGAAAACCATATTAAATCCAGTAAAAAAATAGATAATTTACTTCCCCTCGCCCTGAAACATGCCAAAAATAAAGATATTCAAATTGAAGTTGAAAATCTTGATCAATTGAAAAAATTTCTTGAACTAGGCTTTAAAAATATATTGTTAGATAACTTTAATATTAAAAATCTTAATAAAGCTGTACTTATTAATAAAAAAAGAGCGATTCTTGAGGCGTCAGGAAACATTACGCTAAAAAATGTTAAAAAAATTGCACTCACGGGCGTAAATAGAATCTCTCTAGGCTCACTCACAAAAAATATCAAAGCAATTGATTTATCTATGAAAATTGAGACTTTTAAAAGTCTCTAAACTTGACCAAATACGCTTAAAGCGTTAAGGTTGAGGGTTTATAGCTATCTCATTAATTACAATCAATAATTCTATGAACTCAAATCACATTTCTGGAGCAGAAATTGTTATTCGATGCCTTCACGAGGAAAAAGTCAAATTCGTCTTTGGTTATCCTGGTGGCGCTGTCCTTAATATTTATGATGCTGTTTTTCAGCAAAATAAATTTAAGCATGTCCTAGTTCGTCATGAACAAGCAGCCGTTCATGCGGCTGATGCATACTCAAGATCTACTGGAAAAGTTGGCGTCGCTCTTGTAACTTCAGGCCCAGGAGCTACCAATGCTGTGACAGGTATTGCTACAGCCTATATGGACTCCATTCCTATGGTGATTATTAGCGGTCAAGTTCCAACTTACGCTATTGGGCAAGACGCCTTTCAGGAATGTGACACGGTAGGTATTACTCGTCCATGTGTAAAACACAATTTCTTAGTTAAAGATATTAAAGACATTGCATCTACAATGAAAAAAGCTTTTTATGTTGCATCGAGCGGAAGGCCTGGTCCTGTTTTAGTTGATATCCCAAAAGACATCACAGCCGAAAAATATGAGTTTAACTACCCTAAATCAGTTCATTTAAGATCTTATAACCCTATTATTAAGGGTCATAGCGGCCAAATCAAAAAAGCATTGTCACTTCTTTTAAGTGCAAAAAAACCAATGATCTACTCAGGTGGTGGCGTTGTATTGGGTGATGCCTCTTCACAATTAACTAAATTTGTTCGTACCATTGGAGCTCCTATAACAAGTACGCTTATGGGCTTAGGTGGCTTTCCAGCAAGTGATAAGCAATTTCTAGGTATGTTAGGTATGCATGGCACCTATGAAGCGAATATGGCTATGCAAGAATGTGATGTATTATTGGCTGTTGGCGCTCGTTTCGACGACAGAGTGATTGGTAATCCGGAGCATTTTTTATCCAAACCAAAAACAATCATTCATATCGACATAGATCCATCATCCATCTCTAAAAGAGTAAAGATTGATATACCTATCGTAGGTGATGTCATTTCAGTTCTTACCGAACTTAATGATCTTTTATCTAAAGAAAAAATAAAACAAAATACATCTCTTAAACATTGGTTTAAAGAAATTGACCAATGGAGATCGTTGAATTGCCTAAGTTTTAAAAATGACAAAAAACTCATTAAGCCTCAATTTGTTATTCAAACCCTTCATCAGGTCACAAAAGGCGATGCCTTTATTACTTCTGATGTAGGTCAACATCAAATGTGGGCAGCGCAATACTATCCATTTGATAAACCTAGAAGATGGATTAATTCTGGTGGACTTGGAACCATGGGAGTTGGATTACCTTATGCGATGGGTGCTCAATTAGCTCATCCTGATGCTCAGGTTGCTTGTGTTACCGGTGAAGCTTCTATACAAATGTGTATTCAAGAGCTATCTACATGCAAACAATTTCATTTACCTATCAAGATTATTAATCTTAATAATCGATACATGGGAATGGTAAGGCAGTGGCAAGAATTTTTTTATGGCAATCGCTACGCAGAATCCTATATGGAAGCATTGCCTGATTTTGTAAAATTAGCCGAAGCTTATGGCCATGTTGGAATGAAAATCGAAAAACCAAGTGATGTGGAACCAGCTCTCAAAGAAGCTTTTAGCAGCAAACTAAAAGAGCGCTTGGTCTTTATGGACTTTATTACAGATCAAAAAGAAAATGTATTTCCAATGATTCCTAATGGAAAAGGCTTGTCAGAAATGATTACAGCTGAGGATCTATAAATGAGACATATTATTTCTCTTTTAATGGAAAATGAATCTGGTGCTTTATCCAGAGTTTCAGGGTTATTCTCTGCGAGGGGTTACAACATTGAATCTTTGACTGTTGCACCTACTGAAGATGCAACGCTCTCAAGAATGACGATTGTGACTTCTGGTTCAGATGAAATTATTGAACAAATCATTAAACAACTTAATAAATTAATTGATGTTGTAAAAGTATTAGATTTAAATGATGGCAAATTTATTGAGCGGGAACTAATGATAGTTAAAGTTAAAGCAAATGCTCAGTATCGGGATGAGATGCAAAGAATGTGTGATATTTTCCGAGGCCGAATTATCGATGTTTCTGACAGCTCATTTACTATTGAGATAACAGGATCATCTAGCAAATTAGACGCTTATATTGAAAGCATTGATAAAGCTGCTATTTTAGAAACAGTGAGAACTGGTGCGTCAGGAATTGGACGCGGTGATAGAATTTTAAAAGTATAAATTAAAACTGAAAGGTTATTATGAAGGTTTACTACGATAAAGATGCTGATTTAAATTTAATTAAAAAATTGAATGTTGTTATTGTTGGTTACGGCTCACAGGGCCACGCTCACGCAGCCAATCTTAAAGAATCAGGCGTCAACGTCACTGTTGCTCTTAGAAAAGGTGGCGCATCATGGGATAAAGCCAAAAGTGCAGGACATAACGTTTTAGAAATTAATGAAGCTGTCAAAAATGCTGATGTCGTAATGCTTTTAATACCCGATGAAACAATGCCTCAGATTTTCCATCAAGAAGTTGCGCCATTCCTGAAAAAAAATGCTGTATTAGCTTTCGCCCACGGATTTAATATTCACTACAACCAAATTATTCCAAGGGATGATCTGGATGTCATTATGATTGCACCAAAAGGTCCTGGTCACACAGTGCGCTCAGAATATCTTAAAGGTGGTGGCGTGCCTTCATTAATTGCTATCTATCAAAACAAATCTGGCAAAGCAAAAGAAATTGCACTTTCATATGCAGCTGCAAATGGCGGTACTAAAGGGGGCGTGATTGAAACAGATTTCCGTGAGGAAACTGAAACTGATTTATTTGGAGAACAAGCTGTTTTATGTGGTGGCGCAGTTGAGCTTGTCAAAGCAGGTTTTGAAACATTGACTGAAGCAGGCTACGCTCCAGAAATGGCTTATTTTGAATGCTTGCATGAGCTGAAACTTATTGTAGATTTAATGTACGAAGGTGGTATTGCTAATATGAACTACTCTATCTCAAATAATGCTGAATTCGGAGAGTACGTAACTGGACCCAAAGTTATCGGCAATGAAGCAAAGTTAGCTATGAAAGAAGCCTTAAAAAATATTCAAAATGGAGAATATGCGAAGCGTTTTATCCTTGAAGGAAAAACAAACTATCCAGAAATGACCGCAAGACGAAGACTCAACGCTGAACATCCTATCGAAAAAGTTGGCTCGCAACTTAGATCAATGATGCCTTGGATCGCTAAGAATAAGCTCGTTGATCAAAGTAAAAACTAGCTTCATGGCAAAAAAAGCTTACCCAATCATAGCAAAAGAAGGCTGGCCATTTCTAATAGCATCTATTGTCATATCAGCTTTTGTATTTAATCTATGTGCTTTGTGGTCAATTCCGCTTTGGGTAATCTCTTTATTTATTCTGCAATTTTTTAGAGATCCCAAAAGAAGTACGCCCTCTAAAAAAAATATGGTGGTATCAGCAGCTGACGGCAAAGTAATTGTGATTGAAAAATGTAAAGACGATTATCTTAATAGACGCGCAATTAAAGTAAGTGTCTTTATGAATGTCTTTAATGTGCACTCAAATAAAAGCCCGATCAAATCAATTATTATGAATAAATGGTATTTTCCTGGAAAATTTTTAAATGCAGCTCTGTCAAAAGCTTCTTTGGAAAACGAAAGATGCGCGCTTCACTTAAAAACAAAAGAAGGTTTTGATATTACTTGCGTTCAAATTGCAGGGTTAATTGCTAGAAGAATTCTATGCTACGCAAATAAAGGCGATGCATTAGAAGTCGGTGAAAGGTATGGCTTTATAAGATTTGGTTCACGTGTTGACTTGTATTTACCTATCAATTCAAAGATAAAAGTTACTTTGGGCGACAAAGTTTTTAATGGTGAAACAATTATTGCTGAATTAAAAAAATAGACTAATTATCTATAAACAATCGAAGTTCGTTTAAAGCAAGCCTATAAACATCTCTTTTAAATTCAATCACCTCATTAAGAGGCAGCCAGTAATCATGCCAGCGCCATGCATCAAACTCAGGCTTCTTAGTGTTTCTTAAAAAGATATCGGTATCTTGCCCCTTCATTCTTAAGAGATACCATATTTGTTTTTGGCCTTTGTAAACACCTCTAAAATCTCTCCGAAGCCATTGAGAAGGCACTTCATATTTTAACCAGTCCTTTGTACGGCCAAGTATTTCTACATGATGTGGTTTTAACCCAACCTCCTCCATCAGCTCTCTATACATAGCCTCTTCTGGTGCCTCGCCTTTTTGAATACCGCCTTGAGGGAATTGCCATGCATGCTCTTGTGTCCGTTTAGCCCAAAAAACCTGATTCTCGGCATTGCAGATGACAATACCAACATTTGGCCGATAACCATCTTTATCAATCATAAAGGCACCCTAAGTATTTCTTTAATTTTTTCATAGATTTAGTTTAAATAAAAGCAAGAATTAAAGCTAGAATCTATTACGAAAAAAATTAAATTATGAATTTTAAAAAACTTATTTCACTCGCTCTATATTTATTACTTTGTGCTTGCTCAAGCACACCTATTGCTTACATAACTAATCAAGGCTCTGATACCGTAAGCATTGTTAATTTAAAAGAAAAAAAAGTCATTCAAGAAATTTCAGTAGGCAAAGGGCCTGTCGGAATTGCTATTTCTCTAAAAAAATCCTATGCATTTATTACAAACTCAAATGATGCCTCTGTAAATGTTTTAGATCTTCAACATAATCGTATTATTAAAACAATAAAGATTGGCGGAACACCAGTAGGAATTACCAAGTCAACCAATGAAGACTTCATCTATGTGAGCGATTGGTTTAATAGTGAAATTCTTATAATCGAAACAAAATCTTTAACAATTATTAAAAAAATAGCGGTTGGCAAATCTCCATCTGGCATGATATGTGACGCTGAGGGTAAATATCTTTTTATTTCTAATCGCGATGAGAATACTGTCGAAATATATAACCAATTTGACTTGAATCTCGTTAAGAAAATTAAGGTAGGCAATCATCCTTACGGCCTCTTCTTAAGCAAAAACTTACTTTTTGTTGTTAATGTTTTAGATGACTCAATATCTATCGTGAATACCCAATCATTCGCTACAGAAACTATTAAAGTTGGAGATCACCCTTATGGGGTTGTATCTGATACAAGAAACCAATTTGCATTTGTTACAAACACTCAAGATGACAATGTAAGTGTTATTGATCTTAAGATGAAAAAAGAAATTAAAAAAATCAAAGTAGGTGGAAATCCTGAAGGCATTGATATTGATGAAAGAGATAATATATTAGTCACTTCAAATTGGAGAAGTGACTCTATTTCGATCATTGACTTGGCTAAACATGAATATCTCTATGAAATTAAAACTGGGAAGCAAAGTCGATCTTTTGGTCAATTTATCAAAATTGACTAATGTAATATATAAAAACAATTTATAATTATCCAGTTTACTAAACACCAAAAGGCTCTATTCAAATGAAAAAAATTATTATTGGCTTTTTCCTTTTATTCGTATCAATTAATGTATTTGCTCATGGTCCATCGCCCCAGAAAGTTGAAAAATCAATCAAAATTAATGCGTCGCCTGATAAGGTCTGGGCAATCATTAAAGATTTTGGTAATTTTCAAAAATGGCAACCTCTTGTAACTGATAGCAAAGTAGAAAAAAAAGGTGAGGATACCCTGAGAACGCTTACACTAAAATCTGGTGGTAAGGTCGTTGAGAGACTCAAAGGTATCGATGAAGAGGCTATGAAGTTAAAATATGAAATCTTAGAAGGCGCAGTCCCTGTGGCAGACTATAACTCATTTATTGTTGTAGCAAAGGGTTCTGGCCCTAATGAATCTTCTGTAACATGGGTAGGACGTTTTTATAGAGTTTACAAACTCAATCCACCAATTCCACCTGGTCAAGATGATGAGACAGCAATTAAAGCTGTGACTGAAATGTATGATTCAGGACTTCCGGCACTTAAGAAATTAGCTGAAACGAAATAAAATAACTTACGTATAAAAAAGCAGAATTTAATTCTGCTTTTTTTATTTATGACACACATTATTATTGACTCTATTGAATCGCCCATAGGCTCAGTCATATTTCTTCATGGTCTAGGGGCTGATGGATTTGATTTCAAAGCTATCTTCGAAAGACCGCAGTTCAGTAAAATTCGATTTATCCTGCCCCATGCCCCTTATCAGCCAGTGTCGATCAACCAAGGTTTAGAAATGAGGGCTTGGTATGATTTGTATGATCTATCTTTGGAAAAAGATGAAGATGAATTGGGGATGCAAAAATCAAGTTTAATCATTCAAAAGTTGATTGAAGAGCAAATTTCCCTGGGCATCCCTTCCGAAAAAATTATTATTGGAGGCTTTTCTCAAGGGGCTGTAATGAGTTTTTACTTAGGATTAAAATACGATAAAAAATTAGGTGGTATTGTGGCCTTGTCAGGCTACCTTCCTTTAAAAGACAAGCTTATATCATCTATAAAAGATGATTTAATTAGGATACCAATCTTTATGGCTCATGGCCTATATGATAATGTTATAGATATACAAATTGCCGACCGCTCATTTGAAAAGCTAATAGCAAGGTTTAATTCTGCGAACTTTGAAAAATACCCTATGGGCCATGAGGTATGTGAAAAAGAAATCGATGACTTATCAACTTTCTTCAACCAAACATTCAAATAAAGATAATTTTTATGAATAAAAATTCACTCGAAGTAAATCTTAAAGAGCTTGAGTCTATTGTGTCAAAAATGGAACAAGGCGATATGGCACTTGAAGATTCGATCAAATCTTATGAAAAAGGCATGCTTCTGCTTAAATCATGCCAAGACTCCCTAAAAGAAATCGAGCAAAAAGTTTTGGTGCTTTCTGCAGAAAACACTCTCGAAAAATTCAAGCCTACTAATGAGTAACTTTCATGAATGGCTTTCTCAGAAACAAGCATTTGTTGAATCTTTGCTTGAAAAAAACTTGCCTCAAACTAGCGATGAAACTCATTTAAATGAAGCAATAAAATATAGCGTTCTAAACGGCGGAAAAAGAATGCGTTCATTACTTATACTTGCGATCGCTGAAATTGTTGAAGTGCCGCCAAATGCAATTGAAAAAATTATATGCGCTGTAGAATTCATACATGCATACTCTTTAGTGCATGATGATATGCCTTGCATGGATAACGACGATTTGAGAAGAGGAAAATTGTCTTGCCATAAAAAGTTTAGCGAAAGCACCGCCCTTCTGGTTGGAGACTCGTTGCAGTCAATTGCTTTTTCTCTTCTATCTTCACCATCGCTTCAGATTAAACCTGAAAATCAGTTAAAAATTATTCACACACTCTCTAATGCTATTGGTATTGAAGGTATGGCAAAAGGCCAGGCTTTAGATATTAATAATACCAACAAAAAAATCTCATTGGATGAACTTATAATCATGCATCAATTTAAAACTGCCGCTCTGATTAATAGCGCATGCCTGATGGCAGTGCTAGCTTCCAATAATTGTGATAAAAATACGCTAGATATAATAGATACTTATTCAAAATCAATTGGCCTTATCTTTCAAATTAAAGATGATATTCTTGATAAAGAGGCAAGCCAAGAATCTCTAGGTAAAACACCTGGCAAGGATGAAAAAGATAATAAAGCTACTTTTTTATCTTTATTAGGCATTGCAAAATCAAAAGAATTAGCCGCTAAATATTATGAAGAAGCTTTAACGGCAATTAAGCCTTTTGGTGATAAGGCATATTATTTGTCTAGTATGGCTGAATTAATAATGACACGATCACACTGACATGAATCTCCTTGATAAAATTAATTCACCAAAAGATTTAAAAAAACTCACACGCATCGAGCTTGTTACATTATGTGATGAGATAAGAAGCTTTATTATTGAAAGCGTTTCAAAAACAGGTGGTCATCTTTCATCAAATCTAGGTGTTATTGAACTTACTGTTGCACTCCATTATGTTTTTGATTGTCCTCAAGATAAATTTATATGGGATGTTGGGCATCAAACTTACCCCCATAAAATTCTGACTGGTAGAAAAAAGAAAATGGGCTCTTTAAGAGCTTTGGATGGAATTTCAGGTTTCCCAAAAATATCAGAAAGTGATTATGATATTTTTGGGACTGGGCACTCAAGCACTTCAATTTCAGCTGCTTTAGGCATGGCCGAAGCTCTTAAAAAGAAAAATTTAGATCACAAAGCAATTGCAATTATTGGGGATGGCGCCATGACTGCCGGCATGGCTTTTGAAGGCCTTAATAATGCTGGCGACTCAAAAAATAATATCTTGGTTATTTTAAACGACAATGATATGTCAATTTCTAAAAACGTAGGTGCGCTTAATAACTATCTAGCAAAGCTCATGTCAGGCAATCTTTATGGAAGTATTAAACGTTCGAGTAAGGCAGTTTTATCAGCCATCCCTCCTATGCTTGAATTTGCAAAGCGTGCTGAAGAACATGTGAAAGGTATGGTAATTCCAGGTACTTTATTTGAGGAGTTTGGGTTTAACTATATTGGCCCTATTGATGGTCACGATCTTAACGCACTGGTTGATACCCTAAATAATCTTAAGGCACTTCAAGGGCCACAGCTCCTTCATGTGGCAACCCAAAAAGGATTTGGTTATGAGCCTGCAGAGACTGATCCCAATAAATTTCATGGTATAGGTCAATTCAGCTTGAGTGATGGCGCTCAGCCATTAAAAATAAAAAAGGCTACTTATACAGATGTCTTCGGGGATTGGGTTGTTGACATGGCTATGATTGATAAAAAGCTATGCGCTATTACCCCCGCTATGTTAGATGGATCTGGTCTAAATAAATTTTCTGAAAAATTTCCTGATCGTTTTTTTGATGTAGGCATTGCAGAACAACATGCAATAACTTTTGCGGCTGGGCTTGCCTGTGAAAATTACAAACCTGTAATTGCTATTTACTCAACTTTTCTTCAAAGAGCTTATGATCAATTCATACATGATGTTGCATTGCAAAACATTCCAATGCTTTTTGCAATAGATAGGGCTGGCATTGTAGGGCAAGATGGCCCGACACATTCAGGAAGTTTCGATTTATCGTTCCTAAGGTGTATTCCGAACATTCTTATTATGGCGCCAAGCAATGAAAATGAATGTCGGCAAATGCTTTTTACCGGATTTAAATTCAAAGGTATTTCAGTGGTTCGTTATCCAAGAGGTCCAGGTCCAGGATCTGCTATTAAATCTAAAATGACAGCTATTCCCATTGGTAAAGCTGAAGTTATAAGAAAAGGTCGCACGATTGCATTATTGGCTTTTGGTAATATGTTAGAGGAAGCTTTAAAAGCTGGAGACAAAATTAATGCTACTGTCGTGAATATGAGATTTATTAAACCACTCGATATTAAATTAATTAGAGATTTGGGCTCATCACATAAACTTCTTGTAACCTTGGAAGAAAATACAATATCCGGTGGCGCTGGTTCAGCTGTTTTAGAAGTCATCAGTGAATATGATTTAAAATGTCAATCGCTTCGCATTGGCATACCTGATAAGTTTGTCGAACAAGGGGGTCAGGAACAGTTACGTAAAAAATATGGTTTAGATGCAGCATCTATTATTAAATCAATTGAGAAAAAATTAACCTAGTGTTACACTCAAGTATTACTATTTAATTCTTTATTATGACTACAAGCGACCACATCTGCCCTATTGAAGACGTTCAAAACTCCCCTGATTTAAGGAGTTTGGATATTGACAAAGTTGGCATTAAATCTATAAAACATCCTGTACTGGTAAAAGATAAAACGGGTGGCGCTCAACATACTATTGCAACATTTAATATGTATGTATATTTGCCGCACAATTTTAAAGGCACGCACATGTCTAGATTTGTCGAGATCTTAAACATGAATGAGCGAGAAATCTCTGTTGAGTCTTTTGAAAATATCTTAAGAGAAATGATTAAGCGACTTGAGTCTAAATCATGCGATGTCGAAATGACATTTCCATATTTCATTAATAAAACTGCTCCTGTTTCTGGGGTCAAAAGTCTTTTAGATTATGAGGTAAGTTTTATTGGGAAAATTGTTGATGGAAAATTCAAAAACACAATTAAAGTCGTTGTTCCAGTGACAAGTCTTTGTCCGTGCTCAAAGAAAATTTCAGATTATGGTGCGCATAATCAAAGATCCCATGTTACGGTTACGGCTGAAATTAACAAATTTATTTGGGTAGAAGATTTAATTGAGCTTATTGAAAAACAGGCATCATCCGAGCTTTATGGTCTGCTAAAAAGACCAGATGAAAAATATGTAACTGAAAAAGCTTACGACAATCCTAAATTTGTAGAAGATATGGTAAGAGATGTAGCGGCTCAATTAAAACTAGAAAAAAGAGTTGATCACTTCATTGTGGAATCTGAAAACTTTGAATCTATTCATAATCATTCAGCCTACGCATTGATTGAAGGGTAATCCCAGCTAAATCAACCTATCCAAATATTTTATTGCCTTTAATTTCTAGTTTTAATCCAAACCAAATCACCATAAATCCAATCAGTGGTGATATAGCGGCAATCATAAATCCAATCTGACCGCCAAGATATTGTATTAAATAACCACCTCCCAATCCTCCAACGGTTCCACCAATGCCATAAGCTACGCTATTGTAAATTGCCTGTCCCCTTGTTTGATTTCGTCCTTTAAAAAAGTAAGCGATAACTTCAATTGATGCTGCATGAAAACTTCCAAAAGTTGCAGCATGAAACATTTGTGCAATGAATAATAAATATAAGCGATCAGGAGAGGCTCCGATTAGAATAAATCGAATCACACCTAAGAATAAACTCATCAGTAAAATTGTTTTAAGTGAGTAGCGACGTAAAATTTTTGGCATCAACATAAAAATCAAAATTTCACAAATGACACCAACTGCCCAAAGCCATCCTATGGTAGCACTGCTATATCCATGTTCCTTTAGGTAAATTGAATAAAAATTATAAAGCACTCCATGCGCTGAAACCATTAGAGTGCATCCGATTAAAAGTGCCACTACAGATGGTGTTTTGATAATCTTCCAAATAGGTACATGGTTTTTTTTATGGTGAATCTCTTGAGTTTCAGGAATAGTATTTGATAAGAAAAATATAATGGCTTGAGCTATCAATAAAACCCACAATAAAATATTAATGCCTTGAAGGTCTATTAAATATCCTAAGAATAAGGACGCTACAATAAATCCGATTGATCCCCATAGTCTTATTCTGCTGTAATGACCATCTGTAGTTGCTAAATGTGCAAGAGTTAAAGATTCGGCAAGTGGCAATGTTGAGCTCGTAAATAAACTTAATGCTGACATTACTAAAAAGATCCAAAAGAATCCCTTAGCCCAAAAAACACCGATAAACCCTATGAGGCCTAAAAATGACGTGAGCTTTATCCATTTAACTCGATGGCCTGTATGGTCAGCTAGCCAACCCCAAAGATTAGGAGCAACGATGCGGCTGATTTGGAACAAAGAGAGAAGAATGCCAATGCTAGAGGGTGAAAAATTTTCTGATTGTAAATAAATTCCCCAGTAAGGGACGAAAGAACCTACGAAGAAATAATAAAAAAAATAAAAGCGTGATAAACGCCAATGAAGATTGTGACTAGAACTCACTAAATTTTAGGTGTATGTGGAATTACATCGGCGTTTTGAGCTCGATGCCTTAATGCTTGATCGATAATAACCAAAGCCAACATAGCTTCAACGATAGGTGTTGCTCTAATGGCAACACAAGGATCGTGACGGCCTGTTGTTTGCATAAGAACGGCTTCACCTTTTGTGTTGATTGATTTTCTATCTTGAGGAATGCTTGAAGTTGGCTTAAAAGCCACATGAGCAATAATAGGCTGCCCAGTGGAAATACCCCCTAAAATACCACCTGCATTATTTGTTAAAAAGCCTTGTGGTGTTAGTTCATCACCATGCTCACTTCCTTTTTGAATGACCGAGCCGAAGCCTTCGCCAATATCAACGCCCTTTACAGCATTTATACTCATCATTGCATAAGCAATTTCAGCGTCTAATCTTCCAAAAACTGGCTCACCCAAGCCCACAGGTAAATTCTCAGCAACTACAGTAATTTTTGCGCCTACAGAATCTCTATCGGCACGAATGCTATCTAAATATTTTTCCAACTCAGGTACTTGATCAAGATTAGGACAAAAAAATGGATTTTGATTTACATCCTCCCACTTTTTAAATGGAATATTAACAGTCCCCATTTGGCTTAAATAAGCACGAATTTTTATCCCATATTTTTTAAGAAGCCATTTTTTAGCTATGGCACCAGCAGCAACCCTTACCGCCGTCTCCCTAGCGCTTGATCTTCCTCCGCCTCTATAGTCTCTTAGACCATATTTATGAGCATAAGTATAATCTGCGTGTCCGGGGCGAAATACATCTTTAATTTTTGAGTAATCTTGACTACGTTGATCTGTATTTCTAATAATAAAGCCTATAGGTGCACCTGTAGTTTTGCCTTCAAATACACCAGATAAAATCTCAACCTTATCTTCTTCGTTGCGCTGAGTCACATGCTTTGAGGTACCAGGTTTTCTTCGATCCAAGTCTATTTGCAAATCTTCTTCCGATAAATCTAATCCTGGTGGACATCCGTCTACAATACCGCCTATAGCGGCGCCATGGGATTCACCAAAAGAAGTGAGTGTAAATAATGTACCTAGAGTATTACCTGACATAGAGATGCTTCTTATAAATGTAGTTAAATTTTATCATAATCGGTTACTTATTAATGGAATAGCAATCCTTTAATCCGCAGCCCTTAAAGGCTGAATTAAAATTAATTTTTTATTCATGGATAATTTTATAGGTACCAGGATCTAATTCATCTAATTTATAAGTCCCAATCGCAAAACGAATTAATCTTAGGGTGGGGTATCCAATTTTTCCGGTCATTCTTCTCACTTGGCGATTTTTACCTTCAGATATTTTAATTTCTAGCCAAGTTGTGGGAATCATTTTTCTCTCTCTAATCGGCGGTATTCTTTCCCATAATATTGCGGGTTCATTTATCATTTTTACCTCTGCTGGTAATGTTTTAAAATCTCCCAAATCAACGCCTTTCCTTAATTCCTCCAAATCACTATCTTTCGGAGCACCCTCAACCTGAACCCAATAATTTTTTTGCATTTTGTATTTTGGATCACTAATTTGATGTTGAAATATCCCATCATCAGTTAGAATAATTAAACCTTCACTATCTGTGTCAAGCCTTCCAGCAGGATAAACATTAGGTATTGGAATAAAATCTTTTAAAGTTTTATGGTTGTCATGCTTACTAAACTGACAAACCACACCATAAGGCTTGTTAAATAATATTTTCATTAAAATAAAAGTGAGTATGAATGCTTAACAAAATTAATCTTCCAAAAAATGCATCAAAAATTACTGTTAACTCAAATTCAACTTTGAATGTTCCAGACCGTCCCATTATCCCATTTATTGAAGGCGATGGCATCGGTGTCGACATTACACCGGCAATGCTTAAAGTCGTCAATCAAGCCGTTTTAAAAGCTTATAACGGTCAAAAAGAAATTGCTTGGATGGAAATTTATGCTGGAGAAAAGGCTACAAAAACATACGATAAAGATACATGGCTACCTCAAGAAACTCTTGATGCTATGAAGGAGTATGTTGTATCTATTAAAGGCCCCCTCACAACGCCCGTAAGTGGTGGCATCAGATCACTTAATGTAGCATTAAGACAAGGGCTTGATCTTTATGTTTGCTTAAGACCCATTGAATACTTTGATGGCGTGCCAAGCCCCCTAAAAAATCCTGAAAAAACTAATATGGTTATTTTTAGAGAAAATACAGAGGATATTTACGCAGGGATTGAATGGCAGGCCTACTCTGAGGAATCAAAGAAAATTATTCAATTGATTTCGGAGTTGGGCTTTAAAAATAAAATTCGCTTCCCTGAATCAACAGCGATAGGAATTAAACCTGTTTCTAAAGAAGGAAGCCAAAGGCTAATAAAAAAAGCTATTGAATATGCTATTGAGCATAAAAAGAAATCGGTCACGCTCGTGCATAAAGGCAACATCATGAAATTTACTGAAGGTGGATTTAAAGAATGGGGATATGAATTAGCACGAGATGAGTTTGGTGCCAAAGCTATTGAAGGAAAGTCTGGTTTTAAATGTGATAACGGCCTCATCATCAAAGATTGCATTGCTGATGCCTTTTTGCAAGAAATTTTACTGCACCCTAACGAATACGATGTTGTAGCTACACTTAATCTTAACGGGGACTATATTTCGGACGCATTAGCAGCGCAAGTTGGAGGCATTGGCATTGCCCCAGGTGCTAATTTATCAGATTCGACTGTTATTTTTGAAGCTACCCATGGCACCGCCCCAAGCATTGCGGGTAAAAAAATTGCCAATCCCAGCTCTCTGATTCTTTCGGCTGAAATGATGTTAAGGCATATGGGATGGTCGGAGGCTGCTGGCATACTTTTATCAGCATTTAGAAAAACATTGGTAGCTCAAAAAGTCACTCAAGATTTTTCATCGCAATTAAATAATGTTGATGCGCTATCTACCGATAGCTTTGCTGATGCCATCATAAGTTATATGTAAAAAAAGCCCGCTTACGCGGGCTTATTTATTCAATTTGAAACTAAGCTTTATTTATATTTGAAGCTTGCTTGCCTTTTGGTCCGTCTGTAACGTCAAAAGTTACTCTTTGACCTTCTTTAAGACTTTTATATCCTGTATCTACGATTGCTGAGAAGTGAGCAAATAAATCATCACCACCATCATCAGGAGTAATAAAACCAAAACCTTTTGAATCATTAAACCACTTTACTGTACCTGTTGCCATTTCATAAATCCTTAACTTTAAACAAGGGAGGCCCCCCAAAAGTTTGAATCAAGAACTAAAGCACTACTTAAATATAAATTAAAGCTAGCTAAATAAAACTCGAAACCAAACACCTGGGAGCTTTTTTACGTTGTTTAGTCATAAATGTCAAGCTATTTGTTGCCTAAAAAAACCTTACAATTTGACGTTGTTTAATACTTTTTCTATCTCTTTATAGGGTTGAGCACCTAGCATTCGCTTACCATCAGAGAAAATAAGGGTCGGTGTAGATGTTATACCTAATTTTGATCCCAATTCCAGCACTTGCTCTGTCGGTGCTTCACAATTCGGCTTACCTGAAGGAAGTGTCTCATTAAGCGACCAATCAAGCCAAGCTTTTGAGCGGTCTTTAGCGCACCAAATAAGCCGTGATTTATTCTTAGCATCAGGATGCAATTTTTCAATTGGAAAAAGAAATGTATAAATCGTAATATTATTTATATGTGTAAATTCATTCTGCTCAAGCCTTTTGCAAAAAGGGCAATCGACATCTGAAAATACAACTAGCTTCCTCGAGCCATCACCTTTGATAGTTTTAATCGCTGAGGCAAGAGGGAGCGATGAAAAATCAATTTTAGTTAAATCCTCAAGACGCTCTCCTGTTAAATCCTTCTTTGTTTTTGGGTCAACAATTCGGCCTTCTGCGATAAGAAATGAAAATTTTTCATCTGTATAAATAATTTGACCGCCCATAAAGACTTCGTAAAGACCACTGTATGAAGTTTTCTTGATACTCTCAACCTTGTATTTTGGGTAAGAAGCTTCAATCATCTTTTTTAAATTGGCTTCATCTGCCATGGAATAGAAAGAAGGGAATAATAAAAGAAGTGCAGTAATTTTTTTTAAAGTTATCATTTAATGAATTGCTTTTTCTATAAGAATTTTTTTAATTAACTGATTTTGATTAATTTTATTGAGGCCAAAATTAATCGCAAAATCTAAAAAATCATTTTTAGCAGTGAAGAGAGAGCTTAATTTATCAGTTAAATAGCTTAAAGATAATATATCAGTCTTTCTATTACGGTTATATTTTTTAAGAAAAGATTTTAATCCAAGATCATGATGATATTTTTTATTTGAACTTAACAAATTATCAATTTCTATTGCATCTCTTAAGCCCAAATTTAAACCCTGACCTGCAAGGGGATGGATCTGGTGAGCTGCATCTCCAACAAGTAAAACGCGATCTGAAATTAATGATTTATTAATCTTCATATTTAAAGGAAAGTATTGGCGCTTTGTTATTAAAGTAATATCTCCAAAAATTTCACCTATTTCTTTTTTGAACATTTGAATGAATTTAGCATCAGTTAAGCTCTTATATTCTTTAAGCATCTCATTATTTAAAGAAAAGACAACAGAAAATTCATTGGTAAGTAAGGGTAGCAATGCCAATATACCGTGATGCGTAAATTTTTGATAAGCGCACCCTTGATGTGCTTTTGATGTTTTAACATTAAATATCATTGCTGTCTGATCAAAATCTTTATTCTTAAAATCTATAGATGACTGACTGCGCACCCAAGAATTCGAACCATCAGCGCCAATAGCTAATTTATATTGGCATTTATTACCATTCGCATAAATAAGATTTATATCTTCTACTCCGGCACTTAAGGATTCAACTTTGTTTGTTTTAATTTCCTTATAATCTATTTTGCTTATTCGGTGAATAAATGCTTTTTCGATGTCCTCATGGCTCACAATAAATGCAAGCTCATTCATTCCTACATCATCAGCATTAAATTTTAAAGATGAATTTTCTCTGTCTGAATAAACAATGATAGATCGCACCGATGATACTTCTTTCTTAGGCAAAAAATCCCATACGCCATTTTTTTCCAGCCATGTTTTAACGCCTGGGGTAATTGCATAAAATCTAGGATCAAAATCTTTTTTATGGATGGTTTTTGTTTCTGATAATAGCGTTGCCTTGATATCATATTTATCAATAGCAATTAAAGCAGCCATGCCCACAATACCTGAGCCTAAAATTAATACATCACTCGACTCTTGAATCATCTACCAAAACTCATTTTGTTGACTAAGAATTTTTTAATAGGCTTAAAGTTATCTAAAAGGGATAAACTAAATCCTCTTGTTATCGATAATCCAACTAAATCATTTGAAAAAATGCTTACCAAAGAATCCGTAAAGAAAAGTGTCTTTTTTGTCTCTAGCTTTCTAGAAGCATAATATTGATTAACAAATGGTTCGGAGCCTATATGAGCCAACTCTGTTTCATTCATTAATTTTGATAATGCATAAGCATCTCTGATGCCAGTATTAAAGCCCTGTCCAGCAACTGGATGCATTGTTTGTGCGGAATTACCGATAACCACTATGTTGGATTTCGGAAAGTCTTCAAGAACAATTTTTTTCAATGGGAAAGTAATAAATTCCTTGCAATCAAGAAATCTTCCAACTCTATCTCCAAAGTGCTCATGCAGTTTTTCTAAGAAAATATTTTTTTTATTTTTAGCCAGCGCTTGAATGTCTTTATCTTTACCTGTCCAAACTAATGAAAATTCTTCTGGTCCATTTGGTAAAAGTGCAATGGGTCCCATAGAAGTAAATCTTTCATAAGCCACATTGTTAGGGGGAATTTCTGAAATTACTTTCGTAACTAGTGCAGTGTGGTTATAACTAGTTTCTTTTCTTTTGAGGTTTTCAATTAAATCGGTCGTATTTTTTCCACCATCAGCCAATATTAAAAGTGGCGCTTCAAGAGGTAAATTTTTAGTCAGGCTATATAAAATGGATTTATCTTTTTTATTTTTGATAGCTGAAACTTTAAATTCGTAACTCACTTTTATTAATGAGGATTTACTAATTTCATCTTCAAGAGCTTTTGATAAGTCGCCATAAGACAAAACATAACCTAATGCCGGTAAATTATATTCATCCGAGGATAGCAATGTTCGTCCAAAGCTATTTTTTTGACTTGTGTGAATGCTTTGAATTGAAGTAATTTTTTTTTCTAGCAATCTCCATATTCCAAGATTTTCAAGAATCAGTCTCGTTCCATATGAAAGAGCTAATGCTCGCTTGTCTGAATGTGCGTCATTTTTTTTCCTTGCCTCTAGAAGATGTGAAGCTTTATTTTGCTTTGCTAGTAATAAAGATAAAATTAGTCCGACTGGACCAGCCCCCACAATGAGGTATTCTGACTTTTTCATTTTGCCATTAATGCTTCAATGGATTCTATTTTTTTTGGACTGTCTTTGGTAAGCACCTCATGCCCATCTTGCGTAACCAAGACGTCGTCTTCAATTCTAATGCCAATATTCCAAAACTCTTTAGGTACTTTTGAAGACGGTCTAATATAACATCCTGGCTCCACTGTTAAAGCCATGCCTGGTTTAAGCTGCTTCCATTCCTTTGAAACATTTTTATATTCTCCCGCATCATGAACATCAAGACCCAGCCAGTGCCCTGTTCTATGCATATAGAATTCTTTATAGGAGCCTGTTTCATAAATTTCTTCGCGGCTTCCTTGGCATAAACCAAAATCTCTAAAACCATCAATTAAAACTGATAAAGCTGCCTCATGAGGCTCATTCCAATGATGTTTCGGGGATATTTTTTCTAAGGCAGCGCTTTGAGCTTCTAATACCATTTGATAGAAATCTGTTTGTATTTTTGAATATTTTCCATTTGCAGGAAATGTTCTTGTTATATCAGATGCATATCCTTCTAACTCGCATCCAGCATCTATCAAAATAAGATCGCCATCTTTAATCTCATTATTGTTATTAATATAATGTAATGTGCATGCATTCCCACCAGCGGCAACAATAGATTGGTAAGCTGGTGAACGAATTCCTTGAGACATAAATTCATGCAAAATTTCAGCTTCAAGTTCATATTCATACATGTGAGGCTTTACAAATTTCATTGCGCGATTGTGGGCTAAAGATGCAATCTTTGCTGAGCGTCGCATTATGTCAATTTCGAAATCACTTTTTATGAGTCGCATTTCATCTGCTATATAGCTAATGTCTTCAATTTCATGAGGCGCCCGAACTCCAGCCCTGCCTTTTTCCCTTAATTGCTTTATCCAATCATTAATTTTTTGATCAATTAGAACGTCCTGACCTATTCGATGATATATTTTTTGATGTCCTGGAATTTCTTTTAAAACAATCTCATCTAGCAAGTTAATATCGTAAGCCTCATCAAATAGAAAAAGCTCTTTTGCTGCTTCTGGTCCGTATATAAAACCATTCCAAATTTCCATATCAACGTTTTTTTTTCGACAAAATAGAATCGTTTTTGGAGATTTTCCGCCTAAAATAACTAGCGCGGATTGTGGCTCATTAAACCCTGAGAAATAATGGAAATAACTATCAGGTCGATAAGGGTAATGGCTATCTCGATTTCTAATCGCTTCACTAGCATTAAAAATGATAGCTATGCCATCGCCAATTTTATTAGCTAAAGCATCTCTCCTTTTTTTGAATTCTTGATAATCTTTATTTTTCATGTTTTTAATTTAGCTTTTGAAATTGTTATTTTTTAGGAAGAAATTAATTTCTTCCAGTCTCTTTGGTGTGCCTATATCACACCAAATCCCATGATACTCTTCACCAGAGACAGATCCTGCATCAATTAATTTCTTGAGAATGGGCGCTAACTTCGCAACAGGCTCCATTTCAATCTCTTCAAAAATTTCTGGTCGATAAATAGCTAAGCCTGAGAAGGTTAATTTATTACCCCCCTCTAATGCAATGATGTTATCTTTTAAAACAAAATCCCCTTGCATATGATGCGGTGGATTTTTAACCATTATTAAGTGACCTTTAAACTTATCTAAGTTCATATTTTTTAATACAATGTAATCTAGGTCAGTAAATATATCTGCATTAACCACTAAAAATGGCTCATCACCCAAAAACGTTAGAGCTTTTTTTATGCCTCCTGCTGTTTCTAATGGAGTGCCTTCTCTAGAATAGTGGATCTTAAGGCTCCATTTTGATCCGTTGCCAAGATATGATTCGATCATTTCGCCTAAATATGCATGGTTAATGACCACTTCTTTAAAATGAGCCTTAGCTAATTTTTCTATATGCCAAACTATTAATGGCTTACCAGCTACTTCTAATAATGGTTTTGGTATTTGATCGGTCAAAGGACGCATCCTCTCGCCTTTGCCTGCCGCTAGAATCATAGCTTTCATAGTCATATCAAGCTTAATTTGTTAATCATTTTTAATAGAGGGTGCAATTCCCTATAGCGCTCACAAGCTCTTCGCAGATAATTTTCAACGGCTGGCAAATCGTTTAAATAATTTATTTTATGGTCTCTATAATTTAAGCGAGCAAAAATACCTAATACTTTTAAATGCCTTTGAACGCCCATCCACTCAAAATCTCTATAAAACTCTGCGAAATCTTCCTGAACTTTAAACCCGTTTTTCTTTGCTAATTCCCAGTATCTAATCAGCCAATCTATAACTTGCTCTTCTTCCCATGTAATGTAAGCGTCTTTAAATAGCGACACGAGATCATAGACAATAGATCCTTTAACCGCATCCTGAAAATCTAAAATGCCTGGATTTTTTCCATGCTCTCCATCACAGAACATCAAGTTTCTTGAATGAAAATCTCTGTGCACAAAAACTTCTGTATGGGACCGAATATTTTTAATAAGCAATTCAAAAGTTAAGTTAAGTATATTTTTTTCCGAATCATTCATTTCATAAGATTTATGGAATTTTAGATACCAATCAGGGAATAGTTGAAGCTCTTGCATCAACAATGAATCATCGTAGTGTTTAAGCGATGATGTATCAGCATTTTTTTGTATTTTAATAAGCGCTAAGTAAGCATCTTTATAGAGCGTTGATGCATTTTCATGGTTTAACTCCTCAAGGTAAGTTTTATTGCCTAAATCTGACAATAACAAAAAGCCTTCTTTCAGATCTGCCTCATGAATATTAGGTACATTTAGTCCCGCCTTAAAAAGAATATTTGCTATATCGACGAAGGGCTTTGAATTTTCTTTATCAGGCGGGGCGTCCATTAAGATGAAAGACTGATTATTTGAAATAATACGGAAGTAACGACGAAAACTGGCGTCTGAAGAAGCAGGATTTATTGTATATTCTTGATTTTTAAGACTATTATTTAACCATGTAGCAATCTGATTTTCGCGAGTCACAATAAAAAATACCTATAAATTTTTAAAAAAATTGTACGTTTTAAGCAATTAGCTTAATGAAGTAAGTTATATAACTACCTGATTATTAATAAATTTAAGTTGATAAAATAGCTAAAATATGAGATTTTAACGTTTATGAAATATTCAACATTAAAACTATAGCACCCCTACTTGCTCCTTCAGCAAAATTCCATGTTTAGAAAAACAATCTCACCGCTATGGCTAGTGTTTTTTATTCTTCCTCAGCTTTCATCTGCTGAAGACTTGGTAAGTGAAAAACAATCTTCAGAAATTTTTCAGGAATCAGTTGAAATTGAAGGGGATAGCCTTGAAACGCTTCTCGATAGAAAAATGAAAGCCAAAGGGAATGCTATTCTCAAAAAAGGCAATAAAACTATCAAAGCTGAAGTGATTGAGTATGATCAAATTTCAGAAAAACTCATTACACAAGGAAATACATCCATAGACCTAGAAAACATCTCTATTTCTGGCTCAAAGCTTAATTATAGATTAAGCGACCAGACTGGAAAGATGGAAGATGTGACCTTTAATATAAAGTCTGATAAAAAAGAAGAAACTATCGTTCAAAAAGGTATTCAAGTTACCAAACGTTATTATGACTTCCGAGGTGATGCTAAAGCAATTTTTTTTGAGGGTGAAAATAAGACAAAACTTGAATCCAGCAGATTAACCACGTGTGAGGTAGATTCCAATGATTGGTATATTAAATCTAAAAATATGGAAATTGATACAAAAAAAGACCGGGTAAAAGCCTCACATGCCTCGGTTGATTTCAAAGGGGTCCCGATATTCTATATGCCTAGCACAAGCTTTTCTCTCAATAAAAATAGACAATCTGGTTTCTTATCTTCAACCTTTGGCACCACATCTAAAAGTGGTTTTGAATTTCGCGTACCTTATTACTTTAATATTTCTCCTGATATGGATGCAACTCTGACAGCCAGGTATTTAGGTAAAAGAGGTCCCCTAGCGGATGGTGAATTTCGCTACCTAACCGAAAACTATTCAGGAATTAATCAACTTCAATATATGAATCATGATCAATCTAGCGGTCAAGATAATAGATATTTTTTAAAACTTACTCATCAGCATCAATTTGGTAGGGGTTGGTCGGGATCTTATGATCTTCAAAAAGTATCAGATAATACTTACTTTTCTGATTTAGCCACTATGATTCAAGTTACTAGCGTGGTCAATTTACCTCAAAGAGTAAATCTAAATTATTCGGGTGATGTTTGGAAATTAAACTTACTAACTGAAAAATATCAAACATTAACAAATGCATCAAATTCTCCATATCAAAGACTTCCACAAGTTAATCTCTCGGGGAAAAAAGACTACGATAATTTCACATTAGACCTTAAGTCACAATGGACTCTTTTTGAAAGGGATGATAAGTTCGCATCAACATTCACAGAAGCGCAAAAGATTACTGGGAGCAGATTTACAATGACTCCAGCAATCACTATTCCGCTAACCTCTGAATACGGATATATTAAACCGAAAGTTTCTGCAAATATTAGATCTTATAATCTTAACAATTCACCTGATAATAACAAAGATATAGTCACACCAATTTTCTCTTTGGATAGCGGTGTTTATCTCGACAGAAATATAAATTTTTTAAATCAAAATTATACAAACACGCTTGAGCCGAGATTATTTTATGTCTACATTCCATATAAAGATCAATCAGTATTGCCTAACTTTGACTCAGGCCTTGCAGATTTAAATATGCAAACTTTATTTTATGAGAATCAATACAATGGGCAAGATCGAATAAATGATGCAAATCAATTAACTGCATCATTAACATCTAAATTTTTAGATAAAAATGGTAAGGAGAGATTATCGGCCATAATTGCTCAAAGATATTATTTTGAAGACAGAAGAGTCTTTGGTAATGATCTTACAGAAGCTAAAAAAGCAAATTCAGATATTTTTATGGGTGCATCAGCAAAATTACCGAACTCACTTAACCTAGATGCAATGTTTCAATTTGACCCAACCTCTAACAATTTATTAAGAAGCACGCTAGGAAGTCGATATAATCCAGAGCCAGGAAAAATGCTCAATGTAAGCTATCGGTTGATTGATAATATTATTGATAATAATCAAGATTTAGAAGTTTTTAATGCGGCGGGTCAATGGCCTCTAGGAAACCGATTCTACTCTATTGGTCGTTACAATTATGACTTGAAGAGCTCGCAAACTATTGAAGTTTTAGCAGGATTAGAATACGACGGCGGCTGCTGGGTTGCAAGATCAATCTTTGACAGAATATCATTGCCAACAAGCCCGAATCCGAATTATGCATTTTTTATTCAGCTTGAGTTAAATGGCATTGGTTCCATAGGCTCGGACGCAAACAAATTAAATAACTTTTTATACAGGAATGTTCCAGGCCTCAGAAACGTCAATCAAATTCCTGATGTTAATCGTCAGGCAAACTTTAACTAATTCAAATATGCAACTTAAAAAAATAATATTTCTTTTAAAACTGATACTAACTCTATTTGGCTTAACACTTCTCTCACTCGGATACGCAAAGTCTGAAAATGGAATTAAAAAACTTGATCGAATTATTGCTGTTGTTGATCAAGATGTCATCACAGAAAAAGAGTTGCAAGAAAAAATTAATTCAGTGATTGGCAATCTAAAAAATCAAAAAATTGAAATCCCATCAGAAAGTGTTTTAAGGAAACAAGTAATAGAAAGATTGATTGCGAATAGTATTCAAATTCAACTTGCTAATCAAACTGGATTAAGGATTAGTGACGCTCAAGTTGATAAAACTATTGAACGTATTGCGGAAAAAAATAAGCTTAATGTGGTTGATTTTAAAAAAACATTAGAAAAAGATGGTACTAATTTTTATAAGTTTAGAGAAGAGATTAGAAATGAAATCACGATTGCACAATTAAAAGAGCGTGAGGTTGATAGTAAAATAGTAATTACAGATGGAGAAATTGATAATTTCTTAAATGCTCAATCAAAAGAAATTCAAGATGAGTTCGAGGTTGCTCATATTCTGATTCGCGTTCCTGAGGACGCGTCTCCTGAAAAACTTGAGAAGTTAAAAAATAAGGCTGAGGAAGCCGCTAAGCAAATTCAATCAGGTAAAAATTTCACACAAGTTTCTGCAGCATTTTCGGAAACACCCAATGCACTTGAAGGCGGCAATCTTGGATGGAAAAAAGCCTCAGATTTGCCAACATTATTTGTGGATGCTCTTAAGAAAACAGAAGTAGGTTCGCTTAGCCCTATTTTAAGAAGTCCTAATGGCTTTCATATCCTTAAATTAATTAACAAAAAAGGATCAAGTGGCCCGGTTGTTGTGGAGCAAACGCATGTAAGGCATATTTTAATTAAGCTTTCTGAAATTACCTCAGAAAATGAGGGGCGTCAAAAATTGATCGGCATTAAAGAGCGATTAGAAAATGGTATAAAGTTTGAGGATATGGCAAAGCAATATTCGGAAGATCCGTCTGCAACCAATGGTGGAGATCTAGGATGGATCAATCCAGGAGATACTGTGCCTGAATTTGAAAAAACAATGAAACAGCTTAATATAAATCAAATCAGCGATCCGATTAAAACTCCATTTGGATGGCATCTTATTCAAGTTCTTGAAAAAAGATCTCAAGATATGTCGAAAGAATCGGCTCGAATGCAAGGTAGACAGCAAATTAAAATGCGTAAATCTGAAGAAGCCTATCAAGATTGGCTGCAGGAATTAAGAGATCGCTCTTTTGTAGAGCTTCGCTTAGAAGACAACTTTTAATTTCTTATTTTGACTGCTTTTAAGCCACATATAGTCATAAGCTCAGGCGAACCTGCGGGCATTGGTCTTGATCTTTGCGTTCTGCTTAGTACAAAAAAATTTCCAGCATTTATTACAGTGGTTGGCGATAAAAATGCTTTAACTGACAGAGCTGCTCGTCTCAATAAATCGATTACATTATATGAAAATGTTCCTATAGAACATAAAGGTGATCACTCACTTTCTATTCATCATATTCCTGCTTGCGAAAACATTCAGACAGGACTACTTAATCCTAAGAATAATCAATATGTTCTTGATGTCCTAAACTTTGCACTAGATGGCTGCTTAAATAAATCTTTTGATGCACTTGTAACAGCTCCTATCCATAAAAGCATTATCAATGAAAGTCAGCCTTTTACCGGCCATACTGAATACATTGCGCATTATACTCAAGCCAAAAATGAAGTTATGATGCTCGCTTCTAAAACTATGAAAGTCGCACTTGTGACAACACATGTGCCTTTATCGCAAGTAAGTCACTTGATTACATCAGAAAAGCTTGAGCAAACAATAAGAACAATTCATCGCGACCTTATTCATCGTTTTAAAATAAACAATCCTGCAATTTTTGTCGCAGGCCTTAATCCTCATGCAGGTGAAAATGGCGTTTTAGGTTTAGAAGAAATTAATATTCTCACGCCTGTTATCAGCAAATTAAAATGCGAAGGCATGTTAATTGAAGGGCCACTTCCAGCAGATACACTTTTCACGGAAAAATATATTCAAAAAGCTGACTGTTTTTTGGCAATGTATCATGATCAAGGTCTTGCAGTATTTAAACATGCTAATTTTGGCTTAGGTGTGAACGTTACCCTTGGCCTTCCGATCATTAGAACCTCAGTTGACCATGGAACCGCTATCGATCTTGCTGGTCAAGGTAATATAGACCCAAATAGCTTTTTTAGTGCGATTGATTTGGCAATTGATTTAGCTCAAAAATCTCACGCATGAGACATATTCCTAAGAAAAAATTTGGGCAAAATTTTCTCAAAGATGCTTCGATTATTCATTCAATTATTCAATCAATCAACCCTCTTCCAGATGATATTCTTATTGAAATAGGTCCTGGTCTTGGAGCGCTTACAAAACCTCTACTCGAAAAATGTCCTCATTTGTTAGCGATTGAACTTGATCGAGATATTGTAAGTTGGATGGAAAATGAATACCCCAAAAAAAGCATTACCATATTCAATGAAGATGTTCTAAATTTTAACTTTCATCAATTTCATCAAAAAGTCAGAATTGTAGGTAATTTACCTTACAACATTTCAACGCCCATTCTATTTAAATGTATTGAAAATATTCAAATTGTAAAGGATCTACATTTTATGTTACAAAAAGAAGTTGTAGATCGCATGATCGCCATCCCCTCGTCTTCCGAATATGGGAGACTATCAGTGATGCTTCAATATTATTTTTCAATTGAGCGTTTGGTTCAAGTGCCTAAAGAGGCATTCGAACCTGAGCCTAAAGTCGAATCATCTTTCGTAAGGCTTATTCCTTATGAGCAATACCCTTTTATAGCAAACAATATCAATCAGTTTGGAAAGATTGTTAAGGAAGCTTTTTCTCAAAGAAGAAAGACTATTCGCAATACACTTAAATCCTTTATTAACGAAAATGATTTTGAAAAAATAGGTATCAATCCGCAGTTAAGAGCCGAAAATTTATCAGTATCAGATTTCGTAAATATTTCAAATTATCTAGATTAATTTATACAGACTAATTGCCATGTGAAATGAACATCGGCTGATATAATTAAGACTTAAGGAGAGATATATGAGAATTATTCTACTAGGAGCGCCAGGCGCTGGTAAAGGCACTCAAGCCCAGATACTTAAAGACAAATTTAATATCCCCCAAATATCAACTGGCGACATGCTTCGTGCTGCTATTAAAGCAAATACAAAATTAGGGCTTGAAGCTAAGCAATTTATGGATAGTGGCGCACTTGTTCCGGATCAACTAATTATTGAATTAGTTAAAGAGCGGATACAAGATAGTGATTGTAAACAAGGCTTCTTGTTAGATGGTTTCCCTAGAACTATTCCTCAAGCCGAAGCAATGAAACAGGCTTCGATTATGATAGATATAGTCATTGAAATTGATGTGCCAGATAACGTCATTGTAGAGAGATTAAGTGGACGAAGGACGCATATTGCTTCAGGTCGCATTTATCATATTCATAATAATCCACCTAAAATTCAAGATCAGGATGACATCACAGGTGAGCCTCTTATTCAAAGAGATGATGATAAAAAAGAAACCATTCTAAAACGTCTTGATGTTTATCATACCCAAACGAAACCACTTGTTAATTATTATTCAAAATGGGCAATGTCTGAAAATCAAGATCTTCGCTATATTAAGATTAACGGCCTCGGTGATGTTAAAGACATTCAAAAAACAATTTTTGATCAAATTAATTAATTAGCATATGCAACCCAACTATCCTTTCAAAGGTATTGAAGAAGAAGTTCAGTCCTATTGGGATCAAGAACATACATTCTCTGTTTCGGAAGACTCTAAAAAACCAAAATATTATTGCCTTTCTATGTTCCCTTACCCAAGTGGAAAACTTCATATGGGGCATGTTAGAAATTACACGATCGGCGATGTATTAAGCCGCTTTCATCGCATGCTTGGTTTTAATGTGTTGCAACCTATGGGCTGGGATGCTTTTGGTTTGCCTGCAGAAAATGCAGCATTACAAAATAAATCTGCTCCTGCTGCTTGGACCTATAGCAATATTGATTACATGAAACACCAGTTGAAACAGCTAGGCCTTGCAATCGACTGGAAAAGAGAAATTGCAACATGTCGACCAGGGTATTACAAATGGGAGCAATGGTTATTTACTGAACTCTTTAAGAAGAAATTAATTTACAAAAAAATTTCTACGGTTAATTGGGATCCCGTGGATCAAACTGTCCTTGCTAATGAACAAGTAATTGACGGAAAAGGATGGAGATCTGGCGCTGTTATTGAGAAAAAAGAAATCCCTCAGTATTTTATGAAAATTACTGAATATGCGGATGAGCTTCTAAGGGATTTAGATGATCTTGAAGGCTGGCCAGAACAAGTCAAAACCATGCAAAGAAATTGGATTGGTAAAAGTCATGGTTGTGAAATTGAATTTACCATTAAAGATCACGCTGATCCTCTTAAAGTCTTCACCACCAGGCCAGATACACTTATGGGTGTCACTTACTTAGCTATTGCCGCAGAACACCCACTTGCTTCATTAATTAAAAAAAATAATCCTGCAATTGAAACATTTATTAACGAATGCACAACAGGCAGCGTCGCTGAGGCTGATATTGCAACTGCAGAGAAAATAGGTATCGACTCTGGATTTCGAGCTATTCACCCTATCACACAAAAAGAAGTGCCAATTTGGATCGCCAATTATGTACTTATGAATTATGGTTCAGGAGCGGTGATGGCGGTTCCTGCGCATGATGAAAGAGATTTTCAATTTGCAAAAAAATACAACCTTAACATTGAACAAGTTATTGAGCCAATTGATGCAAAAACAACCAACCTTGCTGAAGCTGCTTTTACTGATTACGGACGGTTAATTAATTCGGGTGAATTTAATGGCTTGGAATTTCAAGAGGCATTTGATGCCATTGTTAATAAATTAATCTCTCTCCATAAAGGCAAAAAAACAACGCAATTTAGATTGCGTGATTGGGGGATTTCAAGACAGCGTTACTGGGGATGCCCAATACCCATTATTAAATGTTATTCATGTGGCGAAGTGCCTGTGCCAGAAAAAGATTTGCCTGTAGTGCTTCCCGAATCCATCGTTATGCATGGTGTTGGATCTCCTATTAAACAAGATGAATCTTTTTATAAAACAACCTGTCCTTCCTGCGGCAAGCCAGCTGAAAGGGAAACAGATACGATGGATACTTTCGTAGAATCATCTTGGTATTTTGCTCGCTATCCAAGTTATAACAATCAAAATGCCATGGTCGATGAAAGAAGTAATTACTGGATGCCTGTTGATCAATATATTGGTGGCATTGAGCACGCCATCTTGCATTTATTATATGCACGCTTTTTTAATAAACTTTTAAGAGACCTTGGCCTCATTAAACATTCTGAGCCATTTAAAAATCTTTTGACGCAAGGCATGGTATTAAAAAATGGTACCAAAATGTCAAAATCAAAAGGTAACACTGTTGACCCTCAGTCACTCATTGATCAATTTGGCGCTGATACTGCTAGACTATTTATCATGTTTGCAGCCCCTCCGGAACAAAGCTTAGAATGGTCTGATAGTGGTGTTGAGGGAGCCAATCGCTTCCTAAAACGGCTTTGGAAAACCGTTTATGACCATCATGCTAGAGGCAAAATTGAGCCTTATAAAGAAGGCGAACTCTCGGCTCAAACAAAGAATTTAAGATTCGAGCTTCATCACACTATACAAAAAATTACTGATGACATTCAAAGAAGGCATAGTTTTAATACAGCTATATCTTCTGTAATGGAGCTAATGAATACTTTTGCAAAAGTTGAAGATAATGATCTTGTAACGCTTTCAGTAAAACAAGAAGTCATACAAAATGTAATTTTGTTACTCAACCCTTTCGTGCCGCATATATGTCATGCCCTATGGAATCATATTTTTAATGCTCCTATTGATAAAGAGTTATGGCCCAAAACTGACCCTAACGCATTAATTAAAAACGAATATGCTATGGTGATCCAAGTGAACGGAAAACTCAGGGGAAATATGCTAGTATCAACAGGTCTTGAGCAAAAAGATATTGAGCGGATGGCCCTTGAAAATGAAGACGTTAAAAGATTTATTAGCCATGAAAATAGTGTTAAAAAAATGATATTTGTACCTAAAAAACTCATTAATATCGTCACAGGGTAAATGATGAATACTATACATAAAAAATTTATAACGCTGCTCACACTTGTAATCATAACTAGCTGTGGATTTCATTTGAGAGGCATGACAGAAATATCATTTAAAACAGTCAGCATAGAAGGTAAGGATTTAAGCTTTACAAAAAATCTCAAAAAAGCCTTAACTAGCAATAAAGTGGCTATTGTTCTTCCTACAGAAAATCCAGAATTAAGAATTGAGCTTCTTAGTGAAGAGAGTGAAAAAAGAATTTTATCTTTAAGTGGACAAGGTCTTGTTCGAGAATTTGAAATTTTCTATAGGATTCGTTATCGAATTAAAACTCCAGATAGCGAAACTTGGAGTCAAGAAAATGTTCTAGAATCACGTCGGGACTTTACTTATAGCGACTCGAATGTTATTGGTAAAGAGGAAGAAGAAAGACAGCTTAACGAATCTATGCGTATTGAAACTATTACAAATCTATTCAACCAAATTCAGCTTAGTAAAAAATAACTAATGGTAGCATTTGATTCGGAAGCTCTTAAAAAAGAGCTTCAAAAAAATCAGGGATCAAAATTTCTTCTTTTAGGAGATGAGGCTCTTTCAAGAAAAGAAGCTTTCGACATCCTACGTCAATTCGCTAAAGAACACTCTTACTTAGAAAAATTGAGTTTCAATGTTGACCGCTATTTCAAATGGGATCAATGTGCCTCGTCCCTTTCATCTCAAGGCTTATTTTCTCAAAAGCGCATTATTGAAATCGTTATTCCCTCAGGAAAAATAAATGAAGAAGGTGGCGAATTTTTTTATGAAATTCTGCAAAATTTTTCTCAAGACGACCTTCTTATTGTTCAATTACCTCAAACAGAGAAAGAAACCAAGCAGCAGAAATGGTTTAAAGATCTTGAAAAAATTGCTTACACAATTAGGCTTGACGAAATCAAACCAGCTGAAATTCCTTCTTGGTTAAAAAAAAGAGCTTTATTATTGTCTATAACTCTAGATGAGGAGAGTATTCAGCTTATTAGTCATTTCGTTCATGGGAATATGCTTGCCGCAGATCAAGAATTAAATAAATTAGCATTGCTTTTTCCAAACCAACCTATTTCGTACGAAAAAGTTTCTCAATCTATCTCCAATGTATCTCGTTATGACGCTTTTGAACTCACTGAATATGTATTAATTGGTGATCAGATGAAAACGTTATCGACACTTAATTTTTTAAAGGAAGAAGGTCAAAACCCAATTAGCATTACAAGCTCACTTTCATGGGTATTAAAACCCATGCTTGAAATAAAAGAGCTTGATTTTAGAGGTCAATCTTTAGAAAGTCATCTTACAAAATCAAGAATATTTGGAGACAAACTTATATATGTTAGGAAAGCACTTTCTTTTTTTTCGGCTAAGCATTTAAGAGCGGCTATTCAAAAGCTATCCGAAATCGATAAAATATCAAAAGGTGTTTCCCATGGGGATGCTTGGTTAGAGACAGATAGGCTTTGTCTAGGACTTGCAAAAATAGCATCTCGAAGTCGAAAAATTTGATCCTATACAAGTTAATTTCTTAACGCGTATAATTCACACATGACAAATATAAATCAATATCTTAAAAAAATTGGCCTAGAAGGGAAAAAAGCTTCACGCTTGATGGCTAAAGCATCAACACAACAAAAGAATGATGCATTGACTCATCTCATTCAGCTTTTGAATACAAAAGCAAAAACTATTCTGAAAGCCAATAAGAAGGATATCCAAGTAGCTAAAAAAAATAAATTAGATCGCGCTTCTATCGAGCGCCTTATCATTTCAACTAAAACTATTGATTCGATGATTAAAGGCATACAAGGTATTGTTGATCTTAAGGATCCTATTGGTGAAATTATGCATTTGAATACACGGCCATCAGGTATTCAAGTCGGTCAAATGCGTGTAGCTCTTGGTGTTATAGGTATGATTTATGAATCTCGTCCTAACGTCACCATTGATGCAGCGAGTTTATCTATCAAATCTGGAAATGCCATTATATTAAGAGGTGGTAGCGAAGCTATTCACTCTAATATTGCTTTAAGCAATATTATTCATGAGGCACTTAAAAAAGCCGGTCTTTCAGTTCAGGCTGTTCAGGTGATTGATTCAACCGATAGATCGATAGTTGAAGCTATGATTAAACTTGATAACTACATTGATGTGATCATTCCAAGGGGCGGCAAAAGCTTAACTAAGATGATTAGCGATGAGGCAACTGTGCCTGTCATTAAACACTTAGATGGAAATTGCCACGTCTTTGTAGATAAAAATGCAGATTTAGATAAAGCACTTCAAATTATTGAGAACTCTAAGACTCAAAGATTGGGAACATGCAATACGACCGAATCACTTTTAATATCTAAAGACATTGCGCGAGATTTTTTACCTAAAATTGTGAAAATGCTGCATCAACATAAAGTTGAGGTTCGTGGCTGCAAAGAAACTTTGAAACTTGTAAGGGGTATTAAAGCAGCAAGTGAAGATGATTTTTATACCGAATACCTTGATGCAATTATTTCATGCAAGATTATCGATGACGTTGACGATGCAATTAATCATATCAATCAATATTCTTCTCATCATACAGATGCTATCGTTACTGAAAACTATGGACACGCTATGCGATTCTTAAAAGAAGTCGATTCAAGTAGCGTTATGGTTAATGCTTCAACTCGTTTTGCTGATGGCTTTGAATATGGCCTAGGTGCTGAAATAGGCATTTCAACAAATAAATTACATGCAAGAGGTCCTGTAGGGCTTGAGGGACTTACTTCGCTAAAATATATCGTATTAGGTAATGGGCATATACGTAAATAAGGAATGTCTTTGAAACTTATTGGTGTATTAGGCGGCGCATTCGATCCAATACACTGTGGTCATATAGAATTAGCTAAAGCCTGGCAAGACCTAGCGTCATTGTCGAAAGTCCTTTTTATTCCAGCCGGTTTAGCGCCTCATAAAAATATCGTCGTAGAAAATAAGCATCGTATAGAAATGCTCAAACTCGCTCTCAATCCGCACACTAATTTTTTCATTGATGATCGTGAAATTAAAAAAAACCAAAGCGACCTAAAACCCTCTTATACTATTGAGACATTGCAAAGTCTTGCATTAGAAAAAAAAGAGGAGCAAGCGTTTTGTTTTTTAATGGGAAGTGACGCTTTCCTAAAGCTTGAATCATGGCACTTATGGAATGAGCTTTTTAATTATTGCCACATATTGGTAGTAGAAAGGCGCGAATCCCCTATTTTAGAAGAACAATTAACATCAGTTCTAAAAAAAGAATGGGCTGAAAGACTCACTCAAAATGTTGAAGATCTTCGCACATCTGGTCACGGGCTAATTATGACGAAAACATTTGAGTATATTGATATCTCGTCATCTCAAATTCGAGACACTATTTATTCAAATAAAAATCTTATAAATCTTTTGCCTGCAGGTGTTGCTGACTACATCAATCTTCATAAGCTTTACCATTAAGCTTATTTATATTGATAAATTTTGATGCTTTGTAAGGGTCAAAATCTTTGAAATAAGGGACTTCACCCAAGCAAGGTGCCTTAATTTTTTCTTTCAAAAAAGAAAAATTTTCTTCATAAGCCTCCATGTGTTCATCTACACAATTGGCGACCCAGCCACAGAGTTTTTGCTTTTTATTCAAAATTGCTTCAACTGTTAATAAAGTGTGATTGATACACCCTAATTTCATACCCACCACCAGAATAACTGGTATCTCTAAACTCTCGACTAAGTCAGCTGTAGTAAAGGTTTCAGTTAAAGGCACTGCGTATCCTCCCACTCCTTCAATAAATAAATAATCTATTTTTATTTCAAAAGATCGTAAATGTTTTTTAATTAAACGAATATCAATTTCATTTGACTTAAAACTTATATGAGGTGCGATCGGCCGTTCGAATGAATAAGGATTAATTTCTTCTAAATTTAGATCTACATTACTAACTTCAATAATCTTTTTAACATCATCAGAAATCATATAACCATTTTCTAAATGACACCCTGCAGCAACAGGCTTCATACCGGCTGCTCGAAATCCTTCCTCAATATACTTAACAATTAAGCTGCACGTAATAGCAGTCTTTCCTATATTTGTATCAGTCCCAGTAATAAAAAATGAATGCATTATTGTTTTGGGTAGAACTTAATAATTGAGGATTCATCATGCAGCTTATTCACTTTCCATGCATGCCCGTACACAACTTCGTAACTTGCAGGCAATTTTTCATCAGCTCTATAAACTTCATACAATTTCTCTAATTGATACAAGAAGCCTTTACCTGTCATACCCTTTGCTCTTCCCTGAAGAGCATTGCGAGCTCCGATATGCTTCAAGTCATACATTATTTCTTTAAACGTACTGTAGGTAAGTGTGTAAACATCTACATCCAAAACCGGATCTGAAAAGCCACATCGTATTAGCGCATCACCAATATCATGCATATCTATAAATTGATTTACATGTGAGTACTGAGAAAATGATGCGAGCGACATTCTTAATTCATGAAGTGTGCTTGGTCCAAATGTACTAAAAATAAAAAGTCCATTATGCGTTAATGTTTTTGCTATTTGAGTGAATACCTGATCAAGGTCGTTGCACCATTGAAGAGATAAATTTGACCAAACCATATCGATACTATTATCTGCTAATGGGATAGCCTCCATATCTGCGCAAATAAATCGCTGTGTCGTTTTACTTGAAAATACCTTTAAGAAATGATCTCTGTTTTTCTCTTCTGCTTTTCTTAGCATGTCATAGGCAAAATCTAAATAAATAAGATCATGAGGCTTATATGCAGCTTTTAATTCAGGTCCAGCATTACCGGGTCCACAACCTAAGTCAAGAATGCTGTTCGGATTAATTTTGAGTAATTTTAACCTTAGAAACATTTCTTCTAATACTTGCTTTTGAAGAACAGCTGAATCTTCATATAAAGCAGAAGCTTTATTAAATGAGGCTTGAGCTCTTTTTTTATCAATATGATGCTGAGTCATGATTAAGCTGCTAATAAAAATTGATCGAGTTGATCAAAAAACTCATGCGAGTGAGATAAAAAAGGAATATGTGATGCGCCTTGGATTACTTTTAATCGCGCATCCTTTAAATGACCTTCAAGCCATGTAGAAGCTGATTTTGGTGTCAAGCGATCCATGTCGCCGACTATTAAAAGTGTTTTATGGTTAATTTTATTAATGTCATCTCGCAAATCATTATTTAACAAGATATCTAGGCCAAGCTGCAAAGACTTGACTTTCGGAGGATCTGATTTTTCATTTATCTCTTTAAGTTTTTTAATAAGGAATTTGCTGTCTTTTGAATGCATAAGTTGTAGAGTGTAAAAATTTATCATAGTTGATTTGTAATCTTTAAAAAGCTTATCAGCAAAATCATTAAAATCTCTAACATCTACGCCACAACTCCAATCTGTCTGATTAATAAAACAAGGCGTCCCCCCCACCAAAACCATACGATGAATTTTTTGTGGATGTATCAAACTCATTTTTAATGCAATGAGGCCGCCTAAAGACCATCCTAAAATATCAAAAGATGATGGTAATTTTTGACTGATCGCATCAACGAGGTGATTGAGATCATAAGGGTCGATGCTATCACTTTTACCCATACCTGGGATGTCGACAAGATGAAGTGTGTATTGATTTGAAAATTTCTCAATGATAGGTTCCCATATACCACTATGCATACCCCATCCATGAATAAGAACAAGATCTTTGCCTTGTCCAATTTTTTTAATGTGCATCAGATTGACTTTCAAAATCTAATATATTTTCTATTAATGTCATCACGTCCTTATCTTGATGTAATGCTGAAAATGAAATGCGTAAACGAGAAGTGCCATGAGGAACCGTAGGCGGTCTAATAGCAGGGACATATATTCCCTTTTCCATTAACCATTGATTTAATCTTAATGCATTTATTTCACTTCCAACAATAAGTGGCTGAATAGGCGTTAATGAGTCACCTAAATTCATTTTTTGTAATTTAACCTCAGCTTTAAAATGCGCAATAAGATTATTTAAGTGAGCTCTTATTTGATCTGCCTTCAAAATTTGATTTAAGGATTCTTTCAATCCATGCGCCATAAAAGCTGGGATAGCAGTTGTATAAATGTATTGTTTAGATTTTTGAATGAAATATTCGATAAGATTATTTGAAGATGCTACGACAGCACCATGAATACCAGCAGCCTTCCCTAACGTTGCCATATAAATAATCCTGGGCGAATAAGGTTCTTTAATTTTTTCTTGGTCATAAAAGTATTGCAGTATACCTTTACCATTTTTTCCCAATACACCAAAACCATGTGCGTCATCTACGTAAAGATAAGCATCGTACATTTCACATAATTGCAATAAGTCTGGAATATTAGCTAAATCGCCATCCATGCTGAAAACAGCATCCGTAACAATAAGCTTTGCTTTTGATTTTGATGCTTGCAATAACTCTTCTAGATGTTGTAAATCATGATGTCGATATCTTTTATGAGCAGCGCGAGAAAGAATAGACGCATCATTTAATGATGCGTGATTTAACTTATCAGAAAAAATAGTATCGTCTTTTCCAACTAATGCTGAGATGATCCCCATATTGGCCATATAGCCTGATGAGAATAAAAGCGCTCTTTCAAAATGAAGCGCTTCACTAAATGCACTTTCAAATGCCTCATGGAATTCATGATGGCCTGAAATAAGATGAGAGGCTCCCATGCCGTTGCCTGACAAATGAATACCTTCAATCAGCGCAGCTTGAATAGATTTATTTTGTGAAAGACCTAAATAGTCGTTCGATGAAAAGCTTAAATAATTTTGATGATTAAAAGAAAGATTAGATCCCAATCTTCCACTTAATAATTTTCTTGTTCTAAAAAGATGATTGTCTTTTAAAGATTGGAGTTCACGATGAATTTGATCTAGCATCACAAGCTTATATAGGATGAATACCTAACTTATTAAATAAGGCTTGATCAACTTTTGCATCCGGATTATCTGTCGTTAATAACTTTTCGCCATAAAAAATTGAATTGGCCCCAGCTAAGAAAGCTAATGATTGTATGCCTTCGTGCATCGACTGTCTTCCTGCAGATAATCTTACATAACTTTTTGGCATCGTAATTCTTGCAACAGCAATCGTTCTCACAAACTCAAAAAGGTCGAGTGGTTCGGTACCATGCAAGGGCGTACCTTCTACTTGTGTCAATAAATTAATCGGCACACTCTCAGGCTGCTTTTCCATATTGGCGAGCTGCGCAATCAGGCCTGCGCGCTGAGTTCTGCTCTCGCCCATACCAACTATGCCACCACAACACACATGAAGATCAGCTTCTCGAACACGATCTAATGTGTCAAGTCTGTCTTGATATACGCGTGTTGAAATTATGTCGCCATAAAATTCAGGGGCCGTATCTAAATTATGGTTGTAATAATCAAGCCCCGCTTCTTTTAGCATATTAGCTTGCCCATCCTTTAACATGCCGAGGGTTGCGCAAGTTTCAAGTCCCATTTTTTTAACTTCTTGAATCATTTCCAAGACGGGCTTTAAATCTTTATCCTTTGGACTTCTCCAAGCAGCGCCCATACAAAAGCGACTGGCACCCGCATCCTTTGCAGCCTTTGCAGCTTTAAGCACCTCATCGATAGGCATCATGGCTTCATTCTCTACATTGGTGTCATAGCGAGCAGATTGAGGGCAATAGCCACAGTCTTCGGAACATCCTCCCGTCTTAATAGATAAGAGCGTGCTTACCTGAACTTTATTGGGATCAAAATTTTCACGATGAATCGTTTGGGCCTTAAACATAAGGTCACTGAAAGGTAGCGCATATAAGGCTTCAATTTCAATAATTGACCAGCGATCTTTTGGGGAATTTTTTGGTTTTTTAGGGGGCTTTCGTTCAAATTGAATGGGTTGCTGACTTATATTAGGCTGAGATTCAATCATGAAAATTCCCTATCTATATGATTTAATTATAAAAATATCATTAAAAACCAATTGTTAAGGTATTTTACTATAATTTGTTACAATTGTATAAAAATTAATCAGTTGTTATATTTTATGTTTTCTATTGCCCTTTTTGAACCTGAAATCCCGCCTAATACTGGAAATATAATTAGGCTTTGCGCTAATACAGGCACTCAACTTCATTTAATTGAGCCCTTAGGTTTTAGTTTGGATGACAAGCAGCTTCTTCGGGCAGGACTTGATTATCATGAGTTCGCCCCAGTCAAAACATATCCAAATTTTTCAGCATTCGAATCGCTTTACAGCAAAAGTCGCATGTTTGCAGTCACGACTAAAGGCGGGATGCCCTACCATGAGGTTTCATATCAAGAGGGTGATATCTTTTTATTTGGGCCTGAAACCCGAGGCTTACCTGAGTCGATTCGTAGTCAATTTGATCACGATAAAAAAATAAGAATTCCTATGGCGGAAAATAGTAGGAGCTTAAATTTATCGAATGCAGCCGCAATTCTTCTCTACGAAGCATGGCGACAAAATGGATTTAAAGGCGGGGCTTAGACTTAGTGTGTTTCTGATTTTTGCTCGCGACCTAATAAATCGATCACAGCTTCTTTAGGTGATTTACTAAAACTTAACACTTGATTCACTTCGTGCATGATAGGCATAGAGACATGAAGCGCTTTTGCGCGATTCACAACTTCTTTAGCAGTGTATACACCTTCTGCAACATGGCCCAACCCCTTTAGAACTTCATTAATCGTTTGACCTTTAGCAAGCCTCAAGCCTACCTCACGATTTCTCGAATAGTCTCCAGTGCAGGTCAAAATTAAATCGCCTGCGCCTGTAAGTCCCATGAAAGTGTCTTTTTGGCCGCCCAAACTCATACCGAAACGCGTAATTTCAGCCAAGCCTCGGGTAATTAAAGCAGCTCTCGCATTATTTCCAAATCCCATGCCATCTGAAATACCTGCAGCAATAGCGATCACATTTTTAAGCGCGCCACCGACAGACACTCCAATCACGTCCTGGCTTGTGTAAACGCGCAAGTTATTCCCATGGATAATGGAAGCTAAGCTTTGTGTGAATGCTTCGTCAGTTGCGGCTAAAGTTAATGCGGTAGGTAGAGATCTTACAAGCTCAGCTGCAAAACTCGGGCCTGATAAAGCCCCCCAATGCTGTCCTGTTTTTTTAGGGTCGCCTAGTTCTTCGATAGCAACTTCATGAGGTAATTTTGCGGTCCCTGCTTCCAACCCTTTATTGGCCCATATGACAGGAGCTTTATGATTTAAGGATTTTATCTCTTTTAGAATAGCTCTAAAACCTGAGGTAGGTACGACCGACAGAATAAGCTCGGCATCGCGAATCGCTTCCTCTAAATTATCTTCAAGCATCAATTGATCGTTAAATGGGAAGTCGCCTAAATAAAGCGGGTTTGATCTTGCTTTACGCATGCCAGATACATGACCTGCATTCCTAGCCCATAAGGTGACTTGATGCTTTTGACTGATTTGCATCGCCAAAGCCGTGCCCCATGCGCCTGCGCCTAAGACTGCGATTTTCAATTAATTAAATTCCCCATACTTGAGAGGTTTGAATGTATCCATCAAGATCTTGTTGGTAACGTACTTTAATCCAGCCATTAGTGATAAGAGGATCTGATAGTTCAATGACAACATCTTTTTCGATGGTAGCTATCAGCGCTGATTTAGATTCAGGCTCTTTGTATATGTTTGCTTTATCTACTTTCACAATCACCGTCCTTTTGGATTGTAAATTTTTTGATTCAGCCCAGCTTAAAGCACCATAAGGATCTCTTACCTTTAGCCAGTCGCCTAAATTCACAATAACTTCTAAAGGGTAGCCTTCACCCACTAAATAGACTTTTTTGGTAGTTGCTGACGGTGCTTCAAAGAGAATGGTTTTAGGTGATATGACAGATCGAAATTCGGCATACGCGGATTGCGATATAGCGCAGAGAATCCCTACAAAAAAATAACGGAAAAAAAACTTAGTTTTTTGTGTCAACCGCATTACCCGCTGCTTGCTGCTTTTGTTGCATATAGAGCATTTCAAAATTAATTGGATTTAAAAGAACAGGTGCAAAACCTGCCTTAATCACTAAGTCTGAAATAGCTTCGCGTGCGTATGGGAATAAAATATTAGGGCAAGTAATCGCGATAATCATTTCAAGATTTTCTTCTGGAATATTACGCAATGCAAAGATACCTGCTTGTGTCACCTCAATAAGAAAGGCTGTTTTATCAGCAATTTTAGACGTCACAGTAATTTTTAAAGCAACTTCAAAATAACCATCAGCGAGAGGCTTGCCTGAATTACCTAACTCAATAGCGATTTGAGGCGCTTCACGTTGTGTAAAAATTTCTGGGGAATTAGGTACCTCAACTGAAACATCTTTAAGAAAAAGTTTTTCGATAGCGAAACCAGGTTGCGCACTTCCATTTGCCTGGGGGTCAATTTTGACGTTTTTTTCTGCCTTGGTTGATTTGGGAGCTGCTTTCTTTTTTTCTGCCATGTTATTTTCCAGTCACGCGGCATTAAAACCGCTGTTATTTAATTAAACGAATACAGCATTCTATCTTTTTATAGCGAATATTTAAATAAAATAAGAAGTAATCTTTCTAAGAAATCCCAAGAAGTGGATCGAGCTTGCCTTGTAAGTCTAGAGATCTTAAATCATCAAACCCGCCTACATGATAGTCACCAATATAAATTTGAGGCACTGTTCGACGTCCAGTTTTTTCAATCATCTCTTTTAAAATGGCCGAATCTTCGTCTACGCGGATTTTTTCAATCTGCGTAATCCCTTTTTTAGACAAAAGCTTTTCAGCATTTGAGCAATAAGGGCAATAAGCACTGGTATACATCTTGATTGATTTCATAGCGCACTAACGTTAAGGAGTGTGAAATTTGATGACAAGCATTATAATTCATTAATCTTTAAAGCCACATACACATGTCTTCTATTATGTTAAAAAAACCTGTGCTACTTATTATCTTGGATGGCTTTGGCCATCGAGATGACGAGGACCATAATGCAATTAAAAATGCAAAGATGCCCCACTGGAATGGTTTGTGGAATAAATACGCACATAGCTTTATTAATGCTTCTGAAGAATTTGTAGGTTTACCTAAAGGACAAATGGGTAATTCAGAAGTCGGCCATCTAAATATAGGCGCTGGCCGAATTGTTCAGCAAGATCTTGAAAGAATTAACACAAGTATTACGTCGGGTGATTTTTTTAAAAATCCATCTCTTATTAATGCATTTAAATCACTTAAAGAAAATGGCAAGGCCTTACATCTTCTGGGCCTTTTTTCTGATGGAGGCGTCCATAGCCATTTAGATCATTTCTACGCCATGCTCAAAGTCGCAAAGCAATGTGAATTGAAAAATGTTTATATTCACCCCTTTTTAGATGGTCGAGATACTCCCCCTAAAAGCGCTTTACATTTTATCGAACAACTTGAATCTCATTTAAAAGATATCGGTATTGGAAAAATCGCCTCTATATCAGGTCGCTACTATGCGATGGATCGCGATAAACGTTGGCCTCGCATTGAATTAGCTTACAACACATTAACGATAGGATCTCCTATCCATGCCTCTCATGCAGCTGATGCAATTCATGAGGGATACAACAGAGAAGAAACAGATGAATTTATTAAACCTACATCCATTCATGATGGAAATGGGAAAGCTATTACGATTCAAGATGGAGATGCAGTCGTCTTCATGAATTATCGATCGGATCGTGCACGACAAATTACAGATGCACTTTTGCAAGACAACTTCAACGCTTTTGAGCGTCAAAAGAAAATTAATATTAGCCACTATTTCACTTTGACTCAATACGACCAGAATGACAAAAAATCATCCGTGATTTTTAAACAGACATCTGTGAATAATTCATTTGGTGAATATATTTCAAAATTAGGTTTAAAACAATTGCGCATTGCTGAAACAGAAAAATATCCGCATGTTACTTTTTTCTTTAATGGTGGCAATGAAACTGTCTATGAAGGTGAAGATCGCATTCTAGTGCCCTCACCACAGGTAGCTACTTATGATTTACAGCCTGAAATGAGCGCGTTTGAAGTCGCAGAAAAGTTAGAGGGCGCTATTCGGAGTAAAAAATATCACGCTATCATATGTAATTTTGCGAACGCAGATATGGTAGGCCACACAGGCAACCTTAATGCTGCAATTAAAGCGATGGAAGCACTCGATACATGTATTGGTCAGGTCGTAAATGCTATGGAATCTATAGGCGGCGAAGTCATTATTACGGCAGACCATGGCAATGCAGAGCTCATGGAAGATTATGAAAATAAACAAGTCCATACACAACACACTACAAATATAGTGCCTTTCCTTTATATTGGTCGAAAAGCTACGATTAAATCCAATGGAAGACTTTCGGATATAGCTCCCACCCTACTTCATCTCATGGGTGAAAAACAGCCATCCGAAATGACAGGACAAAACCTAATTCAATTGAATGATTAAAGTCGAAAACAGCTCATTGAGTTTTTTGATTCAATGCACCTTTATATGCCTTCTATCTTTTTCTCATCATAGCTTAGCTGCAACAAAAGCTGATTCAGCCAAAGAAAACTTAAACGCTGTTCATGAAAAAATTGATCGGTTGAAAAAAGAATTAAGTGGCACGCAAAAAGCTCAAGAAGATGCGACCGATCAGTTAAGAAAAAGCGAAAAGCAGATCAGTGATACCAATCGCTCACTTTATGAAATATCAGTTCAACAAAAGAAAAATTATACCAAACTTCAAGAGCTTAAAGCACAATCCGATACAGTAGAGTCTCAGGTTGATCTCCAAAGAAAAATGTTGGGTGAACAAATCTACCAGCAGTATCTTCATGGTGATCCTGGCTACTTACAAATGATTATCCAATCTGAAAATCCTAGTGTTGTCGCAAGAAATATTCAATATTACTCTTATGTGGCAAAAGCTCGCGCTAAAAGTATTTACCAAATGCAAGGTAACTTAAAAAAAATTGAGGCTTATAGTGCTGAAACTGCACAGAAGCTTAAAGAGATTGCAGGTTTAAAACAAAAAGAAGAAGTAAAGAAAACAGAACTCGAATCTCAAAAGAAAGATCGCGCTAAACTTATTGCAAGTTTGTCTTCAAAAATTAATCAACAACGCAATGAAATTCAAAAATTAATGCGAGATGAAAAAAGATTAACAGACCTTGTTGATCGTTTAGCAAGATTACCTTCAGCCCCTGTTCCTTCAAAACGAGAAGAAAAAATATCTTCAAAAACACCTATTGTTCGTAATGAGAGCATCCCTACAGAAACATTTTCAGGTCAAAAGTTTGAAACATTACGAGGTAAATTAAGCTTACCCGTTAAGGGAGATGTAATTAATCGATTCGGCTCACCTCGAGAAGATACTGGCTTATCTTGGAAAGGTTTATTTATTAAATCTAATGAAGGTAATGAAGTTAAATCCATTGCGACTGGTCGCGTCGTCTTTGCAGACTGGCTTCGTGGCTTTGGAAATCTTATTATTGTGGATCATGGCGAAGGCTATATGAGTCTATATGGAAATAATCAATCCACAATTAAAAAGACAGGTGAAATTGTGCGTGGTGGAGACGTGATTGCTTTGGTGGGCAATACTGGGGGCAATGACTCAAATGGTCTTTATTTTGAATTAAGAAAACTCAGCAAGCCTTTTGATCCTCTTGCCTGGACTTCAATTAAATAACTTATTCACCAATCACATGCATTAAGATGCGACGCTCGTGGGATTGATAACGATGTTCATACAAAAAAATACCCTGCCATTGACCTAATGCAACCTTACCTTCCTTGATTGGTATGGAGAGGCTTGTTTGCGTTAGAGCAGTTCTAATGTGAGCTGGCATATCATCTTGACCTTCTGCTGTATGAATAAATAATGGGTCGCCGTCAGGCACTAAACGCTCGAAGAAACTTTCCAAATCAACTAAAACATCTGGATCATAATTTTCGTTAATAAGCAGGCTGGCTGAAGTATGTTGGACATAAAGCGTTAATAGGCCTTCTTTAAAATCTGACCGCTCTGCCCAATCCAAAACTTTTTGAGTGACATCATAAAAGTGGCGACCCGAAGTTTGGATCGCCAATGTTTGACTGAGTTGTTTCATAAACAAGACTTTATTTAAACTTTAATAAATTTAAGTTTACCTGAAACACTGTCAATTTTAATTGTATCTTTTGCCATGAAATGACCTGCTAAAATTTCCTTAGCAAGTGGATTCTCAATTTCAGACTGGATCGCTCTCTTCAAAGGTCTTGCACCATAGACCGGATCAAACCCTTCTTTAGAGATTTCATCTAAAGCAGCATCAGTAATTTCTACTTTCATTTCAAGCTGTGATAATCGATCTTTCAAATACTGCAATTGAATCGCTGCAATCGATTTAACATGATCATCACCCAATGCATGGAAGACAACCACTTCATCAATACGATTAATAAACTCTGGCCGAAAATGATTTTTAACTTCGCCCATTACCGCTAGTTTAATGACCTGGTAATCATCACCTGACATCGATTGAATCATATTAGAAGCCAAGTTAGAGGTCATGATGATGACGGTATTCTTAAAATCTACAGTGCGCCCTTGTCCGTCTGTTAAACGACCATCATCTAAAACTTGAAGAAGCACATTGAACACATCTGGATGTGCTTTCTCTACCTCGTCTAATAGAATCACGCAATAAGGTTTTCTTCGGATAGCCTCAGTGAGGTATCCGCCTTCTTCGTAACCTACATAACCTGGAGGAGCACCGATTAAGCGAGCTACAGAATGCTTCTCCATAAACTCACTCATATCAATTCTGATTAAGTGATCTGGGGAGTCAAATAAAAAATTAGCTAAAGATTTACAGAGTTCTGTTTTGCCTACACCTGTCGGTCCTAAGAAAAGAAAAGAGCCATAAGGTCGATTAGGGTCACTCAAGCCTGAGCGTGAACGACGGATTGCATCCGATACAACACGAACAGCTTCATCTTGACCTACAATGCGCTCATGGAGTTTATCTTCCATTTTTAAAAGTTTCTCACGCTCTCCTTGCATCATTTTTGCGACAGGGATACCTGTAGCACGACTTACAACCTCTGCGATCTCGTCAGCACCCACTTCGGTCCGCAACATTCGGTTCGCTTGTGGTTTAGCAGTCTCAGCTTTAGCAGCTTGCTTGAGCTGTGTTTCTAGCTCAGGTAACTTTCCATATTGCAACTCAGAAACTTTTTGCCATTCGCCTTTGCGTGTTGCCTCTTCAATTTTTAAACGTATTTGTTCAATCTCTTCTTTAATATGTTTTGAACCTTGAAGTTGTGCTTTTTCTGACTTCCAAATCTCTTCTAAATTACTAAATTCTTTTTCAAGTTTTTTTATTTCATCTTCAATTAACTCAAAACGCTTTTTAGATGCTTCATCTTTTTCTCGGCGCATCGCTTCACGTTCAATTTTTAATTGAATAAGTCGACGCTCTAATTTATCTAAGACTTCAGGTTTTGAATCGATTTCCATCTTTATACGAGACGCTGCCTCATCGATTAAGTCGATTGCTTTATCAGGTAAGAAGCGATCAGTAATATAGCGATGTGACAATTCTGCTGCTGCCACAATCGCAGGGTCAGTAATCTCTACATTATGATGAAGTTCATATTTTTCTTGCAGTCCACGAAGGATTGCAATGGTGGCTTCGACTGAAGGCTCATCTACAAGCACTTTTTGGAATCGTCTTTCTAATGCAGCATCTTTCTCAACATATTTTCTATATTCATCTAGAGTCGTAGCACCTACACAATGAAGTTCGCCGCGCGCTAATGCAGGCTTTAACATATTGCCTGCATCCATCGCACCCTCAGACTTGCCAGCACCGACCATTGTATGAATCTCATCGATAAAGACAATTGTTTGACCTTCGTCTAATGCAATTTCTTTTAAAACAGCTTTTAAGCGCTCTTCAAAATCGCCTCGATACTTAGCACCTGCTAACAAAGCAGCCATATCAAGTGACAAGACTCGTTTATTTTTTAATGAATCGGGAACCTCCCCATTCACAATGCGCTGGGCTAAGCCCTCAACAATAGCTGTCTTACCTACTCCAGGCTCACCAATCAACACAGGGTTATTTTTTGTTCGACGTTGTAGTACTTGAATAGTGCGACGAATTTCGTCATCCCGGCCAATCACAGGATCAAGCTTGCCGACTCTCGCTAGCTCTGTTAAATCTATTGTATATTTTTTTAGGGACTCTCTTTGACCATCTGCATCTTTAGAATTTATTTTTTCGCTACCCCTCACAGATTGAACAGCTTTTTCTAAGGCGGCTTTAGTTAGGCCATGTTGTTTTAATAGTCTAGCTGCTTCGGTTTTATCATCGGCTAATGCTAGTAAAAACATCTCGCTTGAGATGTATGCATCACCCAATTTTTGTGAATTTTTTTCAGTGAGATTTAAAAGATTATTTAAATCTCGTGATATTGAAATTTCACCTTGATTGCCTTCTACTTTAGCTAATTTATCAATAGATGATTTAAGGGATACTTTAAGTGGTGCTAAATTAACACCGGCATAAGATAGAAGTGAAGCTGTACTTCCGTCATCTTGATCAAGCAAAGCTTGAACCATGTGAACTGGGTCGATATTAGGATTGTCATTCGCATTTGCAAGACTCTGTGCATCAGCAAATGCTTGCTGAAACTTTGTGGTCAATTTATCAAAACGCATATTAATTCCTCATCAATTAGTCTAATACTACTAATATGGGGATGAAGTCATAAATTTCAATCAGATTATTAACTTATTTTTTAAACCATTTATCGAGGAATGAGTTAGAGATTTTCCCGCTTAAAGGAGTGACTTGGTGTGTCGCGTCATAAAAGTATGTTCTCGGAAGCTCACCGTACCATGCTGGATCAATGTTATATCGAAGTCTATCTTCATCAACTTCTGCATATTGGTATTGTTCGTGTTTTGGCAGATTAGCCTGACTTAAAATTCTTTCAGCTTTTTTAGCGGACTCTTTTCCATCTACACATACTGTGATTAATTGTACATTTGTATTTTTACTAAGAGCTTTGCCAAGCTTTTTAAGGTCATCTATACAATAGGGGCAATCAATCGACCAAAAAGAAATAATTAAAGGTTGATCAATATATCTTTTTTCAATAACTTTACGCGTGTTCATATCAAATGGCATAAAGTCATACGCAAAGGAAAGGTGAGAAAAAAACAAAAAGAATAAAAAGATTTTTAATTTCATAAAAATTTATTCAAGAGCTATGAATTGATAGCCATCTTTAATGGTATTCCAAGAAAGAAAGGCTTTGTTGTTAAATTGAATAAGCTCAGGATAGTCTGAAGCACCTTCAGTTTTTTTGATTTTTTTAGCTTCTAGCCAATTTTTTCCGCCATCTTCTGAAATAGCTAAAACAATATAGTTGTCCGAGTCATTGATCTCTTTCCAAGCTAGATAAACTTTTTCATTGATACTCAATAGTGATGGGTGGCCTGCCTGAAAGTTAGCATTTCCAAACCTCTTAGCGGGTGAGCTTACCCAAGCATCGCCATCGATTCGTCCATAAAATAAACCTGCTTTATCTCCCCCATCAAACCAAGCCATATGATATCCCCAGTCACCTCCTCTAGATATTGCAGGGCCGTGATGAGGACATGCGTCAATTTTCCAACCACCGAAAGTGGCTCTATTGACGACGATATTATCGTTAAGATCAATCTTAGCTACTGCATGATCTCTAATACCCCCATCATAAAGCTGCCGCCACAGAGCAATAATATTTCCTCTACTATCATTGGTTAAACTAATTCTGCAGCATTCACAACTGCTATCAACAATTTTTTTCTCGACTTTAAATGATTCGCCAAAATTCTCTGAAACTACATAATACAAGGCTGCTCCTTTATACTCTCTTTCTTTTTTTTGCAGTTTGGCTTTTTCTAAATCGCGCTTGTCTACCCATGCTACAAAAATTCGCCCGTCTTTATTTACATTGATAGCATCAAAACGATGTGTAATTTCTGACTTATCTTGGTGAACAATCTGAGGCAATTCAAAAGTTTTTCCACGATCTTTTGATCTCGCAAACCATATATAGCCTGTATAAGGCTTTGAAAGAGCCTGGGTCCAAGTGACATAAATATTCCCCTCAGGACCAATAGCAATCTTAGGTTTTGCGTCTCCTGATGTTCCTATTTTCTGAAGTTCTGTATTTACATTTATAGATTTCGAGAAATTAAGTCCTTGATCATTTGATGAGTCAACAATAACAAATCCCTGCTGCTCTCTCACTCGCCATAAAGTTCCTGACTTATCAAATGAGACCGAAGCGACAACCGAAGGGCCATGACTATGACCCTCATGAGAAAAACTCGTCTCACAGAATAAAATCAATAGTAAAAATATTATTTTTTTAAAAAACTTAATAATCAAATTTAACTTGCACATAGCCTGTTCTTTGAGAAAGTGGATGGGAAACATAAGCCTGATCATTAAAAATATTATCTACTCCCAATGAGGCTGTCCATCTATCTTTAAATTTATAATTTGCCTTAGCATCTACAAATAAAAATCGACTAGCGCCTTGATATGTCTCTGGATTGATATCTGAATTATCCAATTGTATAAATTGACGTCCGCTATATCTTGCAGCTAAACTCATTGTGAAATCTTCACTTACTCTATAAGTTGCTACAGCTTTATAAAGCTGTCTTGGGATGCGGGGCACTTTTTTATTGATATACGAAGGCGCCGCATCATTTTTCAAAATCTCTGAATCGATTAGGGTCGCGTTAGCTACCACATCAAGTTTAGGAATCATTACGTTTTTCAATTCAGTTGCTAATTCAATGCCATGTATTCTGACATGATCTACATTCTGAACATATGAACTTGAAGTACCAACAGATGAAACGTTTGTTTGAGAAATTAATGCGTCATACCTATCCTCTCTAAAAAGACTAGCTCTTGCAAGGCCGTTTGCAAAGCGTCGCTCCCCTGTGATTTCACTAGAATAAATCTCTTCAGGTTTTAAATTGGGATTATTCGTAACAATCCTGCCATTGTCTGTTAACTGTTGGAATAGCTCTGTGACGGTTGGAAATCGGTACGCTTTGCCAAAGGCGGCTCGAAATCCCCATGCTGGTACAGGTTCAAAACTTAAGGATACCTTGGGAGAAAAGGTATTTCTAGATCTATCCTCATACCTAGCAAGATTTGTAGTATTTTGGTTTACTCCATCATAAGCTTCATAATGCTCTTGACGAGCTCCCAATGTAAGCGCCCATAACGGCGTTATTTGCCACTTATCTTGAACATAAACAGCATGCGTTTTTGTATTACCGGAAGATAAGGAACTAAAAGTTCCTTTTTGTGAGCCCATCCAATCACTAGATGCATTTACTATTTGCCTTAGCTGATAGTAATCTAAGTGGTAGCCGAGATCAATGGTGTGATCTTTTGGACGCAATGTGATGCGACTATCGAATACTGTCCAACCTGTACCTGCAAGGTCTGTGATCTGTCCGGTTTTTGTAATATAAGGATTGGTATTAGCAGTTCCAGTTAAATTTGATCGATTACTCAAGTCCTTAGAGTAATCATAATCAGATAGTGTCATTTGCCAATTAAAGAAACCTTTATCATTAGATTTAAAATCTATGGATTGCATCACGTGAAACGCTTCTGCCTGAGCTGGATTCATTCTTGTTGTTGCTAAACTATATTTTTTATTATTAAAGTTCACATCTCCACCGTAAATTGAATTGCCGTCGCTATCCTTAATATAACTTTGTACATTCTGTCTGCTATCAAGATCCCATAATCCAATTGTATAAGCGAGCTTAGATCCATTTAAAAATTCATACTGACCTTTAAATTTTCCATTTGTCTGAATAGAAGTATCGATAGCTGTTGCACCAAAAATAACTCTATCCTGATTTGAAATGCCTTTATCCTGATAAGCGCCTGTCACAAGAGTTGCACCTCCTGCTGCAGTTGAACTGAGATTAGCAACTAAAAAATCAAGGGGCTGTGCCGTATTTTCAAGTCTATTCATACTCGCCCAAAAACTGAAATCATTGACTTTATTACCTATAGAAAGAAATTCACGGTTACCAATCTTAGTTTGATCAGTACCATAAAGCTTAAAATTTTGTATAAAACTTTGCACTCCGGCATGAGCTTCTAATCTTTCAGGCATGCGTGTTTCGATATTGATCACTCCCCCCATTGAATTTCCAGCATAGAGTGAAGAAAAAGGACCATACATCATACTTATCCTTTGAATTTCTTCAGGATTTACCATGCCCCATCTTGGAGGATATGAAAATGAATTCCCAAGTAAATTAGATAAAAGGATACCGTCAGCGTAAAGCATGCTTTGTGCGCTAGATATGCTTCCTATGGTTCTTGAAGAAATAATACCGTTTCTATCTCCGATAGATCTTTCCCTCACTTGAATGCTGGGTAAGTATTTTAAAGTCTGTGCTGGTGTTGCAGCGTTAACACTCTCTTCAATTTGCTTTCTGTCAAAAGTTTCAACGGTAGCCGGAAATTTCATAATACGGCTATCGACAAAAGAATCTTTGACTGTAATAGTACCGGTCACCAAATCAGATGTCTCTCCAGACAAAGCTGATGGCACAATACATAAATATAAAATAGCAGGAATAATCTTCTTCATAAGCATTTAATCAATCTCGAAAAATAGAAAAAATGTGCAAATTTATGCACAAGTGATGCATTACTAGATAAATTAAATAACTGGCGGGGCTTGAGGAGGGTGAGAGGATCTAAAGTAGGACTGAAGTATTGGGGATTCGTATTCTAGGAAAAATTTCGCAGGATTAGGAATCAAAGTTAATCCTAATTGAATATTACCTTCTGGTAGATAATTCTTATCTGAAGTTGTCGAACAATAAGCACAATGAATCATATTAATACTTGTATGATTTTTATCTGGGCTATCATTTTGCGTCGAAACAAATTTAATGCCTTGAGAAGTACAAATTCTCTCTTGATTATCAAGATTATTTTGTGACTCAATTGCGTGTGAAATTAATGGCATAAAGGATGTTAAAAGCATTGCAAAAATCGCAATCCAACTTCCTATTTTTTTATATGCATTTTTCATGGTCAGAATATTATAACAAGAATTGATTGCTAATTTTCTGAAAAACGCTCTTCAAGCCATGGATCAGCATCATTATGATATCCGCGGACTTCCCAAAAGCCCGGCCTATCTTCAGCGTGCAATTCAATGGCTTTTAGCCATTTTGCACTTTTCCATGCATAACGTTTAGGCACAACTAATCTTACTGGGCCGCCATGTTCATTTTCTAATGGCTTATTAAAAACATGGTGCGCAACAATCACATCATCATCTAGCATAACTTCTAGTGGGATATTAGTCGTGTAATCGTCATAACTATGAAGCGTTACAAAATTAGCCTTATTTAATGGCTTAGCTAAACTTAAAATGTCCCTAGCTAAAACACCCTCCCACGGCACATCCAACATAGACCAGCGTGTCACGCAGTGAAAATCCGAAATATCTTTTGTTTGAGGTAGTTTTAATAAAGAAGTCCAATCCAAATCAATTTCTTTTTCAACCAGACCAAATACTTTCAAGTTCCAATTACTTTCATCTATGTCAGGTCTGATTCCTAAATCAAGTATAGGAAATTTAGTGGTGAGTGTTTGCCCTAAGGGAATACGCTCATTTTGATTGGGTTCGTTTCGTTTTAAGCCCTTTTTAGCAAGAGCGATTTTACCTTCTATCAGTTTTTTCCAGTCAGGCATGATTAGCTCAATAAAGGTTTTTTGTTTTTAAATGCATCATAAAGAATTAAAGCGACGCCTATTGAAATAAAGCTATCTGCCACATTAAATGCTGGCCAGTAATAGGCTTCGTAGTGAACATAAATGAAATCGATCACAAAACCATAAAAGCTTCTGTCACACAAATTACCTATTGCTCCGCCAAGTATGAAGGCGAGGGCTAAGCACAATAATGGCTGTTTTAATCGCTGATGCATTAATCGAATAATGATAAAAATTGCGACCAATGAAACGACGATAAAGAAATATCTCTGCCAGCCAGAAGCTTCGCTTAAAAAACTAAAAGCGGCTCCCGTATTTTGAAAATGCACAATATTAAGAAATGGAGTTATTACTAAAGCACTTCCAAAATCTAAATGGTTAAATATCCATTGTTTGGTTATGAGATCCAAAATAACAATCAAGAATGCAATCACAATATATTTACGCATGAGACCTTACTTCACCTTTTTCAAAAAGATTACTGATGCATCGATTGCAAATCGTTGGATGTTCATGATGCGATCCAACTTCTTTGCGATAATGCCAGCATCGATCACATTTTTTATGCTCACTTGCGCGAACATCTATATGTAAATCGCCTTGTCTTTCATGAAGTTTTGCACGCGAAGTAATCATCGAAAACTTAAGATCTTCATGAAGCTTCTCTAAAGATTCATAAATTTCACCTGAAGCGTAGATATCAATCTCAGCCTGAAGTGAAGAGCCTACTAATCCTTTTTCACGTAACTCTTCAATTTTTTTATTAGCAATTGCACGTACATGAATAATATGCTCCCATGCTAGTAATTCCCTTGCGTCCAAATCGTGAGGTGGTAGGTCATACCATGTATCCATAAATACTAATTCATCACTTTCTGGCATGAGAATCTGCCAAATTTCATCTGCTGTAAAGCTTAAAACAGGGGCCATCAATCTCATTAAGGAATGTGTAATATGGAAGATTGCACTTTGCGCAGCTCGTCTTGCTTTAGAATTTTCATTTGATGTGTAAAGTCGATCTTTTAAAATATCAAGATAGAATCCACCTAGGTCTTCAGAACAAAAGCTTACAAACTTTTGCATGCCTAAATGAAATTCATAAGATGCATAATCTTTTTTAATATGATCTTGCAGCTGATGCGTCAAATGTAATGCATAGCGATCTATCGACAGCCATTCTTTCACTGGAAGTAAATCTTTTTTATCATCAAAATCGCCAAGGTTAGCTAGCAGAAAGCGTAAGGTATTTCTTATGCGCCTGTATCCCTCAGCAACTCGCTTTAAAATTTCGTCTGAAATAGTGAGTTCGCCAGAATAATCTGTAGAGGCTACCCAGAATCTTAAAATATCAGCACCATATTGATCCATGACTTTTTGTGGTGCTACGACGTTGCCCTTAGATTTACTCATTTTATGTCCACTTCCATCAACGACGAAGCCGTGCGTTAATAGAGATTCATAAGGCGCTCTTCCATCAATTGCGCAACCTGTAAGTAAGCTCGATTGAAACCAGCCCCGATGCTGATCTGAGCCTTCCAAATAAAGATCAGCTGGATAAGCTAAGTCTTCACGTTTTTTTAGCACAGAAGCATGCGTCGTTCCTGAATCAAACCAGACATCTAATGTGTCACTTATTTTTTTATATTGATTAGCATCTTCGCCAAGTAATGTTTTAGCATCTAAATTAAACCAAGCGTCAATACCTGACTTCTCAACTTCTCTAGCAACCAATTCAGTTAATTCATTAGTGCGCGGATGTAATTCGTAAGTTTCTTTATGAACAAAAAGTGGCATAGGAACACCCCAGTTTCTTTGGCGAGAAACGCACCAGTCAGGGCGATTTTTAATCATAGCTTCTAAACGCGCTTTCCCCCACTCAGGATAAAAAGTAGTATGACTGACCGCTTCGTTTGCATTCTCACGCAATGTCTTTTTATTATTTTTTTGATTCATCCCAATAAACCATTGACGTGTAGCCCTGAAAATCACTGGTGTTTTGTGGCGCCAACAATGTGGGTAGCTATGTGATAATTTCTTCGAAGCAAATAAAGATTGATTAGCGTCTAATGTTTCAATAATTTTTTTATTGGCCTCCCAGATACTCTCGCCTGCAAACTGTTCAACAAAAGAATAAAACCTTCCCTCTTCGTTGACTGGGTTATCTACAGGCAATTGATATTGCATCCCAACTGCATAGTCCTCTAACCCATGTGCAGGTGCTGTATGAACAAGTCCAGTTCCAGCGTCTAGAGTGACGTGGTCGCCACATATGATAGGTACATTTCTTTTATAAAACGGGTGGCTGAGTTTAAGATGCTCTAAATCTTGACCTTTACATGAGGATAATTTCTTAAAAGACTCTAAACCATAATACATAAGATTTTTTTCAGCCAAATCTTCAGCAAGGATAAGATTACCTTTTTCAGTACTATATAAACCGTAACTTAGTTCAGGATGAACACATACAGCCTGATTCGCTGGAAGTGTCCAGGGTGTTGTTGTCCAAATCACTGCGAACGTATCTTCTACTTCTTTTATATTGAATATCTTTTTTAAAATATCACCGTCTATAACTTTAAACCCCACATCAATTGTAGGTGAAGTTTTATCTTCATATTCCACTTCAGCCTCAGCCAATGCTGAACCACAATCAACACACCAATGCACAGGCTTGCTTCCTTGATAGAGGTATCCATTTTGATGAATATGTCCAAGCGATCTCATGATGTCGGCTTCGGTTTCAAAATTCATCGTGAGGTAGGGTTGATTCCAGTCCCCTAATACACCTAAACGTATAAAATCATTTTTTTGTTTTTCAACTTGCGTTGCTGCATATTCCCTACATAGTTCTCTAAATTTTTTAGGGTCAATATTCTTGCCATGCAATTTTTCGACAACAAGCTCAATCGGAAGTCCATGGCAATCCCACCCTGGAACATATGGTGCGTCAAACCCAGATAAGGTTTTTGATTTAACAATAATATCTTTTAAAATTTTATTAACAGCATGCCCAATATGAATATCTCCATTTGCATAAGGTGGGCCATCATGCAGAATGAATTTCTTAGCGCCCTTTCTTTTTTGTCTAATTTTTTGGTACAGCTTAAATTCCTGCCAGCGCTTAACCCAAAGAGGTTCTCTTTTAGCAAGATCACCACGCATAGGAAATGGCGTATCTGGCAAATTTAATTGATATTTATTTTCTTCGGTCATATATTTTATTTTTCAAAAAAACGTGTTGCATGTATTACGTCTTTTTTAATCTGTTCAATGAGTGCATTAATATTTTCAAATTTCATTTCATCTCTAATCTTTTCCAGAAAAGTCACTTGCACATGCTGCCCATAAATATCTTCATTGAAATTAAGCAAATGAACTTCTAGCAAAAGTTTCGGGATGCCTGCAACTGTCGGTCTGATTCCAAGATTAGCAACGCCATTTCTATTTCCTAATTTTACCGCATATACACCTGTTAGAGCCGGTCTCGAATGCTTCATATGAATATTGGCAGTTGGAAAGCCCATTTGTCTTCCGCGCCCGTCTCCTTTAACCACTTTTCCGCTGATCGAATAAGACCTACCTAAAAATTCATTGACTGATTCAATACGACCCTCTTTAAGGTCCTCTCTAATTGATGTGCTTGATACTCGCTTACCTTTCACATCGATTTCTGGAATTTCGAATAATTCAAATCCACTTTTTCTCAAGTCTTCTATTCCCGCTAATCTTTGAGCTCCAAAACGAAAATCATCTCCTACGATAATGAGCTCTGCTTTTAATTGCTTTTTTAATATTTGATGCATAAACACATCGCTAGAAATGTTTGCAAATTTTTTATTAAAGGCACATACAAAAACATTTTCCACGCCACAGCTTGAAAAAAACTCTAGCTTTTCTCTTAGGCTCGTAAGTCGAGTTGGTGCATGTTCAGGCACAAAAAATTCTTTAGGGTGCGGTTCAAATGTCATAATCGATGGTGTAATTTTTCTTCTTTTAGATTCCTCTATAAGTTTTTGAATAAGGGCTTGATGGCCTATATGAACACCGTCAAAATTGCCAATTGTAAGACCAATAGGCGTTTCTGAACTTAGTGGAAAATGGCGAAAGACTTGCATCACAAAAACTTAAATAGCTCTTCGAATGAATGATTGAAGTCTTAATCCCATCATCCACAATGAGCCAAAATAAACAACTGAACCCGCAAGAATAAGCATTATTAAGTAAATCAATCTTTTTGAAATTGAATACTCAAGCCAAAGCAATGAATCTCCTTTTAAATAAAATAAAGTGAGACCCATTAAAACTAAGGCAATAAAAAGTTTTATTAAAAATTGTGCCCATCCATCATGAGGTTTGTAATACCTGCCTTTTCTTAAATGATAATAAAGAAGGCTTGCATTTAGGCATGCGCCCAAACCAATCGCGAGCGCTAAGCCTGCATGTTTGAATTGTCCAATAAATAACATGTTCATGAGTTGAGTTGAGAATAAAGTAAAAAGTGCAATTTTGACCGGCGTCTTAATATTCTGTCTTGCATAAAATCCAGGTGCTAATACTTTAATCATGATTAAACCCATCAGTCCAAAACTGTATGCAATGGTAGCTTGTTGAGTCATCAAAACATCATGCATATTAAAAGCGCCATAGTGAAATAAGGTTGTAATTAAGGGTAGGGATAATACGGCCAATGCAACAGCTGCAGGCGCTGCAAGAATAAAAGTCAGCCTTAGTCCCCAGTCAAGTAAACCTGAGTATTCTTTTTGATTCTTACCTGAATAAGATTTCGAAAGGCTTGGCAGTAGAATCGTTCCGAGTGCTACGCCTAAAACGCCTGCTGGAAACTCCATGAGTCGATCCGCATAATACAGCCATGAAATACTTCCGGTCTCGAGAAATGATGCAAAGATAGTATTAATAAGCAAAGATAGTTGCGCAATAGATACCCCGAAAATTGCAGGTCCCATGAGTTTAATAATTCTCCACACACCTCGATCTTTAAGATCCAATTGATATTTAGGAATAAACCCAATTTCTCTTAAAAAGGGAATCTGAAAAATTAACTGGAGCACGCCCCCAACAAATACAGCCCAAGCTAGAACTAAAATAGGCCGATCAAAATAATCGGCAAAAAATAATGCTGCAAATATAAAAGATAAATTAAGCCATACAGGCGTAAAAGCAGGTACGGAAAACTTGTTGAAAGTGTTCAGAATGCCGCCAGCCATCGAGACTAGAGAAATAAAAAATATATAAGGAAAGGTGATTCTTAATAAATCAACAGTGAGCTGAAACTTTTCAGAATGCTCTATAAAACCTGGCGCACTAACATAGACAAGCCAAGGTGCCGCAAAAATACCAATGCATGTAATTGCTATTAGAAAAAGACTTAATAATGAACATACGTGATTAATTAAGAGATGTGTTGCCTCATAACTACGTTTGTTTTTATACTCAGCAAGAATTGGGACGAAAGCTTGGGAGAAAGCGCCTTCTGCTGAAATCCGCCTTAATAAATTGGGAATTTTAAAAGCTACAAAAAAAGCATCCGTCTCCATGCCCGCGCCAAAGATTTTGGCGATCAAGCTATCCCTCACAAAACCTAAAATTCTTGATACGAAAGTCATGCTTCCGACGGTTGCGAGTGCTCTAAGAAGATTCATTGAATTTATCTATTTAAGTGTCACTAAATTACAAAGATTTTAGCATGGAGGTCGTTTTATCAAGGTTTCCAACAAAAATATTGATAAGCTTAGAATATCAAGGGGATATGACTGAAATTTAGGACTAAAATGAGCGTTTTATCTTGTATAAAACCTCAAATATCGCTAAAATTCTCGCCTTCGTAATAAAAGATATTAACTAAAGGATAAACATGGCAAATACCGCACAGGCTAGAAAACGTGCCCGCCAAGCAACGAAGCAACGAGCTCATAATGCAAGTTTGCGTTCAACTTTGCGTACTGCAATTAAAAAGATTTTAAAAGCAATTCAAACTGGCGATAAAGCAGCTGCAAAAACATCTTTCCAAGAAAATGTTTCAGTTATCGACCGTATCGCTGATAAAAAGATTATTCATAAAAACAAAGCGTCACGTCATAAACAACGCTTAAACGCAGCAATCAAATCAATGGCTTAATTTCAAAGAGAGCTTCTCTCTTTGATCTAAGCAATTCCCAAAAGCTTTCTTACTTTTATAGCCTTTTCAAAGGCTATATCTAAGTTTTTATCTACCACGGTAAAGTGACCCATCTTTCGACCTGGTCTTGCCTCATGTTTTCCATAAAGATGCATTTTTAAACCCGGCTCATTAAAAGCCTTATCCCAATCAGGTTTTTTTTGTTTGCTGTTTGTCCAAACATCCCCTAATAGATTAACCATGACAGCGGATGAATGAAGCTCAGCGCTTCCAAGCGGAAGACCTGCTAGCACTCTTACCTGTTGTTCAAACTGACTCGTCACAGAAGCGTCAATGGTGTAATGACCAGAATTATGCGGTCTAGGAGCAATCTCATTAACAAAAACTTTACCCTCACTGACAAAGAACTCAACGCCTAGTACGCCGACATAATTAAGTGCTTGAGCTACTTGTTTTGCAAGTTGATCCACTAAATTATTAATCAATTGTGTTGAACGCGCCGGCACAATGGAGATATCTAAAATACCGTTAGTATGAATATTCTCTGAAACATTAAACGTCTCTATATGACCTGCTTGATCTCGCGCCAAAACTAAAGAAACTTCCATATCTAAAGGAAGTATTTTTTCTAAAACACATTCCTGATTTGAGAATTGATGAAAAGCAGCTAATGCTTCTTTTTGTGAAGCAACTCTTGCCTGGCCTTTACCGTCATATCCAAAGCGAGCGACTTTTAAGATAGCAGGATAAATAGAGGAAGTATCAGATGGAATATCTTTGTCGTCCCGAATGATTTCAAAAGGACCTACGGGCAGTCCTGATTCTTTTAAAAAAGTTTTTTCAAGAACGCGATACTGAGCGACTCTTACCGATTCTGCTGAAGGGCTCACATGTATCTTTTTCGATAAGAAGTCCATGCTATCTGCAGGAACATTTTCGAATTCAGTGGTTACGCCTTGACATGTATCTCTCATAAGTTCCAAAGCCGAAACGTCATCATAAGATTTACATAAATGAATATCTGCGATGGTCCCTGCCGGACTTTGTGGATCAGGATCTAATACAGTGACTTTGTAACCCATCTCATGAGCTGCAATCACAAAGAAACGGCCTAATTGACCTCCTCCAAGAATGCCAAGCATCGCTGGAGGTAAAAGCGGTTGAACTAGCTGACTCAAGGCTTCTCCGATAAATTCATATCGATGACTTTTTTAGCTTGCTTTTCTCTAAACACTTCAAGCTTTTTAGCTAATATTTTATTTTCATGCGCCAAAATAGATACTGCGAAAAGTCCTGCATTTGCAGCCCCTGCCTCACCGATAGCAAAAGTGGCTACAGGAATACCTCTTGGCATTTGTACAATCGATAATAAAGAGTCTTGACCTTGAAGATGTTTTGAAGGAATCGGTACGCCTAATACGGGCAACGTGGTTTTAGAAGCAACCATGCCAGGCAGATGAGCCGCACCTCCTGCGCCTGCAATAATAATTTGATAGCCTTCTTTTGCAGCATCTTCAGCAAATTTAAACATCAAATCTGGGGTCCTATGCGCTGAAATGACCTGGGCCTCGTAAGGCACATCAAAATCTGCAAGCATTTGAGCTGCAAATTTCATGACCGGCCAATCACTGTCAGATCCCATAACAATGGCGACAAGTTTTTTATTTTCTGACATACAAAACTCCCTTTAAAAATCTTAAAGTAAAATTAAATTATCTCGATGAATCAAAGAAGGCTGATCAATGTAGCCCAATAAATTTTCTATCGAATTAGTAGATTTGCCCATAATTTTTTTTGTTTCGGCCGCATTATAATTGATGAGTCCACGCGCAATCTCGCCGCCCTTTGAATCAAGACAAAGCACAACCTCTCCCCGATCAAAATCTCCTTCAACCGAAGTGACGCCAATAGGCAATAAACTTTTACCTTCTTTTTTTAACGCATCGACAGCACCGTCGTCTAATATTAACTTACCTCTTAGTTGTAAATGATCAGCAAGCCATTGTTTTCTTGCTGCAACTTTTAATTGTTTGCTTTCTAAATGAGTCCCTATAGTTTCACCTTGACTAAGTCGAATTAAAACATTTTCTTCTTTGCCAGATGCGATGATTGTATGCGCCCCACTTCTAGATGCGCGTTTAGCAGCTAAAACTTTAGTAAGCATACCGCCTGTACCAATTGAAGAGCCTGCACCGCCAGCCATTGCTTCTAGAGATATGTCGCCTGCAACACCATGATGAATGAGCTTGGCTTCTTTATTTTTTCTTGGGTCTTCAGAAAATAGTCCTGGTTGATCTGTCAAAATCACTAAGAGATCAGCCTCGATAAGATTAGCAACTAGGGATGCCAGCGTATCGTTGTCACCAAAACGAATTTCATCCGTCACTACTGTGTCGTTTTCATTGATAATTGGAATCACTTTAAGTTCTAAAAGTGTATTTAATGTAGAGCGCGCATTGAGATATCTTTTCCGGTCAGCAAGGTCATCATGCGTTAATAAAATCTGTGCAGCTTTTAATGCGTGCTGTGAAAAATTCTTTTCATAAATTTGAACTAAACCCATTTGACCAATAGCAGCTGCTGCTTGTAATTCATTAATTAAAGTTGGTCTCGCTTTCCAACCAAGTCTTTGCATGCCTTCAGCGACGGCGCCACTTGAAACCAAAACAATTTCTTTGCCTGATTTAACAAGATGAGCGATCTGCTCTACCCATGAAGCAATAGCTTTTTGATCTAACCCTTCACCGTGGTTGGTGAGTAAGCTAGAGCCTACTTTAATAATAATGCGTTGACTATTAGCTAATAACGATTTCATTTTGAATTTTTTTATTTTCTTCAATAAAGGTCATGATGTCATATGTAAGCTCTTTACAACCAACTCCCTTAATTGCGGAGATTGAATATACTGGGCCTGACCAACCGAAAGATTTAACAAATGCTTTCACCTTATCTGCAACATCTTCTACCATATCAATTTTATTTAATATCAACCAGCGTGGTTTTTGATATAAAAGTTCATCATATTTTTTTAATTCATTCACAATGGCGCGCGCTTCATCGACCGGATTCACCGAAGGATCAAAAGGTGCGATATCAACTAAATGTAAGAGTATTGTAGTTCTTGCAAGATGTCTTAAGAATTGATGTCCTAAACCAGCGCCCTCTGAAGCGCCTTCAATAAGGCCAGGAATATCGGCAATCACAAAACTTTGATTCTCCCCTACTCTCACCACACCTAAATTAGGGTGCAATGTTGTAAAAGGATAGTCCGCTACTTTTGGTTTCGCAGCTGATACAGATCTTATAAAAGTAGATTTGCCAGCGTTTGGCATACCTAAGAGACCCACATCAGCTAGCACTTTAAGCTCAAGATAAAGCTCAAACTCTTCACCAGGCTCGCCCTTAGTGCATTGTCTCGGCGCTCGATTAATACTCGATTTAAAATGAATATTACCAAGACCGCCTTTACCGCCTTTAGCTAAAAGAGCTCTGTCCCCATGATGGCTTAAATCAGCGTAAGAATCGCCAGTCGCTTTATCTGAGATTACCGTACCGACAGGCACCCTTAATATTAAATCCTCCCCTTTAGCGCCGTAGCATTCAGCACTTCGGCCATTTTCACCTCTTTGCGCTTTTAAAGTTCGCGTGTAACGATAGTCAACGAGCGTATTTAAATTTTGATCGGCTTCGAAAAATACGGAGCCACCTCGGCCACCATCTCCTCCACTAGGTCCTCCCATAGGCTCATATTTTTCTCGACGAAATGTTGCAATGCCATTGCCGCCATCGCCCGCGTAGATCTTAATGGTTGCTTCGTCTATAAATTTCATAATATCAATTTACCAAATAAAAAAGCCCTATCAACTGACAGGGCTTTGTAGAATCTTAGAATTGCTTAGACTGGAACAATATTAACGGTTTTACGTTTTAATGCGCCTTTGATGGTAAAGGTTACCTTACCGTCAGCCTTTGCAAAAAGAGTATGATCTTTGCCCATACCTACATTTACACCCGGGTGCATCTTAGTGCCACGTTGACGAACAATAATACTACCAGCTGAAACAACCTGCTCACCGAAAGCCTTTACGCCAAGACGTTTGGCTTGGGAGTCACGACCGTTTCTTGAACTTCCGCCTGCTTTTTTATGTGCCATGATTAATCCTTAAATTATTTAGCTGATATTTTATCGATTTGAATCTCAGTAAAGCTTTGTCTATGGCCTTGAGATTTGCGGTAGTGTTTTCTACGGCGCATTTTAAAAATTCGCACTTTATCATGACGGCCGTGGCTCACTACGGTTGCTGTAACACTAGCGCCTCTTACAATAGGCGAGCCTATAGTCACGTTATCACCATCAACGACTGTTAAAATTTGATCTAGAACGACATTCGCACCTACATCACCTGCTATTTTTTCAATCTTAAGCTTATCGCCTTGATTTACGCGATATTGCTTACCACCTGTTTTGATTACTGCATACATGATAAAACCTCAAACTTTAACTACTTTAAAAGAATCGCGAATTATACTTAAATTAGGCCTGTTAAGCAAATTCTTCAAGGGTAAGGATGAAGGCTTTTTGTCTGTAAAAAGCCCAAAGAGGGCTATGCTAAAATAAGACTTTAACAACCCTTAAGCCTTGTTTTTGTGACTCTTAGCACCATTTTATCCCCAATTAAAAGCGATTTACTGGCCGTAAACGAGGTTATTCGAGCTTCGCTTTATTCCGAAGTGCCTCTTGTCAACCAAGTCGCAGGCCATATTATCCAGGGGGGTGGTAAGCGCTTAAGGCCAAGCACCCTTCTCTTAGCAGGTGGTTTATTTGGCCCCATTCAAAAAGAGCACCATGAATTGGCTGCAGTCATTGAATTTATTCATACTGCAACACTTCTTCATGATGATGTTGTAGACCAGTCCACAAAACGAAGAAACCACAAAACAGCGAATACTATTTTTGGAAATGCTGCGAGCGTTTTAGTGGGCGATTTTATCTACTCCAGAGCATTTCAGATGATGGTGAAAATCAATCATATGAGAGTGATGGAGGTTTTAGCGAATACAACAAACACAATTGCAGAAGGTGAAGTCTTACAGCTCTTAAATATTCATAACGCTTCTATTGAAGACGAGGATTATTTAAAAGTTGTGTACTACAAAACTGCAAAATTGTTTGAATCTGCTGCCGAACTCGGTGCCATTATAGGTGGCGCTGATGATGCCGACATAAAAGCCCTTGCTCAGTTTGGAAAACATATGGGCATTGCTTTTCAGTTGATTGATGATGTTCTTGATCTATCAGGCAACCCTGAAGAGATAGGAAAAAATCTAGGTGATGACTTAGCAGAAGGCAAACCTACACTGCCTCTTTTATATACAATGAAAAAAGGTAATGATCAGCAAAAAAATATTATTAGAGCAGCTATTGAAAATGGAGGCTTAACCGAGTTAGAGAGTGTTTTAAATGCTGTCAAAGAAACCAAAGCTCTAGAATATGTGAGACAGCTTGCAAAAGAAGAAATAGAAAAAGGTGAAAAACTGATTAAACACATTACATCTTCAGTTTATAAAGATGCTCTTTTAGCTCTCACCCAATTTGTAATATTGAGAGATTACTAGTTTAAAACAATAGGATCACCGTTATCAGCACGGTAATAACTCAGATGCGCACATTTATTGGTGCCTGAGGTTATGGATCCATCAAAAATCGATTTACCGTTAAGATCAACTTGAGCATAGCCATTATTAAACAAAGTTACTTCTGCTTCCTTCTTGCCTTGTCGCAATAAGAAACTAATGGAGTGATCATATTCCGATTCGGAGTAAACTTGCCAATTGCTGCCACCTGCGAGCTGTGAAAGCCAATTAGGTAAATCAACCTCTACTCGACAAATCACTAAATCGGCCCAGGCAGATTGATCTTCCGATGGAATTAAGTTGTTTGGCGTATTTTGCAATTCATTCATAAGTCATAGTTTAAATCATTCATGATCTATTAATGGTGATTAATTCTATAATTTCAAGTAAATTTATTCATAATATTTAAAAAGTTTAAGGTAAATAATGTTTATTATTGGGATGACTGGCGGCATTGGATCAGGCAAAAGTGAAGCGCTGAAAATATTTAAATCCTTAAGTATTAAAGTTATTGATCTCGATAATATTTCAAAAGAAATTACAGAGACAAGTCATCAAGCTATACAAGAAATCAAATTAGTTTTTGGGGATGCTATATTCGATAAAGACAATCAATTAGATCGAAAAAAATTAAAAGAAATTATTTTTTCAGATAAGAATAAAAAAATAAATCTCGAAAAAATTCTTCATCCAAAAATTTATGAAGAAGTGAAAAAAAGACTAAATGCGTTATCGCATGAATCTTATGTGGTGATTGACATTCCACTACTATTTGAAACAAATCAATACACAAGTCTTATTTCTAGATCACTTGTTATTGACTGTAAGGAAAATGATCAAATCGAACGTGTTAAAAAAAGAGATGGTATTGATATCTCTGTTATTCAATCCATCATCGACCAACAAATCAATCGTAGCTCACGCATCGAAAAAGCAGATGATGTCGTTATTAATGATGGATCAATAGAAAAGCTAGAAGAATCGATAAAATCATTACATAAGAAATATTTAAATTTAGTTGCTGTTAAATAAAATCAAACCGATAATGCCCATATGATCACATTTGAATTTCCGCTTAATGAACGCATTCGAAGATTACTTCGTATTGAAGAAATCTATCAAAAATTTGAACATCAATTAAAAAATACACATGATTATTTTGAATTCGGTTGTTTCAATACACTTTTTGAAATAGTACAGCTTGTATCAAGGTCTGATTTAAAAATTGATTTTCTTCAGGAGCTTGAAAGGCAAGAAAAGAAGCAGTCAACGCTCATAGAGAGTCAAACATTAAAAGAAGGGCAGCTCAATCCAAAAGAAATTATTCCAATGATACAAGTAGCTCGTAAAAAGTTAGAGAATATAGATGTAAAGCCTGGCTTTAACTTCAATAACAATTTATTTTTAGAAGAGGTTAAAAAAAGGATTAGCTCTCCCGGCGGCCTTCTTGATGTTGATTTTCCAAATTTTCGTAACTGGGCAACTCATAAAACGAGAAAATCTAAATTAGAGGATTTTAAATCCTGGGCTCAGCCACTTATGGTATTTAAGGATGCGGCCTCTATCATTTTATTAATATTGAGAAATCAATGTCACGTTGAGTCGATCAAAGCAAAAGAAGGCAAACATCAGCAAACCATTGACCCGCTCAAGACATTCGACCTTATCCGACTTGAACTTGAAAAGACTTTAAATATTTATCCTGAAATTAGCGCAAACAAATATACCGTTAATGTTTTCTTTAACCAGCTTAGTGAAGAATTAAAAAAAGAGCCTGTTAAATTAAATCTTGAATTTAAATATAGTATTTGCTGGTTATGAGCTTGAAGATTACTTTTGTAAACTGCCCTCAATGCAATCAAAGCATTGAATATAGTCTATCTAATGCTTTTAGGCCTTTTTGCTCTGAAAGATGCCGCATGATTGATTTGGGTCAGTGGGCAAATGAAGGCTATAAAATTCCTGTTGAAATTAACCTCGAGGATTTAAATGAAGACTCTATCTAGGAAATTGTTAAAATTTATCTTATTTGCAATTGCACTTCTAATATCGACAGAAATACTAGCAGCCCCAGATATCAAAATAGAAAATGCTTGGATTGCTTCTACTGAAGAAGGTGATGATATGAGCGTCGCTTATATGTCACTTTTTAGTAATGAAGATTTAATACTGACTTCGGTTACTTCTCAAAGAATTAAAACGATAGAAATGCACAATACTATTCAAGAAAAAGGCGTCATGAAAATGCGTATGGCGCATGAAATCAGAATTGACCAAGACAAGACATTTGAATTTAAGTCCGGTGGACATCATTTAATGCTCATGGATTTTAAAGGTCCGCTAAAGGCTGGCCAAAAAGTGAAACTTACACTTCATTTTAAGGACAAAAAAAATCAGTCTTTTGATAAATCAATTAACGCAGTCATCAAGTAATTTTATTCCCAAATAGCCGTTTTCATCGCAATACCATGTCCACCATATTGCCAGGATGTGCTTAAGCTCGAAGGGTTGAGTCCACCAAGCGCATAAATTGGTATATCTAATTTATTTGTACATTCACTAAAAAATTCCCAGCCTATCGGATCGGCAAGAGGATGAGATTCAGTTTTTTGAACTGGGGAAAATACAGCAAATGACATATTTAAATCTTGTGCAATCATCAGCTCTTCTATGCTGTGACAAGAAGCTCCGCATAGAGAAAAGGCTGGTCGGTCTTTTAATTTATTTAGTCTATGTGATGGATAATGAACACCGTCAGCTCCAATATCTAATGCGAGCTTTTCATTTTCATTAATTAAAACTTTTGCCTGATAAGGCCTTGCCATATCTAAGATCTTTTGAGCTATTTTTTTTACGTCTTGGTAAGGTAAGTTTTTTTCTCTCACCTGTATCATCTTCAAGCCTTCTTCAAGTTTAATTTTGAATCGCTCAAAAAATAATGTATCTCCCATTTCTTCAATATTTGTAATGGCATAAACTGAGGGAAGTAAAATAGATTTCAGCACAAATAAATTGGTAGGCAGTATTGGAGCAACTGTTACATGAGATGGATCTTGCCAATCTAATAATTGATTCTCACATGATGTGATTTGGCCAGTCCAATCAGTCACTTTAAAAAAATAGATATAGACCGTCTTATCTGGGTAGATGTAACTTCGCTCAAACCATAACGTCGCATCATTTGCGGAAATATTAATTTCTTCCTGAAGCTCTCTTTGAAGTGCCTCAAAAGGCGATTCATTTATTTCAATCTTGCCGCCTGGAAATTCCCACCACCCGCTCCATCCTCGACCAGGCGGTCTTTGGGCCATCAGAAGAAATCCATCATGTCTTTGGATAACAGCTGCGGCTGCGCGAACAATATTCACAATTTAAGAACGGTAATCGGCATTAATTTTTACATAGTCATATGAAAAATCACATGTCCATATTGTTGCTTTAGCATGGCCTCGATTAAGAAGTATTCGCATACTGATCTCAGAATGTTTCATGACTTCCTGTCCCTGGTGCTCAGTATATGAAGTTGCTCGACCACCTTTTTCTGCTACTAAAAAATCTCCCAAATATAATTCTATTTTTGAAATATCAAGAGACTCAATACCGGCATAGCCAATTGCAGCTAATATTCTTCCCAAGTTCGGATCAGATGCAAAGAAAGCTGTTTTAATTAAAGGTGAATGTGCTATTGCAAAACCCACTTTTCTGCATTCAGCATTATCAAGACCTGATTCGACTTGAATAGTAATGAATTTCGTAGCACCTTCCCCATCTCTCACAATAGCCTGCGCTAGCTCAATGGCAACTTCAAGAATGGCAGCCTTAAGAATCTCATAATCATTATCTTCTTCAATAATTTCACGATTCCCTGCATGCCCTGTTGCAATGAGAATGAATGAATCATTAGTAGATGTATCGCCATCAACAGTAATGCAATTAAATGATTGTTGCGTCACTTCTTTAAGAAGTTTATCAAGTAGGATTTGATTGATAGAAGCGTCTGTTGCAATAAATGACAACATGGTTGCCATGTTTGGATGAATCATGCCGGAGCCTTTACTTACACCAGAAATAAAAATTTCCCTATCTTGAATCTTTATTCTTCTCGAGGCTCCCTTTGGAGCAATATCTGTAGTCATGATTGCTTCTGCTGCATCGAACCAGTGAGCTGGGTCTAAGTTTTTTACTGTATCTGGCAATCCATTTTTAATTTTATCAATTGGCAGGCTTTCTAAAATAACACCTGTCGAAAATGGTAAAACTTGTCTTGAATTGATGGAAAGAAGTTCGCTGACAGCTTGACACGTCTCTTGCGCCTTTAAGATGCCTTCTTCTCCCGTACCTGCATTAGCACAACCAGTATTGATAATGAGCGCACGAATGTCGGATTCATTTTTTAAATGTTCCTTGCAAAGAAGAACAGGTGCCGCACAAAATGCATTTTGCGTAAATACACCCGAAACTCTTGAGCCTTCTGCAATAGTTACCAACAGTAAATCTTTACGGTTAGGTTTTTTAATATGCGCTTTAGCAGTCCCAAGCGATATACCTTTGATGGGGGAAATAGAATCTATAGTGAGTGGCTTAAGATTAACTGGCATAGCTTATTCTTTTCTCCAAATAGTGCCTTGAGGAGTATCTTCTAACACAACGCCATTTTCAAGCAATAAAGATCTAATACGATCTGCCTCCTTAAAGTCTTTATTATTTTTCGCCTCATATCTTTGTAAAATTAATGCATCAATATTAAGAGAAATTTTTTCATCGCCTTTTAGAAAATTTTCTGGATCTCTTTCGAGAAGTCCAATTGTCTTCGCAAGAGCTTTAAGTAAGCCAGCAAGAAGTTCAGATTTGCTTTTATTAATTTCATTTGCTAATTCAAATAAAATAGAGATAGCCTCGGGTGTGTTGAAGTCATCATTCATAGCTTCTTTGAATTTATTTGCTAATGGATGGCGCCAATCCACTTCAGAATTCTCAATCTTAAATCCCCTTAAGCTTACATATAATCTTTGTAATGCTAATTTTGCATCATCAAGATGCGTATCTGAATAATTGAGTGGGCTTCGATAGTGGGCTCTTAAAATAAAAAATCTAACCACCTCTGGATCAAATTTTTCAAGCACTGTCCGTATAGTGAAAAAATTTCCCAAAGACTTAGACATTTTTTCATCATCAACCCTCACAAAACCGTTATGCATCCAATAATTAGCCATCTTGCAATCATGTGCGGCTTCAGATTGAGCTATTTCGTTTTCATGATGAGGAAATTGAAGGTCCTGTCCACCTCCGTGAATATCAAAATGATGGCCAAGATAATGAGAGCTCATTGCCGAACATTCAATATGCCAGCCCGGCCTTCCTTTACCCCAAGGCGATTCCCAGCTCGGCTCATTAGGTTTTGCAGACTTCCACAAAACAAAATCCAATTCATCATGCTTATTTTGGTCGATATCAACTCTCTCGCCCGCACGCAAATCTTCTATTGATTTGCCCGATAATTTTCCATATTCCTTAAAAGATCTTACTGAATAAAAAATATCTCCATTTTTAGCAACATAGGCATGCTGCTTTTCAATCAATATCTGAATCATAGAAAGCATGTCTTTAATATGTTCTGTTGCTTTTGGCTCGTTTGAGGGACTCAAAACGCTGAGCGCTTTCGCATCATCATTCATTTCGTTTATATATCTTTGCGTGAGAGCTTGAATCGATTCATTGTTTTGAATGGAGCGACTGATAATCTTGTCGTCTATATCAGTAATATTTCTAACATAATTCACGCTATATCCTAAAATATCAAACCAACGCCTTACCACGTCAAAAATAACCATTACACGCGCATGCCCAATATGACATAAGTCATAGACCGTCATTCCACATACATAGATGTTCACTTGCCCTTCTTGGATAGGCTTAAAAGTCTCTTTGCTTTTCGAAAGGGTGTTATAGATTTTAATCATTGCAAATAAGCTTGTAATTTCAAGAATAACAAAGGAATAGTGAAGGGCTTATTCATAAATAACATATAGATGATAAGGGTGCTATTTGGTAGAATTATGCTAAATTTATTAGGTTAAATCATACCATGCCGCAAAAAAACGAATGTTCTAATATTAAGAATTTAAAAGGTTTTTTACTGTTTATCCTTTTATCCCTAACTACATTTTTCATAGCAAATGACATTTACGCAGCTGATGATTTTAAATCGATTATGCAACTTATTGAAAAAGGCGAAAAAGAAAAAGCCGCTCAACAAATAGACCTATATCTTAAAACGAATCCTAATGACCCTCAGGTCATCTTTATTAAAGGCGTTGTGAAGGCTGAGCTTGGAAAATATAACGAAGCCATATTGGCATTCACTTACCTCACTGAAAAACATCCCAGCCTTCCTGAGCCATTTAATAACTTAGCAGTACTCTATGCTGAATTAGGTGACTACGATAAAGCACAAAAAGCTCTGGAGTCAGCCATTAAAACTCACCCTAGCTATGCAACTGCTCATGTTAACTTGGGTGATCTTTATACTAAACGAGCTACGGTTGCCTACAACAAAGCTTTGGAAATTGATAAAACAAATTTACAAGCTAAAACAAAACTATCCCTTATCAAAAAACTCTTTAATGCAAATGATATTAAAGCACCAGTTGCCCCTGTCTCACAGCCAGTTCAAATAGCGACTAACGACGTCAACAAGAAACCTGCAATTGCGCAATCGACTATGACAACACCGCCGGCTCAAACTGCAAATGTGCAGCCACCAAAAAATTTACCTCAGGAAATCCCTTCTGTTAAAAATAATATAGCTAATAATAGTGATTCTGAAATTGATTCTTTTTTAGCAGAATGGGCTGAAGCTTGGTCGTCAAAAAACGTTAATGCTTATCTAGCTAAATATTCTTCTAACTTCAGAACACCTAATGGAGAAAGCTTTTCAGACTGGCAAGAATCAAGAAGGAATAGAATTGTAGGTAAGGACATAATTACAGTGGAAGTTTCTGGAACAAACATCTCAAGAAAAGGCGATAGTTTTGCTCAGGTGACTTTTAAACAAAAATATACTTCAAATAAATTAACTCAAATATCAAGCAAAACTCTTATCTTAAGAAAAGAGGGTTCTGGTTGGTTTATTGAGCAAGAATATTCTGGCAAACAATAGTTGATGGTAAATTTCATCAGAATATTCCTGACAAAAGAATTTCGCTTTTTTTTAATCCTGGCGCTTCTTTTTAATTCCTCCCAAGCCTTAAGCGAAGAAATACTTGTTTCGAATAACAATTTAAATCCTATTGAATTAAGATATGAAACACCTGAAAAGATGCTTGTAAAATCTTTAGTAGAAATTTCAGAAGGTAAGGTAGACATAGCCCTTAAAACTATTGACGCCCTTATCAAACAAACACCAAATTTTAAGTTAGCCTATCTAATTCAAGGGGACTTGCTTTTAGCTCACGCAAAGCAAATTAATGGTATAGGTGATGAAACTACAGGTGAAAAAAAAGAAGAAGTTGAAAATTTAAAAAATGAAGCAAAAGTAAGAATTGAAAGATACCTTAATAATTTAAATCTACAAAATGAACCGAAAATTTTTGCTCAACTTAGCGACAAAGATAAATATCTTTTTTATGTAGATGCAGGTAGTTCTCGACTCTATCTATACGAAAATATAGATGGAAAGCTTTCTTATAAAGATGATTTTTATGTTTCTATAGGCAAAAATGGATTTGGCAAGCAGTATGAAGGTGATAAAAAGACACCAGTGGGCGTTTACTTTACAGGAAAAAAAATCAGAGAATCATTATCTGATTTTTATGGTGAAGCAGCCTACCCTTTAAGTTACCCAAATGAAATTGATATAAAGAATAAAAGAAATGGCTCTGGCATATGGCTTCATGGCACGCCAAAGACCACTTACAATAGAGCACCGCTAGCAAGTGATGGATGTATTGTATTAAGTAACCCTGATCTAATCAAGTTATCTTCTGTTTTAGATAATAACAAAATTCCTATTATTATTTCTTTTCAGTCACTAAAAGATTTAGAGTCTAGTAACAAAAATTTGGCTGAGAGAAAACTTTCACTTATTAATGCCATAGAAAGATGGAGAGAAAAATGGGAAGATCAAGACACTGAAAGCTACCTAAAATTTTATTCAAAAAACTTTTTTAGTCAAAAAGATAATTATGACTCCTGGGCTGAGAGAAAGAGAATTATTCAGGCTCAAAAGCAAAAGGTCTTTGTAGGGCTATCTGAAATTTCATTCTTTGATTATCCGAACACAGAAAATGAAATGGTTTTGGTAGATTTTATTCAGGATTATAAAAGTCCCACAATTAACAATAAAATGAATAAAAGGCAGTATTGGATTAATGAAAATAATGAATGGAGAATTATGTATGAAGGCGGCGCTTAATTTAATCAAATTACTTTTTGTTTTTTTCTTATTTTCACCCTTAACCTATGCGGCTAATCCAGTTGTTGAGTTTGAAACTAATCAAGGCAACTTTAAGATTGAGCTCTATCCTGAAAAGGCTCCAAAAACAGTCGCTAATTTTTTATATTACGTAAATAACGGTTTTTATAAGGAAACTGTCTTTCATAGAGTCATTAATAACTTTATGATTCAGGGTGGCGGATTTACTCGAGAGATGTCTGAAAAAACAACGCAGCCTCCTATTGTTAATGAATCAAATAATGGATTGGTAAATAGCGCAGGAACTATTGCTATGGCTCGAACAAATGACCCGAATTCTGCAACAGCCCAATTTTTTATAAATCTTATCGATAACAATTTTTTAAACTATACAAGCCCTGAGGCAGGTTCTATCGGTTACTGTGTTTTTGGCAAAATAACTGAGGGTATGAATGTTATTCGAAAAATTGGGCAGCTACCTACAGGTAACTCCAAAGGCTTCTCTGATGTGCCTATTAGGCCCGTCATTATTATTAATGCAAAACATATTAACTAATTTTTATAAAGGAATTAAAGTGATTACACTCTCAACCAATTTTGGCAATATCATTTTGGAGCTTGACACGGATAAGGCTCCCATTACTGTCGAAAATTTTTTAAGTTATGCTAAGAATGGTTATTACAATGGCACTATTTTCCACAGAGTCATTGATGGCTTCATGATTCAAGGCGGTGGATTTGATGCTTCGATGAAGCAAAAAGCTACTGAAAAACCTATTAAAAATGAGGCTAATAATGGCCTTAAAAATAACAAATATACTATTGCCATGGCAAGAACTTCAATACCCGACTCTGCTACGAGCCAATTCTTTATTAATGTAAATAATAATGATTTTTTAAATTACCCAGGCCAAGATGGTTGGGGTTATTGTGTTTTTGGAAAAGTTATTGAAGGTACTGACATTGTCGATAAAATTCAAAAAGTCGCAACAGGTAATTCGGGTGGCCATCAAGATGTTCCTATTGAAACTGTCACAATTCTTAATGTCGCTATTAACTAATATTGCCTAATCAAACTATCTTTATATCAGACATACACTTGTGCGAAAGTCGCCCAAGCATTACTGATGCTTTCGTAAATTTTTTAAATAAAATGACTAGTCAGGTTGATGCACTTTTCATACTTGGCGATCTTTTTGAATATTGGATCGGTGACGATTCAAGCTATCATGAAAATGTAATCAGCGCCCTTAAAGGATTGGTCGATCGTCATATTAAAGTTTTTTTAATGCACGGCAATAGAGACTTCCTCATAGGGTCTGCCTTTGAAAAAAAAACGGGCGCCATTTTATTAAAAGATCCAACGCTTATCAAAATTTATGACAGAAAAATACTTCTAAGTCATGGAGATTCACTCTGTACCGATGATACTGAGTATCAATCTTTCAAAAAAAAAGTTAGAGATGAATCATGGAAAAATGAATTTCTAAAAATACCTCTTCCTGAGCGAACCTTAATTGCAAATGAATTCAGAAAGCAAAGTGAATTAAATAAAAAAAATAAATCTGAAGAAATCATGGATGCAAATCCTGATGAAGTAAATCGAATCCTAATTCAATTTAATTACCCAGATTTTTTTATTCATGGCCATACACATAGACCATACCATCATTCAATTAATCTTGATGGCCATCAAATGCAACGCGTTGTTTTAGGTGACTGGTATGAGCAGGGGAGTTATTTAACACTAGATTTACATGGTATCAAAACTCATCAAATTTAATGCTTTAGAAACTCTAACGGTCTTCTTTTTTCAGCTACTTTATCTAGCACGCCATTGATATATTTATACCCATCAATTCCACCAAAGGTCTTGGCTAATTCAACACCTTCATTAATAGCCACCTTATATGGAATTAGCGCATCATACATAAGCTCATAAACTGAAATACATAGAATTGAATGCTCTATAGGGCTTAGCTTTTCAATAGGCCGATCAATGAAACTTGAAATTTCATTATTTAATTGATCCATATTATTCATGATGCCATCAAAAAGTTGGTGGTAAAAAACTTCATCCGCTTTTAAATAATCAGGGTCATCTTTAATGTCTTTTTTAATCTGATTAGTATCAAACTGATTTAAGATGCCGCGATAAATACTTTTCATCACAAGCTCTCTGGACTTACGTCTATTATTGACAAGCTTTTTTTTCTTTTTAATCGGTTGCACTTCTAGCATTAGATTGACTTTAATAGATGAATCATTTGTATAGCCACTTGAGCAGCTTCTTTGCCTTTAACTGGGGCTCGCTCCATAGCCTGCTCGTCATTTTCAGTAGTCAATATTGCATTAACAATTGGCATACTAAATTCTAATTGAACATCCATAATTGATTTTGCTGAGTGGTTTGCTACAACTTCAAAATGAAAAGTCTCCCCTCTTATTACAGCTCCCATTGCAATAAGCGCATCAAATTTTTTTGTTTGCGCCATCTTTTTAAGAGCTAGTGGACTTTCTAAGGCGCCAGGAACTTTTGCTAATACAATACGTTCATCTTTTACACCAAGGGCTAGAAGTTCTTTATGACATGCCTTAACTAGAGCTTCACCAACATGCGGATTAAATTCTGACATCACAATACCAATAGAGAATAATTCTCCATTTGAATTTTTTAAAATCTCTCTCAATTCACTAAGTCCTTTAGTATTACTTTTAAATAAAAAAGTAATTTTAACTTATATGAGAGCTATCTTTTGCTTTTATATAAGTTAATGAAACAATATCCAGGCCTTTTGTATGGTGCTCCATATCCCATAAGAGATTGGTATGCCAACAGCTGACCAAGCAAGAAAAGTTATTAATGGAGTTTTTTCAGCTCTTCCAAAGGTTTCTTTTGTTGAAATAAATTTTTCATGGGCTAATTTTTTTTCAGCTAATAACTCTTTATCAGTCATAAAGAATTTTTTGTCCACAGGTCTCACCATAAGATTTGCAATAAATCCGATAGCAAGCATGCTCGCTAAAATATAAAAAATGGGTGCATAAATTTCCGAAAAAGGAACTTGTGCTTCAACCCTCATATCATGCATATAATTTACAATCACAGGTCCTAATATGCCAGCAGTTGACCAAGCTGTGAGAATTCTTCCATGAATTGCGCCCACAAATTGAGTTCCAAACATGTCTGCTAAGTAAGCCGGTATCGTTGCAAATCCTCCACCATACATAGAAGCAATAATACAAAAACATGCTGCAAAGAGCGCTAATGATTTTGATCCAGCCATATAGGACGCGGTGACGTACATCAAGATACCAAGTGTAAAAAATACAATATAAGTCAGTTTTCTTCCTAACTTATCTGAAATACTGGCCCAAAAAAACCGGCCAAAAATATTAAACAAAGAAATTAACCCTACAAATCCTGCGCCAACTGCTGCTGCAAGCGCCAACAGAGCCTCATCTTTTTTAAGGTCTGCAAAGCCCAGATCTGAGTGGCCAATTAAGGCGCCGCCAAAAGTTTCTTGAAGCATTGGCGCTGCCGCTCCAATAATTCCTATACCTGCTGACACATTCATACAAAGAACTATCCACAGAAACCAAAATTGTGGCGTTTTATGCGCCTTATTTAAATGGATATGATTAACCGAAATCATATTATTATTTTTATTCTTAGGAGGATTCCATCCTGCTGGCTTCCAGCCTGTTGGAGGCACTCTATATCCTAAAGAGCCTGAAATCATAAAAATGGTATAAATAATGGCCAATACTACGAATGTTTGCCAAATCCCAGGCTGAATCATGCCGTTAGTGTTTGTAGAAAATTTTGTCATTAGCATTGTGGCTAGCGGAGAGCCAATCATTGCACCTCCTCCAAAACCCATAATCGCCATACCAGTTGCCATACCTCTTTTATCGGGAAACCATTTAATTAGAGTCGATACGGGGGAAATATATCCTAAGCCTAAGCCTATCCCACCAATGACGCCACTGCCAAGCCACATCATCCAAAGCTGATGCGTATATATGCCAAATGCGGAAAGCAACAATCCACCACACCAACATAATGTAGATACAAGCCCGGCTTTTCTGGGACCCGCTCGCTCTAACCAGCTTCCCCAAAAAGCTGCGGAACAGCCTAAAAGAACAAAGAACAGTGTGTACATCCACCCCAAATCAAATTGAGTCCAGTTACAATCTGTCGCAGTTAAAGCTCTAAGTGTTCCATGAAGTTTATCTGCAAAGGTAGCTGCTCCAGCAGAGCATGCAGCTAAAGCCTTGCCATCTGAACCTATTAAGGCGTTCCCTAAAGGCTTCCAAAAGACACTAAATCCATAGGCCATACCAATTGAAAGATGAATGGCTAATGCTGCAGGGGGAACCAACCAACGATTATAAGAAGCCTTAGCAGTGATATATTCTTTTGAAAAAAAACTTGGCATACACATTCTCCGAAAATCAACATTTCAATATTAAATTAATTTTTAAAAAACATCTTATTCTTTGTAAACTATATATTGTCATTAAAATGTCATACAAATGTCATACGATCATAACCAATCCATTAATATAAGCAACTATGAAAGCCAATATACTGATCGTTGAAGATGAAAGCCCGATTCTTGAGCTTTTGGCACTTAATATTTCCCAGGCCGGCTATAACCCTTTAAGGGCTATAAGTGCAGAACATGCAGAAAAACTCATTAACGAAGCTCTTCCCGATATTATCTTGCTCGACTGGATGTTGCCTGGTATGTCAGGTATAGATTTTGCAAAAAAATTGCGTAGCAATGCTTTAACAAAAACAATACCAATTATCATGTTAACAGCCCGAAGTGATGAATTAGATAAAGTTAAAGGTTTGGAGGTTGGTGCAGATGACTACATTACAAAGCCCTTTAGTCCTAGAGAACTTAACGCTCGAATCAAAGCTGTTCTTAGAAGAAAAGCACCTGAACTTACTGAAGATATCTTAAAAATTAATGGCCTAGAATTAAATCCTGTATCCCATCGTGTTACCGGAAACAATAAACCGCTGGAGATGGGTCCAACAGAATTTAGATTGCTTCATTTTTTTATGAGCAACCCTGAAAGAGTTTATTCAAGGAGTCAATTATTGGATAAAGTTTGGGGGAGTCAAATTTTTATTGAGGATAGAACAGTCGATGTTCATATTCGAAGATTGAGAAATATTCTTACCCAATCTCAACATGAAAATTTAATTCAGACTGTCCGAGGCTCAGGTTACAGACTCTCTACAAAATAGAATTTACCTAGATCACTTCAAGCATTACTCGCTATAATACTGATAAGTTTTTAGCGAGAAAAAACATTGCAAGATATCCGTTGGAATACTTTTTGGGTTTTATTATTTGTATCCTTTTTATCTCTTGTTGTTTGGGGATTTAAAAGTTTAGAAGTTGCTTTTTTGTTTTTTGTCTTATGCCTCACTGTCTATTTACTTTCTCATGTTTATTGGATTCACCGTCTAAACAAATGGCTTAAAAATCCAAATCTATCAACTATCCCTGATGGATCAGGCATCTGGGAAGAAATATTTTCCATACTCTATCGAGAATATAAAAAACAAAAGAAAAGTAAGTCTGAACTAACCACAACACTTGGCAGATTTATGACAGCAGCAGAAGCTATTCCTGATGGTATTGTTGCTCTGAATCAAAATAATGAGATTGAGTGGTGCAACAAGCCTTCAGAAAAAATGTTCGGTATTAATCTATCCAAAGATATCAATCAGCCAATCAACTACTTATTGCGCGAAACTAGCTTTACTGAATACCTCAATAACAATAAATACAATGACTCGCTTAAATTAATTTCTTGGCGGAATACAAGCAGATCATTCGAAATACTTCTAGTTCCTTTTGGTGCAAGTCAAAAACTTCTTATCTGTAGAGATATTACACAGATTGAAAAAAATGATTCTATTAAGCGTGATTTTATTGCAAATGTTTCACATGAGTTAAAAACGCCGCTAACGGTCATCATTGGATTTTTAGAAACACTTTCAGATATGAAAAATGAATTCAATGAAAAAACCTATTCCTATCTGCAAATGATGCTTGAGCAATCAGATCGAATGAAAAAACTAGTTGAGGACTTACTTCAACTTTCCTCGATAGAATCAAACGCAGCAGCAGCCGAAAAAAAAGAAATAGATATGCACCATCTCTTTAAGCGACTGGAGAAAGATTCAGATTTGATATCCGGCAAATTACATAAAATTAATATGTCCATTAAAAAAAATATTGCTTTATTAGGATATGAAAAAGAAATATATAGTGCATTTTTAAATTTAGTAAGTAATGCTATACGCTATACTGAAAAAGGCGGGTCGATTAATGTTATATGGGATATGGAAAATCAAAAGCCTTATTTTGAAGTGCAAGATTCTGGTATCGGTATTGATGAAAAGCTAATTCCGAGACTTACGGAGCGCTTTTATAGAATTAATGCTGATAGAAGCAGAATTACTGGGGGTACTGGATTAGGATTATCTATTGTAAAACATATCTGCATTCGACATCAGGCACAAATAGAAATTACAAGTCAGGTAGGTAAAGGTAGTCAATTTAAAATCATTTTCCCTCAAGAAAGACTGTCTCTTAAGAAATGAAGAAGAAAATGAATAAATTTTATTATTTCTTTTTTTGTTTAGTATTTATAGTGTCCCTTCCCATTTCACATGCAAAAGAAATTGTTGAGCCAGATAGGCAGTCTGCAAGACAGCTTGGAAAAACAGATTTTGATCGTATGGCTGATCATGAGATCAGAGAAAATATTCAAAGTTTAAAAACTCTTATGATTAAGCTTTACAAAAGAAATCCTTCTGAATTAAAAAAAAGTACGTCTGAAGATCCTGAAAAAATGGTGAATTGGGTATTTAATGGAAACCATAATTGGAATTTTGAAGCTATCAATAATGCTCAAGGCACTGATGCTATTTATTTAACATTTAGCGAGGACTATAAAGGCGACAAAGTGCTTCCATTTATTGTTGGTATTTATACGATGCTTATCAAAGCTCATGGAGGCAAAAAAGAATTTTATTTATTTGACTCCGTTGATCCTCAGATGTTGTACAACGCCTCTCGCAATATTGAAACAGCTGTTTGGAAACTCTCTAACACTAAAGATAGCTCCGGTAAATTCTTTTTACTAGCGAATGAAATAAATGAAAAAGAAAGTAATTTATCTTTTGAAAGAGAGTTTGGAAAAATTATTGGTAGAACAGATTTTCTAGCTTTTACGTTATCTGAAAAAACTGAGCGCAGTATTACGCGAATTATTCAGAACGTCACGACTGGCTTATTGATACCCTTTTAAATTACAAAAGTATTTTCTCAATGCCACCTTTGGTTGAGCTCTCGACATAATTTTGCATCCAATTGGCGCCCAATAAATTCTTAGCCAATTCAACAACAATATAATCTGCAGTCGTATTTGTATCCTCTCCGTAACGAGCAAGCCCTTGCAGACATGAAGGGCAGGAAGTAAGAATTTTCACTTCCCCTAAAGCCTCTGGCTGATCCTCGCCCATTTTTTGAATGCCTTTTTCAATTTCCTCTTGTTTTCTCTTTTTAACTTGCGTTGCAATATCTGGCCTACCTACAGCAAACGTTCCAGACTCACCGCAACAGCGATCATTTAGAGGTACATTTGTATTCATCAATGCATTTGTAACTTTGCTAGGCGCATATGTTTTCATTGGGCTATGGCATGGGTCATGGTACATATATCTTGTACCTGATACACCTTCCATTTTTATTCCTTTTTCCATGAGATATTCATGAATATCTAATAATCTACAACCAGGAAATATTTTTTCAAATTCATACTTTTGTAATTGATCCATGCAAGTCCCACAAGAAACAATCACTGTTTTAATATCTAAGTAATTAAGCGTGTTAGCGACTCTATGAAATTGAACACGATTATCAGAAGTTATTTTTTGACCTTTATCATGGTTGCCAGATGATGTTTGCGGATAACCACAACACAAATAACCTGGCGGCAGCACAGTAATAGCACCTACCTCATATAACATTGCTTGGGTCGCCAAGCCTACTTGAGAGAAAAGTCTTTCAGAGCCACATCCGGGGAAATAAAAAACTGCATCAGAGTCTTCATTGATTTTTTGTAGATTCCTTATTACGGGAACAAGCTTATCGTCTTCTATGCCGAGAAGAGCTCTTGATGTCTTAGTGGGCATATTTTTAGGCATAGGCCTATTTAAGAAATGAACAATCTGAGACTTAATTGGAGCCTTGCCAATTGTAGAAGGTGGGTTATTTTTAAATAAATTAATAACACCAAGTTTTTTTAATAGATTATGCCCAGCTTGTTGAGCTTTGTAACCGAAATCAACCATTAAAGTTCTCATAATTTTAATAGTGACAGGGTCTTTCATATTCAAATAAGTCATAGCTAGAGCAGTGCCTGGACTAAAATGACGCTTACCCTGCTCTCTTAGAAAATTTCGCATAGCGATAGAGACTTCACCAAAATCAATATCTACCGGACATGGATTTAAGCATTTATGGCAGACAGTGCAATGATCAGCTACATCATTGAATTCATCAAAATGTTTAATTGAAATGCCACGCCTTGTTTGTTCTTCATACAGAAATGCTTCGATCAGAAGTGAGGTTGCTAAAATTTTATTTCTTGGGCTGTAGAGTAAATTAGAGCGCGGAACATGAGTAGTACAAACGGGCTTACATTTACCGCAGCGCAGGCAATCACTTATTGAATCTGCGATTTCTCCAATAGCAGATTGTTCCATGATGATCGATTCTTGCTCTAATAGTCCGAAGCTTGGCGTATAAGCATTTTCTAAACCAGATCCTGGAAGTAGTTTGCCTTTATTAAAATGTCCAAAGGGGTCTACTTTATTTTTATATTTCTCAAATGCTTCAATTGTGCTCTCATCTAGAAATTCCATTTTTGTAATGCCAATGCCGTGCTCGCCAGAAATAACACCATTGAGGCTTTTAGCTAAAGCCATAACTCTCACTACCGCCTCATGCGCTTCGTGCATCATTTGGTAGTCATCTGAATTGACTGGAATATTGGTATGCACATTACCATCTCCAGCATGCATATGAAGGGCTATAAATACCCTGCTCTTCAAAGTATTTTTATGTATTTGATCTAGCTTAAGTAGAAAGGCCTGGTACTCTCTTCCACTAAAAATTTCATGAAGTGGATCTTTTAGTTCTTTCTTCCAAGAAATTCTTAACTCATAAGATTGAAGGGCTCTAAAGATATTTTCATATTTATATTCAATATCAACATTTCTTTGAAGAAGTGATGAAAGCGGACCATCCAAATTGTCGAGCATCTGGCCCCATTTTTCCCTTAATCCATGAATCAAATCTATACTCATTTTTTGCTTAACTTGATTAAGCTCTGGATCTGAATTCAAACCCTCTTCTTCATAAAGAAACTTATCGTGCTCAATAAAAGTTTCTAAATCATCTAAAAGTTTTAATTTGTTTCTAATTGAAAGCTCAATATTAATTCTTTCAATACCGTCAGAATATTCACCAAGCTTTGGCAAGGGAATTACAACATCTTCATTAATCTTGAATGCGTTCGTATGTTTTGCAATAGCGGCTGTTCTTGCACGGTCAAGCCAAAAACGTTTTCGTGCATCTGCTGAAACTGCTATAAAACCTTCGCCATCTCTTGAATTAGCTATCTGGACAATTTGAGAGGCTGAAATTCCTACAGCATCTTCATCATCACTAGCTATATCAGCAATCAAAACCATGCGGGGACGCTCTTGCCTTGCAGCTTTTGTGCTATATCCAACAGCCTTAATATAACGCTCATCCATATGCTCTAAGCCAGCTAAGAGCGTGCTATTTGATTGATCTAAATAATCTTTGATTTCAACAATTGCTGGAACTGCATGAGAGACATTACCAAAAAATTCTAAGCATACAGTTCTTATATACTTTGGCATTTTATGAAGGATGAAAGTACCAGATGTGATAAGTCCGTCACAGCCTTCTTTTTGGACACCTGGAAGCCCACTCAAGAATTTATCAGTAACATCCTTACCTAATCCAATTTTTCTAAAACTGCTTCCTGGAATTTCTAATATTTCTGGCTTATCAATTAAGTCTTTACCATTAGTTTTGTAACGACTAATTTTAAAGCGCACCAAATCTATATCATGAATTTTGCCAAGATTATGATCTAATCTTTCAATCTCAATCCAATTACCATTAGGGTCAACCATTTTCCAAGAAGCTAAATTATCTAAAGCTGTCCCCCACAGAACCGCTTTCTTTCCGCCAGCATTTACTGCAATATTGCCACCAATACAACATGCATCTGCTGATGTTGGATCGCAAGCGAATTCAAGACCGTTATTTGTCGCCATTTCCATAGCGCGTCTTGTAACAACCCCAGCACCGCACTTCACAACAGGCACACGCTCACTAACACCAGGTAAATTCTGATATTCGACATTGCTTATATCATCAAGTTTTTCGGTATTAATGACCGCTGAAAACGGGGAGAGCGGAATAGCCCCACCAGTGTATCCTGTACCTCCACCTCGAGGAATAATCGTTAACTCAAGGTCGATACAAGCTTTAACAATGTGCGCCATCTCTTCTTCGTGATCTGGGTTTATTACCACGAATGGGTATTCAACTCTCCAGTCCGTTGCATCAGTTACATGAGATACTCTCGCCAATCCATCAAATTGAATATTATCTTTTTTAGTGATTTTTTTTAATTTAGAAAAAATTTTTCTTCTAAGTTTTTTGACCAACTTGAAATCATTTTCAAAAGTCTTAACTGCCTTATGCGCTGCCTCAGAAAGCTCAATGACTTTGGCATTGCCAGAACTTCGCTCCCCAATCGAATGGATACGATGATACATAGCATCTACTAATGCTTTCAGTCGCTTCGGATTTTCTAAAAGATCATCTTGAAGGTAAGGATTTCTATTAACTACCCATAAATCACCTAGCACCTCGAAAAGCATTCGAGCAGATCGGCCTGTCTTTCTTTCGTCTCTCAATTCATTCAGAATATTCCAGACATTTTCCCCCAAGAATCTAATGACAATTTCTCGGTCTGAAAACGAAGTATAGTTATAGGGTATTTCACGCAATCGATTGATTGGAAATGGTTGCGTTTTAAAAATAGATTTGAGTATTGGGGCGTTCATTTAAATAAATTTAATTTAACCATGAGCATATCATGGAGGAGAATTGCTAACAACGTTATAACCCATAGGGTTATTGAACTTTAGGCAAAAAATTCAGTTAAAATATGAACTCAATTTACTCGGCTTAAAGAGCCCGTCCCTTATCTTTTTATGAATCCAATGACTTTAACAAAGTTCAGATTAATTTCTCAAAAACACCCAAAATGCTCTGGATAAAAACCCTTCATATTATATTTATGGTGACTTGGTTTGCTGGCCTTTTTTATTTGCCAAGGCTATTTGTTTACCACGCCATGAGTAAAGATAAAATTAGCCATGAAAGATTCAAAGTCATGGAAAGAAAGCTTTTTTTTGGCATCATGACACCTGGCGCTTTTTTAACAATACTTTTCGGAGGATGGCTTTGGAATCTCTATGGAGTCACTGAACAATGGCTTCAAATTAAAATAGGTCTTGTAATCTTATTACTTGCTTATCACTATCTATGTTTTAAACATCTTATTGATTTTAAAAACAATAAAAATAAGCATAGCCATATCTATTTCCGATGGTTTAATGAGGTGCCTGTAATAGCTCTTGTTGTCATAATTTACTTAGTCGAATTTAAACCAGCATGAGTATACTCATCTGTGGCTCTATGGCTTTCGATACCATTATGGTATTCAAAGACCAATTTAAAAACCATATTTTGCCTGAAAGTATTCATAAATTAAGTGTGGCTTTTTATGTGCCAGAACTTAGGAAAGAATTTGGCGGTACCGCAGGAAATATTGCTTTCAATCTTAAGCTTCTCGATGAAAATCCTGTCATTATGGCAACGGTAGGTAGCGACTTTTCCGTTTATTTTGACTGGCTTAATCAAAATGGAATTGATACTTCATATATCAAAGAAATTAAAAGTCTCTATACAGCGCAGGCATATATTACAACTGATCTCAGTGACAATCAAATTACAGCTTTTCATCCAGGCGCCATGGTGGAATCTCATCAGAACAAAATTAAAGAAGTGAAGGATGTATGTTTAGCGATTATTGCGCCAGATGGAAAAGATGGCATGATGAATCACGCTAAAGAATGTAAGGCACTTAATATCCCCTTTATGTTCGATCCTGGCCAAGGGCTGCCAATGTTTAATCGTGAAGAACTTTTAAAATTTATTGATGATGCTACATATATTGCGGTGAACGACTATGAAGCAACTCTTCTATCAGAAAAGACTTCTCTTTCTTTAGAAGAAATTTCTAAAAAAGTAGAGGCATTAATTGTTACCAGGGGTGGTGAAGGCTCAATCATTTATGCTGATCATAAAACATACAAGATCGAACCCATTAAGGTTCAATCAACTATTGATCCAACAGGGTGCGGCGACGCTTATCGCGCAGGCCTTCTATATGGAATTTCTAAGAAATGGGATTGGCAATCTACTGGTCGATTAGCTTCTGTGATGGGCGCTATTAAAATTCAAAATCAAGGAGGTCAGAATCATCGGCCTACCCGTGATGACATCGAAATACTTTATACAAAAAAATTAATCGAAGAAAATAATTAACTAGGTATCTTTTGAATTAGCTTTGACAGAAAATACTGACTTATCATCAAGCCTGACGGCCGTTAAAGATCTTCCCCAAACGCAGCCTGTATCAATCGAAAAAATATCTCCTCTTGTGACAAGCCCAAGTGCTGACCAATGGCCAAAAATAATAACGTTATCTTTAGTTTTTCTTTTAGGAAAATCAAACCAAGCTTTTAATTTTTTAGGCATATTTTTAAGTTCGCCTTTATAGGTAAAATCAATAGCTCCGTCTGAAGATAAAGCCCTCAATCTTGTTGTCGCATTAATGATAATTCTTGCTTTATCATTTTTATTTAAAGTGCTAGACCACTTATCTGGCTTATTGCCATAGATAGAAGATAAAAATTCTATATATTTTTTACTGCGGAGTTGCGTGCTTACTTCTTTTGAGAATTTAAGAGCGTCTTTAATAGTCCACTGAGGCATTACACCTGCATGAACCATTAAGTGTTTTTTTTCATAATGCACTAATGGGAGTGATCTTAACCATTTAAAAAGTAAATCTGAGTCTTTTGCTTTAAGAAGGCGAGACAAAGTATCTTCATCGTCTGGCTCAATGACTTTATATTTGATAGCTAATGCATGAAGATCATGATTGCCTAAGACAGCTGTCACTGAGGATTTATTTTTATAGCACCATCTTAAAATTTCTAATGATCCATTACCACGATTAACTAAATCGCCTACGAGCCAAAGTTGATCTCTGCCACGTTTAAATTTAATTTTTTTTAGTAAATCTAGAAAAGAATAGTAGCAACCTTGAATATCACCAATTGCGTAAATTGCCATAGATATTTATTTTTTAAAGTTAGCGCCTGATGAATTCGACATATATAAGACCGCACTTGCAACTTCATTGTCAGACAAAGATGCATTCCCACCTTTTGCAGGCATAGATCGAATTCCTTTGATGGCATGCTGAACAAGCACTTCGTAACCTTGAGCTATTCTTGGAGCCCAGGCTTGCACATCACCAAATTTTGGAGCATTTAACATACCAGCTTGATGGCACATTAAACAAGCAGCTTTGTAGACTTCCTCCCCTGATTTTCCTCCCGAAGCTGACCCTTCTGCAATAGCCTGTGATAACTCTACCTTTGCTACTGGCTGAATATTTTCTTTAATTTTACTTTCTACCATAACGTTAGAACTAGGACTGCTCTTAAAGTCATAGGTTACGAATGAAATAAATAAAATTCCCCCTACAATTGCTCCAACAATAATTATAGTTAATTCAAATAATACATTTTTTTCTTTTTCTAAATTCATTTAACTTTCCTTTTGTAATCTTAATACAGAGTAAATTTAAAATAATGGTCAACTAACATCGCAGAAAAAATCAAACTTAAATAGATAATAGAATATCTAAATGTTTTCATGGACAATTTATCTGAGTACTTTTTATAAAGCATAATTACATAGTACAAGAAAAAGGCATTAAGAATAGTGGCACAAATTAAATAAATAAGCCCACTCATACCAAGACTAAATGGCGCCATAGTCACAATAATCAAAATGATTGTATATAGAACAATTTGTAATAATGTGAAAGACTCGCCGTGTGTGACAGGTAACATTGGTATACCTACTTTTGCATAATCATTTCTCCGGTAAAGTGCCAATGCCCAAAAATGAGGTGGCGTCCAGCAGAAGATAATTAAAAATAAAATTAGCGCTTCCGGTCCAACAGTATTATTAACTGCTGCCCACCCTAAAATAGGAGGCATGGCGCCAGAGGCACCACCAATAACAATATTCATTGGCGTAGCAGGCTTAAGAAAAATTGTATAAATGACAGAGTAAGAGAAAAAAGTTGCAAGAGTAAGCCACATTGTTAGAGAGTTCACATAATAAAAAAGAATTGCTAATCCAATACCTCCCAAAATACTTGCATAAACTACAGTGCGTTCGGATGACAATTGCCCTGTCCCTATTGGCCTTCCTTTTGTTCTTGCCATCACAGCATCTATTTTTTGTTCAATCAGGCAATTAAAAGCTGCTGCTGCAAACGAGACAAAAGCAATACCCAAAATAGAGCTTAGTAATAGATTAAATGGCACCATCCCTGGGGTAGCTAAAAACATTCCTATCACAGCAGTAAAAACAATAAGAGAATTAACTCGCAACTTGCAAAGAACTAAAAAATTCTTTAAATCAACCTTAAGATTCAAAGCATTTTTTTTAAGAGAGTTAAGCATATTGTTTTTTAATTTTTGAATTTAATATTGTTATTATGATAACTAGTAAAGCTGCTGTTAGATTATGACTAACAGCTAAGACCATTGGGAGATGAAGAATCAAGTTAGCAACTCCAATAACAAATTGGGCTGCCAATATAATTAATAGAAGGATTGCTTCAAATCTCAATTGTTTATATTTCATCAATGCATAAGATAAATAGCCAAAATAAATAACTACAGTTATAGCGCCTACTCTGTGTATCCATTGAATTGCATGTAGTGCGTTAAGGCTAATTGGAGCCCCTTCAGAAGTTTGGCCTAGATTTCTGAAAATATTAAACGCATTCTTAAAGTCCATATCAGGGATCCATTGACCATGGCAGGTCGGAAAATCTGTACAAGCGAGACCAGCATAATTAGTGCTTGTCCAACCACCTAAAAATATTTGCATAAAAATCAGAATAAGGCCAAACCTTGCCATATAAAAAATTATGCTTTTCTTTAGAATTAATTTTGAATTTTTGTTGAAATGTTCGTAGCTTAGATAGGTGAGTATAGCTAAAGTTGCCATGCCACCTATTAAATGGGCACTAACAATAATAGGCTTGAGTAAAAGTGTAACTGTAAGCATTCCTAACATAGCTTGAAAAAATACAATACCCAGAAGAGTGAAAGGAACAAGGATGTTCACTTTAAGTGATTTTTTATTTTTATAAGCCAAATATGCAATTGATAAAATTAAAAGCCCCAATAGGCCTGCCACATATCTATGAACCATTTCCTTCCAAGCTTTGTCATTTTCTATAACCTGACCTGGAAAAGTATGTTGGGCTTTTTCAATAGCCAGTTGGCTTTCTGGCACTGTTAGCGTTCCAAAACATCCTGGCCAATCTGGGCAACCTAAACCAGCATCAGACAGCCTTACATAGGCGCCTAAAACAATTAAGCAAAATGTCATAATTGTTGTAAATAAAGTAATTTTTTTAAAAAGATTCATAATTAAATTTCTATAAAATTATAATAATATCGATTAGACTCATAAGAAATAATTCCATTACTATGAAAGAATTATAACATTCACCCAATTATGGCAAAAAAATCTCTCTGGCTGTTATTCGTTTTATTAGCTCTTTTAGTCTTATTTTTTTTGTCATTAACTGCAAATAAAAAAGTTCCTGAGATTCGGGTTACTTCAATTACTGGTGAAGCTTTCCAGCTTTATCAAGTTAAAAACAATTTTACAATCATCAATTTTTGGGCAACCGACTGTCCAGGATGTATCAAAGAAATGCCAGGTCTAGCTGCTACTTATAATCAATTCAGAGGGCAAGGTTTGGAAATTATCGCTGTATCTATGAGTTATGACCCGCCAAATCATGTCTTAAATTTTACTCAAAAGAATAAAATCCCTTTTCCTGTTGTGCTAGACATTGACGGTCAAATTGCACAATCATTTGAGAACATTCGTCTTACACCAACTTCAATACTAATTGATAAAAATGGAAAAATCATTGATAAAGTCATAGGAGAATTAGATTTTAATAAATTAAATGCTCTTTTGAAAAAGCATCTAGATTCCTAATTATTTTGAAATTCTTATTAATCGTTCTATATCTTTAATTATTCCAGATGGATTCGTTCCTTTTTTATATTGCATCATCAAATTTCCATAAGGATCTATCAGATAGATAGATTCGCTATCAAAGGCTGGATAAGATTTAATTCGACTATTTAGTCTATCTTTTGAATCTTTATCTTCTTTCAAAAAGAGGTGGCCTTGGCTCAATTTAATCTGTTCAGATGAAATTAAATTTTTATCTTTAACTATAGCTAGCCTTTGAATTTTATTGCCATCTTTACCTAATGCAAGCCAAATTTGTCTTAACTCATATAATTGAAACTCACACGCCTTCTCACATTTATTTTCCACGAAGGAAACTAATGTCCATTTACCAATTAATTGATATTTTTCTTGGCTTATCGGTTCAAATAACTCGAAATCACCAACCTGAATAATTGGACTAATTAAGAGTCCATGCTCTACTCCTTTTGTATGCATTTTGTAATTTGTAAAAAAAACTAAATACCATGCATAAACTACAGGCATAACAAATAACAATACAATACCAATTAGTTTTAACCGTGACTTAAGAATATCGCTTAAGATCATTTCTTTTTTACGCCTAATCTTATAAAAATAATGAAAAGAGTAAATGCCATCGCAAACCACTGAAATGCATAACCGTAATTTTTATCACTGTCCGGGACTGGGGTACCTGAATCTACAACATAAGTCTTATCAAAAATTGGTTTTCTGAGTTTAACTTCATACCCCATTAAATCTTTGCTTATTAAAGAGCTTAAAACTTCATAATCCATCTTCTGAAGCCTAAAAGACGACTCATTTAATTTTTCAGTTACTACTTTTCCTAGTGAAATACCAGAAGAGGGCATTTGACTAACTTGACCTTCAATTGTTTGCATCTCTTTAATAGGAGGTATATCAAGAATATCTTTTCTTGAATTGGTTAGAGGATACCAGCCCCTATTAATTAAGATAATTTTATTAGAGTCTAAAATTTTAAAAGGGGTATAAATGAGAAAGCCTGCTTTTTCTTCACGAATTTGATTGTCTAGAATAATATTCTTGTCATTTAAAAACTCCCCGCTCAAAGTAACGTGGCGCCAAATAATATCCTTTATTGGCATTTGGATAGTTTCTTTATTCAAATGTGTTGGCGGCTTATTTTGTCTTTCGACAAATGCCATATTAATTATCTTTTTTTGATCGGCACGGTCCATCTGCCAGAACCCTAATTTAATAAAAAAGGTAAAAAATATAATAAATATCAGAGTAGGTAATAACTTATAATTAAAACTTATGTTATAGATTGAAAATTTCAAAATTATATTGAAGACAAGGTTATTTTATGAGCGGTGAATTATTATTTAAGATTCTTGTAATTGCAATTCTATTATTTATACTTCTATCCCTTTCGGGTGGGCTTTTCTTTCTAATCAAAGATAAAAAAAAGAATTCTAACAGAATGGTTACATCGCTTTCCTTTAGAGTTGGGCTTTCTCTTCTTTTATTCTTCCTGCTTTTTTATGGATTTTATTCTGGCCTGATTCATCCTCATGGCATGTAAAATAAAAAAGCGCTATAAATATAGCGCTTTTTAAATGTGCTAGATTAAAGCCAATATACAAATATAAACAAACCTAGCCAAACCACATCCACAAAGTGCCAATACCAAGCGACAGCCTCAAAAGCAAAATGATCATTTTTTGTAAAATGTCCTTTAATTGATCTCAATAGAATCACTGCTAACATCACAGCTCCCATCGTTACATGAAAACCATGGAATCCTGTAAGTAAGAAAAATGTAGATCCATATATTCCAGAACTAAGTTTTAAACTTAATTCGGTGTAAGCATGGTGATACTCGGTTGCTTGCAAGTACACAAATAATGCACCTAATGCGACCGTAACAGCAAGCCAGATATTAAGATAATTTCTTTGTGCTTTTTTTAAAGCCCAATGAGCAAATGTAACTGTCACCCCACTTATTAAAAGTATTAAGGTATTAACTGCGGGCAAGCCAAATGCCGGGATAGTGTCTTTATAAACCGTAAAATTGGTTGGATTTGGCATCACTGACATAGGCCAAGATGCTTTAAACGCTGGCCATAAAAACTGATGCGTTACTACTCCATGACCTTCACCACTAAGCCAAGGCACAGATAATACACGAGCATAAAATAGCGCACCAAAAAAAGCTGCAAAAAACATAACTTCTGAAAGAATAAACCAGCCCATGCCCATTCTGAAGCTAATATCTACTTGTTTATTATATTTCCCTGAAAGGCTCTCAGCTATTACATTTGAAAACCATCCTGCAAACATATAAATTACTGCTGCTATGCCAGCAATAAAGACATACTTTGCATTGGGCGATTGATTTAATAACATCGCTGAACCTACGAATGTAGTAAAGAGAGCAAGGCTGCCGACTATTGGCCATTTGCTTGACTCTGGAACAAAATAGATATCTTTGCTTGCCATATAATTTCCTTCATTATTAATATATTAACATTACTTAACTTGCCTTTTTGTCATCTTTCAAAGCTCTGAAAAAAGTGTAAGAAAGAGTAAGTGATTCCACATTTTTAGGAATATCTTTATCCACCTCAAACCGTACAGTAAGTTTTTTACTCTCACCGGGCTTTAATACTTGATTCCTAAAACAAAAACACTCTGACTTTTTTAAATAAAGTGATGCAATTTGAGGCGTAACACTTGGTATTGCCTGCCCAATAATTTCCTCACTAATCATATTTTCAACGGTATAGGTCACAACATAAAATTTACCTGGATTAACCTTTAAAAACTTTTGATCGGCTTTTAATTTCCAAGCTAAATTACCATTTATATTCGAATCAAAGTGAATCGTAACAAATCGTTGAGTGTCTACAATTAACTTTGACGCTTCTGCATTGTAAATACGTCCTGTCTTTCCATTCAGCCCAGTGACTTCACAAAAAACATCATATAGAGGCACAAGTGCATAACCAAAACCAAACATTACAACTGTGAGCAGCGTTAAATAAACAGTTGTTCGCTTAATGCCGCCAAATTTAATCATTTCATATTGCTTAGAAGAAACCCTACGTAAAAAGAAAAAGCAACTAAGCCTAGAATTAATGCTAATCGTTTATTTCTTTTTTTAACTAATTCATTATTATTTTGAAATGCTTTTTTTACCATTAATAGTCCATTAAAGCTTTTGTGACTTTTGGTGGCTTAGTGAATGAATGGTATGGCGGAGGTGAGCTCAATGTCCACTCCAAACCGCGTGCGCCTTCCCAAACTTGACCTGTAGCTTTTTTGCCGCCTAGGACACATTTGATAACTATGTATACGAATAACAACTGTGAAATGCCGTAAGCAAAACCGCCAAGGCTTGAAACCATATTAAAATCTGCAAACTGAACACTGTAATCTGGAATTCTTCTTGGCATACCGGCTAAACCTAAAAAGTGTTGTGGGAAGAAAAGTACATTTGCAAAAATGGTCGATAACCAGAAATGTACCTTAGCTAATTTCTCGTCATACATGTTGCCAGTCCATTTAGGAAGCCAATAATAAACAGATGCCATTAGAGCAAATACTGCACCTGTTAATAAGACATAATGGAAATGAGCTACAACAAAGTAAGTGTCATGATATTGGAAGTCAACTGGCGTAATGCCTAACATAAGCCCTGAAAAGCCCCCAATTGTAAATAAAATTACAAATGCCAATGCAAATAGCATGGGAGTCTCAAAAGTCATAGCGCCTCTCCACATTGTAGCTACCCAATTAAATACTTTAACGCCTGTCGGAACAGCAATTAACATCGTTGCATACATGAAAAATAATTCGCCGTTGATAGGAAGCCCAACTGTAAACATATGATGCGCCCATACAAAGAAAGAAAGAATTGCAATTGATGCTGTGGCATAAACCATAGATGCATATCCGAAAAGTGGCTTACGAGCAAAAGTCGGGATAATTTGAGATACGATTCCGAAAGCTGGTAGGGCTAAAATATAAACTTCTGGATGTCCGAAGAACCAGAAAATATGCTGGAACAATACTGGGTCACCGCCACCGGCAGCATTAAAAAAGCTTGTGCCAAAATATTTATCTGTTAAGAGCATTGTTACGGCACCTGCTAAAACTGGCATAGAGGCAATAAGTAAAAAGGCTGTAATCACCCAAGTCCAGACAAACAAAGGCAATCTCATTAATGTCATACCTGGCGCTCTCATATTGAAAACTGTCGCAATAATATTAATTGCACCCATAATAGATGAGATACCTAGGAAATGAACCGCAAAGATTAAATACGGAAATGCTTTTCCTGTTTGAAGAACAAGAGGAGGGTACATAGTCCAGCCGCCTGCAGGGCCTCCACCTTCCATAAATAAAGTGCCCAAAAGAAGTGCAAAAGCAAAAGGCATAATCCAAAAACTCATATTATTCATACGAGGAAGGGCCATGTCCGGAGCGCCAATCATAATAGGTATCATCCAATTAGCAAGACCGACTCCAGCAGGCATAACAGCTCCGAAAATCATTACAAGCGCATGCACAGTAACCATCGAGTTATAAAATTGGGGGTCTACAAACTGAAGCCCTGGTTGAAATAACTCTGCACGAATAACCATCGCCATTGCGCCGCCAATAAAGAACATAATCAATGAAAACACGAGATACATCGTACCTATGTCTTTATGGTTTGTTGAAAACAACCAACGTTTAATGCCTGTGGGCTTATGATCGTGATGATCGTGATCGGCGTGTGCTATTGTGCTCATTCTTAAAATCTTCCTAAATTAAAAAAATTAAATTTAAAATTATTTCTTTCTGCCTGCTGCTACATCTTTAGGCTGAATAATATCGCCTGTTTTATTACCCCAATTATTTCTTGTGAAAGTAACTACTGAGGCAATATCAGTGTCCGATAGTTGCTCGCCAAAAGCTGGCATATTTCCCTTTCCATAAATAACTTGATGAATATGAGCTGGTATATTTTCCTTTAGGTTTGCAAGAGGGCTGCCATCAATTGATGGGAAAACTCCCTTAATACCTTGTCCATTTGCTTGATGACAAGCTAGACAATTTGCTTTATAAACCGCTTCACCTTTAGATTTTAACTCATCCATTGACAGCTCTTTATCGCCACTATCTTTTTTAGATTTTAATGCAAGTTTTGTTTCTTGAACCCAAGCTAAGTATTGTTTTTCTGGAACAGCCTTTACAACAATGGGCATATATCCATGTCCTTTGCCGCAAATTTCAGCGCACTGCCCGCGATAAACACCTTCTTTATTAATTACCGTCCAGTTGTCATTAATGAATCCTGGGATAGCGTCTCTTTTCCAGCCTAGATCAGGCACCCACCAAGCATGAATAACATCGTTCGCTGTTGTCATAATTCTAATTTTTTTACCAACAGGAAGTACAAGAGCTGTATCAGTATTTAGTAAATAGTTATCTGCAGTCTTTGGATCAATACCTGAATTCCTCTGGCTAGCATCAACACTATCAGCGGCCAAATTACTGTAAATAGTAATATCCTCATCTATGTAGTCATATTTCCATTTCCATTGATACCCTGTTGCTTTGATAGTGATTTCAGATTTTGAAGTGTCATCCATCCTTGCAAGAAGTTTAGTTGCAGGTATTGCCAATGCAACAATGATAGCAAAAGGTATAAGAGTCCAAATTACTTCAACGGTTGTGCTGTGTGAAAATTTTGCTGGTTTGACGCCTTTCGACTTACGATGATGGAATATTGACCAAAACATCACACCAAACACCAAAATACCAATGACAGTAACTACATATAAAGAAGTCATATGCATGTTATAAACATCTTGACTTATAGGGGTAGCTCCCTCTCTCATATTTAAACCCCAAGCAGCATGTAATATATCGGGGCTTAATAAGAATAGTGCTGAGACGATAACTATGAAATTAGATAAAAATCTAGCCATACTTTTATTCAAGTGCATTTATTATTCCTTACGGTAAAAGTCGAATGATCTATATTTACTGAAATTTTATGTTCCTCATGTTATCAGTAGGATTTTTTAAAATCAATACGAAAAATAGTAATCATGAGATTTTTTTAAACAATTCTAAGCGCTCTTTCTCGCATAAAAAATCTCCAATACGAGTATTTTTTCCCTTAGAGCTTATGACTATATAGCTAGGTCGATTAAAGTATGTTGTTACAAGTCTAAATTTACTCCAGTCTCGATTAAACTCCTCTCTAATTATTTTTTTCCCTTGAATAGTTTTAATTTCAATTAAGCGGGAACTGATTCTTATAATTTGATAAAAGGTACTTTTAAGACAAGTGAAATATAAAGCATATCCAAGCAAAAGCACTTCAATGCCGTAAAAAGGAATCGCTAGATACAATCCAAAGTAACAGAGTATTAAGGAAATTATGAGAATAAAGATAAAGAAAAAAAGATATATTTTTTTAATCACTCTCCATGGCATAGATGGATTTGGCCGAAGAATAAATTCGTCTAAAGTGCCTTTCTTTGACTTTTTGATTTGAATCATATTTTCTCTTGACGTACTTAAAAGAAAAAAATTCCAATAATTTATGGTGCCGGGAGCGAGAATCGAACTCGCACGCTATTACTAGCGCGGGATTTTGAGTCCCGTGCGTCTACCAATTCCGCCATCCCGGCCTCTAGATGCATACAAGCTTAACATTATAGATAATATCGGCTTAAATCTGATAACTATATTATGATTGTAGGAATTTAAAACTTAGTAAAAGACCATGCTTAATATCATCAAAAGTATCCTATCGGCTTTTTTCGGCATCCAAAATAATAGAAGATTTTCTCAGGATGATGCTTTTGTTGAAAAGCATGGGATAAAGTATTTTGTGATTATAGGTTTTTTAGTGGCAATTCTTTTGCTATTAACGCTTGCAATTTTAGTAGGTATTATTTTGAACCATATTAAATAATTCTAATATTCAGATCATTTAAAAACTGCTCTTAAAATGTTAAGCGCATAAATCTAATATGCTAATTGAAGACTTTAATTTTGAACTGCCCCAGCATCTTATTGCCCAAACTCCCCTTCAAAAAAGGGACTCGAGTCGGCTCCTTGTTTTAAATAAAAATACAAAGTCATTCAGCGATAAAAAGTTTACAGACTTTGTTGATTTATTAAATCCAAATGATCTTTTGATTTTCAATGACACACGTGTGATTAAAGCCAGGTTATTTGGGAAAAAAATCACAGGCGGAAAAGTTGAAATCATGATTGAGCGTATCTTGGATGACCATCATGCGCTCGCGCACTTAAAAACATCAAAAAAAATAGTTGATGATAATATCTTTGAAATCAACAAAGACGTGTCGGTTAAAGTCATCAAGAAAGAAAACGATCTTTTTTATATTGGGTTTAATTCAAATTTATCCAGTTACGACATACTTGAAAGATATGGGCATATCCCCTTACCCCCTTACATCGAGAGAAATGCGGATATATCTGATGAAAAAAGATACCAAACAATCTATGCCAAAGAGTCGGGTGCCGTCGCAGCGCCCACTGCTGGACTCCATTTTACCGATGAAATTTTTAAAGCCTTAGATGACAAAAAAATTAAATACACTTTTTTAACGCTGCATGTCGGAGCTGGCACTTTTCAACCCGTTAGAGATAACGATATTAATGACCATCAAATGCATAGCGAGTCTTTTAATGTGCCAGATAAAACTATTCACATGATTAATGATGCCAAATCAAAGAATGGCAGAATTATTGCCATCGGTACCACCGTTTTAAGAGCGCTTGAAAGTTTATTTTCCGAGGAAACGATCCAATCTGGATTAAAAGAAACTTCTATCTTTATTAAACCAGGTTATACATTTAAAATTGTAGACGCATTACTTACCAACTTTCATTTACCGAAAAGTACATTATTTATTTTAGTCTCGGCTTTTAGTGGAAGTGATACTATGAAAAGACTATATCAGCACGCCATTAAAAATGAATATCGCTTTTTTAGTTATGGCGATGCTACATTTATTGAGCGGTCTTAAATTAACAATCAACCTTAGAAAATAGATCTTATGAAAATTATTATTGCATTATGTTTTTTAATATTTAATTATTCTATTTATGCGGACGTGCTTCCTGAAGCAAAATCAGAAGTTAAAATTACGCTTGCTAAGAAGCCCACGACGCGGCCTATGACAGTGGCTTTTATTCCGGGACAGAAAAAATATTACATCGCAGATGGCGGCCTAGCTCCTTTAGGCTCTGAAACCGAAGCACCTATCTCTAAATCACTTATTCACACCTATGATCAATCTGGAAAGTATGTGGCTTCAACACAAGCAGGATTTGATAATCGCTCCATTTTTTATAATGAATTAAGCTTTCAGCTTACAACCATCACTTATAACGTTTCGAGTGAAGCTGGTTTCGCACCTAACACGGGTATTTTTTCTCTAGACCTCGATTCACAAGGTATTTTAAAAGGTACCTCCAAAGAAGTGTCTAGCTTTAATCCTGCCTTTGGCGATTCAGCAACGATGCCTTCTTTTGACTCAAAAACGAATCGTTACTTTGCTAAACAAAAAAGAAGTGGCAGGGTCATTATTATTGATGTGAATGATGGCAGCAAAGTGGGGGAAATTAATTTGGATCTCAAATCAGCAGGTGTAGCATTTGATGATTTAAGCGATAGCTTTATTGCGGCAACGAGCATTGATGGGGAAGAGCTGGCTATTCTCGATGTGGACCATAAAGCAGTATTAATCTTTAATGTTAAGGGTAGCTTCGTTGGTAAATCTTCTTTGCCAAAGGATATCAAGTTAAGGGCACACAATCATTACAACGGCCTTGGCTTCGCAAATAATTTATTCTTTATATATAACGAATCTGAGGGTGAGTTCGGAACCTATTATGGGTTTAAAATTTCTAGCAAATCTAAATAAAAAAAACGCACCTCAAAAGGTGCGTTTTTTTATTTAAAACAATTATTTAATTGCAGCGGCAAGTCTTCCTGCTAAGTTACCTGCAACTACGCCCAAGATACTTGAAACTAAAACAATAGCTACTGGATTAGATAAATCCATTGCACCGATACTAGCTGCACTTGGTGATAGTGTGAAAGCTGACGCAAAACCTAAAACATTTACACCAACATTAGCAACTTGAGATACCTTATCAGCAACCAGAACAAGAATGAGTGCTGCTACACCAACGCCTACTGCGATATTTGCACCTATAAGCGGTAATTCAACACCCGCTAAATAAACTGCAACTGATGCAATAATTGCGCCGAACGTCATTCCAATAACTGTTTTTTGCATTGCGTCTGATTTGCCAACTAGGCCAGAAGCAGCCCAAGCTATAAAACCAATCGCGATACTTGCAAAGCTGAGATAACCACTTCCGAGGAAACTCCAAAGACCTGCTATTACACCAACACTAATTGCTACTGCTAATGATTTCGACATAACATCTCCTAAGTTAGTTGACTGTATATACATCAAAGAGCTGTAGTACTTGAGCACTTAGTTATCATATGGGCCTAGTCTTCCAGGTCATTGATTACTAACTACTTGCCGAATATTACCCCTTTTTTTTAACAAATACACCCCTTAATTGTAATTATTTTGTAATAAATACTTGACAAAAAAAACTCAATTAAATCATATACTTATGAATAAATTGGTTAAATTTTCAATGGGCTAACAAAGATTTAATTTCTTTAACTATTTGATATTCATCAACTAACTTAGACTCTTGATCCAATCGACCTTGGAACTCGACTTTACCTTCTTTTAAATTACGATCACCAATGACAATTCTATAAGGAATACCTATCAACTCCATCTCGGCAAACATAATCCCCGGGCGCTCTCCTCGGTCATCGAGCAAGACGTCAACCCCTAAAGCCTGAAGCGCATCATAAATTTTATGAGCCGAAGCTTTTACTTCAATACTTTTGTCGTAACCTATAGGTGCAATCACCACTTCGAAAGGTGCGATATTAATAGGAAAAACAATGCCCTTATCATCATGTGATTGCTCAATAGCAGCAGCTACAATGCGTGACACTCCTATACCGTAACAGCCCATCTCTAAAGTTTGAGTCTGGCCATTTTCATCTAAATATTCGGCTTTCATCGCTTTAGAGTATTTATTACCCAACTGAAAAATATGGCCTACTTCAATCCCTCTGCATATCTGAAGCATGCCTTGCTTATCTGGACTGACATCACCTTCAACCACTTTTCTTATATCTGCATAAAGTAGTGGCTCCGGAACGTCTCGCACAAAATTTACCCCTTTTAGATGAAGCTTGGGCTCGTTGGCCCCGCAGATAAAATCAGACAGAATACCGACGGACTTGTCCGCTATAATTTTTATAGAAGATTTAACTCCTACAGGCCCAATAAATCCTGGTGGGCATTTAAGATGCTCTTTCACTTCATCTTCAGTTGCAAAACGGAAATTCTCAAATCCTTGTAGTTTAGATAATTTCACTTCATTAAGTTCATGATCGCCGCGAAGAAGAGCCAAGAAAAATTCATTCGCTTCATTAGTTTGATTGATAAGGGCTATAGTTTTGACTGTCTTCTTAGTAGATGCGCCAATTAACTTAGCGACGTCGTCACATGTCGTCTGTTTAGGTGTGTCAAATCTAACCATCTTCTCTATTGCATCTGGCCTTTTATGATCCTGAAGAATAGCTTCTGCTAATTCAATGTTAGCGGCATAGTCAGAAACCGAGCTATATGCAATCGCATCTTCACCGGAATCAGCTAAAACATGAAACTCATGTGACCCGTCTCCTCCAATTGCACCGGTATCCGCTTTAACTGCTCTAAACTGAAGACCTATCTTATTAAAAATATTGGTATAGGCCTGATACATCGTCTCGTAGGTTTCTTGCAGAGAGTTTTTTGAGGCGTGGAAAGAATAGGCGTCCTTCATAAGAAACTCGCGAGCACGCATCACCCCGAAACGAGGTCTAATTTCATCCCTAAATTTCATTTGAATCTGATAAAAATTAATAGGCAGCTGCTTGTAGCTATTAATTTCTTTTCTAGCAATATCTGTGATCACTTCTTCGTGCGTCGGTCCAAAACAAAAACTTCGATCATGGCGATCTTTGATTTTTAACATCTGTGGTCCGAAGAGTTCCCATCGCCCTGTCTCTTCCCATAGCTCAGCTGGCTGTATGGCTGGCATTAATAACTCTAGGGCCCCTGCCTTATTCATTTCATTTCTAATGATCGCTTCAATTTTTCTTAAAACTTTTAAGCCAAGTGGCATCCAAGAATAAAGGCCTGAACCGAGTCGCTTAATAAAGCCTGCGCGAATCATAAGTTTATGACTAATAAGCTCAGCCTCTGATGGCGCCTCCTTTAGGGTTGAAATGTAAAATTTTGATGCAAGCATTAATGTTCTTTCTTTTTTAAAAGTCTTTAATTAAATCTAAAATATTTTCCCAAACTAATTTCTTATCTTTTGGGTTTTGAAGAAGATGATTAAGATCAAGCGTATGCTTAATGTTCAAAGTGACATTATTCATCAAATTATTTGTTTTGTATTCTTCAAAAAACTGATTATTTAACCCAAAAGCTAGCATATGCTTTGGAGGAGTATTTAGGCATAGGTCGCTTAATTGATCTTTAGTGAGTATTAATAAATGATTTTTCTGGAATGTGTCTTGACCTATCGTCGTTGTAATAAATTTTGCAATATTTAAAAATAATTCTTGTACAGCCCCTTCCTGTTCCAATACAAAATTCTGGCTTAAAAGTAATAACGATCCTTCTACACAATTAATTTTGAATACAAAAAATAAATCGGTCTCAATGAGCTTTATCTCTTCTTTTGAAATAGATAAAGCAATATCCTTGTCTTTTAATTTCCAAAGGGGAAATAATTCAAGTTCCTTTAAAATTCTTTTTGTGTATTCAGCATCCATCAAATCTCGAGCCCCATTAAAACTGCATCTTCCCGCCCTTCTTTAGCACGATAATAATTTTTTCTAATGCTCATTTCATTAAACCCATGTTTGTCATACAAGTGAATAGCGGCATGATTGGACATCCTAACTTCAAGATAAATCGTTTTAGAATGAGCCAACTCTGAACGACGAATTACTTCTTTAAGTAAATCCGAACCATAGCCTTTCTTTTGCATACTTTTTTTTATGCTTATATTAAGTATGTGACACTCATCTAATACAAACATTATGACCGCATATCCTATGATTTCTTCATTTGCCTTCATCATAAAACATGTGTGACTTGATTTTATTGAATCTAAAAAATTACCTCGCGTCCAAGGGTAAGCATGAACTTCATTTTCAATCAATTCAATCGCGCTTAAATCAATCTCTTTGAAGTCACTAAACTGCATTCAATGACTTTCGCTCTTCGGTCGTAAAGGCCACTTTATTTCTTAAGTAGAGAGGTTCGGCATGAATCAGCTCGAATAATTTATTTTTAATGAAGGGCATTGCGAGTTTAGAAATGGATTCGACCACTTCATAGGGGCCAAAAATAACTTCTTCAATCTGCTGACCAAAGTGATCTTTCATTTGCTTTTCGTATGTCTCAATTGCATTTCCAACTAAGGTCCAACCTAAGCCTTTAAGCTGAGGCAATTCATGAGGCTTATAAACACCTTCGAGCATAGGCTCTGAAAATGTTTTCCCTTCTTTTATGTAAGCACTTAAATATATTTCACCCATTCTGGCATCAATACCACTGACCACTTTATCTTTACCTGATGCCTCAGCAAGTGCCAAAAGATTATTAACACCGATGACTGGAATCGATGCACCATAGCCCAATCCATAAGCTATGCCGCATGCAATTCTAATCCCTGTAAATGAACCTGGACCTCTGCCAAATGCAACAGCATCAAGATCCGTTATGGTTAATTGATGCTCGCTTAGTAATTTTTTTATTTCCGGCAAGACAATTTCTGAGTGAGTCTGTCCAGCCTTGATATTGATCGAGTAAAAATCCTCATCAATTTTTAAGCCTAAAGACATATATTCGGTCGAAGTATCTAAAGATAAGATTTTCATAGATTAAATTTTTTCTAGGAACTGGATAACCTCTAAATCATCTCGTGATCGAGCGAAAGGAGGCAGGCTCTGCCACATTCTTTTTCCATAAGCTTTTTCAATAATTCTTGTATCACATATCACCAGTACGCCCTTATCAAATTCATCGCGAATTAATCGACCAGCTCCCTGCTTTAAAGTAATCACTGCGTTAGGTAACTGATATTCCATGAAGGCATTCTTTCCACTTTTGTTAATTTTATCAATTCTCGCAGCGAGCACCGGATCTTCTGGCGAAAAAAAAGGCAATTTATCTATTACCACTAATGATAGGGCATCTCCCTTCACATCAACCCCCTCCCAAAAACTTAAAGAGCCTATGAGGACAGCGTGACCGTGTTCTCTAAACTTATTTAAAAGATGATTCCTTGAACCATCGCCCTGAAGGTATATGGGGTAATCCAACTGATCCGTTTCAATTTTATCTTGAAGGAGCGTAAATATCTCCCGCATAGACTTTAGTGTCGTACATAAAATAAATGCCCTACCTTTGCTCGCTTTGATAAAGGGATAAATTTGATTAACAACCGCAAAGTTAAAGTTCTCATGATTAGCATCTGGCATTAGTTTAGGTACAAAAAGTAAAGCCTTTTCAGCGTAGTTAAATGGACTTTCCTTAGAAACAGAATCCGCATCTGTTAAACCTAGCTGACTTTTGAAATGATCAAAATTATTTTTTACAGCGAGAGTTGCAGATGTAAAGATCCATGAAGTTAATTCATTATTGATATGTTTTGCAAACATATCGGCAATCGATAAGGGGGTATTATTAAGTTGCACGGACTGAGAATAAACCTCTACCCACTTTATTGAGTTGTTATCTTTATCGTCACGCCAATTATCAAAATTGGAAAGTATTTCATTCGAATTATCAAAATACTTTTCAATCTCCGTATCCCTGTCCTTGTGATGAGCCAATAACTGAATTAATGTTTTGAGTTTTTCAATTAAGTTTTCGTAAGCAGAGTCGAATCGGCTAAAAGTAGAAATTTTTTGGTATGGGTATCGATTAGATTCCCTTGGAAATACAAGTCTAAAATCTTTATTTGCTTTTTCTAGATCATTTAAAATTGTTTCAAAATCTGAAACGTCTTTCATATGTTTCAAATAAATTTGATAGCCATCCTGAACGATCTCGCTAATTTGAGCCGTTGAAACATTTTTTCCAAAGAAAATAGATGCGATGTCAGGTATTTGATGGGCCTCATCAAAAATAACAGTAGTGGCTTTTGGTAGAAGTTCGGATATGCCTTCTTCCTTCATGTTAAGGTCGGCAAAAAATAAATGGTGATTCACGATCGTGACATCAGCAGTCAATGCTTTTTTTCTGGCGTTCATAACAAAGCACTCTTTATAAAAACTACAATCCTGACCTAAACAATTTTCTTTAGTGGAGGTGACCTGGGGCCATATGGAGGAGCTCTCTGGAATTGTATCCAATTCTGATCTATCGCCATCCATACTATGCTTCGCATGTTGATTAACGAGATGCAAATAAGTGACATCTTCTTTGGTCATAAATGCGCCTTCGATCATGGCGTTTTCTAATCGCAAGTGACATAGATAGTTTGATCTGCCCTTCAACATTGCTAGAGTCACGGGGACATTTAATGCATCTCTAATCATGGGAATATCTTTAGTAAACAACTGATCCTGAAGATTTTTGGTAGCCGTAGAAATAATAATTTTCCCGCCAGACAAAAACGCTGGCACAAGATACGCAAAAGTTTTACCAATACCCGTTCCGGCCTCAACAATTAACTTTTTTTTATTTGTGATAGCTTCGTCAATTAATACCGAGATGTCGACCTGCTCCTGTCTCAGACGATAATCTTCAATACTCTGAGATAGCTCGCCTTTTTCACTAAAAAATTGTTTAATAAATAGTTCATTCATGGTCCCAGGATTATCTCATGCAGATGAAACTCCGATTTCACAAACACACCTTAAATGGTAAAATGTCTTAAATTAACTCATTTTCAAACTATGAATTTCAAAACGCTAATTACCCTTTTAATACTTGCATTTTCAAGTCCCGCTTGGGCTGAAGTTGATTCAATTAATGTTAGCAGTCAAGACTCGGTGGTAGCCTCAGAGTCGACACCAGTAGTTGATAAACAATGGACTAACAACATCCCTCTTATCATAGATAAAGCTTATGAGCTTACGGGTATTAAATATAAGTTAGGTGGCTCAAAACCAGAAACGGGTTTTGATTGTAGTCAGTTTGTAAAATATGTCTTCGAGCAAGCGCTAAATTTAAGCCTTCCGCCAAGTGCCAGATCACTTAGTAAGATTGGTGAAACTATAAAATTTGAGGACTTACAACCGGGGGATCTTGTGTTTTTTAATACAAGAAAATCTAAGTTCTCTCATGTTGGTATCTATGTGGGAAATAATGAATTTATACACGCGCCACGCACAGGAAAAACTATTCGCGTAGAAAATCTTACAAAAAACTATTGGCTTAAAAGATTTAATGGCGCAACGAGAGTTGATCCAGAAGAAACACTCTAAAGATCAGTGTGACCTAGGTTTTTTCCTGGGTTAATCTTATCTCTAATCAATTTTTTAATATCCTTAATATCCAGGAATCCTCCGAAGTCCGATCTAGAATAGATTTTTTCTTTATCTAGGAAAATTTCAAAAATTCCGCCTGACTTTGGGGTTAATGTGACTGATAAAATTTCATCCTGAAAAGTCGTTAATATCTCCTGCATCATCCATGATGCTCTGGGAAGCCAGCCACATTGAGTGCAAAATTGAATTTCGATTTCATATGTTTTAGATTTAGTTCCCATGGTTCAAAGGTATTCTTAAAATATATTTATTCAAGCCTATTGATATAAGGCAAACAAAAAGACAGAATGCTTTATTATTAAATAATTACTGCTTAATAGCTTATTACGAAAGTCCTTCATGCGCTCAAAATTCGAAAAATTTACCCTTATAGCCTGTGGCGCTATTATTGGTGTTCTAATCAGTTTAAATTTACCCGTCTTTGCGGATAAAGCTGAAAAAAATAATTTGCCCGTTGATGAGCTTAGAACTTTTGCTGAAGTCTTTGGCAAAATTAAATCTGACTATGTTGAGCCCGTAGAAGACAAGAAGCTTATTAACGAAGCACTCAACGGCATGTTAACAGGACTTGATCCTCACTCTTCTTTCCTAAATACCGAAGATCTTAAGGACTTAAATCAAGCCACTCAAGGTGAGTTTGGTGGTCTTGGTATTGAAGTCGGCATGGAAGATGGTTTTGTAAAAGTGGTTTCTCCGATTGAAGATAGTCCAGCTTATAAAGCAGGTCTGAAGAGCGGCGACCTTATCATGAAATTAGATGAGACTTCGACAAAAGGCTTAACGCTTAATGACTCAGTTAAAAAAATGCGTGGTAAACCAGGGACCAGCATTGTTCTCACTGTATTAAGAAAGGGAGAAACTAAACCTTTAACTTTTAATCTAGTGCGCGCCATCATCAAGACACAAAGCGTTAAAGGAAAGCTTGTTGAACCTAATTACGCTTACGTTCGTGTCGCTCAATTCCAAGAACATACAGGTGAAGATTTAGCGAAGCTCCTAAAAAATCTTCGCCAGCAAAATAAAACACCATTAAAAGGTATATTGCTTGATCTTAGAAATAATCCAGGTGGTCTATTGAATGCCGCTGTAGGTGTATCTGCTGCCTTCTTGCCAAAAGGTGACTTAGTCGTTTATACCGAAGGTCGTGCACAAGATTCAAAAATGCACTTAACAGCTGTACCAGGGGATTATTTAAAAGGCGGGGGCAAAGATGACTACCTTAAAGATTTTCCAGAGGATATTAGAACAACACCCATGGCTGTTTTAGTAAATAACGGTTCAGCATCTGCATCTGAAATTGTAGCAGGCGCACTCCAAGATCATAAGAGAGCTTTGATTGTAGGTATGCAAAGTTTTGGTAAAGGCTCTGTACAAAGTATTCTGCCTATGAATAACGGTACGGCGATTAAGATGACAACAGCAAGATACTTTACGCCTAAAGGAAGATCTATTCAGGCTAAAGGGATTGTGCCTGATATCATTGTTGATGACGGAAGCGATCCTTCATTTATGACTAAAGAAGCGGATCTTACAAACCATCTTTCAAATCCAAAAGATGCGGATACGAATGTTGCACCTAAAGATAAAGATAGCAAACCTTTAGCTCCACCAATCAAAAAACCTGAAGAAGAGAAAAAGAAAACTTCTGATACGCCATCAGGCCCGATTGAACCTGCAAGTAAAGCAGATAAGCAATTTCAAGAAGCGATGAATATTCTCAAAGGCCTACAAATTATTCAAAACAAATGATTGATGATCTCATTATTGAATTTGATAAGGGCCTGAAGGTTTTATTTTCCAAACCTAAGGGCTCAAGACCAAGACCTGATCTTCACATTGAAGATACCGAATTAACTCCAGACGAAAAAAAACGCACCATCGAATTGATGCGAGTCAATCATGCGGGTGAGGTATGCGCACAAGCTTTATATAGCGGACAACTTCTTTTCAATCCGCATGGCGAAGGGACGGAGTCTTTAAAAAAAGCTTCCAAGGAAGAAATTGATCATCTTGATTGGTGTAATACTAGAATTCATGAACTAGGGGGCAAAACCAGCCTTCTTAATCCTATTTGGTATACGGGATCGTTCTTAATGGGCTCTTTTGCAAGCGTATTAGGTGAAAAATATAACTTAGGATTTTTAGCTGAAACAGAACGTCAAGTAACACAACATTTAACAAATCACTTAAATAAAATATCAAAAAAAGATCTTAAAACTAATAAAATTTTAGAAGTGATGGCGAACGATGAAGAACAGCATGCAGCCAAAGCAAAGGAATTAGGTGGTATCGAATTGCCTCATCAAGTCAAAAAAGCAATGTCATTAACATCAAAAGTTATGACTATGCTCTCTGCAAAAATTTAATCAATGCAAAAATTCAATGAAATTCTATTGACACTCGATAATTCAGATCATATTGATCGCATCGAGATTTATAAAAATAATACATTAATAGGCTCTATCGAGAATAAGCCCGGAAGCCAAGGCTCTATTAAAGTCTACCAACATCTTTGGAAGCTTTTTGGTTCAATTACTTTAGATGCTGCGATTGAAGGTCTTGATTTATATTCGGAACATACTGAGGATGCACAAAAGAACCCAGGAAAACATCCAAATATTGATCGCCTTCTTTCCGTAATGGAAAATGAAGAGCCCCTCGATTTAAGAATTATTAAACATTAATTACGGCTTAATCACCTTCTTTAATTTCAAAATCGTGAGTAATTTCAACTGATTTGGATAGCATGATCGAAGCTGAGCAATATTTTTCAGCAGATAACTTAATCGCTCGCTCAACCTGATCTTTGTCTAAGTTCTCACCTTTTAGTACAAAATGAATATGTATCTTAGTGAATACTTTTGGCACTGTATCAGCTCTCGTAGCTTCAATTTCAGCATAACAATCACTGATAGCTTGTCTTGATTTCTTGAGAATGGTGACCACATCAAATGATGTGCACCCTCCCATGCCAATCAGTAACATTTCCATAGGTCGCATACCTAATTTTCTGCCACCTAACTCTTCGGGTCCATCTAAGATCACTGAATGATTTGACTCGGACTCACCAATAAAACATACATTCTCAACCCACTTAACCCGAGCTTTCATTATTTAACTCCAAGCAACTCAACATCAAAAATTAAAGTGGCATTTGGTGGAATAACGCCACCCGCTCCTCTAGATCCATAACCCATTTCTGGAGGAATAATGAGTGTCCTTTTGCCATGAATTTTCATACCATCCACTCCATCATCCCAACCCCGTATTACCTGACCACCACCTAAATTAAAAACGAAAGGATCATTGCGATCTAATGAGCTATCAAATTTTTTGCCCTTGCCATCTTTTTGATTAGGGTCGTATAACCAGCCGGTGTAATGAACAGTTACTGCAAGTCCCTTTTCAGCTTGCCGTCCATTTCCTAGGACACTATCTTTAATAACTAATGTAGTGATATTTTTTTCCAATTTCAATTCCTTTTGTGAGATTTTTGATTCAGCAAAAGCCAAATCAATATTAATTAAAATAATACTAAAAGCTAAAATAAATTTAATCACATTCATATATCGCATATTAACATTCCTTAAGTTTAATTAAGATAAGTCCATTCAATCAGCTCGTCTTGTATTTTAGATGATTCGTTTGCCTTAGGATCATTTGCTATAAATACAAAAACTTTCACGTCATTATTTTTATCAAAAATATATCCTGCAATAGCGCTGACATTTTGAATACTGCCTGTTTTTAAATAGGCATGCTTTGCAACAGATAATTTTTTTCCTCTACTCTTCAAAGTACCGTCTATCCCTATATTTGGAAGCGATGCTATAAATTCAGGCATATAGGTATCGGTGTAGGCTTTTTCTAATAAAAAGCCTAGATTCTCAGAATTCACTTTTGCATTCCTTGATAGTCCAGCGCCGTTATCCATCTCAAGAGAATCAAGATTAACTTTTCCTTTAATTAAAGATTCTTTAATAAATCTTCCTGCCTCATTTTCAGTAATGGGATTGCCATTATTTTCTGCAAGAATAGTAAGCAATAAATTCCTAGCAATTAAATTTTGGCTATATTTGTTAACATCTCTCACAACGAGACTTAACGGTCTCGATTGGTGCTCGTAAATCTTAAGCGTATCGGCAATATGTTGATAGGTGTTTTTAAATTCACCCTCTACGCTTCCACCGTGGAGATTCCAAAGCTTTTCAAATAAGGCCTGAGGTAAGCGATCAATACCCATCACAGACAAATCAATATTTTTACTTTCACAAGCCTTATCAAAGCGACCGCTAAATTTAATCTCCGTCACATTTAATTTCGTCTCTATTTCATACCCAAGACTATCTTTCCAATCATTACACCCCTGATCAGTAAGTTTTAAATGATTAATAACTTTTAGCGTTTTAATTTCAGGAAAGGTTTGTATTTTAATTTTTTTATTAATGATTGAAAATTTAAAGTTGACTGTGTTCTCGTTCACTACAAAAGATTTTGGATTGACGTTATAGGCTCGATATTTTTTATCATCAATAGCATCTTGATCTTCCAATTTCCCGAAGAAACTTTCATCAAAAATAACATTGCCATGAATGTGCAAAATACCCTGCTGTTGAACTTTCTCGATAATTTCTGAAAGATCTGCATAAGTGAGTGTGGGATCGCCATAAGCTTTAATAATAAGGTTGCCATAAAGGTGCTTATTTTTTATGGCGCCCTTATAAAGTACCTCTGTCTTCCATTGGAACTGTGGGCCTAAAAGTTGGAGTCCAGCGTATGTCGTCACGAGCTTCATCACTGAAGCTGGATTAAATGCTTTTTGTTCGTTATAACTAAACACTACATTTTGCTTCGATATATTTTTAATATAAAGCGAGTAGTTTTCTTTTGAAAGCTCAGCGCGATTGAGTATTTTATTAATGGCATTAGTATCCGCAAATGCAGCATGCGTCCATAACGCATAAATCAAAATTAGTATTCGCATATTTATACGTATGACTGGATTGCTTCTAAAGTTGTATCAATCATAAAATCTATGTCGACATGGTTAATAACATAAGGCGGCATAAAGTAAATGGTATTCCCTATTGGTCTTATGAATAGCCCATTCTTAATGGCTTTCATAGTTATTTTTTTTATTGTGTTTTTTGAGGCTTCTTCAAGCTCAAATGCCCATATCATGCCTACATTTCTTAAATTAGAAATAGGTAATGTTTCGAGTGTCTTTATGCGTTCCGATATATAAGCTGAGGTTTTATTATTTTGATTAATCACATCATGATTTTCAAAGTAACTTAATGTGCCTAATGCTGCACTGCAAGCGAGCGGATTACCTGTATAGCTATGCGAATGAAGAAATCCTTTTTCTATCTTATCTTCATAAAATGCCATATAAATGTCATCAGTCGTTAATACAGATGACAGAGGAAGATAGCCCCCTGTTAATCCTTTTGAGAGACAAATAAAATCAGGTTTTATTTGTGCATGCTCAAATGCAAACATTTTTCCTGTTCTTCCGAAACCAACTGCAATTTCATCGTCAATAAGATGGATTTGATACTTTGTACAAAGCTCTCTGGCTTTTGCTAAATAAGTTGCGTGATACATCCCCATGCCTGTTGCGCATTGCACAAGCGGCTCTATAATAAAAGCTGCTATGTGTTGATGATTGTCTTGAAGATATATTTCTAAATCTTCAATACATCTTAATGCATAGGATTCGGATGTTTCACCTTTGTCAGCATATCGCCAGTCTGGCGTCTTGATAGGATTATTTTTTTTAATCAATGAAGCATAATTTTTTCGAAAAAGTTTTATGTCTGTCACAGATAAAGCACCGAGCGTTTCTCCATGGTAACTATTTTCCAAATAAATTATTTTATTTTTTTTAGGACATCCTTTATTCCTCCAATAATGCACGCTCATTTTAATAGCGATTTCAATAGCATTAGATCCATCGCTGCCATAAAAAGCGTGGCCTAAGTTTGTGATACTACTTAACTTTTCGGAGAGAAGGATAGCAGGCTCATGTGTTAAACCTGCAAGCATCACATGCTCTATTAGATCAAGCTGGTCTGTGATGTATTTTTTAATTTCGCTTTGATTGTGGCCAAATAAATTAACCCACCACGAACTTATTGCGTCTAAATATTTTTTTTCATTGTAATCGTACAACCAAACTCCCTCACCTCGCTTAATCGGGATAAGGGATTGGGCTTGTTGAATTTTCATTTGCGTGCATGGATGCCACAAATTTTTTAAACTTCTATCAATAAACTGCTGATTCTTCATACATTAAGGTGCCGGATTCATATGAGTAAGATGAATTCTTTCAATATCATCTAATAATTCTTGAGGTAATCTTCTTTTGAACGCCTCAATATTTTCTTTTAATTGATCAACCGATGTTGCGCCTATGATGGTGGATGTTACAAACCATTGATGATAAACAAATGCTAAAGCCATCTCAGTCAATGTCATGTCATGTTTTAATGCTAATGCTTCATAAGCCCTCACAGCAGGGAAGACATTAGGCTTGTCATATCTTTGTGCAAAGCCTTTAAACAATGTGACGCGACCTTTTTCATCGATATTCTTTAAATATTTACCGGTGAGATGTCCAAAAGCTAAAGGGGAGTAAGCTAAAAAACCGATCTTTTCTCGATAGAAGATTTCTGTCATCCCAAACTCTAACCCCCTATTAATGAGGTTATAACAATTCTGAACTGAAGCTATAAGAGGCAAATTCTTTTCTCTTGCAATACGAATAAATTCCATCACGCCCCAGGACTGCTCATTTGAGATGCCGATATATTTAATCTTACCTTCTTGCACTAACTTAGCTAATGCCTCTAACTGTTCATTTATAGAGACCCATTCTTTTAATTTTGAACCTTCCATTTCACCGCTTGGATCAAATTTGTATTGGCCAAACATAGGCACATTTCTTTCGGGCCAGTGGAGCTGATACAAATCAATATAATCTGTTTGAAGTCTTTTTAAAGAACCTTCAAGTGCCGCACGAAAATTTTGCTCATCAAACGCCTTAGGACCATTGCGAATCCAATGGAGTGATCTTCTGGGCCCCGCAGCTTTAGTCGCCAAAACAATGTCATCTCTTTTTTGTTTTTTTAGCCAATTACCTATGATGATTTCGGTCGCTGTAAAAGTATTTTCTTTTGGCGGAACGGGATACATCTCGGCCGTATCAATAAAATTAATACCGTGTGATATCGCCCAATCAAGCTGCAAAAATGCCTCAGCCTCTGTATTTTGCTCACCAAAGGTCATCGTCCCCAAAGTAATGGGTGAAATAAGCAAATTAGATTGCCCTAGGTTTCGATAGTCTTGCTTTTCTATGTAATAACTCATATAAAAATAATGTTTAAATTCAGATATTTAACGAAATAGCACTTGAAATTTTAGACTTTCGTCCCTATTATTAGCACTCTATGACATTGAGTGCTAATCGCTCATGTTTTCGATTTTGATTAATTTTCAAAGAATACACTATTAGGAGAATATGAAATGAAAATTCGCCCTTTACATGATCGCGTAATTGTAAAGCGTCTTGAAGAAGAACGTACAACAGCATCAGGCATTGTTATTCCTGACGGCGCAACAGAAAAACCAGACCAAGGAACAGTCCAAGCAGTAGGCAATGGAAAAATCCTAGAAGATGGCAGTGTTAAAAAACTAGACGTCAAAGTAGGCGATAAAGTTTTATTTGGAAAATACGCTGGCCAGGCAGTTAAAGTCGATGGTGAAGAATTACTTGTGATGCGTGAAGAAGACATCATGGGCATTGTTGAATAAAGCCTTAAACATTAATTCGTAAATATTTTGGAGAAATAAAAAATGGCAGCAAAAGACGTAAGATTTGGTGACGACGTTCGCCAAAAGATGATTACTGGTGTAAATATTTTAGCAAATGCAGTTAAAGTTACACTCGGCCCTAAAGGTAGAAATGTTGTTCTGGAGCGTTCATTCGGCGCACCTACAATCACTAAAGATGGTGTATCAGTTGCAAAGGAAATCGAACTTAAAGATAAATTTGAAAACATGGGCGCGCAAATGGTTAAAGAAGTTGCATCTAAAACTTCTGATATCGCAGGCGATGGAACGACGACGGCAACTGTATTAGCTCAAGCGATCATTCGTGAAGGTATGAAATCAGTAGCCGCAGGTATGAATCCAATGGATCTTAAAAGAGGCATCGATAAAGCTGTTGAAGCTGGTGTTGCTGAACTTAAAAAATTAAGTAAGCCATGTACAACAAGTAAAGAAATTGCTCAAGTAGGTTCAATATCTGCTAACTCTGATCACTCTATCGGACAAATCATTGCAGATGCGATGGATAAAGTAGGTAAAGAAGGTGTAATCACTGTTGAAGATGGTTCAGGCTTAACAAATGAGTTAGACGTCGTAGAAGGTATGCAATTTGATCGCGGATATCTTTCACCTTACTTCATAAATAATTCAGATCGACAAATTGCATTGTTAGATAATCCTTTTATTCTTTTACATGATAAAAAAATATCTAATATTAGAGATCTTCTTCCGGCATTGGAACAAGTAGCAAAATCAAGCCGCCCTCTTCTTATTATTGCTGAAGATATTGAAGGTGAAGCGCTGGCTACTTTAGTTGTAAATAATATTCGTGGCATCTTAAAGACTGTCGCAGTTAAAGCACCTGGTTTTGGTGATAGAAGAAAAGCAATGCTTGAGGATATTGCAATTCTTACAGGTGCTACAGTGATTTCAGACGAAGTAGGTTTGAAATTAGAAACAATTAAGATTGAAGATTTAGGGCAAGCGAAAAGAATTGAAGTGGGCAAAGAAAACACTATCATTATTGATGGTGCTGCTGACGAAAAAAATATTAAGTCACGTATCGCTCAAATCAAAACACAAATCGAAGAAGCTACTAGTGACTACGACAAAGAAAAACTTCAAGAACGTGTTGCAAAGCTTGCAGGTGGCGTTGCTGTAATTAAAGTAGGTGCAACAACTGAAATTGAAATGAAAGAAAAAAAAGCGCGCGTTGAAGATGCACTCCATGCAACAAGAGCTGCAGTTGAAGAAGGTATTGTTGCTGGCGGTGGTGTTGCTTTAATTAGAGCGCGTGATGCGATTGCAAAAGTTAAAGGTGAAAATGCAGATCAAGAAGCTGGTGTTCGTATTGTGCTTCGTGCTGTTGAAGAGCCCTTAAGACAAATCGTTGCGAATGCTGGTGTAGAGCCATCTGTAGTGGTTAATAATGTAGTAGCTGGCAAAGGCAACTACGGATTTAATGCAGCTAACGAGACTTATGGTGATATGGTTGAGATGGGTGTGTTAGACCCAACTAAAGTAACTCGCTCTGCATTGCAACATGCAGCATCTGTCGCAGGCCTTATGTTAACGACTGACTGTATGATTGCTGATCTTCCTAAAGATGACTCTCCAGCAATGGGCGGTGGTGATATGGGCGGTATGGGCGGTATGGGTGGCATGGGCGGTATGATGTAACTCAAAAGCATTAATAAAAATAGACCTCTTAGGAGGTCTTTTTTTTAATCTTTTTTTTATCTAGTAATAAATTAGGATAGCATTACACCTCATGACCCTATCCCTGCCAAACCAAAATCAATTTAAAGATTTAAATGAAAAACAAATTGAAGCTGTAACACTTCAAAATGAATCTGCACTCATTCTCGCTGGCGCAGGGAGTGGCAAAACTAAAGTACTCACCTCCAGAATTGCATGGCTTATTCAAACAAATGTGGTGAGTCCTTTTGGCCTTATCGCTGTAACATTTACCAATAAAGCCGCAAAAGAAATGCTGCAAAGAATTACTATGCAGCTTCCCATTAATACAAGAGGTATGTGGGTAGGTACATTCCATGGTTTATGTAATAGATTTCTTAAAACGCATGCAAGAGATGCTGATTTACCTGAGACGTTCCAAATACTAGATAGCCAAGATCAGTTATCTCTCATCAAAAGAACTATGAAAGTCATGAATGTGGACGATGAAACATATGCACCAAAACAAGTACAGCATTATATCAATGGATGCAAAGATGAGGGCTTAAGGGCTGCGCATGTCGATACTTATGACACACACTCAAAAAAATTAAATGAAATCTATCTTGAGTATGAGAAACAATGCCAAAAAGAAGGTCTAGTTGATTTTGGTGAATTGCTTCTAAGATGCTATGAACTTTTTGAAAAAAAAATAGCTATTCGCCAGCATTATCAAGATCGATTTAAGCATATTCTCATTGATGAGTTTCAAGACACGAGCGAACTTCAATATAAATGGTTAAAACTTCTTGCGGGTAGCAGCAGTTTTGTGTTTGCTGTGGGGGATGATGATCAATCTATCTATAGCTTTAGAGGAGCTAGAGTTGGCAACATGAAAGATCTTGAAAGAGATTTCCATGTTAAACAAATTATTAAGCTAGAACAAAACTACAGATCTAAAAGTAACATTCTTAATACCGCAAATGCCATCATTGATCATAACAAAAATAGATTAGGCAAGAACTTATGGACTTCGGCTGGAGAGGGCGATCCTATTCGAATTTATACAGGTCATACCGACATTGATGAGGCCAAGTTTATTGTAGATGAAATCAAAATGCTTCATAGGGAAGGTGTCTCGCTCAATCATATTGCAATTCTTTATAGAAGCAATGCACAGTCGCGCATTCTCGAACATAATATTTTTTCATCTAACCTACCTTATCGTGTTTATGGTGGATTACGTTTCTTTGAGCGTGCCGAAATTAAACATGCTATTGCTTATTTGAGACTCATTGCAAATAAAAATGATGACAGTGCATTTTTAAGAATTGTAAATTTTCCAACACGCGGTATTGGAAGTCGGTCATTAGAAAGTCTTCAAGATACATCTAGGCGAGATGGTTGTAGCCTTTGGGATGCTGCAGTGAAGTCATCAGATCAAACACTCACAATTAAAAAAGGTTTGCCTTATTTTGTCCATCTCATCAAACATATTGAAAGCGGCTTCGAAGGATTAACGCTTCCACAAATGATTGATCTTATTATTAACGAATCAGGACTAAAGGATCACTATACCAATGAAAAAGATGGTTTAGATAGGGTCTCTAACTTAAATGAATTAGTTTCTGCGGCCGCAACCTTTCTTAACAATGATAACAATGAGTCTACAAATCCACTTGGAGATTTTTTGAATTATTCCTCTTTAGAAAGTGGTGATATGCAAGCAAGCGAAGGTTCAGATGCTATTCAACTTATGACGATTCACTCATCTAAAGGATTAGAATTTGATGTAGTATTTATTTCAGGCCTTGAAGAAGGTTTATGTCCGCACGAACAAAGTCTCTTCGAATCCAAAGGGCTTGAGGAAGAAAGAAGGCTTATGTATGTTGCTGTGACGAGAGCCCGATCAAAACTATACTTAAGCTATGCATTATCAAGAATGCTCCATGGTCAAACAAGATATGGAATGCCATCAAGATTCTTAGAAGAAATCCCTGAGAATCTCGTCAAAAACATTAACACCATTAATTTTAAGAATAATGTAGATCAGATTGAAGAGAATTATTCACAACCTTCTCAGCAGAAGCATTCCTGGCGAATTGGTGAATCTGTAATGCATGAAAAATTTGGCCAGGGAACTGTTTTAGGTTATGAAGGAAATGCGGATGATTTAAGAATCCAAATTAAATTTAGCAAAGCAGGTACCAAATGGCTTGCAATGGAATACGCAAAACTCTTCAAACACTAATAACTTCTAGCAGACTTAAAAATATCTCGGTAACTAATATATTGAAACGCAAACATCACTGATGTAATCACGAGAAGTGCGAAGAAAATAATCGCTCCCATTAGTGAGGGTCCTATGGCGGGAAAGAATGAAGCGAGAGATCCAATCAATAACCCACATGACAACATAAATAATATTGCTATTGTTGAAAAAATAAACCATGAAAGACCTAGAGGAAAAATATACATTAAGCATCCGGCGATACTAGATTTGATTGCTTTAAAAAGTGAGTAGTTGTTATAAACGATCAGCATTGGTGAGAACCAAGTAGCCATAAGAAGCGGAAGTAGGAGTAAGATTAATTTTCCTATCATGGGGACAAAATTATTCATCACTGTCAAAAGCTCATTATTTTTTTCTGATATTTGAATAAAACCCTGCATTTCAGAATTTAAAACCATCGTCACCATACCCGCATAAATTAAGCAAATGAAGCCAAGTGTTAGCAATGTTGGCAGCCTAGGTTTAATTTTTTCGAAAACGGCTATAAATTTTTCTTCCTTATTTTTGTCATGAGTCTTGTAGAAGTTAACCGCGAATACCAAAAAAACTGGCCAAATCAAGATAGACGCAATTGAAAAAATTTGAATCATAGGCATTGAAGGTAAGAGCATAAAAATAAAAAGATAAGCTAAGCTAAGCATCAATGATTGATTAGGCGTCTTTTTGAAGAGCATGAAGCTCTCTTTATTCCAGCGAATGGAATCACGGAATGTAATTTTTTTCATATTAATTTACCTTAAAATTTATCCGCTAATGCGTTGCTTTAAAATTTTCTTAAAATGGTCAGGGTCTTTTATGAAGGTAAGCTCACCTTCTTCTATATGATAGAAATCGTTAAGTCTTGAAACCCAGAACCTAAGAGACGCTAATCTCAATATATCATTCCAAGCTTGATCTTCATCATCATTAAAAGATCTTATCTTTTTATAGGCATCTAAGAAAGCATTCAATCTCGCCTCATCAAAAGAACCATCATTATTTACGCACCAATCATTTACGGCGATCGCTACATCTAAGATAAGATAATCTGTGCAAGCATAATAAAAGTCAATAAACCCTGATACTTGATCATTTAAAAAGAGCACATTGTCTCGAAATAGGTCTCCATGAATAGTGGATTTAGGCAGCTTATAATTTTTCTTTTCTTGGTAAAGAATTTCTTCTCTTAATAAGAGACTCTCATCTTTGGGCAATTCACTAAATAAAGTTTCAGCTGTTTTTTTAATCCAGTTAAGGTCTCTTGTATTTTGATGTTGAGCTGTAAAATTAGCTGATTTCATATGCAGCTCTGCGAGACTTGCGCCCACAGCCTTGCAATGCTTAACTTCAGGTTTGTTGAGCTCTTTGCCTTTTAAGCATGTCACGATTAAAGCAGGTTTATTTTTTAAAATACTTAAAGCTGTGCCGTTATTTTTGAAAATCGGCTTGGGGCACAAAAATGAATTTTTAGCTAAGTGAGCCATGAGATCTACAAAATACGGGAGATCTTCTAAGGTGTTTTTTTCGAAGAGTGTTAAAACAAAACGATCATGTGCCGTCATCAAAAAATAATTAGTGTTCGTGATTCCAGACTTGATACCTTGATAATCAGTGAGATTATCTAAAGCATAATCTTGAAGCCAGATTTTTAATTCTTCAATATTAACTGATGTATAGACAGACATAAAAAAAAGGGCTTAAAGCCCTTTCAAAAAAAATTTAGAATCTAAATATTACCCATTTAGGCACAGTAAGCGGCTGGCTAGGGCCGTCATATTTAGCCCAACCACCGTCTTGGTCTTCCTTCAATAGATAATATGAAGGTCCACCAGCAGGGGGTGTTACTTTCATCATATAAAGCTCTCCATTAATGCGGTATTCCTCGACTGTATCAGCACCTTTTTTGGTGATGGTAATTTGAGGTTCATCCACAATATCGCTTTCAAAATTCTTTGGCGGCGGCTTCACTTCTTCTAAAAGCTCGAGTTTTTTTTCAGCCATTACATTTAAACTCATGAAGACAGTCGCCAATAAAAAAGCTTTAATTAAATTTTGTATTTTCATACACAAGATTCTAGCAAAAAACCTATAGATGGTATGGTTTATTTGATAATTTATAAGTAAAGCTGAGCTTTTCTCTCCGCTGGCGTTAGCGTAAAACCAATCGATTCATAGTGGTTAAATATCGCATCTACTATCTCTTTGGGCCCCTCAAGAATTTGGATCAAATCTAAGTCTTTTAATTCAGCCATGCCCTCATTTACGATTTTGTCTTTTAACCAGTCTAATAAGCCAGACCAGAACTCTTTTCCTACTAAAATGATAGGGATTTTTCTTGATTTACCTGTTTGAATCAGTGTGATGACTTCCATTAATTCATCAAGAGTTCCAAATCCACCTGGTAATACGACGTAAGCTGAAGCGTACTTAATAAACATCACTTTACGCATAAAGAAATATTTAAAATTGATTGAAATATCCTGATAGTCGTTCGATTTTTGTTCGTGGGGCAAGTTAATATTAAGTCCAATACTAGGGCCCTTGCCTAGGGAAGCTCCTTTATTCACGGCTTCCATAAGACCGGGACCGCCGCCAGAAATAACACTAAATCCGGAGTTGGATAGCGCCTCTGCTATATCGACGGTGAGCTTGTAATAAGGATGGTCTTCACTAACCCTAGCACTGCCAAACACAGATACGGCAGGGGTTATTTTTTTAAGTTTTTCGGTGGCACCAACAAATTCTGACATAATTTCAAATGCATACCAGGATTCGCTCTCGTTATGAGTTTCATCAAACAATTCTGGGCCGTTAAATTTAGGTATCTTTTTATCTGCTGACATAAAAACTTTCAAAGTTAAACAATGAAAACACTATTATTGGTCGATGGCTCATCTTATCTCTATCGAGCATTCCATGGATTACCTGACCTTAGAAACAGTCACCAAGAACCTACTGGGGCTATTTATGGCGTCTTAAATATGCTCCGAAAACTCCATAAAGAGTTTCCTTCTGATTATAGCGCTTGCGTTTTTGATGCAAAAGGAAAAACTTTCAGAAATGATCTTTACCCTGAGTATAAGGCCAATCGATCAGCGATGCCTGATGATTTAAGAGCTCAAATCCAACCGCTTCATGAAGCAATTACAGCGATGGGTTGGCCTATTATCATTCAAGAAGGAGTTGAAGCTGATGATGTCATTGGTACATTATGCAAGGAAGCTACTCAACATCAATTTAATGTCGTCGTTTCTACAGGCGATAAGGATTTGGCTCAACTTGTAAATAAGCATGTCACTTTGATTAATACGATGACAAATGAAAAGCTTGATATCGAAGGTGTCAAAAACAAATTTGGGTTGATGCCTAATCAAATTATCGATTACTTAACACTTATTGGAGACACTTCAGATAACGTCCCTGGCGTTGAGAAAGTCGGTCCTAAGACTGCATTGAAATGGCTTAATGAATATCAAACACTCGACAATATCGTAAAGAATGCTGCTCAATTCTCAGGTGTCGTCGGTGAAAATTTAAGAAAATCACTCGATTGGATTCCTAAAGCCAAAGATCTTATTACGATTCGATGCGATTTAGATATCGACAAAAATTGGGATAATTTCAAACCTAAAGCACAGGATCCGTCCACTTTAGAAAATTTATATCAGAGATTTGAATTTAAAAATTGGCTTAACGAAATTAAAGAAGGCAGCTATCAGGAAAATTTATCAAGCAAAAGTAGTGAAGAAAAAATATCTATCAAATCACCCAGTCATTTTATTTCTAAAATAAAATACGACACGATATTCGACAAAGATCTATTACATATATGGCTAGAAAAAATCAAAGATAAAAAATATGTCTGTGTCGACACAGAAACTAACTCACTTGATTCTATGCAGGCAAAAATTGTAGGGATATCGATAGCAGTAACTGCTGGTGAAGCAGCCTACATTCCTTTAGCACATGATTATCCTGGCGCTCCTGATCAGTTATCAGTTGATACTGTATTAAATATACTTAAACCCATGTTAGAAGATGAAAAGATCAAGAAAATTGGGCAAAACATAAAGTATGATGCGCATGTTTTTTTAAACCATGGGATATGTCTTAAAGGTATTAAGCACGATACGATGCTTCAAAGCTATGTGACAGAAAGCCATCAAAGCCATGGCATGGATAATTTAAGCTTGAGGCATCTAGGACATACCTGTGTAAGTTACGAAGAAGTTGCAGGCAAAGGTGTAAATCAACTTAGATTTAATGAAGTCGATATTGATGTGGCATCTCATTATTCGTCTGAGGATGCCGACATTACATTGCAATTAAATCAATTTTTTAATCCTGCAATTGAAAATGATGCGCCACTAAAATTCATTTACGAAAACATCGAAATGCCCGCCGCTGGGGTGCTTTTAAAAATTGAAAGAAATGGCGTGCTTGTGGACGACAAAAAACTAAATATACAAAGTCACGAAATTGGTAAAAAGATTTTACTGCTTGAAGAGGAGGCCTATCAATTAGCAGGACAACCCTTTAATCTCGCATCACCTAAACAATTACAAGATATTTTATTTAATAAGCTGGGTATTAAATCTTTAAAAAAAACACCTTCAGGTGCGCCTTCTACGGATGAGGAAGTGTTACAAGATTTAGCCCTTGATTATCCTCTACCCAAATTATTACTTGAACATCGAAGTCTATCTAAGCTCAAATCAACATACACAGATAAATTACCAAAAATGATTAACACCAACACTGGTCGCATTCATACAAGCTATAACCAAGCTGTAGCAATCACCGGACGTCTTGCAAGTTCAGATCCTAATTTACAAAATATTCCAATCCGAACCCTGGAAGGCAGAAAAATAAGAGAAGCGTTTATAGCGAATGAAGGTTCATCTATTCTATCTGCAGACTATTCTCAAATTGAATTAAGAATCATGGCTCATTTGTCTCAAGATAAACGATTGCTTGAAGCTTTCAGGAATAATGAAGACATTCATAAATCAACAGCAGCTGAAATTTTTGGTTGCGACCTAGACAGCGTTTCCCAAGAACAAAGGCGTTATGCCAAGGTTATTAACTTTGGATTGATATACGGCATGAGTGTGTTCGGTTTATCAAAATCACTTGGTATTGAGCGCAGTGCTGCCTCAAATTATATTGAGACTTATTTTGCTAGATATCCTGGCGTTAAACGTTATATGGAAGAAGCAAAATTATTTGCTAAAGATAAAGGTTATGTAGAAACATTTTTTGGAAGACGATTATGGATCCCAGAAATTAATAGTTCAAATGGAATTAGAAGAGCTGCAGCAGAAAGAGCGGCAATAAATGCTCCCATGCAAGGCACTGCCGCTGACCTCATTAAGTTAGCAATGATTGCAGTTGATCAATGGCTTACTCAGAACACACACTTAAAAACAATGATGATTATGCAGGTACACGATGAGCTTGTTTTTGAAGTCCCTCAAGATGAAATCAATATATTACAAAAAGAATTGCCTGTCTTAATGGAGGGCGTTGCAAATCTTGATATTCCTCTTATTGTAGATATCGGTGTTGGTTTAAATTGGGATGCAGCTCACTAGAATGGAATTTGGCGCTTTAATTATTGGTGATGAAATTTTATCTGGCAAAAGAGAAGATAAACATTTTGAATACTTAAAAAAAACATTAAAAAAATATGGTCTTTTATTGTCTTGGGTGAAATATATTCAAGACGATTCGAAAAGTATTATTCAATCTATCAAAGAGTCAACAAACTCTAAGACTGTTGTTTTCTCTTTTGGTGGCATTGGTGCAACACCAGATGACTTCACAAGACAGGCTGCTGCAATCGCTTTTGATCTTCAATTAATGAGAAATAATGAAGCTGTAAAACTTATTGAAGAACATTTTGGTGATGGAGCTTATCCAAAAAGAGTTTTAATGGCAGATATTCCAGAGGGTGCATTATTGATTCCAAACGACGTTAATAAAATTCCTGGATTTAAAATTAATGATTATCATTTCCTGCCAGGTTTTCCTGAAATGGCTTGGCCGATGGTCGAATGGATTCTCAATACCCACTATCAGCAGCTATTAAATCAAAATGATTTTGCCGAAGCTTCGATTTGGATTAATGATGTAAGTGAAAGTAAATTGATCGATTTGATGAATGAGATTGTAAAAAAATATCCAGAAATTAAACTTTTTAGCCTGCCCAAATTAAAGCCCATCAAGACTATTGAGCTGGGTGTTAAAGGCCCATCAAATTCAGTTGATGAAGCCCTTTTAGAGATACAAACTAAAATTGTTAATTTAGGCTATGCATGGCTTAAGTAATTTGAAGACTTCACTTTTATAAAAAGCCATTTGCCTATAAAATAGGCAGCTTTCCCTAAGCAAATATAAACACAGTGCAAATAGGTTCCATTTCCATTAAAAATAATCTCGTAGTCGCGCCCATGGCAGGCGTCACAGACCGTCCTTTCCGTCAACTTTGTAAAAAGTTTGGCGCTGGCATGGCGGTAAGTGAAATGGTGACATCAAATTCTCTTCTATACGGCAGCGAAAAAACACTTCGTCGCGCCAATCACGAAGGTGAAGTAGATCCAATTTCAGTTCAAATTGCTGGCGCTGATCCAAAAATGATGGCTGAAGCAGCTCAATTTAACGTAGATCATGGCGCTCAAATTATCGATATCAATATGGGCTGTCCTGCGAAAAAAATATGTAATGTCATGGCAGGATCAGCACTTCTTAAAGATGAACCGCTTGTACAAAAAATATTGTCTTCCGTGGTTAAATCTGTAGATGTTCCTGTCACATTAAAAATAAGAACTGGTTGGGACACTAAAAATCGTAATGCGATAGAAATTGCAAAAATTGCCGAAGACATTGGTATTAAAGCATTAGCTATTCATGGCAGAACAAGAGCTTGTTTGTACATGGGTGATGCAGAATATGACACCATCGCCGAAGTAAAACAGTCAGTCAGAATTCCCGTTATTGCGAATGGTGATATTACTTCACCAGAAAAAGCTAAATTTGTTTTAGATTACACCGGTGTAGATGGAGTAATGATCGGAAGAGCTGCCCAAGGTAAACCTTGGATTTTTAGAGAAATTGATCACTATCTTAAAACAGGAAAGCATTTAGATAACCCGTCCACTTATGAAATAAAAAATATAACGATTGCTCATGTGAAGGAGCTTTATGATTTTTATGGTGAAAACGCAGGATTAAAAATTGCTAGAAAACATATCTCTTGGTACACAAAAGGATTAAAAAATTCTGCAAATTTTAGACACCATATGAATACAATTGAAACAATCGATGCTCAAATTAAAACAATCGAAGATTATTTTAATTTTCTTTCAATCGAATCCCCATATATAAAGTATGAAGAAGAAATGTTGGTAGCTTAATGGAAAAGAAAACAGATATTCCGGATTGTGTAAACGAGTCTTTAGATCAATACTTCAAAGACTTGGATGGCGAACATCCCACGAATGTTTACGATATGGTCATCGGTATCGTAGAGAAGCCACTATTAACTTATATTATGGGCATTTCAAAAGGCAACCAAAGTAAGGCTGCAGAAATTCTTGGTCTTAATAGAAACACACTCAGAAAAAAGTTAAAACAACATAAAATTGATATCTAGTTATGATTAAAATAAAAAGAGCCCTTATAAGCGTATCAGACAAAAAAGGCATTATCGATTTCGCTAAGATACTAATTAAGTACAACGTTGAAATTTTATCTACTGGGGGTACAGCAAAATTATTTGCTGAAAATAATATTCCTGTCATTGAGGTCAGTGATTACACTGGCTTCCCTGAAATGTTAGACGGTAGAGTAAAAACACTTCATCCAAAGATACATGGCGGCATTCTCGGAAAAAGAGATGACGAAAAACATCTACAAACGATGATTAAATCTAATATTCCTTTAATTGATTTGGTGGTAGTGAACTTATATCCATTCGAAGCGACAATATCCAAAGAAAACTGTCCGCTATCTGAAGCTATTGAGAATATAGATATCGGCGGTCCAGCAATGATTAGATCTTCAGCCAAAAATTATAATGGTGTAGCTGTAGTAACTGATAATTCGGATTATAAAATGATTGAAGATGCATTAAAGAAAAATGATGGCGCCCTTAATCTGGAATGTAGATTTATTTTGGCTAAAAAAGCTTTTGAACATACTGCCAAATATGATTTAGCTATTTCAAATTATCTTAATGGACTAGATACAAATAAAAATGTAACTTACCCTAAAAAACTTAACCTCGCATTTAATAAAAAGATGGATTTACGTTACGGCGAGAATCCGCATCAAAGTGCATCGTTTTACGTTGATGAAATAGCAACCAAAGGATCATTAGCAAGCTTTAAACAATTACAAGGCAAGGAGCTTTCATACAATAACTTAAATGACGCAGATACAGCGTGGGAATGCGTTAAAAGCTTTAAGCTTCCTTCTTGCGTAATCGTAAAACATGCCAACCCATGCGGAGTAGGCTCTTCTAAGGACTTATTAGATGCTTATAAGAAAGCATTTTCAACTGATCCAACTTCTGCATTTGGCGGTATTATTGCTTGCAATACAGCGTTAGACAAAAATACTGCATCTCAAATTATTTCGCAATTTGTGGAAGTTGTAATCGCTCCCTCTTACGAGGCCGAGTCACTTAAAATATTTGAATCAAAACCAAACATTCGATTGCTAGAGGTAACTTTGGATAACAACTTCAATGCTTTTGAATTAAAAAAAATTGGTGGCGGTTTGCTCGTTCAATCGCCAGATAATTTCAATATCGATATGGATCATTGCAAAATAGTTTCTAAACTCAAGCCTAACCAAGAACAAATGGCTGACATGCTTTTTGCATGGCGCGTCGCTAAATATGTCAAATCAAATGCGATTGTATTTTGTAAAAATAATCAAACATTAGGAATCGGTGCAGGCCAAATGAGCAGAGTAGACAGTACCAAGATTGCATCGATCAAAGCTCAAAATGCAAATCTCGATTTAATAAATTCAGTGGTCGCTTCAGACGCGTTCTTTCCTTTTAGGGATGGTATTGATGTGCTTGCCACGGCTGGCGCAAAATGTGTTATTCAGCCTGGCGGAAGCCTTAGAGATGAAGAAGTTATCTCTGCTGCCGATGAATTAGGTCTCGTCATGTTATTTACTGGATATCGTCACTTTAGGCATTAATTTATGAAAGTTCTTGTCATTGGAAGTGGCGGCAGAGAACATGCAATGGCATGGAAACTTTCTCAAAGTATCAAAGTAAGTGCTACTTTTATTGCACCAGGCAATGGCGGCACTTATCTCAATCCAAAATTCAAAAATATTGATCTAACCGATATTAATCTTCTTTCAGATTTTGCAATTAAAGAAAAAATTGATCTGACTGTTGTTGGCCCGGAGCTACCGCTTTCTAAAGGTATTGTTGATTTATTTAGATTTAAAAATTTGAATATTTTTGGGCCTACTCAAAAAGCTGCTCAACTTGAAAGCTCTAAGGATTTTGCCAAAGACTTCATGTATAGGCACAACATTCCTACTGCAAAATATAGAACATTTAAAATGCCAGATGAAGCACATCAATATATTGCTGAGCATGGCGCACCCATTGTGATCAAGGCTGATGGTTTGGCTTCTGGAAAAGGTGTCATTGTTGCTATGACAGTCGAAGAAGCTCATGAAGCAATCGACTTTATGCTTTTAGACAATAAATTTGGTGATGCAGGGGCTAAAGTTGTGATCGAAGAATTTCTTGAGGGTGAAGAAGCTAGCTTTATGGTGGTATGTGATGGCAAAACAATTCTACCGCTTGCTACAAGTCAAGACCATAAAAGGCTTTTAGATCATGATATGGGCCCTAACACAGGGGGTATGGGGGCTTATTCTCCAGCTCCTATAGTAACTAACGAAATTTATTCTAAAGTCATGGAAGAGATTATCTCCCCCACTATTTATGGTATGGCTAAAGATGGTATTCCTTTTACTGGATTTCTTTATGCAGGTCTCATGATAACTAAAAAGGGCGATGTAAAAACATTAGAATTTAATTGCCGTATGGGTGACCCTGAAACACAGCCCATTCTCATGAGGCTGAAAAGTGATTTGTTTGAAATGCTATACAAAGCAGCTCTCGGACATCTTGATTCATTAGAAATTGAATGGGATACAAGAACAGCGCTAGCTGTCGTTTTAGCATCAGCAGGTTACCCTGAATCTCCAAAGCTAAACGATGAAATTCATATTGAAGATCGCATTATTCCTGACAGCTATATTTTTCATGCAGGTACTGTATACAAAGATAATAAGCTTCTTACTTCCGGCGGAAGAGTTTTAGCTGTCACTGCACTTGGTAACTCTGTCAAAGAAGCACAATTTAAAGCGTATGAGGCTATCAATACTGTTAAATTTAATGGTGTCCAATATCGAAAAGATATAGGTTACAGAGCATTAAATAATAATTAAATTGGCTAATCAACGCTTAATCCGATATCTAAAACAAGGTGGCGTTATAGCCTACCCTACTGAGTCGTGTTATGGATTGGGTTGTGATCCAAAAAATAAATATGCGGTAGAAAAAATTATATGTTTAAAAAAAAGAGCCCGGTCAAAAGGTTTTATTTTAATTAGCTCCAAGATAAATCATTTGCGTGCATATATGCGAGATCTGTCAGAGAAACAAGAAAAAGAAATGATGGATAAATGGCCTGGGCCTCATACTTGGTTAGTCCCTGCGTCTAATTATTGCCCTTTATGGTTAAGGGGTAGCAGTCAAAACATTGCTATAAGACTTCCTAAAATTAAAAGCACTTTGAATTTATTAAATTCAATCAACTTTCCAATCACCTCAACAAGTGCTAATTTAAGCCATAAACAATCCATCAAAACTCTTAGGGCATGTAAAAATTTATATGGAGATAAAGTAAAGATCATTGAAGGAAATATTGGTAGTGAAAAAAAACCTACAACGATCCAAGATTTTTTTAGTAAAAGAATAATTAGAAAATAATATGATTAATTCAAATGTAGTTTTTGAGTACTTTAATAACCTTCAAACTAAGATTGTCGAAACAATTCAGATTGTTGATGGAAAAAATTTTATTAATGACTCATGGCAAAGAAAAGAAGGTGGCGGTGGAACTTCTTGTCTCTTAGAAAATGGTAACGTATTTGAAAGAGCTGGCGTTGGATTCTCACATGTCTTAGGTGACAAGTTGCCCAGATCGGCAAGCGCTAGTCATCCAGAGGCGGCAGATAGAAAATGGGAGGCTATGGGGTTATCGCTAGTCTTTCATCCTAAAAATCCATATGCGCCGACAGTGCATATGAATGTTAGATTTTTTATTGCAAAAAAAGAAGGCTATGAAGATATATGGTGGTTTGGCGGTGGTATGGATCTCACTCCCTATTACGGCTTCGACGAAGATGCAATTCATTTTCATCAGACACTTAAAACTATGCTCGATTCATATGATAGAAACTTTTATTTGGAATTTAAAAAGAATTGTGATGAATACTTCTATCTAAAGCATCGCAAAGAGCCTAGAGGGATTGGCGGTATTTTCTATGATGATTTTAATCGCTTAGGTTTTGATAAGTCTTTTAGTTTGAATAAATCGGTGGGTGATGTTTTTTTAAACGCTTATCTGCCCATTCTGCAAAGAAGAAAAGATATTCAGTACACAGAGAAAGAAAGAGAATTCCAGTTATATCGACGCGGTCGTTATGTAGAATTCAATTTAATATTTGATCGTGGCACTTTGTTTGGTTTGCAATCTAACGGTAGAACTGAATCAATTTTAATGTCAATGCCACCAATGGTTCAATGGAAATATGATTGGAAACCAGATCCAGGCAGTAAAGAAGAAAAATTATATACATATTTTTTAACGAATAAAGACTGGCTGAATCATGAATAATCTATTTAAAAAAATTCTTAGAAAAAAAAATATTAACCATAAGCATCCAGCGCATTTAAAAAAATGTTTGAGTGCGCTAGACCTTACATTACTTGGTATAGGATGCATCATTGGCACCGGTATTTTTGTTTTAACCGGTATTGCGGCCGCTAACCAAGCTGGTCCTGCAGTCATTTTATCTTTTATAGTATCGGGCTTTGCTTGTGCTTTTGCAGCTTTAGCTTATGCAGAACTTTCATCTTCGATTGGTGGCTGTGGAAGTGCATATGGCTATAGTTATGTTGCCTTTGGTGAATTCTTTGCATGGATTATGGGGTGGATTCTGCTAATGGAATACGGAATGTCTATTGCTGCAGTTGCAAATGGCTGGTCTGGCTATTTTAATAATGCTCTGACCGCTATGGGTCTTGGTCTTCCGGAGTCATTATCAAAAGCGCCTTCATTGGGAGGTTTAGTCAATCTTCCTGCAATGGTCATTATATTAATCATGATGTCCTTACTTATTGTCGGCGCAAAGCAAAGTGCTAAATTTAATGCTGCGATGGTTTTTATTAAACTTCTAACCATCACATTATTTATTTCAGTTGCTATCTTTAATGTAAATCCAGCTAACTGGCATCCCTTTATGCCTTATGGATGGTTTTCGACATTACCTGATGGAAAAACCGTTGGTGTTCTCGCTGGCGCTTCATTGGTATTTTTTGCGTACGTTGGTTTTGATGCAGTTTCAACTGCTGCTGAAGAAGCAATCAATCCACAAAGGGATCTGCCCAAAGGCATTATTGGTTCACTTGCTTTTTGTACTGTGATTTACATTATTGTTTCATTATTACTTACAGGCGTTGTTCCATATCAAGAACTTAATGTATCTTCGCCTGTGGCTTATGCACTCCAAAAAATAGGCTTTCAATGGGCCTCTGCAGTTGTCGCTACTGGTGTTATTGCCGGGCTCACAACTGTAATGCTTGTTCTTTACTACGCCTTAACAAGAATTATCTTCGCAATGAGTAGAGATGGATTGCTTCCTCATGCTTTATCTGAGGTAAATAAAAATACCAACACCCCTGTGAAAGTTATTGTTTTTTGCGGGCTGATCATCTCATTAATTGCTGGTTTTATACCGCTGGGCACTTTAGCTGAAATTGTTAATATTGGAACATTAGCTGCTTTTGTGATTGTTTCTCTGGGAGTCATTTTTATACGTAAACTTCACAAAAATAATAAAGCAACTTTCAAGAATAAATGGCATCCCCTTATTCCACTCTTGGGAATCTTTTCATGTGGCGCCTTAATGTTTTTCTTGCCCCATGAAACTTGGAGAAGATTTTTGATTTGGGTGTTTATTGGGATTGTTTTTTACTTTACTTATTCAATAAAACATAGTCACTTAAATAAAAAACCGGCCTAAGCCGGTTTTTTATTTAAGTTTAAAACTTGATTAAAGCGATAAAACCCATTGTACGATCGTTTTAATATCTTCATCTTTAACTTGAGGATGAGGCGGCATTGGAACCGGACCCCAAACACCACTACCACCAGCTTTTACTTTAGCTACTAATTTCGCTTCAGCACCTTTGTCGCTCTTATATTTAGCTGCGACATCCTTGTAAGATGGTCCAAGAACTTTCTTCTCTACACCATGACAAGCTAAACATCCGCTTTTTTGAGCCAATGCTTCAGCAGCTTTAGCATCTGCGGCTTGAGCTTGATTTACTAAGAACGCACCGATCATTGCAATACCTAAAATTACTGATTTCATATTATTTCCACCCTTAAATTGATTTTGCGATTGTTATGATACTCCTAATCTTATTCAAATTAAAAGCAATTTAAACAACATTAGACTCTTAATATTCCTGAACTAAATACTCGGCTATTAGGTTATGAGACTGATTTGGATAGACCATAACGCTATTTTCCAGTGCATTAACAGTTTCCACACAGATCATTTTTTTCCATTCATGTTCAGTGCCCATATCAACCATAGTTTTAACTTTTTTATCCCACGGAGTCCAAATAACTGTTGATTCACTGTTCTGTTTTTGTACGGTAATTTTCCGACTAAACCCTTGGTCATGAATCACACATGTATCTTTTGTATTTAAATAAACTCTATCGAATTCAGCATCAAATTTAATTTGATCTTCTTGAGTGAATTTTTTATACCCCCTAGCTTTGTCTGAATAGATTTTATTTTCCAATCCAGTCACTTCAATATTTTCAATATCACTTATCTCAAAATAAGTGTGATATCCCTCACCAATTAAGAAAGGTTGTTCAGATAAATTTGTTGTTTTAAGATCAAGGTGGATTGAACTACCAATCGTGATAGAGAATTCTAAATTAAATTGATATGAAAGCTGTCTATTCACTTCGGGGGTAGGAAGCATAACAAGTGTCACTTTAGTTGCCCCACTCTCCAAATCAATAATCTCATTAATGCGCCATGGAATAACTCTAGCAAATCCATGCGGACAAAAACTTCCGTCTGTAGGATGGGCGCCAAACCATGGCCAACAAATAGGCACGCCGCCCCGAATAGATCTTCCATGCATAAATCTCGCGTTGCTTGAAAGCCAGAGCACTTCATTTTTTACATCATGTGGCTTCCATTGCATAATGTGAGCACCTTGAAGCGCAATCTTTGCTGAAGCAAGCTCATTATCAATCGTAATAAATTTTAAACCAATTTCATTTTGTGTAATTTTGTAACTTTGAGCTGCTGATATATTTTTTTCACTTATCATTTTAAAAATTAAATTTCCTCTAACTTTGAAATGTCACGAATAGCACCTTTATCTGCGCTTGTGGTCATCAATGCGTAAGCTCTTAATGCTTGAGAAACTTTTCTTGTTCTTGGTTTAGGTTTCCAAGCATTCTTGCCCTTGGCATTCATCTTATTTTTTCTTTGAATCAGAGTTGCATCATCAATCATTAAATTAATTGTTCGATTTGGGATGTCGATTTCAATATGATCATTCTCTTCAATTAATGCGATCTCGCCTTGCTCAGCAGCCTCAGGTGATACATGTCCAATACTCAGCCCTGAAGTTCCACCAGAAAATCTACCATCAGTTAAAAGAGCACAAACCTTACCGAGGTCTTTCGATTTTAGATAGGCAGTCGGATAGAGCATTTCTTGCATGCCAGGCCCACCTCTTGGGCCTTCATATGTGATGACAACAACATCACCTGCAATAATCTTATCCCCCAAAATAGCCTCTACAGCCTCATCTTGTGATTCAAAAATACGCGCACGTCCTTTGAATTTTAAAATCCCCTCATCAACACCTGCTGTTTTAACAATGCAGCCATTACGTGCAATATTCCCAAACAAAACTGCTAGTCCGCCGTCTTGACTATAAGCATTTTCCTTATTTCTAATACAGCCAGCAGCTCTATCATCATCTAATGTTGGGTAGAGCATACTTTGACTAAATGCGATTGTAGTAGGTATGCCTCCTGGTGCTGCACGATAAAAGTTTTTAACCTCTTCATTTTTGGTCGTCACAATATCCCAATGATCTATTGCTTCACCTAAAGTTTTAGAGTGAACAGTAGGGACATCTCTATGAATTAATGTCGCACGATCAAGCTCTCCTAGAATTCCCATCACACCACCTGCTCTATGAACATCTTCCATATGAAACTTATCTGTAGCAGGCGCTACTTTTGCTAAGCACGGCACTTTTCTTGAAATGCGATCTATATCTTTCATCGTGAAATTTACTTTAGCCTCGTGAGCTGCCGCAAGCAAATGAAGAACCGTATTTGTTGAGCCTCCCATAGACACATCTAAAGTCATTGCATTTTCAAAAGCTTTAAAACTTGCAATATTTCTAGGTAATGCACTTTCATCTTCACCTTCGTAATATCGCTTCGCTAAATCAACAATAACTCTTCCAGCCTCTTGAAATAATTTTTTTCTAGCTGCATGCGTAGCTAAAGTACTTCCATTTCCGGGCAGACTTAATCCTAAGGCTTCGGTTAAACAGTTCATTGAATTTGCTGTAAACATGCCTGAACAAGAGCCGCATGTTGGACATGCTGACCGTTCGATTTCATCAGAATTTTTATCAGATACTTTCGGGTCGGCGCCAGCAACAATTGCGTTTACTAAATCTAATTTCTTGATTTCATTATTCCAATTGACCTTACCCGCTTCCATAGGGCCGCCTGAAACAAAGACTACGGGAATATTAATTCTTAAGGCTGCCATAAGCATACCGGGCGTTATCTTATCGCAATTAGATATACAAACAATGGCATCTGCACAGTGAGCATTAACCATATACTCGACGCTATCCGCAATTAGATCTCGGCTTGGCAGGCTGTATAACATTCCGTCATGCCCCATAGCTATCCCATCATCTACTGCGATGGTATTAAACTCTTTTGCAACGCCGCCATGTTTTTCAATTTCTCTTGCTACAAGCTGCCCTATATCTTTTAAATGAACGTGCCCTGGAACAAACTGTGTAAATGAATTACAAACTGCAATAATTGGCTTTGTAAAATCACCATCCTTCATGCCTGTGGCACGCCAAAGTGCGCGGGCACCAGCTTGATTCCTGCCATGAGTAGTCGTTTTAGAGCGATATACGGGCATAATGACCTCTTAAAATTACAATCAATTTAAACAATTATTTTAACTTATAATGACAATAAACTTATGCTTATTCATCCCCAAATAGACCCTGTAGCAGTTAATCTTGGACCGTTTCAAATTCATTGGTACGGAATTATGTATCTTTTGGCTTTTGTGGGATTTCTTCAATTAGGTAAAGTTCAAATCAGAACGCGTCCATGGTTATCCTGGAATGAAAAAATGTTGGATGATGCTTTTTTTTATGGTGCTATTGGCGTTATTGCAGGCGGTCGATTAGGTTATATCTTATTTTATCAACTGCAATACTATGTTCAAGATCCGACCGAGATCATTGCATTATGGAAAGGTGGCATGTCATTCCATGGAGGATTTTTAGGTGTAGTTATTGCCATGATACTTTTGGCTAAAAAATATAAAGTATCTTTGCTATCAGTTTTAGATTTCATTGCACCTTTAGTTCCTCTTGGGCTTGCATTTGGTCGAATTGGAAATTTTATTAATGCAGAACTATGGGGAAGACCCACACAATTTTTCTTAGGCATGATCTTTCCTAATGTGGACAGCATGCCAAGACACCCTTCTCAACTTTACGAAAGCTTTTTTGAAGGTTTTATTCTATTGATAGCGCTTTGGTTATATTCAAAACAAAAAAGGGAAACGGGTCAGATATCTGCTGTTTTTTTGATACTGTACGGAACTTTTAGATTTTTAATTGAATTTACAAGAGAGCCTGATCATTTCCTAGGGCTGCTATTCCTTAATCTTTCTATGGGTCAGTGGCTGTCTATTCCAATGCTCATTGCTGGCATTTATTTGTTTAAAAAAAGCTAACAACAACGTTTTATACCACTCCATTTTTTATCAAGCGTTGCTTGATAAAAATTCTTTTTACTCATGAGCTTATGTTTTTTTAAACATCGCTTATGATTCAATAAATAAAGATCATAGAGATCATCTCCTGATAATCTGCGTAAAAATGCATACATTAATTTAATTGCTCTTAGCATGGCTTATTAATTCTTTTTGAAAAATGAGATTCTTAACATATCAATCACTACTGTCCACAAAATAATAAGTAAGAAGAGAGTAATAAAAGCATCTAGTTTTTGATTAAAAATTAGCTGATGAGTAATGGAAATTTTACTGTCCTCGATGAGCCCTGTATTTATTTTATCTGTCAGATTTCTAGCTGCTGCAAGAAATCCAACTCTAATATCTTGACTAAATATTTTCTGATAAGCAGCAGTAGTGGTCACAATAATTAACCAAATTAAAGGTAGTCCAGTGACCCAAGCGTATTTTAATTTGTTCGATTTAATAAGAATGCCAGTGCCTACAGATAATGCAATCGCTGCCAACATTTGATTCGCAATACCAAATAAAGGCCACAGAATATTTACACCGCCATTAGGATCTATCACGCCAATGTATAAAAAATATCCCCAACAGCTTACAACGATTGCACTACTTAAAATAATTGATGGCATCCATGAAGTTTGACCAAACTTCGGGTAAATGTTGCCAATCATATCCTGTAACATAAATCTTCCAACACGAGTGCCTGCATCTAATGTAGTGAGAATAAATATTGCCTCAAACATGATGGCAAAGTGATACCACATCGCTAATAAGTTTGTACCAAATGCCTTGCCAAATATATTTGCCATACCCACGGCTAATGAAGGGGCTCCGCCTGTTCTAGCAAAAAGTGATGTTTCACCCATATTTTTTGCAAGCAATTCCATTTCCTCAACTGTCACTTTAAATCCCCATGAGTTTATTTTTTGAATGGCATCGACAGCTTCTGATCCAACAACTCCCACAGGGCTATTAATTGCAAAAAAGATGCCTGGTTCCAATACTGTTGCGGCTATTAAGGCCATAATAGCTACGAAAGATTCTAAAAGCATCGCGCCATATCCAATCATTGGAATATATTTTTCATTGTCCAATAGTTTAGGTGTTGTGCCTGAAGCTATTAAAGAGTGGAATCCAGAAATTGATCCACACGCGATGGTAATAAAAACAAAAGGAAATAGACTGCCACCAAAAATAGGGCCTGTACCGTCTGTAAACTGTGTCAGGGCTGGCATTTTTATTTCTGGTTGCAGGGTTATAATCGCAACCGCTAAAACAATCACTGTACCTAATTTTACAAATGTCGATAGATAGTCTCTTGGCGCTAGCAAAAGCCAAACTGGAAGCACTGCTGCTGCAAAGCCGTAAAAGATAATAGCCCACGCCAGCGTCAAACTATCATGATCAAAATAAGTTCGTAGCGTCTGGGAATGGTCAATTAATCCTCCAGCAAAAACGGCCAAAAGCAATAATCCGAATCCAATTAATGAGGCCTCAAGGACTCTGCCTGTCCTAATGGACCTTAAATAAATCCCAATAAAAATTGCGATAGGTATTGTTGCCGCAACTGTCGATGTTGCCCAAGGGCTATGCTTCATGGCATTCACAACCACCAACCCTAAAACAGCAATCAAAATAACCATGATTAAAAATGTACCAATCAATGAAGCAGTTCCGCCAATTACACCAATCTCATCCCTTGCCATTTGTCCTAAACTTTTTCCGTTGCGTCTCGTAGAAAAAAATAATGTGGTCATATCTTGAACAGCGCCTCCTAATACAGCACCTATTAAAATCCATAACATGCCAGGAAGATAACCAAACTGGGCTGCCAACGTGGGGCCAACCAAAGGACCTGGCCCAGCAATCGCAGCAAAATGGTGGCCGAATACAATCCACTTGTCTGTAGGAATAAAGTCTTTGTCATTTTGCAGTCTTAGAGCTGGTGTTTTTCTATGCTCGTCAATGACTAGAACTTTTGCTGCAATCCAGCTTGCATAGAATCTATAAGCAATCATGTATATACATACAGCAGCCGTAATAAACCAAACGGCGTTGATACTCTCATTGCGGCTCAGTGCAATTGTTGAAAATGCTAAAGCCCCCAATAAAGCAAGAAGAACCCAAACTATATTTTTAAAATATTTTTTAATCACAATGTATCCAATCTGATATCTAAATTAATTTATTGCCTTATATATCTTTGATATACTGACTTCCCATTCAATCTATTAATTATATGCAATTAATAAAAATTAAAATAACTAAATTCATTGCGACTGCGTAAATCTTATCTTGGCATCTAATAAAATAATCATCGGCGTTACAGGGGGTATAGCTGCATATAAAGCAGCTGAATTAACTCGTCTTCTTGTGAAAAATGATTTCGATGTTCAAATTGTGATGACTGAATCTGCGAGTCATTTCATAGCACCTCTTACATTTCAGGCTCTTTCAGGCAAAGAAGTTTTAACAAGTTTATGGAAAAGTAATGCTAATAATGGGATGTCTCATATAGAGCTATCAAGAGATTACGATCTCATTCTTATTGCACCTGCCAGCGCTAATTTCTTAGCAAAATTAACGCATGGTTTTGCTGATGACCTTTTATCGTCTTTGTGCTTAGCAAGAGCTTGTCCGATTGCCGTTGCTCCTGCTATGAATATTCGCATGTGGGCCAATGAAGCTACCCAACGTAATGTTTCACAATTAAAAAAAGATGGTGTGTTATTTTTTGGTCCCGATTCAGGGGCTCAGGCTTGCGGTGATATAGGGCTTGGAAGAATGATAGATACTGAAGAATTGTTCAGATCAATTCAAAATCATCTCACGCCTAAAATCCTCAAAAACAAAAAAATATTAATAACGTCTGGTGGCACAATTGAAATGATAGATGACGTGAGAGCTATTACAAATCTTAGCTCAGGCAATATGGGCTCTGCAATCGCCAATACTGCAGAATCTATGGGCGCATCAGTCACTGTAATCACGTCAGGCAATCAAGATTTTTCAGAAAATATAAATGTCATTGATGCGAGAGATGCGCATTCTATGCATGAAGCTGTCCTTCAGCATATCAATGACCAAGATATTTTTATAAGTGTTGCAGCCGTTTCTGATTACACACCTAAAGAAATATTTAATGGGAAATTGAAAAAAAATAATTTAGATATGACACTTCAACTCAAGCCTACAATAGACATTCTGAAAGAAGTAGGGTTATCTAAAAATAAAATCTTTAAAGTAGGCTTTGCTGCGGAAAGTGAAAATCTTATTGAAAATGCACAAAAGAAACTAAAGACGAAAAATTTGGATTTAATTGTGGCAAATTTAATTCATGAATCTATGGGCTTACAAGATACTAAAGTTTCCATAATTAGCAAAAACGATGTTATTGATGTGCCAAAATCAAATAAAATAGTTGCAGCAAAAGTTATCTTAAAAGAAATAGCCCATCGCATAAATTCGGACAAATAAAATGAGCCTAATAATTGATTTTAAAATTTTGGATAAGCGAATCGAAGAAATGCTGCCTAATTATGCATCGCCGGGTTCAGCAGGTCTTGATTTAAGAGCATGTACCGAGCATATACAAACGATTAATCCAGGTGAAACATTTCTTATACCCACTGGTATTTCAATATTTATTAAGGATCCTGCTTATGCAGCGCTTATCCTTCCTAGGTCGGGCTTAGGGCATAAACATGGTATCGTTTTAGGTAATTTGGTAGGCTTAATAGACTCAGACTACCAAGGTCAATTGCTAGTTTCTTGCTGGAATCGTGGCGAGAACGCCTTTCTACTCAACCCTATGGAGCGTATCGCACAACTAGTCATCGTGCCGGTTATCCAGGCTAAATTTAACCTTGTAGCCGAATTTCCTGAAACAGAACGAGGTGAGGGCGGCTTTGGAAGTACAGGTAAAAACTAACGAATTCACTTGAAAAGACAGTGGGTTATGTGGTTTAATAGCACTCTTTTTCGAAATTATTGTAACAAATAAAGGATTTAAATTATGGCTCGCGTATGTCAATTAACCGGCAAAAAACCAATGTCTGGAAACAACGTATCTCACGCCAATAACAAGACCAAAAGACGCTTTTTACCTAATTTACAAAACCGTAAATTTTGGGTTGAGACCGAGAATCGTTGGGTTTCAATGAGAATTACTAATGCAGCGCTCAGAACAATTGACAAGCTAGGCATTGATGTTATTGTTAAAAAAATGCGTGCAGCTGGCCAGAAAATTTAAGGAATAAATATGCGTGAAAAAATCAAATTAGAGTCTAGTGCTGGTACTGGACATTTCTATACCACAACAAAAAACAAAAGAACCATGCCTGATAAAATGGAAATCAAAAAATTTGATCCCGTTGTTAGAAAGCATGTAGTTTATAAAGAAGCAAAAATTAAATAATTTTAAGCTTTAACAAAGACAATAAAAAAAGCCAGCATTAGCTGGCTTTTTTTATTTATCTAATAATACTTTATTCTGCTACTGCCTCTTCTTTGGGAGCAGGTGTTGCAACCTCAACAATGGGCCTATCTACAAGCTCAACAAAAGCCATAGGCGCATTATCCCCATCTCGGAAGCCACACTTCAATATTCTTAAATAGCCACCTTTTCTTGAGTTATAACGTGGGCCTAGCTCAGCAAATAACTTAGTCACAATGTCTCTATCTCTTAAACGGCTAAAGGCTAGACGTCTATTAGATAAGGTTGCATTTTTTGCTAATGTAATAAGAGGTTCAGCTACTTTTCTAAGCTCTTTAGCTTTTGGTAATGTAGTTTTAATAATCTCGTTTTTTAACAAAGAGGTAGCCATATTTCTCAACATTGCTTGTCGATGACTGCTCGTTCTATTTAATTTTCTATGACCATTTGCGTGACGCATACTCTTACCCTCAAATTTTTCTTATTTAATGATTACGCTTTTTCTAAACCTGCTGGAGGCCAATTCTCTAATTTCATTCCTAAAGTTAGACCTTTAGAAGCTAGAACATCTTTAATCTCGTTAAGTGATTTCCTTCCAAGATTTGGAGCCTTTAAAAGCTCATTTTCACTGCGTTGAATTAAATCGCCAATGTAATAAATATTTTCTGCTTTTAAACAGTTTGCTGATCTCACTGTGAGCTCTAAATCATCAACAGGTCTTAATAAGACTGGGTCAACTTGGGGCGCTTGCTTCACTTCAACTTCAGTTAAAGCACTTTCTAAGTTTGCAAATACAGAAAGCTGTCCCATTAAAATTCTCGCAGCATCTCTGATCGCTTGTTCAGCGTCAATAACGCCATTAGTTTCAACGTCCATGATTAATTTATCTAAGTCTGTTCTTTGTTCTACACGAGCGCTCTCAACAAAATAACTTACTTTATTGATCGGACTAAAAGAAGCGTCAACCATAATAAAACCTAGGGTTTTATCTTCTTGATTTGATTTTCTTCTCGCTGGAACTGGTTGATATCCTCTACCCATTTCAACTTTAACTTCTAAATTTAATTTTCCACCTTTTGTAAGGTGCGCAATTAAATGATTTGGATTGATAATTTCAGCATCGTGATTTGTTTCAAAATCAGCTGCTGTCACTGGACCTTCGGTAGTTTTGTTTAATGTGAGCGTTGTCTCAGATTTATTATGAAGTTTTAATGCAACACCTTTTAAATTCAAAAGAATATCAACCACGTCTTCTTGCACGCCATCTAAAGTTGAATACTCATGAACTACGCCATCAATCTTTACTTCAGTAATTGCAAAGCCAGGAATTGATGACAATAAAACGCGTCTCAATGCATTACCTAAAGTAAAGCCGAAGCCTCTTTCCATAGGCTCTAAAGTTACTCGAGCTCTTACTGGGTTTATAACTTCAACATTTACGATTCTTGGTTTTAAATATTCTGTAGGACTATTTTGCATTATGTATCCTTATCAATAATTCTTATTTAATTATTTCGAATAGAGCTCAACAACGAGTGATTCATTAATTGTTGCTGGTAAATCATCGCGTAGTGGTTTGTTTTTAAACGTACCCTTAAGACCTTTTACATCAACTTCAATCCACTCCGGAAAACCTCTTTGCTCTGCAGCTTCAATTGAACCTTTGATTCTTAATTGTTGCTTAGATGCTTCTGCAACTGAGAGAACATCACCTGGCTTAACTTGATAGGAAGGAATGTTTACTCTTCGGCCATTTACTAGAAGACTGTTATGTCTGACAATTTGTCTTGCTTCTGTTCGTGAAGCGCCAATACCCATTCGATATGCAACGTTATCTAATCTGCACTCTAAAAGTTGTAGAAGATTTTCACCAGTGATGCCTTTTTTTCTATCCGCTTCAGCGTAGTAACTTCTAAACTGTGCTTCTAATATTCCGTAAATTCTTCTGAGCTTTTGTTTCTCTCTTAATTGAACGCCGTAATCTGATAAGCGGCTCGCTCTTCTTTGTCCATGTTGGCCAGGAGGAAAATTACGCTTTTCAATAGCGCATTTGTCAGTAAAACATTTCTCGCCTTTGAGAAAAAGTTTTTCACCTTCTCTTCTACATTGACGACATTTAGGATCTAGATTTCTTGCCAAAATAACTCTCCTGTTTCAATGAGCAATTCAATGCTCAACTTATTAAATTCTTCTTTTCTTAGGTGGACGGCAACCATTGTGTGGCACTGGCGTTACATCTTGAATGCTCGTGATTTTAAATCCTGCAGCATTAAGTGCACGCACTGCAGATTCTCTTCCAGGGCCTGGTCCTTTAATTTTTACTTCAAGATTTTTTACACCACACTCTTGAGCCGCTTTACCTGCTGCCTCAGCTGCAACTTGCGCTGCAAAAGGTGTACTTTTTCTCGAGCCTTTAAATCCAGCGCCGCCAGATGTTGCCCAAGATAATGCATTACCTTGTCTGTCTGTAATTGTGATGATTGTGTTATTGAAAGATGCATGAATATGAGCAATACCTTCTGCTACATTTTTCTTAACTTTCTTTTTTACACGAACATTAGCTTTTGTTGCCATAAATAATCCTTAAACCTTCTTTTATTTAGCCTGTTTAATTGCTTTAACAGGGCCTTTTCTTGTTCTTGCATTCGTTTTAGTTCTTTGGCCTCTTACTGGAAGACCTCTTCTATGTCTTACACCTCGGTAACAGCTAAGATCCATCAAACGTTTAATGTTCATTGTGACTTCTCTTCGTAAGTCACCCTCAACCTTAATTTTTGCAACTTGATCACGAAGCTTTTCCACGTCAGCATCGTTCAAATCTTTTAATTTAGCAGTCGCAATGATTCCTGCCGCAATACAGATCTTCTTTGCGGTGTTTCTTCCAACGCCATAAATCGCTGTTAAAGCAATTTCTGCATGTTGATGATCGGGTACATTCACCCCAGCAATACGAGCCATAACTTACTCCAAAAAAAATGGCAAATTAAATAAAAAGCCTTATATTTTAACAGGTTGTTGAATTTTTAACAATTAACAACCCACCCTTATCCTTGTCGTTGCTTATGTCGAGGATCTGAGCAAATTACTCTCACAACACCTCTTCTTCTGACAACTTTACAGTTTCGGCATAATGTTTTTACGGATGCGCGAACTCTCATTTTTATACCTCTTAAATTTTAATTAAATATTACTTATTTAACCCTGAACGTAATTCTTGCTCTGGTTAAATCATAAGGCGTCATTTCAACTGTCACCTTATCTCCTGGAAGAATACGAATATAATTCATACGCATTTTTCCTGAAATATAACCCAATACAACATGGTCATTTTCCAACTTAACTCTAAAAGTTGCATTTGGAAGATTTTCTATAATCTCCCCCTGCATTTCAATTGTGTCTTCTTTTGCCATTAATTAAAGGCTATCTAAGCGCATTAGCGCCACCTTTAAAGTTAGCTTTCTTAAGTAATCCCTCATACTGATATGACATCAGATGAGACTGAACCTGGGTCATAAAATCCATCGTTACCACTACAATAATTAATAATGATGTACCTCCAAAATAAAAAGGAACATTAAACTTAAGTATTAAGAACTCTGGCAATAAACATACAAGCGTTATATACACAGCGCCCACTAAAGTTAATCTACCCATAATTTGGTCGATATATTTTGCAGTTTGTTCTCCCGGTCTAATGCCAGGAACAAACGCACCGCCTTTTTTCAAATTATCTGCTGTTTCCTTTGGATTAAAAACCAAAGCGGTATAAAAAAAGCAGAAAAACACTATCGCTAATGCGAATAGAAAAATATAAATCGGCTGTCCTGGTGAAATTGCAGCTCCAATATCCTTAAGCCACAACATATTTTCTCCAGATCCAAACCAACCAGCTAAAGTCGCTGGAAATAAAATAATGCTTGATGCAAAAATAGGTGGGATGACACCCGCCATATTTAGTTTTAAAGGCAAATGAGAGGTTTGGCCTCCATATAATTTATTACCAACTTGTCTTTTTGCATAATTAACAGTAATTTTTCGCTGCCCTCTTTCAACAAAAACGACCAGTGCTGTCACTAAAATAGTTGCTGCAAACAAGAAGAAAACTAATGGTATTGAAAATGCGCCCGTTCTAGCTAGCTCAAGTGTGCTTCCCAATGCACTTGGCAATCCAGCGACAATACCCGTGAAAATAATAATTGAGATACCGTTACCAATACCTCTTTCAGTAATTTGTTCACCCAACCACATAAGGAACATTGTTCCACTGACTAAAGTTACAACTGATGTCAGTCTAAAAGCTAATCCCGGATCAATTACTAATCCAGGTTGAGACTCCAGCGCAATTGAAATACCAAGCGCCTGAAATGCGGCCAAAATAACTGTACCGTATCTCGTATATTTTGTTATTGCTCTTCTGCCTGCTTCGCCTTCTTTTTTTAACTGTTCAAGCTGAGGCGATACCACAGTTAATAATTGCATAATGATCGATGCAGAAATGTAAGGCATGATCCCTAACGCAAATAAGGTAAATCTACTTAGCGCGCCTCCAGAGAACATATTAAACATTCCTAAGATGCCGCCGCTTTGTGAGTCAAATAATTTTTTAAGCTCAAGCGGATCAATTCCAGGTACTGGAATATGAGCGCCAAGTCTATAAACAATAATGGCGCCTAAAACAAACAATATGCGATTTTTTAATTCGCTTGTCTTACCTAAAGCACCTAATAGATTATCTTGAGCCAAAATTAAATTCTCAAACTTCTACTACTTTTCCGCCCGCCGCTTCAATCGCAGCTCGAGCGCCCTTAGTTAGCAATAAACCTTGGATTGTTAATTTTCTTTTCACTTCGCCAGACAAATATACTTTTGCTGTCTTAGCATTATCAGAAATTAATTTTGCCGCTTTTAATACGAGCAAATCAATATTGTCTGACTCAACTAAATTGAGCTCATTTGTTCTAACGCGAGCAGTTAATTTATGTGTTAATGATTTAAATCCGCGTTTTGGAAGACGTCTTTGAATCGGCATTTGACCGCCTTCAAAACCAACTTTATGGAATCCACCAGCTCTAGATTTTTGTCCTTTGTGTCCGCGTCCAGCCGTTTTTCCAAGACCGGAACCAATACCTCGGCCAACACGTCTTGCTACTTTTTTAGAACCAACTGCTGGTTTTAATGTATTTAGTTTCATAATTTCTCTTTATATCTTTTCGACTTTAAGTAAGTAATTCACTGCATTGATCATGCCTCGAATCGCAGGAGTGTCTTGCAACTCAACTGTATGATGTATTCTTCTAAGACCTAATCCTTTCACTGTTGCGCGATGAGGCTCAGTTCTGCCAATCAAACTTTTAATTAATGTAACTTTTAAACCCGCTGTAATTTCTTTTTTTGTTTTTGCCATTTAATTAGCCTCTAATTTCTTCTACTGATTTACCGCGTTTAGCAGCAATTTCAGCCGGTGTATTCATTGACTCAAGTCCATTCAATGTTGCTCTTACAACATTATAAGGATTTGTTGATCCAATACATTTTGCTAAAACATTAGTAATGCCCATTACCTCGAAAATTGCTCGCATAGCGCCACCAGCAATAATGCCGGTACCTTCGGAAGCAGGCTGAATGAATACTTTTGCAGCGCCGTGCTCACCCATTACTGCATGTTGCAAAGTACCATTGTTAAGTTTTACTTTGAGCATACCTCTTCTAGCTTCGTCCATTGCTTTTTGAACTGCCACAGGCACTTCTCTTGCTTTACCTTTTCCCATACCAACTGAACCGTCTCCATCACCAACAACAGTTAACGCAGCAAAGCTCATGATTCGACCACCCTTAACTACTTTAGTAACTCGGTTTACAGCAATCATTTTTTCTCTTAGACCGTCTGTTTGCGTTTGTTGATTTTCTAAATCTTTTGCCATGTTTTGACCTATTTAAATTATTGGGTTAGAAAGACAAGCCGTTTTCTCTAGCAGCATCTGCTAAAGCTTTAACTCTGCCGTGATAGCGATAACCTGACCTATCAAATGCTACATTTGTAATTCCTATTTTTTTTGCTTTTTCAGCAATGCGTTTGCCAATTTGAGCAGCTGCCTCAATATTGCCGCCATTCTTTAAAGTTTTTTTAATATCCGCTTCAAGTGAAGAAGCGCTTGCTAAAACTTTATTCTCACCAGCGCTTATGATTTGCGCATAAATGTTTGTGTTCGTTCTGTGAACGCTTAGTCTTGTCACTTGAAGTTCAGCGATTTTTGCTCTTGTCTTTTTAGCGCGACGTAAACGGGGGTTTGTATTATACATATCTCAACCTTTATTTTTTCTTAGTTTCTTTGATAATTACGTTCTCATCTGAATAACGAACGCCCTTACCTTTATATGGCTCTGGAGGTCGATACGCTCTAATTTGAGCAGCAACTTGACCTATTAATTGCTTATCAGAACCTTTTAAAATAATTTCAGTTTGACTTGGTGTTTCAACTTTAACGCCTTCAGGCATTTTATAATTCACAGGATGTGAAAAACCTAGGTCAAGATTAAGATTTGCACCTTGCGCTTGAGCTTTATACCCAACACCAATTAAAGTTAGTTTTCTTACAAATCCTTCAGAAACACCTTTCATCATGTTTGCAACAAGAGCTCGCATAGTGCCAGCCATTGCGTTTGCTTGCTGAGACTCATCAGCTGCTGCAAATGTAATTGCTTGGCCATCATTATTTAATTTAACGTTAGGTGTAATGAACTGATTTAATTTTCCCATCGGTCCACTAATCGAAATATTCAAATCATTAATTGAAACCTCTACTTTAGGAGGAATCGCTACGGGTGCGTTAGCTATACGTGACATATATTCTCTCCTTAAGCCACATAGCAAAGCACTTCGCCGCCAATACCCGCAGCTTTTGCTTTTCTATCTGTCATAACTCCCTTAGACGTCGATACGATTGCAACACCAAGACCATTCATAACTTCTGGAATGCTTTGGCTTGCTTTATAAACTCGTAAACCTGGCTTACTTACTCTTTCAATTTTTTCAATAACAGGTCTGCCGGCATAATATTTGAGTTCAATATTTAATACTGGCTTGCCTTGAACTTCGTGTTCAGCAAAATTCTCAATGTAGCCTTCATCTTTTAAAACATGTGCGATAGCTTTTTTTAATTTAGATGCAGGCATGGTGATAGATACTTTATTAGTACCTTGACCATTCCTAATTCTGGTTAGCATATCGGCAACTGGATCGCTCATACTCATATTATTTTTCTCCTATTACCAACTTGCTTTAATCACGCCAGGCACTTCGCCTCGCATCATTAAATCTCTTAATTTACTTCGACCAATCCCGAACTTACTGTAGACGCCTCTTGGACGTCCTGTTAGAGAACAACGATTTCTTAATCTAACTGGACTTGAATTGCGGGGTAAACTTTGTAGTTTCTGTCTCGCTTCTTGTTTTTGCTCTGAAGATGCGTTTATATCTGAAATAATTTGATTTAAAGAAGCACGTTTGGTCTTAAATTTTTCAACCATATTGCGTCGTTTTAACTCACGTTCTATCATGCACATTTTAGCCATAGTCTAAACCTAGTTTCTAAATGGAAAACTGAACGCAGATAACAATGCTTTTGCTTCTTCGTCAGTTTTAGCTGTCGTTGTAATTGTGATATTCATCCCTCTTAATGCATCGATTTTATCGTATTCAATTTCAGGAAAAATAATCTGCTCTTTAACACCCATGTTGTAATTCCCACGACCATCAAATGATCTAGCAGAAATACCTCTAAAGTCTCTAATTCGAGGAATAGCAACTGTAACAAGTCGATCTAAGAATTCATACATACGATCTCTACGGAGAGTTACTTTGCAACCTACTGGATAATCGTCACGAATCTTAAATGCTGCCACTGATTTTTTAGCTTTTGTGACAATAGCTTTTTGACCAGCAATTTTTTCCATATCGCCTACAGCATGTTCCATGATCTTTTTGTCAGCTACCGCTTCACCCACACCCATATTTAAAGTAATTTTTTCAATTCTAGGGACTTGCATTGGTGATGAGTAACCAAATTGTTCAGTCATTTTTTTAATAACTTCTGTTTTATAAAATTCTTTTAATCGAGCCATTTCTTTTCCTATGCGTCAACTGCTTCGTTGTTTGATTTGAAAACACGGATTTTTTTTCCATCATCTAATTTTTTAATTCCGACTCTGTCAGCTTTTTGAGTCAAGTTATTAAGTAAAGCAACATTAGAAATATTAAGTGGCATTTCTTTACCTACGATTCCACCTTGAATATTTTTTGCAGGATTCGGTTTGGTGTGTTTTTTTACCATATTCAAACCTTCAACCACAACATGTCCTGTTTTAAGAACGCTTAAAACAACACCTTGTTTACCTTTGTCTTTACCTGTATTTAAAATGACTTTGTCACCTTTACGAATTTTGTTCATCCGTATGCTCCTATAAAACTTCTGGTGCTAATGAAACGATCTTCATGAACCGTTCTGTTCTCAATTCGCGAGTTACAGGTCCAAAAATACGAGTTCCAATAGGTTCTAATTTAGCGTTTAAAAGAACGGCGGCATTTGCATCAAATTTAATTAAAGACCCGTCTGGTCTTCTAACGCCTTTTGCTGTTCTCACAACAACTGCGGTATAAACCTCTCCTTTTTTGACTCTGCCTCTAGGAGCTGCGTCTTTAATACTTACTTTGATGATGTCACCAATACTTGCATAACGTCGTTTTGAGCCGCCCAATACCTTAATGCACATTACTGAACGTGCGCCAGTATTGTCAGCAATTTCTAATCTTGACTGCATTTGAATCATGAATTTATCTCCAACTTAATCCGTTATTGCTAAGGCCAGCTTTTTAATTAGCCGATATACTACGGTCAGTATTGGGGGGTTAGCTTATAAACTTATAGTTTATGAACCCCAAAAAAGTCTCGCATTATATGCTATTTATTTCTTATTCTCAACTTCTTATAACTAAACTTGAACTGCTTTTGTAACTATTTTACTAACGACCCATGATTTAGTTTTTGAAATAGGGCGATTTTCTGTAATAACAACCAAATCACCTTCCTTACTTTCATTTTTTTCATCATGCGCGTGAAATTTATTTGACTTAACAATTACCTTGCCAATTAAAGGATGTTTTACTTTTCTTTCAACCAATACAGTCACTGTCTTGTCCATCTTGTCGCTGACAACTCTGCCCGTAAAGGTTCTAACAACTTTTTTTGTATCCGTCATATTTAAGCCTGTTTAACTTTCTCGCCAAGAACTGTTTTCACTCTTGCGATATCACGTTTAATTTTCGCAATTTGATCAACCTTGTTTAATTGTTGAGTTGCCAATTGCATTCTTAATGAGAACTGAGCTCTTCTTAACTCTAATAACTCGGTACCTAATTCTTCAGTTGTCTTTTTTCTTAAATCAGCTGTTTTCATATTAGCCTCCGATATGACGAGTAATAAAGGTTGTTTCAATTGGAAGCTTAGCTGCTGCTAATTTAAACGCTTCTCTCGCTAATGCTTCAGTCACTCCATCCATCTCATATAACATTTTGCCAGGCTGAATTTGAGCTACGTAGTACTCGGTACTGCCTTTACCGTTACCCATACGAACTTCAGCAGGTTTTTTTGAAATTGGTTGATCTGGGAATATACGAATCCATACTCGGCCACCACGCTTAATGTGACGCGTCATCACTCGACGTGCAGCTTCAATCTGACGCGCTGTTAGACGTCCTCGTCCAATAGCTTTCAAACCGAAATCACCGAAACTTACTTTGTTTCCTGTCGTTGCAATGCCTTTGTTTCGGCCTTTTTGCATCTTACGAAATTTTTGTCTAGCCGGTTGTAACATCTTTAGCCCTCGACTTTCTCACTTTTTTTTCTGGTTCTTGTGCTGTTGTTTCGTCTTTTTTTACTCTTGGTTTTCTAAGTTTTTTTTCTTCTGCAGCTTTTTCAATTGCTGGATTTGCAGCATCTAATGTCTGTGAAGTTTCTTTTGTATTGTCTACGAATAACTCACCTTTAAAGACCCATACTTTTATACCAATAATTCCATAAGTCGTCTTCGCTTCGGCTACACCGTAATCTATATCAGCTCTTAATGTATGAAGAGGCACTCTGCCTTCTCTATACCATTCTGTTCTTGCAATCTCAATACCATTTAATCGGCCAGCACTCATAATTTTGATACCTTGAGCCCCTAGCCTCATTGCGTTCTGCATTGCTCTTTTCATAGCACGTCTAAACATCACACGTTTTTCTAATTGCTGAGCAATACTTTGTGCAATTAACGTTGCATCGATTTCTGGTTTACGTACTTCCTCAATATTCAAATGAACCGGAACGCCCATAAGCGCTTGTAAACTTGATCTTAATGTTTCAATATCTTCACCTTTTTTCCCAATTACAATTCCAGGCCTTGCTGAGTAAATTGTAATCTTTGCATTTTTGGCTGGTCGCTCAATAACAATTTTACTTACCGCAGCATTTGCTAATTTTTTATTTAAAAATTCTCTGACCTTAATGTCATTGTTCAACATTGCAGGAAAATTTTTACTATTAGCATACCAACGTGATGTCCAGTTTTTCTGAACACTTAAGCGGAAACCAATTGGATGAATTTTTTGACCCATATTTTTTTCTCTTTAGTTGCCGACTGTCACTTTAATGTGACAAGTTGGTTTTGTTATTTTCCCTGCACGGCCTTTAGCGCGTGCACGGATACGTTTTAAAATAATGCCTTTATCTACATAAATTGTTTTAATAAACAATTCATCTATATCAGCCCCATTATTGTGTTCGGCATTTGCAATTGCGGACTCTACTACTCGCTTAATAATTTCTGCACCTTTTTTTGGGCTGAAATTAAGAATGTTAAGCGCGTAATCTACTTTTTTTCCCCTTACTAAATCAGCAACTAATCTTGCCTTCTGGGGTGATAAACGAACACCTTTTAGAACTGCTGAAACTTCGGTAGCCATTTTATACCTTAGCCTTTCTGTCAGCAGCGTGACCTTTAAAGGTTCTTGTTAGTGCAAATTCACCTAACTTATGTCCAATCATATTTTCTGTAATCATTACAGGTACATGTTGTTTTCCATTATGGATTGCAATGGTAAGACCAATGAAGCTAGGTAAGATCGTTGATCTTCTTGACCAGGTTTTAATTGGCTTACGATCGCGATTACCTGAGGCAACCTCAACTTTCTTTGCCAAATGTGCATCAATGAATGGTCCTTTTTTAACTGAACGTGCCATATTTATTACCTCTTATTCGCTGGACGACGACTGACGCGCATATTGTCAGTACGTTTATTTGTTCTTGTTCGATAGCCTTTAGTTGGAGTTCCCCAAGGGCTCACTGGATGCATACCAGCCGCAGTTTTTCCTTCACCACCACCATGTGGGTGATCAACAGGATTCATCACTACACCGCGCACTGTTGGTCTAACGCCTCTCCATCTCATAGCACCTGCTTTACCAATAGATCTTAGAGAATGTTCTTCGTTACCGACTTCACCTAAAGTTGCTTTGCAATCTACATGTACTTTTCTTACTTCGCCTGAACGAAGTCTTAATTGAGCATATGTACCTTCTCTTGCTAAAAGCTGCACAGAAGTTCCAGCAGAGCGAGCTATTTGCGCACCTTTGCCAGGCTGTAATTCGATACAGTGGATAGTGCTACCTACAGGAATGTTTCTTAATGGCATAGCATTACCATTTTTAACGGGGGCTTCAGAGCCACTTATTAACTCAGCACCTACAGCTACACCTTTAGGAGCAATAATGTATCTTCTTTCACCATCTGCATATAAAAGAAGTGCAATATTTGCAGTTCTATTTGGATCGTATTCAAGATGCTCTACTTTTGCAGGAATGCCATCTTTATTTCGTTTGAAATCAATCATTCGATAATTTTGTTTATGGCCGCCACCATGATGACGAATTGTAATAACACCACGGCTATTTCTTCCGGCATGCTTATTCTTTTTTTCAACTAAAGGTGCGAAGGGTTTGCCTTTGTGTAGGTCTGGATTAACAACCTTAACAACTGCGCGTCTTCCTGGGGAGGTTGGTTTTACTTTAACTAAAGCCATTTTTTATCCTTATTCACCGCTCGCAAAATTAATCTCTTGGCCTGGCTTAAGACTTACGTAAGCCTTCTTCCAATCATTTCTTTTACCAAATGAACGGCCTGCTCTTTTTACCTTGCCACCTACATTGAGTAATGTCACAGCCTTTACTTCAACTTTAAACATTAATTCAACAGCAGCTTTAATTTCTGATTTAGTCGCATCAGTTCTTACTTTGAATGCCACTTGATTATGTTTGTCAGCAATGAATGTTGCTTTCTCAGTAATTTGTGGCGCTAAAATAACTTGAATAATACGATCTTGTGTATGAACTATTTGACTCACGCTAGCATCTCCTCAAGTTTTTTAAGTGCACCAGCTGTGGCCACAACATTTGGAAACTGAACTAAACTTACTGGGTCAGCATATTGCGCTTCTACAACCATTACGTTAGTTAAATTTCTTGATGATAAATATAAATTTTCATCAAACGCATCTGTTAAAACTAAAACACCTTGCGTATATCCCATGTCTTTAATTTTATCGACAAGTTGTTTTGTCTTTGGCGTTTCAACTTTAAATTCCTCAACGATACTTAATCTCTCTTGTCTTACCAATTCAGACAAAATAGATCTCATACCAACGCGATATGCTTTACGATTCATTTTGTGAGAGAAATTTTCATCAGGTGAATTTGGGAATGTTCTGCCACCTCCACGCCATATAGGGCTTGAAGTCATACCAGAACGAGCATTGCCTGTACCTTTTTGTGCGTAAGGCTTGCGAGTACTGTGTTTTACAGTACCTCTTGTTTTTTGTGAGCGAGTTGCAACTCGTGCATTTGCCATGTATGCAACAACCAACTGATGAACAAGAGCCTCATTAAATTCTCGGCCAAATGTTGCATCAGAAACTGTGACGCTTTTCTTAGCGGACTTTCCGTTTTTATCAAGTAATTTTAATTCCATTATTTGCTCACTTTCACAGCTGCGCGAACTAAAACGTCGCCGCCTTTGGAGCCTGGAACCGCCCCTCTAATTAGGATTAGATTTTTTGTAGTATCAACACGAACAATTTCCAAGTTCTGTGTAGTGACTCTCACAGCACCTAAATGACCAGACATGCGCTTTCCTGGGAAAACTCGGCCTGGATCTTGAGCCATACCAATTGAGCCTGGAACGTTATGTGATCTTGAATTACCGTGTGATGCGCGATTTGAGCTGAAGTGATATCTTTTAATAACACCAGCATAACCTTTACCAATTGATGTACCTGTAACATCAACAAGTTGGCCTTCTTTGAAGTTTTCTACAGTGATATTCGTGCCTAATGGGAAATTCGCTACATCTTCTTCTTTGATTGCAGTTTCGTGTAATCCAGTACCTGCTGTTACACCTGCTTTAGCGTAATGTCCTGTAAGTGCTTTATCAAGCTTGGTAGCTTTTGTCGCACCATAGGCTAATTGAAGGCTAGTATAGCCGTCCGAAGCGATTGTTTTGATCTGTGTCACGCGGTTAGGTAAGACTTCAAGAACTGTTACAGGAATGCTAGTGCCATCCTCTGTAAATACCCTTGTCATACCCACTTTGCGACCAATAAGCGCTAAGCTCATGATCGTATCCTTAAATTATTATTATTAAACGAAACCGATTACAATTGACCGATTTCTACAAAGAGCGCGAAATTATACCTAACGCTTTAAAATTTTACAACTTAATTTCTACATCAACTCCAGCAGCCAAATCCAGTTTCATTAAAGCATCTACTGTTTTATCTGTAGGATCTATGATATCCATCAATCTCTGATGAGTTCTTATTTCAAATTGATCTCGCGACGTTTTATTGACGTGCGGCGATCTTAAAATATCAAATCTTTCGATTCGAGTAGGAAGCGGAACAGGTCCCTTAACAACAGCTCCTGTCCTTTTTGCTGTTTCAACGATCTCTTGGGCTGATTGATCGATTAAACGATAATCAAATGCCTTCAAACGTATACGAATTTTCTGACTTTGCATTTTTTACTACCTTTCCAAAGAGCGAATACCTTACGGTATTAATTTTAAAAAACTATTCAATCACCTTAGCAACAACACCAGCACCTACTGTGCGGCCACCTTCACGAATCGCAAAACGTAAACCTTCTTCCATCGCGATTGGTGCAATGAGTGTTACTGTGATTGACACGTTGTCACCTGGCATCACCATTTCTGTGCCTGCTGGTAAATCAACAGCGCCTGTTACGTCTGTTGTTCTGAAGTAGAACTGTGGGCGGTAACCATTGAAGAATGGTGTATGACGACCACCTTCATCTTTACCAAGCACATAGATCTCTGCAGCGAATTTTGTATGTGGTGTGATTGAACCTGCTTTAGCTAATACTTGACCACGTTCAACTTCTTCACGTTTTGTACCACGTAACAACACACCTACGTTGTCGCCTGCTTGACCTTGGTCAAGTAACTTACGGAACATTTCAACGCCTGTACATGTTGTTTTAAGTGTAGGTTTGATACCTACGATTTCAATTTCATCACCTACTTTAACAATACCGCGCTCAACACGACCCGTTACTACAGTACCGCGACCTGAGATTGAGAACACATCTTCAACTGGCATTAAGAATGCACCGTCGATTGCACGTTCTGGCATTGGTATATAAGAATCAAGTGCTTCAGCTAATTTAAATATTGATGGCTCACCAATTTCAGATTGGTCACCTTCGAGTGCTAATTTTGCAGAACCTATCACGATTGGTGTTTTGTCGCCTGGGAAGTCATATTTCGTTAAAAGGTCACGTACTTCCATTTCAACGAGCTCTAATAATTCTTTGTCATCCACCATGTCTGCTTTATTTAAGAAGACCACAATGTAAGGCACGCCTACTTGGCGAGCTAAAAGGATATGTTCACGTGTTTGAGGCATTGGGCCGTCAGCTGCTGAACATACAAGGATTGCGCCGTCCATCTGCGCTGCACCTGTAATCATATTTTTAACATAGTCAGCATGGCCTGGGCAGTCAACGTGCGCATAATGGCGATTCGCTGTTTCGTACTCTACGTGGGCTGTATTAATTGTAATGCCACGTGCTTTTTCTTCTGGCGCCGCATCAATTTGATCATAAGCCTTAGCTTCTCCGCCAAATTTCTTAGCAAGAATCGTTGTGATTGCCGCTGTAAGTGTTGTCTTACCATGGTCAACGTGACCAATTGTGCCAACGTTCACATGGGGTTTGGTACGTTCAAATTTGCCTTTTGCCATAATGTTATATCCTTAAATTTTTAACTTATTTTTTATTAACAACTGCTTCTGCTACGTTTCTTGGTGCTTCTGTGTAATGCTTAAATTCCATCGAATATGTTGCTCTACCTTGAGATAGGGAACGCATGGTTGTTGAATATCCAAACATCTCTGCTAATGGAACTTCGGCGCGAACAACTTTGCCAGATGCATTATCTTCCATACCTTGAATCATGCCACGTCTAGATGAAAGGTCGCCCATCAAATCACCAAAATAATCCTCAGGTGTTTCTACCTCAACTGCCATCATAGGCTCAAGAAGGATAGGGTCCGCTTTGCGCATTCCGTCTTTAAATGCCATCGAAGCTGCCATTTTAAATGCATTTTCATTTGAGTCAACATCATGGTATGAACCATCAAATAAAGTAACTTTGACATCTACAACTGGATAACCAGCAACTACACCTGCAGGAAGTGTTTCGCGTAATCCTTTTTCAACCGCAGGTATGAACTCACGGGGCACTGTTCCACCTTTAATTGCATCAATAAATTCAAAACCTTTACCCGGTTCATTTGGCTCCATTTTCAGCCATACATGACCATACTGACCCTTACCACCAGATTGTTTAACAAATTTACCTTCAATTTCAACTGATTTCTTGATGGCTTCTCTGTAAGCCACTTGCGGTGCGCCTACATTAGCTTCAACACCAAATTCTCTTCTCATTCGATCTACAAGAATTTCTAAATGAAGCTCGCCCATGCCGGAAATAATTGTTTGATTTGTTTCTTCATCTGTCTTCACTCTAAATGAAGGGTCTTCTTGAGCAAGTCTATTTAAAGCTATACCCATTTTCTCTTGATCGGCTTTTGTTTTAGGTTCAACTGCAACGTGAATAACAGGCTCAGGGAAAATCATTCTTTCAAGAACAACTTCATTATTAATATCACATAAAGTGTCGCCTGTTGTTGCTTCTTTAAGTCCGACGGCTGCCGCAATGTCGCCAGCACGAACTTCTTTCAATTCTTCACGCTGATTTGCGTGCATTTGAAGAATACGGCCAATACGTTCTTTACGGCCTTTAATTGGGTTATAAATGGTATCGCCTGAATTAATCACGCCAGAATAAACACGGAAGAAAATTAATTGGCCCACAAAAGGGTCAGTCATAATTTTAAATGCTAACGCTGCAAAAGGCTCTTCATCAGAAGCTTTACGAGTTGTAGGTTGACCTTTAGCATCTTCACAAGGTACTGGAGGTACATCCGTAGGTGCAGGCAGGTACTCAATCACTGCGTCCAACATAGCTTGCACACCCTTATTTTTAAAGGCTGATCCACATAACATAGGCACGATTTCAAAATTAATCGTTCTAATGCGCAATCCTTTTTTAATATCTTCTTCGCTTAAATCACCAGTTTCCAAATATTTATTCATTAATTCTTCATTGGCTTCTGCGGCGGCTTCGAGCATTTTTTCGCGCCATTCTTTACATGTATCAACTAAATCTGCAGGAATATCGCGATAATCAAATTTCATACCTTGAGATGATTCATCCCAATAAACAGCTTTCATTTTAATAAGATCTATCACGCCTTCAAATTTTTCTTCAGCGCCAATAGGGACCTGAAGTGCAATTGGATTTGCTTTTAAACGTAAGCGCATTTGATCGTAAACTTTAAAAAAGTTTGCGCCGGCTCTGTCCATTTTATTTACAAAAGCTAAACGTGGAACTTTATATTTGTTTGCTTGACGCCATACAGTTTCTGATTGAGGCTGAACACCACCTACTGCACAATAGACCATACAAGCACCATCAAGAACTCGCATTGATCGCTCCACTTCAATAGTGAAGTCTACGTGTCCTGGGGTATCAATAATATTAATTCGATGCTGGTCAAATTGACCTGCCATACCCTTCCAGAAGCAAGTTGTTGCTGCTGAAGTAATCGTGATGCCTCGCTCTTGCTCTTGCTCCATCCAGTCCATGGTTGCGGCACCATCGTGGACTTCACCAATCTTATGGTTCACCCCAGTGTAAAAAAGAATACGCTCAGTTGTTGTAGTTTTACCTGCATCAATATGAGCACTAATTCCTATATTTCTGTATCGATTAATGGGGGTTATGCGAGCCACTTTAGAATTACCTTTTAATTAATTAAGTTTAGAAACGGAAATGTGAGAACGCTTTATTAGCTTCTGCCATTCTGTGAACTTCTTCACGTTTTTTCATTGCGGCGCCTTTATTTTCAGAAGCTTCTACAATTTCTGCTGCTAAACGTAAATCCATTGATTTTTCACCTCTTTTACGTGCTGCATCTCTTAGCCATCTCATAGCTAAAGCCACACGTCTTGAAGGTCTTACTTCGACAGGTACTTGATAGTTAGCACCACCTACACGTCGACTTTTTACTTCAACAACTGGTCTTAAATTTGTTAATGCGAGAGAGAATACTTCAATAGGGTCTTTTCCGCTTTTCGTTTTAATTTGATCGAATGCGCCATAAATTAATCTTTCGGCAACGGATTTTTTTCCGCTCGTCATTAATACATTCACAAATTTAGAAACCTCTTGGCTTCCGAATTTTGGATCTTGAAGGATGATTCTTTTGGGAACTTCTCTACGTCTTGGCATAATATGTTTACCTTAATTTAGTATTCTAAAAAACTTATTCTTTAGGTCGCTTAGCGCCGTATTTAGATCGAGACTGTTTACGATCTTTAACACCGGCTGTATCCAGACTTCCTCGAACCATATGGTAACGAACGCCTGGTAAGTCTTTTACACGGCCGCCTCTTAATAAAACAACAGAGTGTTCTTGTAAATTATGGCCTTCTCCGCCGATATAACTAATCACTTCGTAACCATTCGTCAAACGAACTTTAGCCACTTTACGCAAAGCAGAGTTTGGTTTTTTTGGAGTTGTTGTGTAAACACGCGTACACACACCTCTTTTTTGAGGTGAAGCTTCAAGAGCTGGAACCTTGCTCTTACTTTCAACTTTTTTTCGTGGTTTACGAATTAACTGATTAATTGTTGGCATCGCCTAAATCCTTAAATTTCTAAATTACTATTGATGATGACTTTATTAGAGTCCCCGCTAAACGCGAAGATCCCAAAAAGCCGCAAATTGTATTTTGGTTCCTGCATAATGTCAACCTATCATTCAGTCGGCGCTTCAATTTCAGGGCTAGTTTCCTGTGCCACTTCCATTGGAGTATCGATTTGATCAAGAGGTACCTCAACAGGGTCCATACTTTCCCCAGCAGCTGCAGCTTTTCTTGATTCATGATAAGCCAAACCTGTACCTGCAGGGATTAAACGACCAACGATTACATTCTCTTTAAGTCCTCTTAATTCATCACGCTTGCCTAAAATTGCTGCTTCAGTGAGAACGCGAGTTGTTTCTTGGAACGAAGCCGCTGAAATAAATGAGTCTGTAGATAACGATGCTTTAGTAATACCTAAAAGCACATATTCATACTCAGCAGGTTTTTTGTCTTGTGACATTATCGATTCATTTTCAGTTAACAATTCAGCTCTTTCGACTTGTTCACCTTGAATAAATGAAGTGTCTCCTGCATCAGTGACACGAACACGTCTTAACATTTGTCTAACAATAACTTCAATGTGTTTGTCATTAATTTTTACACCTTGCAATCTATAAACATCTTGAACTTCATCGATAATATATCTTGCTAAAGCTTCCCTGCCTTGAAGGCGAAGAATATCTTGCGGATCCGCTGGTCCGTCCACAATAGTTTCACCTTTAGTCACAACTTGACCATCATGCGCTGTCACATGCTTGTCTTTAGGAATTAAAAACTCTTTTGAAACACCTTCAAGATCTGTAATCACAAGTCTTTGTTTACCTTTGGTGTCTTTACCAAATGAAACTGTACCTGTACTTTCAGCTAACATACCTGCGTCTTTTGGAGATCTTGCTTCAAATAATTCAGCAACTCTTGGAAGACCACCGGTGATATCTCGCGTCTTAGAAGATTCTTGTGGAATACGAGCAATCACATCGCCCACTTTTACTTCTTGAGAATCTTTTACAGTAATGATGTAACCGAGCTGGAAAGTTACGTTAACAGATATATCGCTACCCGCTAATTTAACTTCATTGCCAGATGTGTCTAAGATTTTGATTTGAGGTCTTAAGCCTTTTGACTGACCCGCACGTTGCTTAGGATCAATCACAACTAATGATGATAAGCCTGTGACATCATCAATTTGTTTTGCAACTGTAATACCTTCTTCAACGTTTTCAAATTTAACCTGTCCAGCATACTCAGAAATAATTGGACGTGTATGAGGATCCCATGTTGCAAGAACGCCACCTGCTTTAATAGGTTTGCCATCTTGTACAACTAGGTTTGCACCATAAGGAACTTTATGACGTTCTCTTTCGCGACCACTTTCATCTTGAATAATCAACTCACCATTACGTGAAATAACAACCTGCTCATTTCGAGCATTGGTAACGTAACGCATTGTGGATGTAAATTGAATTACGCCATTTGATTTACTTTCAACTTGGCTTACTGATGCTGCTCTAGAAACTGCGCCACCAATATGGAAGGTTCTCATTGTTAATTGTGTGCCAGGTTCACCGATAGATTGCGCTGCAATCACACCGATAGACTCACCTTGACTAATCAATTTACCACGACCTAAATCACGACCATAACATTGAGAACAAATGCCATGTCTTGTTTCGCATGTAAGTGCAGTTCTCACTTTCACTTCATCAATACCAAGTGCATCAATTTTCTCAACATGGTCTTCTTCAAGGAGCGTACCTTTTGAATAAATCACTTCTTGCGTTTCTGGATGGTAAATATCGAGGGCATTTACACGACCCAAAATACGATCACTTAATGGCTCAACAACTTCACCACCTTTGATAAGCGCTTTCGTAACTAAACCGTCTTCTGTACCGCAATCGTGTTGTGTTACAACAAGATCTTGAGTTACATCAACTAAACGTCTAGTTAAATAACCTGAGTTAGCTGTTTTCAATGCTGTATCTGCAAGACCTTTTCGTGCACCGTGCGTCGAAATAAAATATTGAAGAACATTTAAGCCATCTCGGAAATTAGCAGTAATTGGTGTCTCAATAATTGAGCCATCAGGCCTTGCCATCAAACCTCGCATACCTGCAAGCTGTCTTACTTGAGCTGCAGATCCTCGAGCGCCCGAATCAGCCATCATATAAATTGCATTGAATGATTCTTGATAAAGATCTTTACCATCTTTGCCTTTTACATTTTCACCAGCATCATTTTTAACAGGCTCTTCCTTAAGACGCTTCATCATTGCGTCAGCAACTTTGTCACCTGCACGGCCCCATATATCAACTACTTTGTTATATCTTTCACCTTGGGTAACCAAGCCTGAGATGTATTGATTTTCAATTTCCTTAACTTCAGCTTCAGCAGCTTCAATGAGCTGCTCTTTTTCTGGAGGAACAAGCATGTCATGAATGCTGATTGAGATACCTGCTTTTGTGGCATAGGTATAACCCATGTACATTAGTTTGTCTGCGAGAATTACTGTCTCTCTGATGCCGACACGTCTAAAACCTGCATTAATTAATTTTGAAATTTCTTTTTTCTTTAATGCTTTATTAATTAAATCAAAAGAAAGTCCTGCTGGAAGAATTTCAGAAAGTATTGCTCTTCCAACCGTAGTCTCATGTCGATTTATTTTGTCAGTTGTTGTGCCGTCTAGACCTAATTCAGTTTCTTTAATGCGAACTGTCACGCGCGCATGAAGATCAACCAGTCCACTATCAAAAGCACGATGAACTTCTGCTACATCACTAAATTTCATACCTTCACCGCGTGCAGCGATTTTGTCTCTCGTCATGTAATAAAGACCAAGCACGATATCTTGTGATGGAACAATAATTGGTTCGCCATTGGCTGGAGATAAAACGTTATTAGATGCAAGCATTAAAGTTCTTGCTTCCATTTGAGCCTCAAGAGATAAAGGCACATGCACTGCCATTTGGTCACCGTCGAAGTCGGCGTTAAATGCAGCACAGACTAAGGGATGCAATTGAATTGCTTTGCCTTCAATTAATATAGGCTCAAATGCTTGAATACCTAAACGATGTAATGTTGGGGCTCTGTTTAATAGAACAGGATGCTCTCTAATTACGTCCTCTAAAATGTCCCATACTTCCGGTCCTTCTTCTTCTACTTTTTTCTTTGCAGCTTTAATAGTTGTAGAAAGGCCAAGCACTTCTAATTTATGAAAAATAAATGGTTTAAATAACTCAAGTGCCATTTTCTTCGGCAAACCACATTGGTGAAGTTTTAATTGTGGTCCAACAACAATCACTGAACGTCCTGAATAATCAACACGCTTACCTAAAAGATTTTGTCTAAATCGGCCACCCTTACCTTTAATCATATCGGCAAGAGATTTTAATGGTCTCTTGTTAGCACCTGTCATAACCTTGCCACGTCTTCCATTATCAAGAAGTGAATCAACTGCTTCTTGTAACATACGCTTTTCATTTCTAACAATAATTTCTGGCGCCTTAAGATCTAATAATCTTCTTAAACGATTATTTCTGTTAATCACTCGGCGATACAAATCATTCAAGTCTGATGTAGCAAATCTTCCGCCATCAAGAGGCACTAAAGGTCTTAACTCAGGAGGGAGCACAGGAAGAATTTCTAGAATCATCCATTCAGGTTTAATGCCTGACTTCTGGAATGCTTCAAGCACTTTTAAACGCTTAGCAATTTTTTTAATTTTTGCTTCTGAGCCTGTCTCAGCTAATTCAGTTCTTAATTTTTCAATTTCACTATTAATATCGAGTGACTTAAGCAATTCTTTAATTGCTTCAGCACCCATCACTGCGGTAAATTCATCGCCAAACTCTTCTATTTTTGCAAGATAGTCATCTTCAGTAAGAAGTTGTCCTCTTGTTAAAGGAGTCATGCCAGGGTCAACAACAATAAATGCTTCAAAATAAAGAACGCGTTCAATATCTCTCAAAGCAATATCAAGCACCATACCTAAACGACTTGGCAAGCTCTTTAAGAACCAAATATGTGCAACTGGACTTGCTAAATCAATATGACCCATGCGCTCACGACGCACTTTTGATAAGGTAACTTCAACACCACATTTTTCACAAATGACACCGCGGTGTTTAAGTCGTTTATATTTACCGCAAAGACATTCGTAATCTTTAATAGGTCCAAATATTTTTGCGCAAAATAAACCATCTCTTTCAGGTTTAAATGTTCTGTAATTAATCGTTTCTGGCTTTTTAACTTCACCATAAGACCATGAACGAATTTTTTCTGGAGATGCTAATGCAATCTTAATTGCATCAAACTCTTCTTCTTGTGTAACCTGTTTAAATAGGTCTAATAAAGCTTTCATCTGTGATCTCCTTAGTTTCTATCGAGGTCAATATCAATAGCTAGTGAACGAATTTCTTTAACCAACACGTTGAATGATTCAGGCATGCCTGCATCAATCTTATGCTCACCCTTCACTATGTTTTCGTATACTTTAGTTCTACCAGCAACATCGTCTGATTTAACAGTCAACATTTCTTGTAAGGTATAAGCAGCGCCGTATGCTTCTAGCGCCCAAACTTCCATCTCACCAAAACGTTGTCCGCCAAATTGCGCTTTACCGCCAAGTGGCTGTTGCGTTACTAGAGAATAAGGTCCTGTTGAACGTGCATGCATTTTGTCATCAACCAAATGATGTAATTTAAGTACGTGCATATAACCTACTGTGACCGGTCTTTCAAACGCCTCACCTGTGCGGCCATCAAACAATTTAACTTGCGTTTTGTTTGCTGAGAATTGCAACAGTTTTGTTTTTGGATCGTTATCTGGGTAAGCAAGATCTAACATATATTGAATGTCCGACTCAGATGCGCCATCGAACACTGATGTGGCAAATGGAACGCCATTTTTCAAATGCTCAGCAAGCTCTACAACTTCATCATCGTTTAATGACTTAATGTCTTCTTTTTTACCTGAAGCATCGTTGTAAATTTGATCTAAAAATTTACGAACTTCAGTAATTTTTACTTCTTCTTTTAGCATTTCTCCGATACGAAGACCTAGGCCTTTAGCTGCCCAACCAAGATGAGTTTCTAAAATTTGGCCAATATTCATTCGAGAAGGAACGCCCAATGGATTTAATACAATATCCAAAGGTGTGCCATCAGCCATGTGTGGCATATCTTCTACAGGAGCAATTTTTGAAACAACACCTTTGTTACCGTGACGTCCAGCCATTTTATCGCCAGGCTGAATTCTGCGTTTCACGGCCAAGTAAACCTTCACCATTTTTTGAACGCCCGGAGGGAGCTCATCGCCTTGTGTTAATTTTCGTTTTTTCTCTTCAAAACGTTTGTCGAATTGTTCTTTAGCAGTTGCTAAATTATCTTTCAAACTTTCTAATTGTTTTGAAGCATCATCGTTACCTAGGCGAATATCAAACCAATCGTACCTATTAATTGAAGCTAGAAAATCTTTAGAGATTTTTTCGCCTTTTTTCAACCCTTTTGGGCCGCCAGTTGCGACTTTGTTTGTAAGTAATCTTTCGATTCTTCCAAAAGTATCATCTTCAACGATTCTTAATTGATCAGCTAGATCTTGTTTGAAGTGTTTTAATTGGTCATCAATAATTTGTTCAGCTCTTGAATCTCTATCAATGCCCTCTCTAGTAAATACTTGAACATCAATAATTGTTCCAGACATGCCTGACGGCACTCTTAAACTTGTATCCTTTACATCAGAAGCCTTTTCACCAAAAATTGCTCTTAAGAGTTTTTCTTCAGGTGTAAGTTGTGTCTCGCCTTTTGGTGTAACTTTACCTACAAGCACATCGCCTGATTCAACTTCAGCGCCAATATAAATGATGCCTGACTCATCCAGTCTTCCAAGCATTCTTTCTGAAAGATTTGAAATGTCACGTGTAATTTCTTCCGGGCCTAATTTTGTATCTCTAGATACAACAGATAATTCTTCGATATGAATTGATGTATATCGATCTTCAGCTACTACACGCTCTGAAATTAAAATCGAATCCTCGAAGTTGTAACCATTCCAAGGCATAAATCCAACAAGCATATTTTGACCAAGTGCTAATTCGCCCACATCTGTTGATGCGCCGTCAGCAATCACATCACCTCTTGCAATTTTATTGCCAATTCTTACAAGCGGTCTTTGATTGATATTGGTATTTTGATTAGATCTTGTATATTTAGTTAGATTATAAATATCAACGCCAACTTCTCCGTCAGCAGCCTCATCGTCGTTCACGCGAATCACAACACGTCTTGAATCGACATAATCAACAACACCCCCGCGCTTAGCTTGAACTGTTGTGCCAGAATCAGTTGCTACTGTTCTTTCAATACCTGTCCCTACAACTGCTTTCTCTGCTCTCAAGCATGGCACAGCTTGACGCTGCATGTTTGCACCCATAAGCGCACGATTTGCATCGTCGTGTTCTAGAAATGGAATTAATGCGGCTGCCACAGAAACGATTTGGCCAGGCGCTACGTCCATATACTGAATAGGATCTACTGAGGACATCGTAAATTCGTTACGATGACGACATGAAATTAAATCGTCTTGAAAGTGTCCTTTATTATCAAGCTCAGTATTTGCCTGGGCTATAACAAATTCACTTTCTTCAATCGCAGAAAGATAATCTATCTTTGCAGTGACTTTACCATTTTCAACTCGTCTATAAGGTGTTTCTAAGAAGCCGTATTGATTGGTTCTTGCATAAAGTGCAAGTGAATTAATGAGGCCAATGTTTGGTCCTTCTGGAGTTTCAATTGGACATACGCGGCCATAATGCGTCGAATGAACGTCACGTACCTCGAAGCCAGCACGCTCTCTTGTTAAGCCACCAGGGCCAAGGGCTGAAACTCTTCGCTTGTGCGTAATCTCAGATAATGGATTGGTTTGATCCATAAATTGAGATAGTTGTGAGGAACCAAAGAATTCTCTAATCGCACTTGAGATAGGTTTTGAATTGATTAAGTCATGTGGCATTAAATTGTCTGCCTCAGCTTGACTTAATCTTTCTTTAACTGCGCGCTCCACTCGAACAAGACCAGTTCTAAATTGATTTTCAACAAGCTCACCAACAGAACGAATTCTTCGATTACCAAGATGGTCAATATCATCTATTTCGCCTCGACCATTTCGTAATTCAATCAGAACACCAATCACAGCTAAGATATCATCGTTCGATAAAATATTTGCACCAGTTTCACCTTGAGGGCCTACGCGTTTGTAAAATCTTTGCAACCAATTTGCATGTTGTTCATATGCTTTTGGATGTGCTCTTCGATTAAATTTCATGCGACCTACATTAGATAAATCATATCGGTCTTCATTGAAAAATAATCCTTTAAATAAAGCTTCAACTGCATCTTCAGTTGGTGGCTCGCCAGGTCTCATCATTCGATAAATAGCTACTTTTGCACTATACTGATCAGGAACTTCATCTGAAGTAAGTGTTTGAGAAATGTAATCGCCATGATCTAAATCATTTGAATAGAGTGTATGAATTTGTCCTACACCCACTTCAATAAATTTATCCAATACTGACTCTGTGATTTCGTCATTTGCGCTAGCAATAACTTCGCCTGTATTTTTATCTACAATTGCTTTTGAAAGTTTGCGGCCCAAAATGAAATCTTTATCTACCGTAATTTTGTTTACGCCTGCTTTTTCCATTTCGCGAATATGTTTAACAGTAATGCGCTTGTCTTTTTGTACAATCACATTTCCTCTTTTGTCAGCGATATCAAACTTAGCAATCTCACCTCTTAGACGATCAGGAACTAATTCAAAATCAATTGATTTAGCAGTCACATGGAATGAATCAAAATCGTAGTATGTTTCTAGAATTTGTTCTGGTGAATAACCTAACGCTTTTAACAAAATTGTGACTGGCATTTTTCTACGACGATCCACACGGAAATACAAATAATCCTTAGGATCAAATTCGAAATCTAACCAAGAGCCACGATAAGGAATAATTCTTGCTGAAAATAATAACTTTCCAGAGCTGTGCGTTTTGCCTCGGTCATGCTCAAAAAATACGCCAGGACTTCTATGAAGCTGAGATACGATAACTCTCTCGGTACCATTAATAACGAACGAGCCATTATCTGTCATAAGTGGAATTTCACCCATGTACACTTCTTGCTCTTTAATTTCTTTAACTGTTGGTTTTGATGCTTCTTTATCCATAAGAGTTAAACGAACTTTGACTCTTAATGGAACACCATATGTTAAGCCGCGTTGTTGACATTCTTTAACATCAAACGCTTCCTCGCCTAAATTGTAAGTTACAAAATCAAGTCGGGCATTACCGGAATGACTTGTGATAGGAAATACTGAATTGAATGTTGACTGGAGGCCTTCGCTAAGTCTCTGTTCGGCATGCGTATTCTTTTGTAAAAAAGCTGCATAAGACTCAAGCTGCATTGTGAGCAAGTATGGTATATCTTGCACACGCTCTCTTTTAGCAAAACTTTTTCTAATACGTTTTTTTTCAGTAAAGGAATAGCTCATTGCGTCTCCTGGTGTAATTTTCATAAAACAATAAACTTTTCAGATTGAAGAATATTGTTTTATGAATTTTTATAAGTTTTAATCTAAAAATTATTTAAAACAAAAAGCAATGGCTGACAGCAAGCTGTCAGCCATGCTAATTAGCATTACTTAAGCTCTGCTGTAGCGCCAGCTTCTTTTAATTTAGCTAGTGCTTCTTCAGCTGCAGCTTTTGCAACACCTTCTTTAATTGGCTTAGGTGCGCCATCTACTAAGTCTTTAGCTTCTTTTAAGCCAAGACCTGTGATTTCACGAACAGCTTTAATAACGTTTACTTTTTGCTCACCTGAAGCAGTTAACATCACAGTAAACTCAGTTTGTTCTGCAGCAGCAGCACCGCCAGCAGCAGCGGCAGCAGGTGCAGCTGCAACAGCAGCAGCAGCAGCTGAAACGCCAAATTTTTCTTCCATATCTTTAATAAGCTCTGACAAGTCAAGAACTGTCATTGCACTTACTGCATCTAAAATTTCAGCTTTAGAGATAGCCATTTAATACTCCTAATAAAAAAATTTAAATTAATCGTTATAGTTACGCAGGTTTTTGATCGCGAACTGCCGCTAAGCCACGTACAAATTTTGTTGGTACCTCATTAAGCGTACGAACAAACTTTGCAATTGGTGCTTGCATTGTTCCCAATAATTTTGCGAGTAATTCTTCACGACTTGGTAATGATGCTAATGCCTCAATATTTGAAGCGCTCATTACCTTATTCGGCATTGCTCCTGATTTAATAACAAACTTATCGTTTGACTTGGCAAAATCATTTAGCACTTTAGCAACTGCAACTGGATCAGTTGAGATGCCATACACTATTGGACCTACCATTTCATTAGCTAAGTCAGAGAATGCAGTTCCATCTACGGCTCTTCGAACTAAAGTGTTCTTTAAGACGCGAAGATAAACTCCTGATTTTCTGGCTTGAACTCTTAGCGCTGTCATCTCAGAAACATCAATACCTCGGTTTTCTGCTAAAACAACTGCTTGAGCGCCTGCGATTTGCTTATTAACTTCAGCAACCACTGCCTTTTTTTGTTCAAGATTAAGACTCAAGGTCTTCTCCTTCCGTTAAATTAAGCATTAAGTAAACTTAATACCAACATTACGGCGACCTTTATCAGGATGCTATCCCTTAGGGGTACCGCCATCTGCGTAGGCTCTAGCAAACGATCACTAGAATTAGACTTGTTAGCACCTACGGTCTTTGAAAGCTTCACCGATACTTTCGTATCAATGAACCCAAAGTTCTTTTTAAAAAAGCTTTCGCTTTTTTTTAATTCCTTACACTAAACTTGTCGAATCGATTCTTACACCAGCACCCATCGTGCTAGAAACCGATAATTTTTTTACAAAAATACCTTTAGTTGTGGGTGGCTTAGCTTTGTTAATTGCATCAATTAACGCTGCCAAATTACCTTTTAATTGGTCCACAGAAAATGATGCACGACCAATAGTGCAATGGACAATACCGCCTTTATCAGTTCTATATTGAACTTGTCCACCTTTTGCATTCTTAACTGCTGCAGCTGTATCTGGCGTTACCGTTCCTACTTTTGGATTTGGCATTAAACCTCTTGGTCCTAATACTTGACCTAATGCACCAACAACTTTCATCGCGTCTGGCGTTGCAATAACAACGTCAAAATCCATCATGCCGCCTTTAATTTTTTCAGCGAGATCATCAAATCCTACAATGTCAGCCCCTGCTGCTTTTGCAGCTTCAGCTGCAGCACCTTGGGCAAATACTGCAACACGTGTTGTTTTGCCTGTGCCGTTTGGAAGCACTAATGCACCGCGAATAAGTTGATCAGATTTTTTAGCGTCAATACCTAAATTAATCACTGCATCCACTGATTCATCAAATTTTGCTGTTGCTGTTTCTTTAACAAGCTGAAGACCTTCTTGTGCGGGATAAGATTTATCACGGTCAACTTTAGATCTTAATGTTGTAATTCTTTTATTTAATGGCATTTTATACACCCTCCACTTCTATACCCATGCTTCGCGCACTGCCTGCGATTGTTCGCACTGCAGCATCCATATCAGAAGCTGTAAGATCTGCCATTTTTGTTTTGGCAATTTCTTCAGCTTGCGCTCTAGTAATTTTTCCAACTTTATCCGTATGCGGTCTTGGCGAACCCTTTTCTAATTTCGCTGCTTTTTTAATTAGAATTGATGCGGGTGGCGTTTTCATAACAAAAGTAAAACTCTTGTCTGCGAAAGCGGTAATCACAACAGGAATAGGTAGTCCAGGTTCAACAGTTTGTGTAGCGGCATTAAATGCCTTACAAAACTCCATAATATTTAAGCCTCTTTGGCCTAGCGCAGGTCCTACAGGTGGACTTGGGTTTGCTTTGCCGGCTGGGATTTGTAGCTTTATATAGCCAACGATTTTCTTTGCCATTTCATTCTCCTAAATTAGGTGCAAACGCTTTATTTAAAAAAGCTCCCTAGTTAATTTTTACTGCTTTACTACTAAACTTCTTTTTCTACTTGGCCAAACTCAAGCTCAACTGGCGTTGCTCTACCAAAAATAACCACAGATACTTTAAGTTTGCTTTTTTCGTAATTGATATCTTCAATCGTTCCTGAGAACTCTTTGAATGGTCCATCAATAACTCGAATTGATTCACCTTTTTCAAAGGTAAGTTTTTGCGTTGGATTGGTTTTGCTCTCATCCATACGCTGCAAAATAATCTCTACTTCTTTATCTTTAATCGGTGTTGGTTTTAGTGCGCTCCCACCAATGAAAGCAGTGACCTTTGGTGTACTTTTAACTAAATGCCAGCTCTCGTCATTCATTTCCATTTGCACAAGAACGTAGCCTGGATATAGTTTTCTTTCGCTTAATGTTTTTTGGCCAGCCTTCATTTCAATAACCTCTTCTACAGGCACTAAAATATCACCAAAAAAACTCTGGAGACTTGATCGCTCAATTCTTTCAGAAAGTCCTTTTTGAACTAACTTTTCATATCCAGAAAAAGCTTGGACAGCATACCAGCGCATCGTCATTACTAACCCCGTCCCAATAACCAATTAATCATGTATGAAAAACTTATATCTACCAATGCCAAGAAAACTGCCATCACAGCAACTAGAATAAATACAGTAATTGTCATTTGTATTGTTTCTTTTCTTGTTGGCCAAACAACTCTTTTAGCTTCAACAATGGATTCGTTAATAAATCCAAATGTCTTTTGACCAAGCGCTGTTTTCCAAAAAACTATTCCTGCAAATCCAAGTCCGGCAAGAATTGCTAATATTCTTAGCACTAAAGCTTGATCACTTAATAGATAAAACCCAACTATTCCCGCTACAAAAAGTAAGAATGAAAAAACAATTTTTAACTTATCAGTCATTAATACTTCTTTCTTTTAATGGCAGGCCAGGAGGGTCTCGAACCCCCAACCCTCGGTTTTGGAGACCGATACTCTACCAATTGAGCTACTGGCCTAAATATAAAATTTATCTTTAAAACTATTCAATCACCTTAGCAACAACACCAGCACCTACTGTGCGGCCACCTTCACGAATCGCAAAACGTAAACCTTCTTCCATCGCGATTGGTGCAATGAGTGTTACTGTGATTGACACGTTGTCACCTGGCATCACCATTTCTGTGCCTGCTGGTAAATCAACAGCGCCTGTTACGTCTGTTGTTCTGAAGTAGAACTGTGGGCGGTAACCATTGAAGAATGGTGTATGACGACCACCTTCATCTTTACCAAGCACATAGATCTCTGCAGCGAATTTTGTATGTGGTGTGATTGAACCTGCTTTAGCTAATACTTGACCACGTTCAACTTCTTCACGTTTTGTACCACGTAACAACACACCTACGTTGTCGCCTGCTTGACCTTGGTCAAGTAACTTACGGAACATTTCAACGCCTGTACATGTTGTTTTAAGTGTAGGTTTGATACCTACGATTTCAATTTCATCACCTACTTTAACAATACCGCGCTCAACACGACCCGTTACTACAGTACCGCGACCTGAGATTGAGAACACATCTTCAACTGGCATTAAGAATGCACCGTCGATTGCACGTTCTGGCATTGGTATATAAGAATCAAGTGCTTCAGCTAATTTAAATATTGATGGCTCACCAATTTCAGATTGGTCACCTTCGAGTGCTAATTTTGCAGAACCTATCACGATTGGTGTTTTGTCGCCTGGGAAGTCATATTTCGTTAAAAGGTCACGTACTTCCATTTCAACGAGCTCTAATAATTCTTTGTCATCCACCATGTCTGCTTTATTTAAGAAGACCACAATGTAAGGCACGCCTACTTGGCGAGCTAAAAGGATATGTTCACGTGTTTGAGGCATTGGGCCGTCAGCTGCTGAACATACAAGGATTGCGCCGTCCATCTGCGCTGCACCTGTAATCATATTTTTAACATAGTCAGCATGGCCTGGGCAGTCAACGTGCGCATAATGGCGATTCGCTGTTTCGTACTCTACGTGGGCTGTATTAATTGTAATGCCACGTGCTTTTTCTTCTGGCGCCGCATCAATTTGATCATAAGCCTTAGCTTCTCCGCCAAATTTCTTAGCAAGAATCGTTGTGATTGCCGCTGTAAGTGTTGTCTTACCATGGTCAACGTGACCAATTGTGCCAACGTTCACATGGGGTTTGGTACGTTCAAATTTGCCTTTTGCCATAATGTTATATCCTTAATTAATTACATTCTTCAAAAATATCTACTGGTGCCCATGGCGGGAATCGGACCCGCGACCTCTCCCTTACCAAGGGAGTGCTCTACCACTGAGCCACATGGGCGTGTCCAAATTCTCAATATATCTGGAGCGGGCGACGAGGTTCGAACTCGCGACATTTAGTTTGGAAAACTAATGCTCTACCAGCTGAGCTACACCCGCACACCCATGGATCTAATCTCCACGTCACCTCAAAAGAGCCTATTACTCATGGTGGAGGGGGAAGGATTCGAACCTTCGTACTCAGAGAGAACGGATTTACAGTCCGTCGCCTTTAACCACTCGGCCACCCCTCCAAACCGAACCCTAAATTATGTTGGTTTTTTTGATTTTTGTCAAACTAATGAGGGACTTATAGATAAGAAATAAATACGAACTAAGATGGTGCCGGATGTCGGAATCGAACTGACGACCTTCGCATTACAAGTGCGCTGCTCTACCAACTGAGCTAATCCGGCGTTATCAGGAGGCGCTACTATACCAATTTATTTAAATTTGAACTAGTTTTTTAGCTCTTAACTAGAGTTAATTTAGGTTTATTGGGTGATTTTTTTATTTCAGCTGAACCTAATTCTTGATCTTCTTTCGCTTCAAAGAACAATCCTTCACCATTTTCTTTAGCGTAAATCCCTTCAACAGCAGAAATAGGGAGGTATAAATTTTCAGGTGCGCCATTAAATCTTGCTGTAAAGGTAATTGCTTCATCGCCCATAAGCAAATCTTTAATAGAACCAGGACTTAAATTAAGAAGAATTTTTCCATCTTTAATAAAAGCTCTGGGGGCTAAGGTATTTTGGTCTATCTTTACAAGCAAATAAGGTGTGTGTTGTTCAGCAACACACCATTCATAAATTGCTCTTACAAGATAAGGTTTGGTTGAAGCTGATTTTGCCATTAATGCTAAATTATTTTCTCATCGCTTTTTCTGAAGGTGTCATTGCATCAGCATAAAGTGGTCTAGAGAATAATTTCTCTGCATACTTGAGTAATGGTGCTGCTTGATTTGGAAGCTCAATACCATAATGGCCCAATCGCCATAATAAAGGAGCAATCGCAACATCTAACATCGAAAATTCGTCACTCAATAAATGTTGTTGTTTAGAAAAAATGGGAACGATTAAAAGTAAATTATCACGCACATGTTTTTTTGCAATCTCTTTAGCAGTTTCATCAGAGGATTCTAAAGCGGGAATATGCACAAATAATTGCTTCTCAAAATCACTTAAAAATAAACGTGCTCTAGCTCTCATCACTGGATCAGCTGGCATAAGCTGAGGGTGAGGAAAGCGCTCATCAATATATTCGTTAATAATATTAGCGTCTGTTAATACAAGATCTCTTTCTACCAAGACAGGAACAGAATTATGAGGACTTAGAATAGCGAGGTCTTCCGGTTTATTTGCTAAGTCAACATCAACAACTTCAAAGTCCATACCTTTTTCAAATAGAACGATTCTACAGCGATGGCTAAAAGGATCGATCGAGCCTGAATATAATTTCATCATAATTATTTAATATCTTTCCAAAATTCTTTCTTGAGTTTGACTGTTAAAACTAATAACAAGCCGAGGAATAACAAAACATAATACCCCATATGGAGTCTTTTTAGCTTTGAGGGTTCTGACATGAAAGTAAGATAATTTACAAGGTCTCCTACAAGCGCATCATATTCTTTCACCGAAAGCGAACCTGGTTTAACAATCTCTAGAGTTTGGTGCTCTGGGTTTAGCTTTTGATCGCCTTGCAACTTCCACAAAATGTGAGGCATCGCTGTTTTTTCAAAAATAGTGTTGTTCCATCCAGTAGGCGAAGATGAATCACGATAATATCCTCTTAGATAACTATAAATCCAATCCGCACCTCTTGCCCTTACTTCAACAGAAAGATCGGGAGGAGCCACTCCAAACCATGCCTTAGCATCTTTTCTGGTCATCGCAATTTTCATTGGCTCACCAACTTTTTCTGCTGTGAAAAGTAGATTCTCTTTAATTAAATTATCAGATAAACCAATATCTTTTAAGCGGTTGTATCTCATATAGTTTGCACTATGGCAATTTAAACAATAATTAATGAATGTTTTAGCGCCTCGTTGAAGAGAGGCTTGATCTTTTAAATCGATGGGCGCTTTATCTAAAGTTACATGCTCATTCGCAAATGCAACATTAGAAAATACAATAACGAATATTAAAAATAATTTAGTTAAAATTTTCATTTATTACTGACCCTTGATGGAACTGGTTTTGTTTTATCTTTTTGACTGTAGTAGGGCATCAATAAAAAGAATAAGAAATAAGTTACCGTAAAAATTCGAGCAACTACTGTTGCTTTATCAACCCCACCAATCAAGGGAATTGCATTGGAGAATTGTCCCCAAACATTTGATGGAACTGTACCTAAATATCCCAAAACAAAAAAGCTCACAACAAATAATGCAATCCATCTTTTAAATAAATTGCCTTTGTATCGAATTGATTTAACCTTGCTTTTATCTAGCCAAGGTAAAAAAGCAAATGCGAGTACGGATAATCCCATTGCAGCAACGCCTGGAAATTGCGAATTTAAAACAGGTGGGACAGCCCGAAGAATTGAATAATACGGAGTGAAATACCAAACAGGCGCTATATGCGCAGGCGTTTTTAGTGGGTCAGCAGGAATAAAATTATTGGCCTCTAAAAAGTAGCCTCCCATTTCTGGCCAATAAAAAACAATCAGCGCAAATACAATAAGGAATACCGAAACACCAATTAAATCTTTTACTGTGTAATAGGGATGAAATGGAATGCCATCCAAAGGAATGCTTGTTTTTTTATCGAGATTCTTTTTTATCTCAACGCCATCAGGGTTATTTGAGCCAACTTCATGAAGCGCTACCAGATGAAAAAATACAAGACCTAAAAGTACAATAGGAAGAGCAATCACATGAAAAGCAAAAAAGCGATTGAGCGTTGCATCTGAAACTAGATAATCACCTCTTAGCCACTCCGATAAATCTGGGCCTATAAATGGGATAGTGGAAAACAGATTTACAATAACTTGCGCGCCCCAATAAGACATTTGTCCCCAAGGTAAAAGATATCCAAAAAAAGCCTCACCCATCAAACATAGAAAAATAGCTACGCCAAAGAGCCATAAGAGCTCCCTTGGATTTTTATAGGATCCATAAATTAAAGCTTTAAACATATGAAGATAAATAACAACAAAGAATAAAGATGCGCCTGTAGAGTGCATGTATCTTATTAACCATCCGAATGAAACATCTCGCATAATGTACTCAACAGAGGCGAATGCTAATTCTGCATCAGGCTTATAATGCATCGTTAACAAAAGACCTGTAACCAATTGAAGAATCAGTGTAAGTAGGGCAAGTGCTCCAAAAAAATACCAGAAATTAAAATTTTTAGGTGCGTAATACTCAGTAAGATGGTTTGTAATTAAAGATGACAAGGGGAATCTTTCATCTATCCAAGCCATTAACCCGACTTTAGATTTTTTTGTTTTAATTTCTGATTTCATACTTTTAAGTAATCCTTATCCTTTATTATCTTCACCAATTAAGAGGGTGCTGTCATTGATATATTTATGCGGAGGAACTACAAGATTAATTGGTGCTGGAGAACCCTTATATACACGTCCAGCTAAATCGAACTTAGAACCGTGGCATGGACAGAAAAATCCACCATTCCAATTTTCGCCCATATCACCTTGCATTTCTAATTTAGCGGTTGGTGAACAACCTAGATGAGTGCAAATACCAACCAAGACAATTAAATTAGGCTTGAGAGATCTTGTAGCATTCTTGCAATAACTTGGTTGCTGAGAAACTACATCAAGATTAGGGTCAGAAAGATTAGGGTCATTTTTTTTTAAATCATCTAACATTGCCTTAGAGCGATTGATAATCCAAACTGGCTGACCTCTCCATTCAGTCGTGATCATAGATCCTGCTTCAATCTTACTTAAGTCAACTTCAACAGGTGCTCCAGCTGCTTTAGCGCGTTCACTTGGTGTCATGCTTGATAAAAAAGGAACGGCAATCGCTCCTGCGCCAATTGCGCCAGTAACAGTAGTAGCTGCAATTAAAAAACTTCTTTTCTTTTTATCTATTTTATCGTCTTGATGGTTTGCCATGATCTTCTGTTAAGTATGCTTTTATGAAATTAATATGGTTGAGAGAAATTAACTCTGCGAAAGTTAGTTCATTATACAAAGTTTCATTCGAAATCTAAATAGCAGGCAAAGCTAAATTAAAGCTTATCAAGCCTTTAAGTTAATTCGTTTTGATACAAATAAGCCCAATTCATATAAAAAACACAATGGAATAGCCAAGCAAAATTGTGAGATAACATCAGGTGGTGTCAAAATAGCGCTAATGATAAAGGCAATAACAATCATATAAGGTCTTGCTTCTTCCAATTTTTTAACCTTTACCCATCCTAATGTTACTAATATAAGAATGATCACAGGCACTTCGAATGCCAAACCAAATGAAATGAGTAAGGATAAAATTAAATCTAAATAATTTGAAATATCTATCATCAAGCTTACATTTGATGGCGTCATGAGAATAAAGAAATTAAATACAATTGGGAAAATTAGGTAGTAAGCAAAGGCCATCCCTATAAAGAACAATACAAATCCACTTACAAAGGAAAATAAAATTAATTTTTTTTCTTTTTTATAAAGTCCAGGAGAAATAAAACGCCACAACTGATAAAAAATAAAAGGAAGTGAAAGCAAAAATGAAACAAAAGCTGTGATTTTAAGTGGTACTAAAAAAGTTGAAGTAAGACCTGTACTGACAAGCCTGTTCCCATCCGTTAACTTAGCAATGATTGGCGCTGAAAAAAAACTGTAAATATCATTTGCATAAAAACTTAAACATATAAAAATAATAATAAAACTAACCGCAGCCCTAAAAAGAGTATTTCTTAATTCAATGAGTTGCTGAATAAAAGGTTTAAAGTGAGTCACCGAGATTTAATCGACTTTTTTTTAATTTCACGCTGGATTTTTTGAAGCTCTTTAAACTTTTCTTCTCGCTCAATTTCTTCTTTAAGTTTGCCAATGTAGCTTTGGGCTCTTCCAGTAAGCTTGCCTAGGACTTTAGCTACCTTAGGCAACTTTTCTGGGCCGATGACCATAAGTGCCACAAAAAAAATAACAACTAATTCTGAGAATGAAACATCAAACATTAAACTTATTTTCTGGCTCTTGTTTTTGATGTTCTTCGAATTGATTTTTTAACTTTAGTTGTATTTTCATTCTTGACAGCATCTTTAAAGTTTTTAATGGCAGCGCCTAAGTCGCTACCAATATTTCTTAATTTACTTGTGCCGAAAATTAAGAAGACAATTAATAAAACTATTAGCCAATGTGTAATACTTGAAAAGCCCATAAAAACTCCCTTATTAAATTTTTGCTAGTTTTGAACTTCCACCATATACATGAAAGTGCATATGAAAAACTTCTTGACCGCCTTCGACACCAGAATTAATCATTGTTCGAAAACCTTTTAATCCCAAATCTTTTGCTAACTTCGGCGCTAATAGAAGCATATTCGATATGATGTCCTTATCAGATTCATTGCAGGCCATTAAATTTTCAATATGTTTTTTGGGTGTTATAAGAAAATGCACCTTATCAATGGGGTGAACATCATGAAAAGCAATTAACTCATCATTCTCAAATATTTTTTTGCTAGGTATAGAACCGTCAATAATTTTACAAAAAATGCAGGTCATATTATTTTGCTTTTTGAACGGTTTTCTTTCTCTTCAATACCCGAAGTGCCTTCTCTCTTTGCAAGTTCATTCAAAATATCTTCTGCACTTAAATTTTTATGTGCCATTAATACTAAAGTATGAAACCAAAGATCGGCGACTTCGTGAATAAGCTCTTTATTATCTCCTTGGCGCGCGGCAATAATTGTTTCGAAAGCCTCTTCATTTACTTTTTTTAAAATAGCTTCTAATCCATCGCGATACAAAGAAGCTGTATATGACTTAGTCGGATCATCTTTTTTTCTAGCTTCGAGTGTTTCCGTAAGCTTTTTTAAAATAGTATTCATATTATTTATTTTTTATAAATATCTTTAGGCTCTTTGATGACGACATGATCAGTTACCCAAATGCCTTTATCATCTAATTTTTGGTAGAAACAAGTTTCACGTCCAGTATGGCAAGCAATATTTTCAACTTGCTCGATTTTAATCAAAATAACATCGCCATCACAATCAAGTCTTATTTCACGAACATTTTGTGTGTGCCCGGATTCCTCACCTTTTTCCCAAATTTTTTTCCTAGATCTTGACCAATAAAAGGCTTTTTTATTTTTTTGTGTGAGCTCCAAAGCTTCTTCGTTCATCCATGCAAACATAAGAACTTTGTTTGTTTTATAGTCTTGAGCGATCACCGGCACAAGGCCATCAGAGTCCCATTTAATTGAATGTATCCAGCTCATTGACGAATCTCTATGTGATTAGACTTCATAAATGCTTTTGCTTCATCGATTGTATATTCTCCAAAGTGAAATATACTTGCTGCTAGGACTGCATCAGCTCCACCTATTTTTATACCATCTACAAGATGCTGAAGGTCTCCAACGCCTCCGGAAGCAATAATAGGCACATCTACTTTATCAGATATTGCCTTAATCAATTCGAGATCAAACCCTTTTTTTGTCCCGTCTCGATCCATGCTCGTAATTAATAATTCGCCTGCGCCTAATGAAGCCATTTTCGCAGCCCATTCAATTGCATCTAGCCCAGTAGCATTTCTGCCTCCATGGGTAAATACCTGCCAAAAAGATTTATCTCCCTGGACTGTTAACTTTGCATCTATTGCAACAACAATACACTGGGAACCAAAACGAGATGAAGTTTGATAAACAATATCTGGATTAACAATTGCTGATGTATTAATACTGACTTTGTCAGCACCTGCATTAAGTAAATTTCTTACATCTTCTATAGTTCGAACACCGCCGCCTACAGTCAGCGGTATAAAAACTTCTTTTGCAACTTTTTCAATAATATGAAGTATCAAACCTCGATTATCTGAACTTGCTGTGATATCTAAAAAAGTTAATTCATCGGCGCCTTGTTCGTTATATTTTTTTGCAACCTCTACGGGGTCTCCTGCATCTTTTAACTCTAAAAAATTAATACCTTTAACCACTCTGCCATCAGTCACATCTAGACAAGGAATAATTCTTTTTGCGAGCGACATTTACTTGATAAGCTCATCTGCGAGTGCTTGTGCTGCCTTAAAATCAAGTGTGCCCTCGTATATGGCCCTGCCTGTAATTGCTCCAATGACACCCGAATAGGCAATTGAACTTAAATTTCTAATATCTTCTAGATTGGTCACCCCACCACTGGCAATGACAGGAATCGTTAGCGCCTCAGCTAGTTTTTCGGTCGCCTCAATATTTAATCCATTTAACATGCCATCACGTCCAATATCTGTATAGATGATTCCTTCAACACCATATCCTTCAAATTTTTTTGCAAGTTCAATCACATTGTGTCCAGTTAATTTAGCCCACCCATCAATGGCCACTTCTCCTTCTTTTGCATCAAGTCCGACAATGATTTGCCCAGGAAATGCATAACAGGCCTCATGAAGGAAGCCAGGATTTTTAACCGCAGCTGTTCCTATGATGATGTAGTCAACTCCGCTATTAAGGTATTTTTCTACGGTATCGAGATTACGAATGCCACCGCCTAATTGAATTGGAATCGCACCATCAACTTCTTTTACAATTGCTTTAATCGCCGATTCATTGACTGGTTTGCCTGCAAAAGCACCATTTAGATCGACCAGATGCAATCTTCTTGCGCCAAGGTCTGTCCATTGCTTTGCTACCTGTCCAGGGTTTTCTGAAAAGATTGTTGATTCTTCCATTAAGCCTTGCTTAAGCCTAACGCACTTACCATCTTTTAGATCAATCGCTGGAATAATTAACATAAACTAAAAACCTATACTGACCATTGAACGAAGTTTTTTATAAGCTGTAAGCCAGCTGTAGAACTTTTTTCTGGATGAAATTGCACTGCAAAAATATTTTCTTTAGCAATAGCACAACAAAATTTTTGTGCATATGACGTTTCAGCTGACACGATATTTTTATCTTTAGACTCTAAATAATAACTATGAACAAAATAAAATCGATCGTTATTACTGATGTTTTGCCATAAAGGATGATTATTTGTTTGTGACACTTCATTCCATCCCATATGAGGAATTTTTAACTTATGACCGCTTTCGTCCGCTGTATTTTCATTATTAAATCGCTTAATGGTGCCGCTCAACAATCCTAAGCCGTCCACATTGCCTTCTTCACTTTTATCAAATAGCATTTGCAAACCAATGCATATTCCTAAAAAAGGTTTTGTTTTTGCCGCGTCTAGAACAGAGGATCTTAAATTTCTTTCATCAAGCTCTCTTATGCAATCAGGCATAGCACCTTGGCCAGGAAAAACGACGTGATGTGCTTTTTTAATATCAGCAGGATTGCTTGTAACTTTAATATCAGCTTCAGGCGAGACTTGTTTAAAGGCATTAAATACTGACTTTAAATTTCCCATTCCATAATCAATGATTGCGATCATTATTATTTTGGTGAAAAAAGGTTTATAGACTACCTTTGGTTGAGGGGGTTATGCCAGAAATTTTTGGATCAATACAAACGGCCATTTTAAGAGCTCTTCCAAATGCCTTATATATTGTTTCTGCCTGGTGATGTGAGTTATCGCCTTTAAGATTGTCGATGTGCATCGTGATATTTGCATGATTTACGAACCCTTGAAAAAATTCGTGTATTAAATCAACGTCAAATTCACCTATAACCGCTCTTTTAAATTCAACATCAAATTCAAGTCCGGGCCTACCTGAGATATCAAGCACAACTCTAGACAAAGCTTCATCTAAAGGGATAATGGCTGAACCATATCTGGTAATGCCTTTTTTATCTCCGATTGCTTTATTGAAAGCCTGTCCAAGAACTATACCAACGTCTTCAACAGTATGATGTGCATCAATATGAAGATCGCCTTTTGCTGTGACTTCTAAATCAAACATACCATGACGCGCTACTTGGTCCAACATATGATCCAAGAAACCAATGCCAGTATTGAGTTTTGCACTCCCCTGACCATCAAGATTAATACTTACCTCAATTTTAGTTTCATTTGTATTTCTTGAAACGGATGCTGATCTTGTCATATTTTTTTACTTCAAAGTAGATAAGATATTTTAACTCATTAAAAATGTAATTAACATCAATTATTTCATGCGCTTAGGATAAGTTTTAAGGCTTTAAGCAATGAATCCATTTCTTCATCAGAACCAATTGTGAATCGAATATAAGAAGAAATTCGTATCGGATTATCAAAACGCCTTACCACAATTCCTTGATCTCTTAGTTTGCTTACGATTATGTTTCCCTCGACACTAGTATGTTTAGCAAAAATAAAATTAGCGCCTGAAGGAAGTACTGAAAAATTAAGGCTAGTCAGTTTTTCTATAAAATTTAATTTTGTATGAATAACTTTTTGGCAGATATTTTTAAAATATGAATCATCTTTGAAGGATTCAATGCCTGCAATTAATCCTAATCGATCTATCGGGTAAGAGTTAAAACTATCTTTGACTCTTATTAAAGCCTCAATAAGGTCTGCATGTCCTATAGCGTAACCGAGTCTTAATCCTGCCAATGATCTCGATTTAGAAAATGAATGGGTGACTAATAAATTATTGTATTTTTCTGTAAGGTGAATAACAGATTCCGTACCAAAATCGACATAAGCTTCATCTACAATCACTACAGAACTATTATTCTTTTTGAGGAAATTTTCAATCTGATTTGAAGTAATCGGAATGCCAGTAGGTGCATTTGGGTTTGGAAAAATAATACCTCCATTAGGTATTAAATAATCATTTAATACAATCTCAAATGCATCATTCAGAGGTATGACCTTAAAGTCAATTTCATACAGCTTGCAGTAAACGGGGTAAAAACTATAAGTAATATCAGGAAATAAAATAGGTGCGTTATGTTTTAAAAGTGCCTGAAAAGCAATGGCTAAAACTTCATCCGAACCATTGCCTACAAAAACATTATGAGTCTTTACTTTAAAATAATCTGCAATTGATGTTTTAAGTGCTTCTGAATTTGGGTCTGGGTATAGCCTTAAAGTGTCATCAGCAAACTGTTTAATTGCAGCAATAACTTTTGGGCTTGGCCCGTAAGGATTCTCGTTCGTATTTAACTTAACAAGATTATTAATTTTGGGTTGCTCGCCAGGAACGTATGGTGTTAAACCATGAACTACTTTGCTCCAAAATTTACTCATTATCTATACGATACTCTGCAGATTTTGCATGCGCCTGAAGTCCTTCGCCATGCGCCAAGACTGAAGCAATTTTTCCAAGCTTACGTGCGCCTTGATTGGATAATTTAATTAAGCTTGAGCGTTTTTGAAAATCATAAACGCCAAGTGGCGAAGAAAATCTTGCTGTTCTTGATGTAGGTAATACATGATTTGGTCCAGCACAATAGTCCCCTACAGCTTCGCATGTATTTCTTCCCATAAAAATAGCACCGGCATGTTTAATACTATTAATGAGCAGATCTGGATCATCTACTGAAAGCTCCAAATGTTCGGGTGAAATAAAATTTGAAATCTCTGCCGCTTCTTCTAATGTTTTTACTTTAATCATTGCACCTCTATTTTTTAAAGAAGTTTCAATAATATTTTTTCTAGGCATGCTTCCAATCAGCTTGTTAACACTTTCTTGAACCTGATCTAAAAAGGCAGCGCTTGGGCTAATTAAAATTGATTGTGCGAGCTCATCATGTTCTGCCTGAGAAAATAAATCCATAGCAATCCAATCTGGATTAGATTTTTCATCTGCAATAATAAGTATTTCTGAGGGTCCTGCAATCATATCAATACCAACCACACCAAAAACTCTTCTTTTAGCCTCTGCAACATAAGCATTGCCCGGCCCTACGATTTTGTCGACTTGAGGAATCATTTCCGTGCCATAGGCTAAAGCGCCTATTGCTTGAGCGCCACCAATTGCAAATACACGATCAACTTTTACAAGTGCTGCAGCTGCTAACACCAATTGGTTTCTTTCTCCAAGAGGAGATGGAACAACCATAATAATTTCTCGAACCCCAGCAACCTTTGCTGGAATTGCATTCATTAATACTGAAGAAGGATATGCGGCTTTCCCTCCAGGAACATATAAACCTACACGGTCTAATGATGTAACTTTTTGACCAAGTAACGTCTGATCGTCTTCTGTGTAGCTCCAAGAACTGATTAACTGTTTTTTGTGATATTCAAAAACTCTCTTAGCTGCCTCCTCAAGAGCCTCTCTCGATGCCGCAGGTAAATTTTCCAAAGCCAGATTTAGTTCTTCTTTAGAAATTTCTAACTCAGCCATGCGCGAAAAATCTACATGATCAAATTTTTTAGTATATTCAATCACGGCTTCGTCGCCTCTTTTTTTAACATCACTCAAAATTTCTGTGACAGTCTTTTCGATTTGAATATTATCTTCAGCCTCAAAGAAAATGAGCTGACTTAACTGATCTTTAAAGTTTGGATCTTCTGTGTTGAGTTTTTTAATTTGAATCATAGTTACGATTAGGCTTTGAGAGCTTTTTCAAATTGGCCAAGAATAGGCTGCAATAGCTCTCTTTTTAATTTTAAAGATGCTTGGTTAATAATTAGTCGCGAACTGATATCGCAAATGTCTTCAACAGCTATGAGATTATTAGCTTTTAACGTTTTCCCTGTGCTGACTAAATCTACAATGACATCTGCAAGTCCTACAAGGGGAGCTAGCTCCATTGAGCCATAAAGTTTAATTAAATCGATATGCATGCCTTTTTTTGCAAAGTGCTCTTTAGCGGTTTTTACATATTTTGTTGCTACCTTTAAACGAACGCCTCTTTTTACAGCGCCTGCGTAATCAAAATCTTGTTTAGCTGCGACCATCATTTTGCAACGTCCAATATTAAGATCAATTGGTTGATATAGCCCTTCGCCCATATATTCATCAAGGATATCTTTACCTGTAATACCAATATCAGCTGCGCCATATTCAACGTAAGTTGGTACATCTGTAGCTCTTACAATAATCAGTTTTATATCTTTTTGATTGGTATCTAAAATCAGTTTCCTTGACGTCTCAGGATTTTCATTACAAGTAATCCCTAGTCTTTCCAAAAGAGGGATGGTTTGTTCAAATATTCTTCCTTTAGATAATGCGATTGTAATTTTCATCTTAATGAATCCGTTTAATATTGGCACCTAGTTGATTTAATTTATCTTCTAATTTTTCATACCCACGATCAAGATGATAAATACGCTCAATCGTAGTTTGTCCTCTTGCTGCCAAACTTGCAATAACAAGGCTTGCGGAAGCCCTTAAATCTGTTGCCATCACGGAAGCCCCTTCTAAATATTCCTTGCCTCGAATAATTGCCGTATTTCCTCTAATATCGATTTGTGCCCCCATGCGAATAAGCTCTTGCACATGCATAAAACGATTTTCAAATATAGTTTCGGTAACTTCTGATACACCTTCTGCAATAGTATTTAATGCCATCATTTGCGCTTGCATATCTGTAGGAAATGCAGGGTAAGGCGCAGTTCTTATACTTACCGCCTTTAACTTTCCATCACTTTTAATACGTATCGAATTTTCGTATGACTCAATTTTAACGCCGGTTTCTATTAATTTTTGTGTAATCGCATCTAAGTATTTATGCTGTACATTTTTTAAAAGTACGTCGCCACCTGTCATTGCAACGGCTGCTAAATATGTGCCCGCCTCAATTCTATCAAATATCACGTCATGATTTGCTTTGTGAACTGAGTCCACGCCTTCAATTGTAATCACGTCAGTCCCTAGACCTTGAATCTTGGCTCCCATTTTATTTAAACACTGTCCAAGATCTACAACTTCAGGTTCTTTAGCAGCATTCTCTAAAACAGTTATCCCTTCGGCTAATGAAGCAGCCATCATTAAATTCTCGGTACCTGTAACAGTCACAATATCCATATAAAATTTACAGCCTTGTAACTTAGTCTTCGGTAAATGTTTTGTCGAAGCCTCAATATAGCCATTATGAATATCTATTTTTGCGCCCATTGCTTGTAAGCCTTTGATATGGATATCAACAGGCCTAGATCCAATAGCGCAACCTCCCGGCAATGAAACTCGCGCCTCACCAAATCTTGCAAGCAAAGGGCCTAAAACAAGAATAGAAGCGCGCATTGTTTTGACTCGCTCATAAGGCGCATTTTTATTAATAATTTCTTTTGCAGTTAATTCGGTTTTGTCTTTTGTAACCTGGATATTAACGCCCATATACTTCAGCAAAGACTTGGCTGTATTAACGTCCTGAAGATCTGGTACGTGTGTTAACGACAATGTATCTTCAGTAAGAAGAGATGCAATAAGTATAGGTAAGGCTGCGTTTTTAGCACCTGATATTTCAAGCTCGCCGTGAAGGGGTGACTGTCCTTGAATAACTAACTTATCCAAGTTATGAGTTAGCCTTTAATAACTTTACTAATTCTCCAGTTTCATACATCTCTTTAATAATGTCAGCACCGCCAATAAATTCGCCATGAATATAAAGCTGTGGAATAGTTGGCCAATTAGCAAATACTTTGATGCCTTCTCTTATTTCCGGGTCTTGCAATACATCAACAGCATGAAAATCAGTATCACAAGCATCTAAAATTTTAGTTGCTAGACTAGAAAATCCACACTGAGGAAATTTGGGGCTTCCTTTCATGTATAAAACTACATTGTGTTCATTGATTGTTTTTTGTATCTTATCTTGCACACTCATGCCTTACTCCTCAATATTACGTTTTTAATTGATCCCATTCATTTGGCGTATAAGTCTTCATAGATAAAGCATGAATGTCACTTTTCATCTTATCGCCTAAAGCATTAAATACCAATTGGTGTTGTTTAACTCGATTTAATCCTTCAAATAAACTACTGACAATGGTGCCTTCAAAATGAGCACCATCCTCACCTAAAATTTCAACAAACTCACATTCAAGTTTTTCAATAATCGATTGTTTAATATCGTTGGATGTCATCTTTTAACTTCTTAATTTATAGCCGGATTTTAACATTCCTAAGGTAAGGGAAGCTAACACAATGAAAAAGAAGGTCACGATTGAAAGGCTTAACAATGGAGCGACGTCAGATTGCCCAAAAAAACCATATCTAAAACCATCAATCATATAGAAGAAAGGATTGAGCTGAGATAGCTTTTGCCAAAAAGGCGGCAAGGAGTGAATTGAATAAAATACCCCTGATAAAAAAGATAATGGCATGATCACAAAATTTTGGAAGACTGCCATCTGATCAAATCGATGAGCCCATATACCTGCAATGATGCCAAATGTTCCGAGCAATGCGCCACCAATCATTGCGAATCCAAAAATAATCCATGGATGCAACATAGGTAAATCTACATATAAAAGAGCAAATAAATAAATACAAGCGCCTACAAAAACACCTCTCACAATTGAAGCTATTAAGAAGGCCAAGAAGAATTGAAGATAGGTGATAGGTGTTAATAAAATAAATACAATATTTCCCATGACTTTCGACTGAATAAGACTTGATGAGCTATTTGCAAACGAATTTTGCAATAAGGACATCATGATCAATCCTGGAATAAGGAACGCAGTGTACTCAATATTGTCATAAACTTTCACGTGGTTTGCTAAAACATGAGAAAAAATAAGTAAGTAAAGAACTGCAGTAATAACTGGAGCTGCTACTGTTTGAAAAACTACACGCCAGAATCTTAATAGTTCTTTTTTAAGAAGCGTCCATGTCCCTAAAAATTCATTTTTAAAATTGATCATCTTTTACTTCCAGTAAGCTTCAAGAAGACATTTTCTAAATCAGAATTTGTAAGCTCCATATCCAATATTTTAATTTTTGTTTTTTTTAATTCGCCCATAATAAATTCTACTTCTGATATTTCTTCAAGTAAGAAGGTTATGAAATCATTATCTTTGGACTGAATGAGCTTTTGAATATTTATTGGAATTTTTTTCCCTTTTAAATCTAAACGTAATTTTAAATTTTTCGCTGAAAAGCGCTTTAATAAATTTCTCGTTTTGTCTAATGCGACTACCTTGCCCTGATCCATCATAGCTACGCGGCTGCATAAGGCCTCAGCTTCTTCTAAATAATGCGTAGTTAGAACAATGGTGTGGCCTTTTTGATTCAGTTTTTTAATAAACTGCCATAGTCTGTTTCTTAGCTCTACGTCTACTCCAGCTGTTGGCTCATCTAGAACAATGACTGGAGGTTTATGCACGAGCGCTTGTGCAATTAAAGCCCTCCTTTTCATGCCACCAGAAAGCATTCTCATATTTGTATTAGCCTTTTCTTGAAGATCAAGGCCTTCAATTACTTCATCAATCCAATCATCATTTTCTCGACCTTTACCAAAATAACCGGCTTGAAATCTGAGCATTTCGCGTACATTAAAAAAAGGGTCGAATACTAATTCTTGTGGCACAACACCAAGCGATCTTCTCGCATTTTGATAATCTTGAATGACGTCATATCCCATAACTTTGATTGATCCAGAGGATGGCTTTGCGAGTCCGGCTAGAATATTAATAAGTGTTGATTTGCCTGCACCATTTGGTCCTAACAACGCAAAAAATTCGCCTTCTTCAATGGTTAAATCAATACCTTTGAGAGCTTCTAATTTACCGAAGCTTTTTTTAACTTTATTAAATACAATGGCTTTTTTCATTGGAATGAGTAAAGGAAGTTTCTTAAAATGAAATTTAAGAAGAGGGCTTTAATGAAGGGAAGATACAAGATCTTCCACCCCGTATAATTTAGCAAGGCTATTTAAATTCTTTGGTAAATTCTTAAAAGTAAAATGTGATCGAGATTTCTTAGCTTGTCTTTGTAATTCAAAAATTAAACTTAATGTTGAAGTATCAATTGAAGTTACTTTTGAAAAATCAATTGTTGTTTTTTTATCTGCTTCTTGTTTATTAATTAAATCAATGATGGCGGGTATCTTTTCAATCGTAAGATCGCCACTTAAATTCCATTGATTTTTATCAAAATCGATCATTTGTTTGCGGTCTTATCAAAATTAGCATTCTTCTCGGCAAGTTTTGCAATAAGAGAAGCCATTCCATTCTGTTTAATTTCATTACCAAATTGGCCGCGATAATTTGTTACCAAGCTCACTCCTTCAATAATAATGTCAAAAACTTTCCATGAATTACCATCTTTTTCAAGCATGTAATCAATAGGCAAAGGTGGTGCACCTGGTTGTAATACCTCTGTTTTAATTAACACTTCCTCGTCTGTGGTCTCAAATCGGGCTGGCTTATAGTTGAGCTTCTGATCTTTAAATCTCAATAGAGCGGTACCATAAGTTTTTACAAGCATAGTTCTAAATTCTTTTTTGAAGGCCTCCTGCTCTTCTTTTGTTGCAGCTGGATAAGCTTTACCTAATACAAGTCTAGAGATGCGATCAAAATCAAAATAAGGCAATATCTTCTCTTCAGTAATTTTATAAGCTTTTTCTCTATTCCCTGCTTTTAAATCTTTATCTGTTTTTAAAATTTCAAAAATTTCATCGGCTATTTTCTTAACAAAAACATCAGGCGCCTCTGCAGCAAATATGCTCATCGACATCATTAGACTTAAGATCACTAATAAAAACTTTTTCATAGCTTTAAAATTCCTTTTAAATTTTAATTATTTTTTAGGCTCTTCAGTGGCTTTGTTATATAAAAACTGACTGATGAGCTTTTCTAATACAACCGCATCTTGAGTCTTAGAAATACGATCTCCCTCTTTAAGAAAGTGATCATCGCCACCTGCTTCTAAACTAATATATTGTTCACCTAATAATCCTGATGTATAAATATTTGCAAAAGTATCTTTAGGAAACGGATATCTTTTGTCTATTTTTAAGGTCACAACAGCTTGATAAGCTTTGGTGTCAAATTTGATGCTATCAATACGGCCTACAACAACACCAGAACTCTTAACAGGCGCTCTTGGTTTGAGGCCTCCAATATTCTCATAATTTGCCGTGACTGCATAGGTTTCACCTAGTGTGTTGCTTGTTAGGTTTCCTACTTTCATAGCAAGGCCCATAAGTGCAGCAATTCCCATCGCTACAAATAAACCTACCCAAATGTCTAATGTTGTCTTATCCATATTTACTCCAATCCTATATCAATGCGCAATCATAAACGAAGTTAAAATAAAATCTAATCCCAAAACGGTCAATGAAGAAGTCACGACAGTTCTTGTGGTGGCTCGACTAACGCCTTCTGCTGTTGGAGGGGCGTCGAAGCCTTCATAGAGGGCAATAATCGTACAAGCAATTCCAAATACAACGCTCTTAATCAGCCCGTTAATCACATCAAATCTAAAATCAATATTTACGTTCATCTGTGACCAAAATGCACCGTGATCAACACCGATGATGGGCACTGCAACCAAATAACCGCCCATCACTCCTACCATTGAAAAAATGGAAGCTAATATGGGCATTGAAATGACGCCCGCCCAAAATCTTGGGGCAATAATTCTAGCAATGGGGCTTACGGCCATCATTTCCATAGCCGATAATTGCTCGGTAGCCTTCATTAAGCCAATTTCAGCAGTGATTGCTGTGCCAGCTCTACCAGCAAATAAGAGTGCGGTTATCACGGGTCCAAGCTCCCTTAGGAGCGCTAATGCCACCAAAACACCAATAGATTCTGATGAGCCATATTTTTGAAGCGTGTAATAACCTTGCAAACCTAAGACCATGCCTACGAAAAAAGCTGACACTATGATAATAATTAAAGACATCACCCCAGTAAAATAAATTTCACGGATCGTTAAATGAATACGCCTAAAACTTTCACCTGAATAAATTAGAGTTAATAAAAATAAACGTGTAGCAGAGCCAAGACGCCAAATTCTTGAAGTCACTTGGCTACCTAGGCCACTTAAAATTTTAAAAATTGGGTTCATGATTAAATAGACTCGTAAATATCTTTTTTGTAACTAGGTGCATTGTAATGGAATGGGACGGGACCGTCTTTTTCGCCATGAACAAATTGATGCACAAAAGGCAGTTTAGATTTTGATAGTTCTTTCGGTGTGCCCTCTGCAGCGACGATTCCATCTGCAATAAAATAAATATAGTCTGCAAAAGAAAAAGCTTCTTCTACATCATGCGTCACAATAATTGAAGTTGCCCCTAACGCATCGTTGAGCGTTCTAATGAGGTCACAAATCACTGCCATAGAAATAGGGTCTAATCCTGCAAAAGGCTCGTCATACATAATAATATCTGGGTCTAATGCAATGGCTCTTGCAAGTGCAACACGTCTTGCCATGCCGCCTGAGAGTTCAGTAGCCATAAGCTTATGAGCTCCTCGAAGACCTACAGCGTTAAGTTTCATAAGCACTAAATCACGAATCATGCTTTCAGGTAATTTTGTATGTTCACGAATTGGAAATGCCACATTGTCAAATACAGACAAGTCTGTAAAAAGTGCGCCATGCTGGAAAAGCATGCCCATTTTTCTTCGCAATTCATAAATGCCTTGCCTATCTTGTTTGTGAACAATCTTGCCGTCAACAGAAACCTGACCTGCCTTAGGTTTAATTTGCCCACCAATCAAACGAAGAATAGTTGTTTTACCACAACCACTTCCACCCATAATAGCCGTGACTTTACCCCGAGGAAAAACCATATTGATATCTTTATGAAGCATACGATTATCGTAGCCAAAAGATAGATTTTTAATTTCGACTATATTTTTTTGGATCATATTTGAAAGTTCATTTTATATGGAATTATAATTCGCCATATGAATGTAGCCCAGATAAAAACATATTAACGCCTAAAAAAGCGAAAGTAGTAATAATGAGTCCAATCAAAGCCCACCAAGCTAAAATAGAACCTCTTAAGCCTTTGACGATTCGATAATGAAGCCAGGCTGCGTAATTTAACCAAACAATCAGCGCCCATGTTTCTTTAGGATCCCATGACCAATAACCGCCCCAAGCTTCCGCCGCCCATATAGCGCCTAATATCGTTGCGATTGTAAAAAAGATAAATCCAATTGCAATAGATTTATAAATAAGATCATCAAGTACAGCTGGTTTTGGTAAATAAGAAGTGAGTATTTTTTTACCTGAAAGTAAATAAGCTACCGACACCATGGCTGCCAATGAAAAAGATCCATATCCAATGAAATTTGCGGGTACATGTATTTTCATCCAATAAGATTGAAGCGCTGGCACCAATGGCTGCACTCCATCTGCTTGACGATCAAATGTGTACCATAAAATAAATCCTACAGCTGCATTAATAATAATTAGTACAAATGCGCCTAGCTTTTTAGTATTTAATTTTTCTTCGTAAAATAAATATAAAAGCGATGTGATTAAGCAAAATAAAATAAATACTTCATATAAGTTACTAATCGGAATATGACCAACATCGAGACCTATTAAGTAAGATTCATACCATCTTACTAGTAATCCAATAAATCCAAATAGAGTAGCCACTGATGTAAAAGAGGATGCAATATCATCAAGGAAATTATTTTTTGTAAGAAGTCCTATCCAATACAGTAAAAGTGATAAAACAAAAAACACATTCATCCACATAATGGCCGGTTGGCTTGCTATTAAATATTTCAATAAAAAAACTTGTTCGTTATTGATTAACACCCCTTTATATAGCTGGATAGAGAAAAGACTGATTATAAAAACTAATATTGTGATTTTTTTAAAATGACTCCAGCTCCAACCAAGCCAACTAAAAAAACCAACACTTCCGAATAAAATTACCTTTTCGTAAATATCCATGTAGCTATGAAATGTTTTTAGTGCGTACAAAGCACCACCTAACAAAAAGATCAGATACAAAACATTAAATGTTTGAGAAGTTGTTTTTGAAGATTTAAATAATTTAGTTAACATAGCTCACCTATCATTGAATAATTTTCCGAATATCGTTAGTTAATTTTTTGTAATCACTTTCAAAATCTATATTTTTGCGATTAGAGCTCAGTGCAAATATAACGCCACCTTTTGCCTTAATAAGTAACCAAAATTTTCTTTCATGTAAATAAATCATTGAAAAAATACCAAGCACTAAACTTAAAGACCCCAAATACACCCAAAATTGTCCAGGCGATTTAGTCAGCTGAAGTCCGCTTGCCTCTTTTTGTTCGTAATTCGTCAATTCAAAATAATAAGGAGATCCAAAGAAAAACATGTCGCTATATGCATTTAACGAGTCTTGAATAAATTTAATACGCCCTTGATCAAGCTCTTTTCCTAAAAAATTAAATCGATTTCTATAAAGCTCGACTGATGCAATATCAATAATTTTTAAATAAGTCTGTGCGGCTTTTTCTTTTTCACTAGGAGGGATATTTCTATCTAAGTTTTCAGAAACACTTGAAAATCCTCCCTGTGCAAATAAGGTCATTAATTTATTGACACTATTTTCAAACGATTCTTTAACAGTATCATTTTTGTCTGCATTCATGGATTGATTTGCTATTTTCTTTGCGACAGCCGAAATCAAAGCTTCATTTTGAAGTGCCTCTTTAAATAACATAAAGTCATCAATTGACCCTTTTTTATCTGCAGGAACTTTTAAATATTTGAACTCTTCTTGCGGCGTTTCTCTCATGCCGGTAATAAAGAAAGAACGTCCATCAATTTCCATGGCATATTGATATGAAAGGTATTCGCGAGCCTGTCCTGAGTTATTTCTAATTTTATAGGTAACGCTTGGGCCTACATTTCTGGGTTTTTCTTTCTCGCCCTCTTTTAAATGCAATATATTAAACTTCCTAAAATCATTAAATTCATAGGTGATTTGATCTTTATCCAATTTAACTTTTTCAAAGATTTGTCCGCCTATTTTTTGAGGGGCATTCGAATTGAATAAGCTCCGTAATTTAATATCGAGTTTTGTACCGCCATCCTGGAAATCTGATTGATATATTGCAATACCTTTATAAGTAAAAGGATGGTTCACACTAATTGTTTTTTCTATACTTTGGGGGAATTCTGGATCGGAAATAACCAAATCACTTTCAAATGATTTTGGCATGCCTGTTGAATAATGGTTAATTCTAAAATCTTTTAAAGTTATTTTGAAAGGTAAATCTTGTACAAGATACCCATCCTTCATTCTCACAAATGCAACATTATCTGAACCACCTTCAACAAGCGTCATATTCGCCCTAAATGAAGTATTGTCAGAACTTAACCTGCTGACCTCTGGGACTTTTGATGCTGGTATATCTAATGTTTCTATCTTTTTATACCCTAGCAACTCTTGAGCTTTAAAAGTTAAATTTCCATCCAATAGTCCGCCCAAGCAAATTACTACTACGCCCACATGAGTCAAAATATAACCTAAACGCTGATAATTACCTTTTTTGGCTACAATTAAAATATCACCATTTTCTTTTGATTTCTCTTTGATCTTAAATTTAACTTGCTTTAAATAATTAAGAATTTTTGAAACATTCACATTCTTTTTATTTTTTATAACAAGATGGTGCGAGAAGGATAGAAGAGATTTCTCCTCCAAAGAGTCTTTAAATACTAGAAAATCTTTAAGAATTGCTGGTGTATTTTTAGAAATGCAAAGCGTTGTAGATATGACTAAGAAAAGTAGGATCGTTAAAAACCAAATGCTGTGATAAACATCATAGAGGCCAATCTTTTCAAAATATCCAAACCAAAATTGACCAAATTTAATAATGTAATTTTCATATGGCTCATTTTGCTTAAGAATTGTGCCTATGATTGATGCAATACCCAAAAATACAAGCATCGAGACTGCAAAGCTCATTGAGCTCAGAAGTTGGTTTATTTTTCTGGCATTAAATGTAGTAGATTTCAAAATGACTCATTTTTAAAAATGAAAAGTTTCGACTACGAAAACTGCAAAGAAGTTGCAGTGATTAAATAAGAACGAGAAGGGTTTATCTTAAGCCTTGGATATAATCAGCTACTGCTTCCATTTCTTGATCCGTCAGTTTAGCCGCAATAGTTCGCATCATTTTTGCTTCATCGTTTGCCCGAGCACCTAATCTAAACTGTCTTAATTGATTTAAAACATATTCTGAGTGTTGGCCGCTTAAGCGAGGATATTTAATAGGCAAACCGTCACCTGAGGGACCATGACATGAAGCACATGCTGGGACAGCATTAGCTTGGATACCAGCTCGGTAGATTTTTTCTCCTAAAGATCCTGAGCCATTTGTTTTGGCTTGCCCCAAACTTAACGTCTGATTTGAAAAATATTCTGCCACAGAATGCATATCTGCATCTGATAGCATTCCTGCCATACCAGACATGACAGCATTTGCGCGCGCGCCTGATTTAAAATTAGCTAACTGTTTATAAAGGTATTCTGGGTGCTGTCCAGATAATTTCGGGTTAGCTGAAATTGCGCTATTACCATTGATTCCATGACATGCCGCACATACATTTGCAACTACTTTCGGCGGAGTTTTCTGAGCAATAGTTTCTGAAATCGCAGTACTTGAAATTAAAAAAGACAAGATGAGAATAAATAAAGCATTTCGACTGCTCATTGCGTAAAGCTCCGTATTTAAAGTATATTCAAGACCTTCATTTTATCTAAAATCCCATTCTCGTGATAGCATTTTGATTGGATTGAACAGGTTAGGTAAAGCGCATGGCTATTTTTCAAAACGCATCATATTTTATATCTGCTCACCATTTAAGTGATTTGCCTCCCCCTACTGGCATTGAGATTGCTTTTGCTGGTAGATCAAATGCTGGAAAATCTAGTGCTATCAATACGCTTGCTAATCATAATCGCCTTGCTTTCGTAAGTAAGCAGCCGGGGCGAACACAACTTATCAATTTCTTTTCTCTGGGAGAAAATCGTTTCCTAGTAGACTTGCCCGGTTATGGTTATGCCAAGGTACCTCACGCTATCAAAGATCATTGGCAAAAAACTCTAGCAACTTACTTGTCGGAACGTGTTTGTCTTTTTGGTCTTGTTTTAGTGATGGACATAAGACATCCACTCACGCCTCTTGACCAACAAATGTTAGAGTGGTTTTCATTAAATAAAAAACCTATTCATATTTTATTAACTAAAGCAGACAAACTGTCTCGTGAAGCCTCATATAAAATACTTCGTAGTGTTCAAAAAGAAATTGATGAAAAGTGGGGGGCATCTCTTGGTATTGAATGTACTGTTCAACTTTTTTCCAGCTTAAAAAAACAAGGTGTTGATGACGCTGAAACCATCATTGGGAAATGGCTAAATACGCCTGTAAACCATGTCCCAAACTTTATAGCCTAGATTAATTCCTCGATTTTCATATTTCGTTAAAGGACGATAATCAGGTTTTTTGAAAAAATCATCAGATATCTTTTGCAATAAGTCTTCTTTATCTAACAAATCAATAATCCAAAAAGCATAATCTTCCCAGTCTGTAGCGATATGAAGATATCCGGACTTCTTAATTTTTTGCGCAATAAGTTTTAGTAAGTTAGATTGTATAAGCCTTCTTTTATGGTGTCTTTTTTTAGGCCATGGATCAGGAAAGAAAATATGAATACCATCCAAAGAATCATCCTTAATCATTGAGTTTAGAACTTCCACAGCATCATGTTGAATAATTTTCAAATTAGAAATATTATTTTCTTGAATTAACTTAAGCAAATTGCCTACGCCGGGTGAGTGGACTTCAATCGCAACATAATTCTTATTCAAGTTAGATCTTGCAATCTCAGCAGTTGAAGTTCCCATACCGAATCCAATTTCCAATATAAGATCTCTACTTTTATTTTCAAAAACCCCATTGAAATCGATTAATTTATTTTCAAAAATCACAGCATGTTTTTGAAAGCTTTCATGAATAGCATTTGTCTGAGCTTTGGTAATTCTTCCTTGCCTTAGAATATAACTCCTAATAGGCCGCCTCTTAATATCCTCTTTATCTTGATTAATCATAACGTTGTGACTTTATTGTTATTTTTAAGCCCTAGAAGATTTATATCTATATTCTTTTCTATTGTCATCACTTTAAATAAATCCCCCATTTCTGAAGGGGATAATAATTTTTGAATTTCCGATACTGATTTCATATATAAGACACTATCTTCTATATTTACTTTCTCAAGCAACTCTAATATGCCGCAATTAATAAGAAAATTTGCCTGAGAAATAAAGCCATTAATATGGAGTCCTTTGCTAGAAGCCTCTCTTGCCAAATAGCTAAAATTAACATGACTTGTAATATCTTGGATTCCAACCTGAATAAGAGGATTGTCGTGAGCATGATGCTTGAAATGGCACATTAGTGTTCCCTGAGATCTTTGCTCGTGAAAATACTCACTGTGATTGAATCCATAGTCAATAATTATTACAACACCTTTGCTAATAGATTCGCTGATTTTATTAATCCAACTTTTAATATGAATTGCATCTTCTGCAAGGTAATTGTCTGGAAGACTTTCTAGATTGATGTGGTCATATATTGATAGATCTTTTATTGCCTTATCTTTCCAGATAAATAGATCCTTTTCTAGACCAACACCTTTTTGATAAGGAATCCCTGACGATTTTTTTATCAAATCTACAGGCAGTGCATCTAAAAGTTCATTACAGAAAATAATCCCGTTATATTCTTGCGGAATCTGATCAATCCACTGTACCTTGCTGAACAAATGCGGAGGCAAATTTTTTATTAAAAGTTCATATTGGTGCTTTCTCAATGAATGACTTATTTCTAAAATAAAATAATGATCAATTTTTTTACTATCCAAAGACTGGATTACCTCAAGAGCAAACTTGCCTGATCCGGCCCCAATTTCTATTATATTTTTATCTAGCGATAGAAAAATTTCTTCAAACTGAATACACATTGTTTTGGCAAAAAAACTTGATATTTCAGATGCCGTAACGAAGTCGCCTTTTTCACCAAACTTTCTTAAATTTCCAGTGTAGTAACCGAATTCAGGGTCATAAAGTGCAAATTCCATAAAGCGATCAAAACTTATCCATCCTTGATTAGAATGAATGTCTTGAATGATTTTTGTTTTTAATTGCTCGCTTAATTGAATCTCAATTTCCGAGGCTATAGGCATGGTTGGCATAGGTATTAGATTATAATAGAGTGAAATCATTTATACATAAACCTATGAAATCTAATAGAAAAATTGCTCTGGTTACGGGCGGCGCGAAAAGAATTGGGCAAGCAATTTGCAAACTTCTTCATGAATCGGGTATCGATTTAATGATTCACTATCGCCATTCAGCTGATGAAGCAAGAAAGCTTCAAGAAGATCTTAATAAAATCCGCAAAGATTCGGCAAGTATTATTCAAGCCGATCTTGTGAATATGAAACTATTGCCAAGTCTAGTCGAGCAAACAATCAATACCTATGGCAGATTAGATATCCTCATAAATAATGCCTCAAGTTATTACCCTACCGAAATTGGAAAAATGAATGAAAAAAATTGGAATGATCTAATTGGCAGTAATTTGAAGGCACCTTTATTTTTATCTCAACTCGCAGCAAATCAGCTTATTAAAAATAAGGGCTGCATTATAAATATCACTGACACACATATAGACAAACCGAAGAAAAATTATATTATTTATAGTATTGCCAAATCAGGCCTTACAACTTTAACAAAATCTTTGGCCCAAGAACTAAGTCCAGATGTAAGAGTTAATGCTGTTGCTCCTGGTCCGGTTTTGTGGCCTGAAAATAATGAAGAATTTAACGATATCTATAAACAAAGAGTTATTTCCCAAACGTTATTAAAAAAAATGGGTACGCCAGAAGATGTTGCTATGGCAGTCAAATTTTTAGTGCTAGATGCTCCATTTATTACAGGTCATATTTTAGCTGTCGATGGAGGAAGATCTCTTTCATTATGATTCCTCAAATTCCAATTGATGCAACCAATAACTTTCTCAAATTGCGGAATAAACTTATAGGCTTAACTGGTAAAGCAATCACTGATTTTAATATGATTGAAAATAATGACCGAGTCCTAGTATGTATGAGCGGCGGAAAAGATTCATATTCATTGCTGATGTTTTTACTAGCTCTTAAAGAAAGAGCGCCTATTCATTTTGATATTATTGCGATGAATTTAGATCAAAAACAGCCGGGATTTCCAGCCGACGTATTGCCTAATTTTTTAAAAAATTTAGGTGTTGAGCATCTCATTGTTACTGAAGATACTTATTCAATCGTAAAAGGAAAAATACCAAGTGGTAAAACCACCTGCTCTTTGTGCTCTCGCTTAAGACGCGGAATTATTTACAGAACAGCGAAAGAACTTAACATCAATAAAATTGCTTTGGGCCATCATCGTGATGATATTGTTGAGACACTTTTCCTTAATATGTTTTTTGGTTCTAAATTAAAAGCTATGCCACCTAAGCTAATCTCTAATGATAGTAAAAATATTATTATTCGGCCTTTGGCATACTGCTCGGAAAAAGAGATTTCAAGCTATGCCTCTCGTATGAATTTTCCTATTATTCCTTGTAATTTATGCGGCTCACAAGAAAATCTTCAGAGAAAAAAAATAAAAGGAATGCTGATGGAGTGGGAGAAAGAGCAACCTGGGCGAATTAATAATATATACAGAGCCATATCTAATATTGAACTCTCTCACTTAGGAGACCGAAGGCTATATGACTTCGAAAATCTTAATCAATCCAACAAAGAAGAAAATGATGATCTTCTTTTTACAGAAGATTTAATCAGAAATCTTAATACTGGCTTAAATAATATTGCTTCATTTGCAGAAAATATTGCTTCTTAAATTCACTATTTAAATTTAATTAACGTAATTTATCTAACTAAGTTAGTATAGACATCTTGTATATATCAAGATTTAAATTTATTATTCATCCAAATTTTTAATCCAGAAACCTCAATGTCTAAACTTTTAATTGTTGAATCACCATCTAAAGCCAAAACTCTTCAAAAGTATCTTGGTAATAAATTCGAAGTTTTAGCATCATATGGCCATGTACGCGACCTTGTTCCAAAAACAGGCGCCGTTGAAACAGATAATAATTTCAAAATGAATTATGCAATTATTGAAAGAAACTCTAGACATGTGGATGAAATTGCAAGGGCCGTAAAAAAATCTGATGAAGTCTATTTAGCTACGGATCCTGATAGAGAAGGAGAGGCTATTTCATGGCACATCCTAGAAATACTCAACGAGAAAAAATTAACTAAAGATAAGTTAATTAAACGGGTCATTTTTCAGGAGATTACAAAATCAGCTATCGAGTATGCCATTGAACATCCTCGAGATATATCAATGCCCCTTGTCAATGCTCAGCAAGCCAGAAGAGCGCTCGACTATCTTGTAGGTTTCAATTTATCACCTCTACTTTGGAAGAAAATTAGAAGAGGACTATCAGCAGGAAGAGTTCAGAGTCCAGCACTAAGACTTATTATTGAAAGAGAAATTGAAATCGAAAAATTTATCAGCCAAGAATATTGGACGATTCATTTAGATTCCATTAAGTCTAAAAATAAATTCCAGGCAAAGCTCATTCAGCTCGACAATAAAAAAGTAGAGCAATTTACTATTGCTTCAAAAGAAGATCACGAAAATGTTGTTGGTAAGTTGCTTTTAGAAAGCGCTGGGAAAACAAAAGTCACACGTGTTGAAAAAAAACAAAGAACGCGGAATCCTGCGCCCCCTTTTTCGACATCAACACTTCAACAAGAGTCAGTTCGAAAACTTGGTTTTACAACGAGTCGAGCAATGAGAATTGCCCAGCAGCTTTATGAAGGTCTGGATACTGGCAATGGTGCCGTAGGCTTAATTACTTATATGAGAACTGATTCACTCTCACTCTCAAATGAAGCGATGAATCAAATTAGAGGATACATTCAGTCAAATTTTGAAGCAGATTATTTACCTAAAGCGCCTATTTTTTATAAAACGAAATCTAAAAATGCGCAAGAAGCGCATGAAGCAATTAGACCAACTGATATAAGCCGGACACCCCAGAGTCTTATTGGCAAACTGTCTCCTGAACAATTTAAGTTATATGAAATGATATGGAAGCGATCTCTAGCAAGCCAAATGACACCGGCAAAGTTTGATGCTGTGAGTGTTGATCTTGCAATTGGCTCAGAAGCAAATTTATTTAGGGCAACTGGACAAACGCTAATTTTTCCAGGATTTATTGCTATCTACACTGAAAGCTTAGATGATGCATCTAATGAAGATGAAGACTCTCTTAAATTGCCTCCACTTGAAACTGGTGAAATCCTAACTGTTGATAAAATTTATGGGGATCAACATTTCACTGAGCCACCTCCCAGGTATTCTGAAGCTAGCCTAGTAAAATCTTTAGAAGAATATGGTATTGGAAGACCTTCTACTTATGCGAGTATTATTTCTACGCTTCAAGATCGTGAATATGTAATTCTCGACAAAAAAAGATTTATGCCTACTGATGTAGGTCGTGTGGTTAATAAATTCTTAACTGAGCATTTTACCCGCTATGTTGATTATGATTTCACAGCAGGCCTTGAAAGCTCTTTAGATGATATCGCAGAAAATAATAAAGAATGGATTCCCCTTCTTAAAAGCTTTTGGGATGACTTCAACAAAACAATTATTGAAAAATCAAATATCGATCGTGCTGAAATTACACAAGAAGCTATCCATGAAGACTGTCCTAAATGCAGTAAACCTTTATTCTCGAGACTTGGGAGAAGAGGGAAATTTATTGGATGCTCAGGCTACCCTGATTGCGATTACACAAGAAATGTAAGTGGTGATTCAAGCGCTCCGAATGAGCCTGTGCTTGTTTGCAAAGATCCTGAAACTGGAAAAGATGTTCTTCTGTTAATTGGACCCTACGGACCCTATCTTCAAGTGGGCGTTCAAGAGGAAGATAGTAAAAAGAAACCTAAGCGCGTGAGCGTCCCTAAGGAAATTTCATTAGGTGACTTAAATGAAGGTATAGCATTAAATCTTTTATCGCTTCCTAAAGAGTTGGGCCTCCACCCTGAAACAGGCAAAAAAGTGATTGTAAATATTGGACGTTTTGGACCTTATGTAAATTATGATGGCAAATTTAAATCCATTCCTAGATCCGAATCTATTTTTGATATCACTCTGGATCGAGCCCTTGAATTAATTGCAGAAGCTATTGCTAAAAATGCACCTTTAAGAATTTTGGGTAACGACCCAGAAGAAAACCTTTCGGTTGAAATCTTTAATGGTCGCTATGGCACATATCTTCAAAAAGGCTCTACCAAAGTTACCTTACCAAAAGATCAGGATATTGAAAAAATTACTTTGGAAGAGGCTTTAATACTTATTACCAATAAAGAGGCTTCGAGCAAGGGTAAAAAGAAAACTGCAGCTAAAAAAACAACGGTCAAGAAATCATCTGAGAAAAAAATAGCCACTAAAAAACCTGCAGCAAAAAAGAGGGTCGTAAAAGCTAAAAAAGTTTAGCTGTCTAGTTTGGATTGATTTAAATAAGAAATTGAGGAGGTTTTTTCAATCCACTTACGAATTCTATTTGCATCTGCACTTCGGGTCGCACTTCCATAGGATTTAAGTAATACTATAATCATAGGCTGCCCACTTATCATAGCTTGCATGACAAGACATTTTCCAGCCTCTTGGATAAAACCAGTTTTTGATAAACCAATAATCCAATCACTCTTTCTAATCAGTCCATTTGTATTATTAAAATTTACTGGTGCATGATGCCCTTTAACGTAAGCTTCGTATGAAGCTGTCGTTGTAATTTCTCGAATTTCAGGGTATTGGTATGCAGCTTTCACCATCTTTACAAGGTCTTCAGCTGTAGACATATTATGATTATTAAGCCCTGTAGGATCTGCAAATTCACTGCGCGTCATATCAAGTTGTAATGCTTTAATATTCATGGCATTTACGAAACCAGCTTTTCCTGTTGGATAATTTCTTCCAAGGGCAGATGCTGCACGATTATCAGAAGCAATTAAAGCAATTTTAAGTAATTCAGATCGGGGCAACACTGTTCCCACTGGCAATTTTGAACTTGAATTTTTTAACGTATCTACGTCTTCATTGGTGATGGCAATCTCTTCATCCATAGGAAGATTTGCATCTAAAGTTACCATAGCGGTCATAAGCTTAGTAACAGATGCGATAGAAGTTAAAGTGTTGGTATCTTTAGCAAACAATACTTCGCCTGTATTTTGATTTACAATCAGAGCGTTTGACGAGGCCACCCTTAAAAGACCATCTTTATTAGTCTTAGTATCTGCTCGAGATATGCCAGCTAATTCTGCTTTTGATGGTTTATTAGATTTAGATTGTTTTGCTTCGACTGAAATTGCAGATAATGCAAGAAAGAAAGTGATGCTTAGGATGAAAAAAAGTCTGATACGTTCTCTCACTAGGTAATCTCCTATTCATACTAAATTTACGCGATAATAAACAAAAAAAACATATTTGTCATTAACTTAATGTATTTAAAGATAAAATTGCTGTTATCTAATTTATTATGAATATTCCCAATACACTTATTTATACGCGTGAGCACCTATGGATTAAATCTATTGGGGACGCTACTTATGAAATTGGCATTACCGATTACGCACAAAATCTTTTAGGTGATATCGTTTTTGTAGAACTCCCAGAATTACAAAGTCAAATCTTAAGAGACATTGCCTTTGGCGTGATTGAATCAGTCAAAACTGCTTCTGATTTAATAGGCCCACTCAATGGTGTGATGATGGAAATTAATCCTAATATTCAAAAATCTCCAGAAATAATTAACGACAAGCCTCATGAAACTTGGATTTGTAAAATATCATCTCAAGATAACATAAACAACAAAGAGCTTTTTTTAGATGCTATTCAATACGCGGAACTTACCCGCTAATTAAATTTCTTTTGTCGCATCAATGAGCTTAATCTCATAACCACGATCACGATAAAACTTTAAGCGATCTCTTGCTTTTTTCTTATCTTCTTCATCGTTAGACACAATCTCAATAAGCCTCAAGTACCTTGAAAAAGAAGATGGAATATCTGGCTTTAAATTAACCATAAAGTCATCACTTAAAGGTTTATGTTCCCAATCGATATGAACAGGCGTCCTTTCTTCATGATTGCCTATCATATGTGGCAGGAATGAGGTAACTGAGGCTGTATAAAGAAAATCGCTTAATAACTCTGCGCCATTTAAATCGCTTACTGATATATGTATTTTTCTTTTTCGAAAAATTTCTTTTTCTAAGATTTCGTGAATTTTATTAAATTTATTTTCTACATTAAAATAAAAATCTATATAAGTCATGTAGATTTAATATGTTTTATTTAAAATATATTGAGTTAATAATCCAACTGGCCTTCCTGTGGCTCCTTTAGCTTTTCCGGATTTCCATGCAGTGCCTGCGATATCCAAATGAGCCCATTTATATTTTTTTGCAAATCTAGATAAGAAACAAGCCGCAGTAATGCTACCTCCTGCTCTTCCGCCAATATTAGCCATATCAGCAAAGTTACTATCCAGTTGTGATTGATAATCTTCCCACAACGGCATACGCCATGCACGATCCATAGATATTTGGCCTGCTGATTCAAGATCTTTTGCTAACTTATCGTCATTGCTATACAAGCCTGAAGCGTGATGTCCAAGAGCAATCACGCATGCCCCGGTGAGCGTTGCAATATCAATTACAACCTCTGGATTAAATCTCTCTGCGAAAGTTAATGCATCGCATAAGATCAATCTTCCTTCAGCGTCAGTATTTAATACTTCAATTGTTTGGCCTGACATGCTGGTTAAAATATCTCCGGGTTTCAAAGCTAAACCATCAGGTAAATTCTCACACGTTGGAATTATTCCGATAACATTCATGGGGAGATTTAATAAGCCAATCGTCTTAAAGGTGCCAAGAACACTTGCTGCTCCACACATATCGTATTTCATTTCATCCATATCACCTGCAGGCTTAATTGATATGCCACCTGCATCGAAGGTAATTCCCTTACCTACCAAAACAATAGGCTTTTGTGTTTTTTTACCTTTATTATGCTGAAGCACAATAAATTTTGGTGGCTGTCTGCTACCTTTAGCTACACCAAGAAAAGAACCCATTTTTAATTTTTCAATTTGTTTTTGATCTAAAACATCAATCTTCATGCCATGTTCTTTTCCAATTTCCTGGGCTTTTTTTCCCAAATAAGTTGGTGTACATATATTAGGCGGTAGATTGCCAAGTGTTTTTGTAAGCTCAATCCCTTTTGCTAACGCAAATGATTTCTTTAATGCTCCTTCAGCAATTTTTTGATTTCTCTTATCTACATTCACCAGAAAATCAAAAGTTTTTTTAGTTTTTTTATTGATTGTTTTTAGCTCAGCGAATTCATAAGTCGCATCCATAACTTCATTTATAAAGTGCTCAACATTCCACGCAATATCACTTCCTATAACTGGAGCAATTTGTATGTAAGATGCAATTGTTTTAACGTCCATTTTCTTAAGAGCATCAATCATAGATCTCACTGCGGCACGATATTTTTTTCCATCCAGCTCTTTTTCCTTGCCTAGACCTATTAAAAGTATTTTTGGGATTTTTGTTCCAGGAACATTATATAAAATAAGAGAAGAGCCAGCCTTACCACTCATATCCCCATGTTTCAAAATAGAAGCAAGATAACTAATTGTGGATGTGCTTAAAATTGGTTTGTCATATGCAACCTTAAGTGAGTCGTAAACTCCGAGAACTAATACATCTGAGCGTTGTTTCTCCGGGAGGTCTGTTTTTATGCTAAATTTCATATATATTCCTTAAATATTCTCGAATGTTAAAAACGGGAAAAATCAATGCTATTTAAAACCTCGTTAAAAAAAGAACTGCTTGTTAATTCAATTACGGCACTTTTAATACTTTTAAGTATTGTAATGGCCCAAAGAATTACATTTTATCTTAGATATGCAGCTAAGGGCGCTATCCCCAATGATTCAATCATAACAATTCTAGGGCTTAATCTTATCAAATATTCACCCCTTTTGTTGTCTCTATCTATTTTCTTGGCAGTCCTACTTACCCTTTCTCGATGGTATCGTGACCACGAAATGATTATCTGGCTTAGCTCGGGTTTGAGTCTTGCAAAAATTATTAAGCCTATTGCTTCTTTTGCTCTGCCGGCTATATTTATGGTGGCATTTCTCTCGCTTTTTTTAAACCCTTGGGCGGTCAGAACAGCCGATCAATTTAAGAATCAATTAAAAAGTCGTGATGAATTGTCAAGGCTTAATCCAGGGACATTTAAAGAGTCAAAAAGTTTAGATCGAGTCTTTTATATTGAAAGCTTTGATGAATTAGGGAGTGCTGTAAAAAACATTTTTGTTCAAACAAAGCATAATAACAAATTAGGCGTTGTGATTGCTAGCAACGGTCATCGAGAAATTTCAAACAAAGGTGATAACTATATTATTTTACAAAAAGGCCGAAGGTACGAGGGCGTGCCAAATACAAAAGAATTTTCTACTACAGAATTTGACCAATACGGCATATTGACAGCCCAACAACCTGTGGAGCCCTTCATAGAAACTGTTGATAGCAAAAAACTTTCTGATGTAATTAAATCAAAAACTTTGGCCGACCGATTAGAACTTCAGTGGAGGATTGCATCACCTATATCATGCATTCTATTGGTTTTCTTAGCTATTCCTTTAAGCTTTACTAATCCTCGCGCGGGAAGATCTCTTAATATTATTTTTGCTGTCTTAATTTTTATTATTTACAATAATCTTTTAGCTATTATGAATACACTTATCTCCCTAAAAAAAGTAAGTGTCACCATTGGTTTTTGGCCAATTCATCTTATTTTTTTATTTGCAGCGATTTATTTTACTTATAAACGATCAATCAATCAGCCGCTTTTTAATCTCAAAAGCAACTTAAATACAAAATGAAAATTTTGTATCGATATCTTAATTTAGAGCTTGCTATACCGATTTTCTGGGTCATGATTGGTCTCATAGGTATATTGTCCTTTTTTGATTTTATTCAAGAAATAAATGATTTGGGCAAAGGAACATATAACTTACTTAGCATTTTTAGTTATGTTGTTCTTAGTATTCCAGGACATGTTTATGAAATCGTACCAATCGCTGTCCTTATTGGATCTATGTATGCCATCGGACAGCTTTCTGAAAATTCTGAATTAACTGTTATACGCTCAAGCGGATACTCAATAAAGCACATAGCGTTTACCCTTTCGTTTACAGGGCTATTTTTTACTTTGTTTACATTTGCGGTGGGAGATCTTGTGACTCCTCTTTCAGAAAAAAAAGCGCAAGAAATAAGAATTACAGCCAAAGAGTCTATTGTGACTCAAGAATTTAGATCTGGTTTGTGGATTAAAGATAGTAATAGCTTTATTAATGTTGAGCATGTTTTGCCCGATACAAGCTTGTCAAATATACGTATATACGAATTCGATAATAATTTTCATTTAAGAACAATTACAAATGCTAAAAAAGCCAACTTTAAAGAATCTGAATGGAAACTTGAGGATGTTGATCAAACAATTTTTAATCAAGATAAAATTTCTACAATTTCTCTCAAAAGTGCAAATTGGAAATCGCTTATAAAACCTGAAATGATGAATGTTCTTCTGGTCTCTCCAGAAAAAATGTCATCTATGGGCCTTATCCATTTCATCAAATATCTGAAAAATAATAGGCAAAAAGTTACTAGGTATGAAATTGCTTTATGGGAAAAATTAATTTATCCGCTAGCATCTATTGCAATGGTGTTGTTTGCAATACCATTCGGATTTTTTCAAGAACGCTCTGGAGGTAAAAATGTAAAAATATTTCTAGGAATTCTATTTGGTATTTTCTACCAAATTATGAACTCAGGATTTAGATATATCGGTCTTCTTAATGACTGGCACCCACTTTCTTGTGCAGCAATTCCTACACTTATCTTTTTTTCAATCGGTGTGATGATGATTTATAAAACTGAACATCAATAAAATAATTATTTAAAATTTGATCGTGAAGATACAAATGTTTCTTATTGGTAAGTGCCCATAGAAAACCTATACCTCCTATAAGCACGCCCAAGGTTGCATAAATATAACGCTTCCATGCTAATTTTTGATTAAGGGTTCCACGCCTAGAAACTATTTTCAATTTCCATGCTCTCATTGCGAGAGTCTGGCCCGATTTAGTCCAGCAATAGGTTAAATAAATTCCTGACATAAGCCATAAATAAATCTGAAATACTGGTCTACGATATGCACCAAAAAATTCATCAAAGAAATATATAAAAATAAATCCTGTTACCATCCATATAGGTATTAGAGCAAATAATTCATATATTAAGGAACCATAAACTCGGATCAGCGACGGATTATCTTTTTTCACAAATAAAAACTAAATCAATGAAGTGCAAAATATAGATATGTAAAATAAAAAATACCATTTATACCTAAATGCCAAATTTTGATATTAGATTTTTGAATGAGAATTCTGATCCATAAAGAAGAAAGAAGTGTTATAAAAATACATAAATAAACTTCTTTTCTTGGCTCCCATGGCGTAAGAAGTATGCCAATTGCGGGAAGAAGTGTTCCCTGAAATACCATCGCGCCAGTTATATTTCCAAAAGCAAGTGTGTCTTTACCTTTGCGAATCCAAAAAATACTGTTCACTTTTTCAGGGAGCTCAGTCGCTATTGGAATAATTAACATAGACAAAATAAGTGCAGAAATTCCTAAAATAGACGAAGTTTCCTCAATGCCAGAAATAAACCCTTTTGCTCCAAATACCAACAGAGCTAAGCCAATAAGTAATTGAATGGAAATAATCAAATAATTATTTGGAAGACCAATTCTTTCCATAAACATAGGATTTGACGCTTCAGTGGCATGGCCTTCGTTAACAAGTTTTTTTGATGCTCGAATAGTCACTAAAATATAAATAAAATATGAAAAAACCATTAAAAATGCTATTAAGCCTCTAGCAAGCTCGGACGTATGTGGAATAAATAAAGCTATGCCAGCAAAGATAAATGAGCATATAAAAAAATCTAAGTCCCTAATCAATCCAGTTTTTTCAGGTTTTAAATGCCCTCCAAATCCTCTATGCCCAATTACAGACATAGCCATAATAAACATTGTTAAAGTAGAGAGCATGAGAGGGGCGCCTAAAATTGCTCCGACTCCAACCTGGTGGTTAGTCTCCTTATCTCCATGAGAAGACAAAAGTGCTAATAGCGGAACTAATGTCTCTGGAAGAGCAGTTCCTATAGCCGCAAAAATTGATCCTGTGACGCCCTCTGAAATTTTTAATTTTTCTCCTAAATGCTCAAGTGCATTGGTAAATATCTCAGCTGAGACTAGAATAACTAATAACATAAAAAATAATTCTAAAAAAATCATTTCAATCCTTTAATTTTAAACACCACTCAAATTAACAATGCTTACATCTTTATTAATAAACGACTCAGGATTTGCAGATCAAGCAAAGATTATATTATCGCCTAACTTTGACAATCGACCGAATAAGTCTAATATTAATTTGATTGTAATTCATAATATTAGCCTTCCACCCAGAACTTATGGCGGCAATAGTATCATTGATTTATTTACAAATAAAATTAACCCTGACGACCACGAATACTTTAAATCTATTTCAAATCTAAAAGTATCCTCTCATTTTTTAATTAGAAGAGATGGTTCACTCATTCAATTTGTGTCATGTTTGGATCGGGCCTGGCACGCAGGTGAATCAACATGGAATCAATTTAATCATTGCAATGATTTTTCGATTGGGATTGAACTGGAAGGTAGCGACTATGATATTTTTGAACCTGAGCAATATAAGTGCTTAGAAAAACTTATTCAAAGCATACTAAAAAAATATCCGATTGAATGTATTGTAGGTCACTCTGATATTGCGCCATCACGAAAAACAGACCCAGGCCCTTACTTTGACTGGACAAGAATAGAATCTTACGCTGAAAAATTACCTTATAAACGTTAATTTTTTCATTTAATCAGTTCGCTCTAGAACTGCTGCAAAAAATCCGTCTGTTTTCTGTTTATGCGGGGTCAGTTCCAAAAAAATACCTGTCGAAAGTGGTATTTGATTTTTTATCAAAATATCGTTCGCTGAAATTATTTTAAAGTTTTTATTTTTCTCTAAAAAACTTTCAACAATGAGCCCATTTTCTCTTTTTAAAAGACTACATGTGGAATAAATTAATCGGCCTTCTTTTTTTACTAGTTTTTTAGCTTCCTCAAGAATAGCTAACTGTTTTAAATTAAGCTCATCTAAGTCCTGAATAGAATTTTTCCATTTCAAATCTGGATTTCTTCTAAATGTGCCAGTTCCGCTGCAAGGAACGTCAGCAAGTACTCGATCAAATTTTCCATGTAATTTTTTTAACTTTGCATCTTTTTCATTTTTAATCTTTTGTGCGAATAAGTTAGATAATCCTGATTTTTTTAGTCGCTTACCTAAATTAATAATTCGTTTTTCAGAAATATCATAAGCATATATGCGGCCAGTGTTTTTCATAATTGCCCCAATGGCTAAGCTCTTCCCACCTGCGCCAGCGCAAAAGTCTGCAACCATCATTCCTCTTTTTGCATCTACCAGAAAACTTAATATTTGACTGCTTTCATCCTGAACTTCAATCTTTCCTTCTAAAAATAATCTATTTCGACTTAGCGACGTCCCTCGGGCAATTCTGATGCCGGATGGGGAATAGGTCATAACTTCAATATCAGTTGTATCTTTTGCAAGTTCATCAACCAGATCATCTCGACTTATTTTTATTGTATTAACTCGTATATCCAATTTAGCTGGCTCAAGAAAACTTCTAGCTAAAAGTATTGCCTCATCTATGCCATATTGTTCAACTAATAAATCCCAAAGCCAGTCAGGTAGACTTAATTTTTCTGGCCATGTATATTCTTCTGTATCTTTTGATTTTAATGTTTTGGCCCATTCAACTTCTTCTTTACTTAATTCATGCTCCAGGTCTCTAATACTTCTTCCTTCAATTTTTATTAGCCAGGCAATAACTAGTTTTTTATAGTTATTTTCATCTCCATTTATTTTCTTTAAAAATCTAAATCTCCGAATCACACCATAGATACATTCAGCAATCTCACCTCTATCTTTCTGTCCCAATTCGCCATGCTCTCGAAAATAGTTACTCAATTTCATATCGGCAGGGCCATGAAAATCTAATGCCTCCCCCAAAATATTGGCACAGTGTTGCATCAAATTCAGATTAAGCATATTTATAAACCTAGGCTTTCAGTTTCAATTTTTTTTGCGGATTGATCTAAAATACTTCCATCTTTTTCTGTTTTTCTTATTTTGATTGGAAGATACCTATAGTCTTTTGCAAGCCACAAATCAATTCTTTCTTCATTGTTATAATTAAACTTTGCTATATGCATTGTTGCTATCTTATCAACGTCAGTCTCAATAACTTCATCTCCAATATAAGCATAATCATAGGGCTTGTAAGATTTACCATTTGTAATATACAGTTTCATTTTGGTTAAAGGGGGCTCAAACATGAATTGATACATGAAGCTCAACATATCTTGTGAACCTTCCAATATTTCAAACTCATTTACTTTTCCATTCATTGTAGTAATTATTTTTTTAGATTCCCAATCAAATGCTGCTGAATTATCTATCTTGCTGCCGAATTGATAATGGTAATTAAGTGGCTTCAAGCCTTCTGAAGTGACTAGCCCATTACTTGTTTGCACTAATTTATTCCAATAAAAAAGAGACACAAATCCCCTTGCCTCAACTTCGTTTCTAATACTGTAACGATTATCTTGATCTATTGAATAGGTCGTTTTGGCAGCACCAATAGGTGAACCATCTATGCCTCTTCTTACATCATAATCAATAATCACTTTTTTATAGTGGATTTCTTTTTTTTCGTCGCTATTGGGAGTTTGGTTTAAATCATTATGTTCAATGCTCTGTTCTAAATCATCTCCTTTACCCTCTTCTTTTTTAATCGAATTGTTATCTATTTCTTTGTTTTGCTTAATGCTTTTTTTTGGGGCATTTGATTTCTTTCGACTTACCGGTTGATCATTTTTCAAAGGGCTTTCAAGGTGGCTGACAATAACAATATTTAGACTATCTGAGTCTTTTAAAAAGAATGGGTTGTATATATCTATACCTCCCAACAAAAAAAGATGAGCCAGAATTGAAACTACAATGGCTAGCAAAAATTTTACATGGTTACTTTTTAAAAGTTTTTTTGTGCGATTAAAATGCATTTAGATCTATATTCGTCTGCACCAAGTTTTGCTCTAACGTTGAGCCATTCTTTTCCTGATAACGAATACGAATAGGCAGCTTATAAAGCTTATTGCTCAACCATATTTGAGTTTCTGGCTTTCCGTCTTTTTCTGCGATACTTTGAATTGAAGTGGTCTCAAAGTTTGTATTGCCTAAGGAAAGTGCCACTTTTTTATCTATAACTCTGAATTGATATTTTTTATATTTCTTGCCAGTGGCAGCCACAAATTCAATTATAGGCTCGTCAAAATTTTCATAATTAAATTGGTATAAGTAACTAATCAAGTCTTGTGTTTTATTTTCTATATTCTCTTTTGTTTCACTGCCCTTATACTGAGTAATCAATATTTTATTGTCCCAATCAAAATCTACGATTGCATTTTTACTCGCATTACTTCCTTGATGGACTTCAAAGCGTTGTGGCTTTAAGCCTTCAATTGTAATCTTGCCTTCGCTCATCAATACTCGATCTCCAAACAGAGCGTATAGACCAATCCCTTTTGTAATGCTCTCAATATGATAGTTTCCTACCTCATCAATCATAAATTTCTCAATGACTGTTCCCAGCGACTCTCCGTTTTGAGTGAGGTCGTACTTCAATTCTAAAATATTGGGAAGTTCTTTTGAAAAAGCTAACGTATTAAATAAAACCAAAAAAACTGCTAGCCACTTTTTGAATGGCAATAATCTTTTCATGTTTAGATTAAATCACCATAGTAGGGTGTTCATTAGCTTCACGTTTCCTAATGATGCCTATTTCGTAAACAGTCTCTTGTGATGCCTCTAAGATTTTCTTTGCGCGAGCCACGTCATTTTGATCAATGATAATAGCCATACCTATTCCACAATTAAATGTTCGATAAAGTTCTGCACTAGAAATATTCCCTTTATCTTGAAGCCATGTAAAAAGTTTTGGTAATGGCCAGCTTGATGATTGAATTTCTGCTTTTAAATCTTCGCCTAAAATTCGTGGGATATTTTCTGTAATACCTCCACCCGTAATATGTGCCATACCCTTAATCTTGACTGTCTCTTTCAGCTTAAGAATAGATTTTACATAAAGCTTAGTGGGCTCCATTACAATATCTCTTAATGTTTTTCCATCAAAGGGTGCTGAAAAATCAGCCTTTTCATTACTAATAATTTTCCTAATCAGCGAATATCCGTTTGAATGAGCTCCACTAGAAGCAAGGCCAATCACTGCATCGCCAGATCGAATTGTTTTGCCATCAATGATTTCACTTTTTTCTACAACACCCACTGCAAACCCAGCTAGATCATATTCACCTTCAGGATACATACCTGGCATTTCTGCTGTTTCTCCACCCACAAGAGCGCATCCAGACTGAGCGCAACCTTCAGCAATACCTTTAATAACCTGAGATGCTGTTTCTACGTCAAGTTTCCCGCATGCAAAATAATCTAGAAAAAATAAGGGTTCAGCACCTTGAACCAATATATCGTTAACACTCATGGCCACTAAATCAATACCAACTGTGTCATGTTTGTTTAATTCGAATGCTAATTTAAGTTTTGTACCGACCCCGTCTGTACCCGAAACGAGAACAGGCTCTTTATATTTTTTAGGCACTTCGAATAACGATCCGAAACCTCCAATACCGCCCAAAACCTCGGCTCTCATAGTTTTTCTTGCAAAAGGCTTGATTCTTTCAACAAGCGCATCTCCCGCCTCAATGTCTACCCCTGCATCTCTATAGGTGATGGATTGATTATCTTTTCTTGTATCATCTTTATTCAAAAGATTAACTCTCTTTCATTAAACATTTGGGTTAGTCGTTATAATTGAAATTTTAACCGAAATATATTTTAAAGATGTGCATAATTAAGGCTATCTTTACTTAAATAAGCTTTCTCATAGATATGAAACAGATGCTATTAGCTCTATCTCCAACACCAAAACAATCTTTTGAAAATTTTGTGGTTGGTCACAATATCGAAGTAATTCATACCTTAAAGCAAATCATCTCTCATAAACTGCCTATTCAATTCATATATCTTTGGGGTAACGAAGGTTCAGGTAAATCACATTTGGCTCAAATTGCATCTGATCATGGATTTGTGATTCATGATGACGTGCATTTACTTAATGACTCAGGTCAAATCGAATTATTCAACACATATAATCGATGCAAAGAATCTCATCAGAACATGCTTGTGACAGGACTTTATTCGCCGCTCCAGATGAAATTAAGAGATGATTTAGCCACTAGACTTGCTTGGGGAGTAACTTATGAAGTTATAGCTCTCTCAGATGAAGAAAAAAAATTAGCACTTCTAAGACACGCTGATGAAAGAGGTATGAAACTTAACGGGGATATTGTTGACTATTGCTTAAAGCATCTAAAAAGAGATATGCCAAATTTATTTTCTATTTTAGAAGATTTAGATAAATGGTCTTTAAGTTACAAAAGGCCTATTACTCTTCCGCTGCTTAAAGAAATTATTGCAGCCAATAAAATTTAATCTTATTGGCGAATCAAGTAATCAAAAGCCCCTAAGGAAGCTTTAGCGCCTTCGCCCATTGCAATAATAATCTGCTTATAAGGCACGGTAGTTACATCCCCAGCTGCGAATAGCCCTGGCAATGAAGATTGGCCATGGCTATCAATAATAATTTCTCCAAACTTAGAAAGATCTACAGTATTTTTTACAAAGTCAGTATTTGGCAATAGTCCAATTTGAATAAAAATACCTTCAAGTGCAATCGTTTTCTTTTCGTTTGTTTTTCGATCAAGATAAATCATGCTATTCACTTTGTCAGAGCCAAGAACTTCTAATGTTTGTGCATTTAATATGACATCAACATTTGACAAGCTATAGAGTCTCTTTTGTAAGATATCATCAGCTTTGAGTTCTCCGGCAAATTCAAAAAGCGTGACATGCCCAACGATATTTGCAAGATCAATCGCGGCTTCAACCCCAGAGTTTCCCCCGCCTATGACTGCAACGTGTTTGCCTTTAAATAAAGGTCCATCGCAATGTGGGCAATAAGCTACACCTTTACCTTTGAATTCTTTTTCGCCAGGAACATTTAACTCTCTCCATCTTGCGCCTGTTGCAACAATGACTGATTTACTTTTAAGCTTTCCGCCATTTTCTAACTCTACTTCAAACAAAGCATTTTCATCATTTTTTTGAATGCTCTTTGCACGCTGTAAATTCATAATATCGACTTCATATTCTTTTACGTGCTCTTCAAGAGCTGTGACTAACTTTGGTCCTTCTGTGGCTTTGACTGAAATAAAATTTTCTATGCCTAAAGTGTCCATAACTTGTCCGCCAAAACGCTCAGACACAATTCCTGTTCGTATGCCTTTTCGAGCACTATAAATAGCAGCTGACGCACCTGCTGGACCGCCTCCTACAATTAAAATATCGTAAGTTTCTTTTTTGGAAATTTTCTCAGCTTCTTTTAAGCTAGCACTTGAGTCAATCTTATTTACAATTTCATCAAGCTCCATTCTTCCTTGGCCAAAAGGCTCGCCATTAAGAAAGATAGTAGGTACAGCCATAATTTGTTTATCTTCCACTTCCTTCTGAAATAAGGCGCCATCTATCATGGTATGAGAAATATTGGAATTAATAATAGACATTGCATTTAGCGCCTGAACAACATCAGGGCAATTATGGCAACTCAGCGAAATATAAGTTTCGAAATGAAACTTACCTTGTATGTTTTTAATTTGTTCTATTTTTTCGGCATCTAACTTTAATGGATGCCCTCCTGCTTGAAGCAAAGCCAAAACAAATGACGTAAATTCATGCCCCGACGGAATACCTGCAAAAGTTATGCCTGTAGCGTCTATCTCTCGATTGACCTCAAAAGATGGGATTCTTTTGGAAACATCTGTTTCCTTATTTAAAGTTATTTTTTCTGATAAAGAAGTAACTTCTTCTAACATCCCTAACATTTCTTGGGATGAAGCGCTCTCGTCAACATTTGCTAGAAGCTTAATAGGGCTCACAAGCCTAGCCATGTAGTCTTGTAATTGATTTCTAATTGTTATGTCGAGAGCCATTTATTTACCTAAGATGTTTATGAAATTCCCAGGCCTCTATGGCCTGGGGTTCATTTTTTTGTAATTAGATCTTGCCTACGAGATCTAGAGATGGAGCGATTGTTTTAGCGCCTTCTTGCCATTTAGCTGGACATACTTGGCCTGGATTATTAGCCACATATTGTGCGGCCTTAAGCTTACGTAATGTTTCCTTAACGTCACGAGCTATAGCATTGTCATGCACTTCCATCGTTTTAATTTCGCCTTTTGGATTGATAATAAAAGTTCCGCGCAAAGCAAGGCCTTCTTCATCAATATGCACTTCAAAAGCGCGTGTTAATTGATGAGTTGGATCACCTATCAATGGAAACTTAGCTTTGCTCACTGCAGGCGATGTTTCATGCCATACCTTATGAGAAAAATGTGTGTCTGTCGTCACAATATAAACTTCTGCACCTGCTTTTTGAAATTCTGCATAATGATCTGCAGCATCTTCAACTTCTGTTGGGCAGTTAAATGTAAATGCGGCTGGCATAAAAATTACCACTGACCATTTGCCTTTAAGGCTTGCCTCTGAAACATCAACAAACTTACCGTTGTGAAATGCTGTTGCTTTAAACGGTTTTACTTCGGTATTAACTAATGAAGACATCGTCTTCTCCTTCTTTGGTTGGTTTAAAAATGATGATTATAGGTAGGTCGCTTTAATATGTAAAATCAATTGTTATTATATATGTGATATATATTACTTATCAAAATAAAATATTCAAGATCTAGATAAGCCTAAAAATATATTTTTATTTTTTATCTTTGATGTCTTCGAGGCTATTCTCAAATTTCAATTGTTTTAAACGCGACTCCACAATCGATTTTTGATAAAAATTACCATCTTTAGATTTAGTAGCAAACTCCATCTGTTCTATTGCTCTAGGCAAATTAAATTTACGGTAATAAGCCTCGGATTGAGCTTGATATTGAAGTAATTCTTTTCCTTCTTTTGCATAAGCCTTCGAAAGCAATTCATAGAAATAGCTATCTTCAGGGTAGGTATTTAACTTTTCATTAATAAGCCTGATAGATTTTTCAAATTCATTTGTCATTAGGTAGTGTTCTGCTAGTCCGTAAATTAATGCTCGATAGTTCGGGTATATATTTAACGCTTTTAAGTAATGATTTAATGCTTGGACTGGTTGATTTGTAGAAACTTCTAGTTTGCACCCAAGTGTTTCAATCAGAGCATTTTTTTTAGTATTCGTTTTTAGCCACTCAACTTCTTGCCGGGCCTTGGCAAAGTCACTTTTCCTCATGTAAGCAATTGCCAGTCCATATCGCTCGGATGCCTCATTCATATAACGTTTATCTTTAATGCTTCCCTCAAACTCATCGACCGCAGATTGAGGCGTACCATTTGAAGCTCTCAATTTAGATTTAATAAATATAAAATCAGGGTTATCAGGTATTTGCCTATAACGACTTTCTTTGACTCTATTTGAAATATCGCTAATACGATCAGTTGTAATCGGGTGAGTTCTTAAGAAGCTAGGAGCCGCGCCTTCTGAAAAACGAGAACCTCTTTGAAGAGTGTTAAAAAATGAAACCATTGACCGACCATCAAAGCCCGCATCAGTCAAAATTTGAAAACCTACCCGGTCAGCTTCTTTTTCATGCTCTCTCGTATAGTCCAACTGTTTTTGAACTCCCATGGCTGAAGCAGCTGTCATAGTACCAGCTGACAACTGAGGATTGGCCCTTGCGACAAGAAGTGCTAAAGCAATACCTAATACAGTTTTAATTGAATCATTTTTTTGCTGAGCAATCATTCTTGGCAAATGTCTTTGTGTCACGTGAGCAATTTCATGGCCCAATACACTAGCAACCTCTGATTCACTATTTGAAGCTAAAATTAAACCTGTATGAACACCAATCACACCACCAAGCATCGCAAATGCATTAATTGAAGACTCATTAACTACAAAAAAATTAAACTGCTGTCTTTTGTTAGGACTATATGCCACCAATCTATCCCCTAAATTTCTGAGATAATCGATCACCTCAATATCTTGAACAATTTCAGGACTAACTGCCACTTCCTTTAAAATTGCTTTGGCAATAGCCTGTTCTTCTTTCGCGGATATAATGAGCTGAGATGAATCACCTAAATCAGGTAATTCATTGGCAAAAACGGAAAGGCAACAAAAAAAAGTTGCTAATAATATAATTTTAAATTTCATCATTGGTATGATACCTAGATTAATAATCACTTACATCTAAGTTTGAGAAGATAAGCTAATTAAATTCATGAAAAAACTAACTCATATTAATCAAAAAGGTGATGCGCAACTTGTAGACATTACTGATAAAGCAATTACCCATCGAAAAGCAATAGCCGAAGGAACAATTCAATTAAACAAAGAAACTTTAAAGCTAATTCAAGCTAATTTAATTAAAAAAGGTGATGTTCTAAATACTGCAAAAATTGCAGGAATTCAAGCAGCAAAAAAAACTTGGGAGCTTATTCCTCTTTGTCATTCAATCAACCTTACTAAAATTGATATTAACTTTAAGATTGATAAAAAAAATAATACGATTGTTTGTCAATCATCTTGTGAATGTTTTGCACAAACAGGACTTGAAATGGAAGCACTTTCAGCCGTCAGCATTGCCCTCCTCACCATTTATGACATGGTGAAAGCAGTAGACCGTACGATGGTGATCTCAAATATCCACTTAGTGGAGAAGTCTGGGGGACGCTCTGGGCTTTATAAGCGAGAGGTTAAAGCTAAACTTAAGAAGGTAGTTAAAACGAAGGAATAATAGCGTTGCTCCAATCCTGCTCCAATGAGAGGAAACGGATATGGCAACAATCAGTAGCAGAAAAAATAAATGGCACGTAAGAATTAGGCGTATTGGTCAACCTACCATAGCTAAAACCTTCCTGATGAAACAGGATGCCGAAAAATGGGCACGAAGTATTGAGATTGAGATTGACCGCAAAACATACATTAATAACAATCTTGCCAAAAAAACTCAATTCAAAGATATCCTCCAGCAATACCTCAAAGATGTAATTCCTCACATGCGTAGCAGTAGAGATGCAGCTATACGCCTTAAAAAGCTTATGCGGCATCCTTTGGCTAAATACAATATGGCAGAACTATCACCCAAGCATATCGCAGATTATCGTGATGAAAGATTAAAGGTAAATAAGCCTAATACAGTCATTAGAGAGTTGGCTGTCCTGTCATCTATTATTAATCACGCTAGGCGTGAATGGAGCCTTAATATTATTAACCCAGTCTCAATGATTAAGAAACCTCCTTCTGCTGAAGGCAGAAATAGAATAATTAGCGACGAAGAAATTAATAAGATTATTTATATATTAAAAAATACACGTGGAACTTTTCATAATAACTATATGGCTTTACTTGTAGAGTTTGCATTAGAAACTGCAATGAGAAGAGGCGAGCTTACTTCGCTTCGCTGGGAGCATGTAAACTTTAAAACGAGAGTTGCTTATTTAGCATTAACCAAAAATGGCACAAGTAGATATGTGCCCTTATCTATTAAAGCAATATTTATTTTAAATAATCTTTCACGCAGTATTGATGGGAGAGTGTTTCCTTTAAAAAATAATAGTGTCTCCTTAAGTTTTTTAAGGGCATCCAGAAAAGCAAATATTCCAGATATTCACTTTCATGATTTAAGACATATTGCTTTAACTAGATTATGTTCAAAAATATCTAATGTTTTAGAGTTAGCTGCCATTAGTGGGCATAAGCAATTGAAGATGCTTCAAAGATACACGCATATAAAAGCAGAAAATCTTGTGAGTAAATTAGATTAAATGTTGTTTATATATTTCAAATATAAAAATTATATAGGTCTTATGTAAGGCTTGATTAGCAAGGGAATTGAAGTAAATGTGTGCACAATTTTTGTGCTCATATTTCAATTGACGGACGTGAAAGTCGTACTAAAATTAGATATTAATTTTAGGTAAATATATGAGTAAATTTTTTAATCCAAGTCTTAAGTCATTTTCATTTAAGTGGAGAGATGCTTTTACGGCAGACAAATCTCTCCATTCAACTACGAAGCTAGTTCTTCATACGCTTCACTTGTATATGGGTAATCGTAATGGAAAATGTTTCCCATCAATACAAACTATTGCTGAACTGTCTAGCCTTGACCCTAGAACTGTTTCTCCACATATTAAAAAAGCAGAAAAGGCTGGGTATCTAACTATCACTAAAAGGGGAAGTACTAGTGGTTGGAGACGAAACAACTATCAGGCAAATATACCATTAATGGATGAGCATTTAATTACAGGTCGTGAGGAAGATATTGTTAATCGTGAGGAAAACAAAGTAAGAATGGTGGGGATTAATATTCCTACTAACTCTTTTAGTAACTCTGTAAATAACTCTACTAATAACTCTTTTATTAAAAATCACCACTATGAAGAATTATCAGAATACCAGAAAGATAGATTACTAGAACAAGAGCAGGATAAGAAAAAAATTACTTTTATTAAAGATATACCTTTTATCTAATAGATTTAGAGAAACATAATTTCTTTACCCTCTATGAGTACTGCTTTATAGATATATATCATAGGGTTTCTTTTTTCAGTTAAAGGTATGACCTATTTAATTGCCAAGTTTTATACTGAATGCTACTTTATTTTTTCTTAAGGTATTGCAATTAACACCCCCTATTTCAACTTCACTTCCGCTTTTAGGAGGAACAGATATTGCAAACGCAGATTTAGAGTCTAACGTATCACCATCTTTATCAATGATAAATAATGTTATATTCCATACCGCCTTATCTGTCCTATTGACTAAATTAAAACGTACCCCATTACCCTCATGACAAATAAAATTCTTAACAACAATGTCAGGTATATCAGTTTTAAAAACTTGGTCAGAAAATGATAGGTTTGAGTAAAACAAAAGGGAAATTAAAAGTATTTTTTTCATGTTTAAGTTAAAACTTCTTTTTTGTTGTATCTATTATTTCACAGGTTCCATCACCTGATTTATTCAAGAAACTGTTACCACTATTAAAGGAAGAAAATGAAGAGTATGTCATCCGCCCAGAATACCTATTTATTCTATAACTGGCAGTATGCTCTTGTTTTGGAGGTTTCCAATTGTTTGTAATAAACCATTCTGTATCAGAACTAAAATCATTAATAACACGATTTTCCATTTTAACTGAACCAACACCCAAGAGTTTGTTAGACATTCCCTCAATGACTCTTTCAATCCCACGTTTAGTTTGAATTTCTGATATTTTAATATGTTCTTGATAGTATTCTTTTTCTTCACCCCCAGTTGAAAAATATGATGTGAGGTTTATATTGCAAGATAATATAATTTCTTTAGCTTGAAGATAATTTGATATGAAACATAAGACAATTAAAAAAATTAATTTTTTCATTGCCTAATTCCATGTTTATGTTTGTAGGTAGATATCATTGCTGGAGTTACATCTTGTGCATAGCAGACTGGAGCATAGCCCCCAACTTTTGAGTATGCACTTCTTCTGCCACAGGAGCTGCCATTGGAAGCTCTGTTATAAGGACAAGGGCAGTTGCCAGAGTAATTAGCTATAGATTCACTAATGATGTTTTGGATAATTTGTTGGTCTTGACCTGTTTCACTAAATGAAATTAGCGGGATAAAAAATATTAAAAATAACAGTTTTTTCATTTGCTAATACTTAACGTAACAAATTTCAGACAACATATGAACTTGTTTATCTTTGTCACAATTGTGAGCATTAAAAGCATACTTATACTTAACCATGCAACCCTGAAAAAACATTGAATTTTGTGTCATGTCAGTAGGAAACTTTTGATTTGCTTGAAGAAGGCATTTATCAACAATTTCTTGTTTACTTAAGCTGCATCCTATTAGAACCATCATGGGAATAAGTAAAAGGATTAATAGATAATTTTTTTCCACATTTAAGTCTTATTTGTATTGGTACTGATAACTATCTATTGGTTTAATAGCTGGTAAAGAATAAGGCGTTGCATCTATCCTATAAGGGTCAACTGTGCCAGCCTGACCTGTATAAGGATTAACATTTCCTTTCGTGCTGTAATTGTCCAGAGTTGTTCCATTAGGAGAGCTTCTATAGTGAGGTTCAACATACGTACCATTCTGTTTTGTATAACCTCTAACGTATGTGTCTGCAAATGCGTTAAACGAAAGTAGGAGTGCAATAGCTATCAGTATCTTTTTCATATATTCCCCTTATTTTTTTAAGAGAGCTGAGTGAAGGTCTTTGTCTTGAGCAACTTTACCAATAATATCTGTCATAGCTTTTATGAGGGCTTCTCTTGCATTTTCTCCAAGAGCTAATTGTATGTTTGGATAAACGCCTCCACCCTCATATGACTTAGTAAATATAACTTCATTTTTTCCATTTGTTACAATGATATTAATTAAGCCATCAGCAACTGCATCACCTGCAAAGAAGCCCATTTTGAAGTCGTTGTAGAAACGAATTAATTCAACTTTCACAACTTTTCCACCAGCACCATTTTTAAAACCTAAATTCTCAAGTTCAAACAAAACTGCGTCTGAAAAAGTTTTAGCAACATCATTATTAGGAGTTATCTTTCCCATTTCCATTCCGTAGCCATTTTTCTTTGCACCTACTCGGTCTTTAAATACTGTTCTTTTATCTTCATTCTTTACTTCAACATTAACTTTGTCAGCACCTTCAACTATTGTAATGTTTGCTCTTCCTTGATATGGAATATCAATTTTGTCTTCAGTTAATGCACAGCCTGTAAATAAAAAAGCTATAAGTATTAGAGTTATATATCTCAACATAATTTATCCCTTATTTTTTCTCGTCAGTAAATTTAATGCCTTTAGGTTTCTTCATTTCTTCTGGTAATGAATTTGCAGGAAGAACTCTTTGATATTGACCATTAATTTGCACTATTACTCGGTCATTATTTTTATGAATTACATCTTTTTCGGATACATTTTGAGCAACAGTTATTGTTTTTCCATTTTCAAGAACAACGGTATATTCAACACCACCTCTTTTTCTAATGGCTCTTTCCAGAGCTGCACCAGCTGTAGCACCAACCACAGCGCCAGCAACGACAGCAACAGCTGTTCCTGTCCCACCGCCAATATTTCCTCCTGCCGCTGCACCTGCTGCTCCTCCAGCAATTGCTCCTCCCACAGAAGACTCACCCATAATTTCTATATCTCTAATTGCTATAACGGTTCCAAATTGAACAACCTGTACCTGTCCAACTTCAGAGTATCCGTAACGAGTTTGAGTGGCATAGTCACAACTAATCAAAAGAAGTGGGATAAGTAATAATAAAAACAATTTTTTCATGTAAAACCTTATGTATTTGATGGTTATTCATTGACTATACGCTTTGTAAAAATAAGAGCAAACTATAGTTAACTAGTCACCTCAATAATCACTATATAAATCAATAAGTTATAAGAGAAAACTCTGATAGTAATTCCCTTAATAATCATGAGGTTACAGAAGGAAACAATTAATATATGAATACGAATTTTTTTTCTGAAAACATACCTGAAGGTACAGCTTTTGAGTCAAGAGCAGAGATTAAAGATGTTGGACTTCACAAGCATTTAGTTCATGGAATATCAGCAAATGAAGATGGAGCTTTTTCTGTTGTAGTTGCTGGCGGTTATGTAGATGATGAAGATTTTGGAGATGAAATAATTTATACAGGTCAAGGTGGTAGAGATGAAAAAACAGGAAAGCATATAAAGAACCAAGAATTAGTAAGCGGAAATAAGGCTTTAGTAATAAACCATACTCAAGGGTTTCCTGTCAGAGTGATAAGAAAAAAAGACTCTAAAAATCCATACGCACCAATAGAAAACTACAGATATGATGGGCTTTATACAGTTGACGACCATTGGCGTGAAAAAGGTAAGGAAGGGTTTTATGTTTACCGCTTCAAACTTGTAAAAATAAAAGAAATATCTTCATATCAAGTCCCAAAAAAAATTGATATAGATTTATCTAAAGGTAATGACAACCCCCAAAGAAAAGAGTCTATTGCCTATAGAGTTATAAGAGATACAAAGCTGTCAAAAGACATTAAGACACTCTATGAATACAAATGCCAAGTGTGTGGAATTCAAATTGAAACAGATGGTGGTTTTTATGCAGAAGCGGCACATATAAGAGCTCTAGGAAAGCCACATAATGGAAAAGACACTCCAGATAATATTCTTTGCCTTTGTCCAAATCACCACGTCATGTTTGACAAATATGTGTTCTATATTACTGAGGGTTATGATTTAGTGGGCAAGGGAGTTAGTGGTAAGCTGTTCGTCCATGAAAAACATCAAATAAATAAAGAATTTTTAAATTATCATCGTGAGCTTTCTGATAATTTAGTTTAACGGAGTTATAAAAAGGGAATGAAAATGAAATTTAAATTAATAGCGATAGCCTTTGTTTTAATATCTTTAACTGGTTGCATTACCTACAAAGCGGTTGGTAAATTTGAAAATTATGATGAAGTATTTATTGGCAATGTAAATCATAGAATTCTTTTGGGCGGTGGCGGAACATTTGATATTACAGCTGTAAATTCAGGTGTATCTTGCACAGGAACAGCACATAAACCAGACAAAATACCTTTTAATTTTGATTGTTCAGGTCAGGAAGGGAATGGCGATGGCGTTTGCACAGACGGCAAGACAATTAAAATGCGTTGGTATGCCTCTTCGTGTAAAACAGGTTATGGAAAAGGAACTACTTCAGATGGCATAATTTTTAACTTTGCATTTGGGCTGACACAGGATGACGCAATGGTGTCATTAGACAAGCTAGCTGCTGAAGCAGTCGGAAAAAAATCTTATGCTCCAACAAAGCAAAAGGAGGAGGTGGAAAATCAATCCGTTAATATTGATGAAAAAACAAAAGAGGCTGAAGAAAAATGTATGAAATTAGGCATTAAAAGTAAGACTGAAAAATTTAATAAATGCGTTCTTGAAAACTCACGTTAATTAAAATGAAATATTTAGTTTTCATACTTACCTTTTTATACAGTCTTTTATCTTTCGGTAGCGAAACCTACTGGGATTTAGATAGTGCTGTGCATCAAGTACAAACCTCTTCATCATTAAGCCTGTTAGCTAATGGAACATCACAACAAGTTTGGTCAAGAGATTACGTTCTAAAATTAGATGAGGTAAGAAGAAAAATAAGTCAGCAGTCTGGAATTTATCCAAAATTCTTAATTTCTTCAAATAAAGATATTAATGCTTATGCAACCTACCAAAATGGTCAGCCAGTAACAGTTTTTAATTTAGGTATTTTAAACAGAATAGGAAATGATACAGATGCAATTGCTGCTGTTGTATCGCACGAATATTCTCATTTAACGCTTAATCATCACCAGTCTGCCGCAACAGTTAATGGGTTGATAGAAATTTTTGCTGGTTTAGCAATGATTGCAATTAATCAGTCATATGGGGGTGCAGCTAGAAATCCATATGAAGGTCTTTATAGAAACGGTTTGAATTTAACAGCAAAGTTTGCAAGCACAGCTTATTCTAGGGGTGAAGAGCATGATGCTGATGCTCAAGGGGTTAAGTATATGATTGCCTCTGGCTACTCTCCTGATGGAGCTATTAGACTTCATGAAAATATTATTCAATCAGGCTCCTCATTTTTAAACACACACCCTTCAAGTGAGTCACGTGTTCAAAATATTAAGGTTGCTGCTGCAGGAGGTTCAACTTATAGCCCATCACAACCAAGTCAAGTAATTGCTCAAAATGTCAATACAACGCAAATGTCCTATACAGGAAAATTAAACGATATTGATTTTAGTAAAACATGCGAGGCTAATGGCTTTGCCCCCAATACGAGTCAGTATGATGTTTGCCTCTTTAAACTTAAACGAGGTAAAACTGCAGAACCAAAAATATCAAATGTAATAAATAATTTGCCAGATAATAGTCAGGTGGGTTCAATTATTTCAATTAAGAAAAAAGAGAGCTATGTTATTTTTGTTTCATCAGTTCAGGATGTTTTGCCTTTAGGCTCTAAAATAAAAATTACAGGTCATAGCGAAGAGACAAGTGGAACAATAGATAAATATTACGATGGATATTATTCAGCTTCTGTAGAAGATATCAATTCAGTCAAAAAAGGAAGCAGAGTTATATTTATTAATTAGTTTTTTTCACCTTAAAAAGTAGCAGGCAATAAAAAAGCCACAAGAAAGTGGCTAAACAAGGAGAGTAGGTCATGAGCAGTAAATTTCAATATATAGATGATGGTCTATCAGAAGAACATATAAAGCAGATATGTCGTTTCCTAGATACGCCTTATGTAATAGGTGAGTATCAGAAATGGCATAAGTTTGCTGCGTTTAAGTGGTGGCATAAAAGAGAGATGGATAAGAATTATAGCTTGTGATAATCTAATTTTTGCTCCAACTATGCTCCAATTAACTAACAAAAACAGCTTGGAATAACATTATTATTTTTTCGTGAAGCTTGATAAATCAGCCGTCAACATCGCCCTCCTCACCATTTATGACATGGTGAAAGCAGTAGACCGTACGATGGTGATCTCAAATATCCACTTAGTGGAAAAGTCTGGGGGACGCTCTGGGCTTTATAAACGAGGTGAGGGACTAAATAAAACAAAGTCTAAAAAAGTAAAATAAAAAAGTGCTTGTCCCAATTCTGTCCTTGTGAAGAGCAGGGACGTAATCCTATTAAATTAAAAATTAATATTTAGATTCTAAACATTAGTTCATTTCTTCTTAGAAATGGCAGAGTCCAGGGAGGATTGTAACGAGCAAGTATTGCGGGACCCTTCGGATCTATATTTCTTTTTTTCATTTCTTCATTAAGTAAATTTAACATCTCCGCATATTTTTTTTCCCTCACCAAACCAGAGAATGTAATCACTGCATATTTTTCTGATGGCACTTCGATAATTTTAACTTCTGGATTATTAGGCACAGGAAGAGTCTCTTTTGTAAATTGCTTTGGCATATTAAAGCTAACATACCAACCTTTTTCAGTTTCTTCAGAAATAACTGGTGCTGTCATATCAATTTTTTCTGCAGCATCACGACTAACCACTGGAGCTGTCATATCAATTTTTTTTGAGCCTTCATTCGTTTTATTATTTCCAAAAATAAAATCGGCTAACAAACGAAATCCTTTGCTCGATGCGCTATCAAATGTTCCATTAACAAGAACCTGAGCTATTAATTTAGGTTGGTACTCTCTAATCTCAAATGCATCTTTTTTTTCAATGCTGATAAATTCTGGTTCTTCAATCGCCATAGCATTAAAGCTTGTGATGAATAGAAGTACAATTGTAAAAATATTTAATCGCATTATGCTTATCCATTTAAAGTTATCAAATCACTAATTATTCTTGCTGCTTTTGGGGCCATCGTCAATCCATAACGATAGTGACCGACATTCAAGTATACATTATTGTATTTATGATGCTTTTCTATCATGGGCACATTATCTAGAGAGCCTGGCCTCAGACCGCTCCATTGATTTTCAATTTTGTAGTTTTTTAAAATAGGCATTAAAGATTCGGATTTCTGCTGAAGAGAATTTCTAGCCTCTTCTGTAATACCTTTGTCAAATCCAACGTCTTCTTTTGTGCTTCCTCCAAGAACAACCCCATCCTGTCTTTGCACCAAATAGAAATCATCTTTATAAAGGATGTATGGTAATTTCTCTTTAATAGCAGGATATTGAATAAGCTGCCCTCTAATAGGTCGAATTTTTGGCATCTCAATTTCATTTAAAACATTTGAGCTCCATGCCCCAGATGCCACAACATAACAATCTGCTTCCAAATTAATATTTTTTTCGATTTGAAGATGATGAATAAAATTATTTGAATCAGAAATGGGGCTAACTTTTTGATGCTCTATTATCACGACATTATTTTTAATTAAGTATTTTTTTAAGGCTTTTAATAAGCGAGGATTTCTAATTTGGGCAACATGCGGCAAAAGCAAGCATGATGTTTTTTCTATTTGAATTTGTTTAATTTCAATAGAATTTTTTTGACACCAATTCATCGCGAGATCTTTATCATGCTCATCATATATCAACATTCCCGACTCAGTCCATTCAGGGTCAATACCTGTATCTTTTTTTAAAATTTCAGAAAGTTGATGATAAAAATCAGCACTTCCAAAACAAAGATCATTGACGCTATCTTGATAGTTCCAGGGCAATAAAGGGGAGAGAATACCAGCCCCAGCCCACGAAGCCTCCTGGCCTATGGCATTCTGATCAATTAAAGTAACTTCGTATCCTTCTTTAATAAGAAAGAATGAAGTTATACATCCCACGATACCCCCACCAATGACAGCAACTTTTTTTGTCATACTTTATTTGCCAGTCAGCACGTATTTTTCTAAAGCGTTAAGTTTATTTGGAACACCTAACACAACAAGAACATCCCCTGAAGATAAAACAATGTCATCTCTAGGTTCTATATCTTCTAACATATTAGGACGCCTCAAATACTTAAGCTCTACATTAAGCATGGCGAATGGAATTTGATTAAGTTTCCATGAATGAATATGAGATTCTTTTGTAATTTCAATCGCATGAAGTCTCAATTGTGGCTCTGTCACTTCAGCTTCTGCGTCTGAGATACCGGCAAAATAACCTCTAAACATTTTATAACGCTCTTCTCTAAAAGATCGGATACGCTTTACGACTCGATTTAAAGGAACACCTAAGACAACTAATGCATGAGAGGCCAGCATTAAACTACCCTCTAAAATTTCTGGCACAACTTCACTGGCTCCTGCATTTCTAATCTCATCCATGTGTGTGTCATCGAGGGTCCTTACAATGACTGGTATATTTTTATATGTGTCTTGAATCACATGAAGCACTTTCATAGTGGCCCTAAAGTCAGCATAACTAATCACAAGTGCTTTAGCTGTTTTAATCCCTGCAGCGTCTAAAACAACTCTTCTACTTGCATCACCATACATCACATGCTCTCCTCCAGCTGATGCATCACTCACTCGCGTTGGATCGATATCAATCGCAATAAAAGGAATATTCTCTTCTTTCAAAAATCGCCCTAAATACTGCCCACTTCTTCCATAACCACACAAAATTACATGGTCTTTTAAAGTGCGGCCTATCGACTGGATCGCCTCAACCGTGTCAGAACTATTACGGTTATAGCTTTTTGATAAATAACGCGCTATACGGCCGTTATACTGAATAATAAATGGGGCTAAAATCATTGAAAGTAATGAAGCAGCTAGAATAATTTGGAAAGCATGGGCTCCTATGACGTGCTCTTCTCTGGCAAGGGCTAGTATCACAAAACTAAACTCTCCTGCTTGGGCCAATATAAGTCCCGTTCTAATACCTACCCCAATTTCATAATTAAACAATCGCGCAAGAGCCATAATCACAAACGCTTTGAATAAAATAAATCCTAAAGTAACTAAAATGATAAAACCGATATTCGAAGCAACTTGGTGAAGATTTAGCAGCATACCAATGCTAATAAAGAAGAGTCCTAATAAAATATCTCTAAAGGCTGCAATGTCTGATTCAACTTGATAACGATAGCGAGTTTCAGAAATGAGCATGCCGGCCATAAATGCTCCAATACCAAAAGATAATCCAGCCATTTTTGTAGCGAAAGAAAAAAGAAGGGTAATCATCAAGACATTCAAAATGAATAATTCACGTGACCTTTGGTTTGCTACCAAAGCAAACCAAGAGTTCATTAAAGGTCTACCAAATTTAAAAAGAATAGAAAGTAAAAAAATGGCCTTTAAAAGTGCCATTAAAAAAATAGTCCCAATATCATCTGATGAAGCCCCAAGCGCTGGGATCAATATTAAGATTGGAATAACGGCTATGTCTTGAAAGAGGAGAATACCAATGGCCAATCGACCATGTCTTGAATTTAAATCAACGCGCTCCATTAAAATTTTTGAGACAATTGCTGTTGATGACATAGTAATTGCACTGCCGATTACGAATGCTGAAGTTAAATGAAGTCCTAACCACCAGGCAAGACTAATAGAAGCAAATAAAGTAATAAGTACCTGTGCGCCCCCTAAGCCAAACAAGATACGTCGCATGGAATAAAGTTTAGGCAAGCTAAACTCAAGGCCAATACTGAACATCAAAAACACAATACCAAACTCAGCCACATGCCGACTAGACTCAGAATCAGGCAAAACACCAATCAAATGAGGCCCTAAAATTAATCCCACAACAAAATAGGCAATCATCGCGGGTAATTTTAAATATCGGAATAGCCCAACTAGTAAAACTGAGCTTACAAGTAAAATCAGGACCAGGGGAAGAGAGTCAAACATTCATTTATCCAATATTAATCAATAATTTTTAGGCTTAAAGCATATATAAACCCTTTTACACGAGTATCTATTACCCTCTACAATGTCATTATGACTAAGACATCATCCAAAAATACTCTTGAACGCGCTCGCCAAGTTCTTGAAATTGAAGCACAAGAAATCTTATCTTTAGCGAATAGACTTGATGATCATTTCGTCAACGCGGTTCAGCTCATTTTACATTGCGATGGCAGAGTTGTGGTGAGTGGAATGGGCAAATCGGGGCATATCGGAAGAAAACTAGCTTCTACTTTCGCAAGCACAGGGACGCCAAGCTTCTTTATGCATCCTGCAGAGGCTAGCCATGGTGATTTAGGGATGATTACATCTAATGATGTAGTTATTTTTCTATCAAATTCTGGTAAAAGTGATGAGCTTTTATCTATCCTGCCTGTCATTAAAAGAATCGGTGCAAAAATTATTTCAATTACAGGCAATACTGATTCTGAGCTTGCTAGGGAATCCGAAATTCATTTAAGCGCTCATGTGTCTCAAGAAGCTTGTCCTTTAGGGCTTTCTCCCACAGCTAGCTCCACAGCATCCCTTGCATTAGGAGATGCTTTAGCAATTTGTGTTCTTGATCAAAGAGCGTTTACCGCTGAAGATTTTGCGCGATCACATCCAGGTGGCAGTTTAGGCAAAAGACAAGTTGTTCGGGTAAAAGATATTATGAGAGAGGTCGATAAAGCGCCTTCAATCAAAGAAGATGCATTACTTTCTGATGCGATACTTGAGATATCCCTTAAGGGTTTAGGCTTTACAGCGATTGTAAATGCTCAATCCGAACCCATAGGTATATTTACTGACGGCGATTTAAGAAGGCAGCTTTCTAAAAAAGTAGATTATGAAAAACAGCCTATTAAAGAAATCATGAACAAAAACCCTAAGACAATATTTGATGATCAAATCATTATTGATGCAATCAACTTAATGGACCTCAATAAAATTAATGGCATTCTTGTAGTTAACAGAGAGAATAAATTAGTAGGGGCTTTTAATATGCATGATCTCTTTAAAGCGAAAGTCATTTAATGGATTCAACCCTAAAAGAGCGTGCAAAAAAAATCAAACTTGTTATTTTTGATGTTGATGGTGTTATGACGGATGGTTCTCTATTTATTGGGGATGACGGTCAAGAATATAAAATGTTCAATACTCAAGATGGTTTAGGCATGCGATTACTTAAAAAAAGTGGGGTTAAGCTTGCAATTATTACCGGCCGGAATTCAAATAGCGTCCTTATTCGTGCTGAAAATTTAGAGGTAGATTACTTTTACCAAGGCATTGCAGATAAAAAAGCAGCGTTTACTGACCTCGTTCAAAAGGCAGGATTAAAACCTGAAGAATGTGCATTTATGGGGGATGACATTGTAGATTTACCTCCTATGTTGCAATCAGGTTTGGCTATTACTGTTCCTGCAGGTCACGCTGAAGTTAAAAAAATTGCGCATCTTGTTACAGAAAAGATTGCTGGCTATGGCGCCGTTCGTGAGGCTTGTGATTTTATTATGAAGGCTCAAGGCACTTATGATGAAATCGTTGCACCTTACTTTAAATGATCAATCGCTTCTCTGTTTTATTTCCTATTTTTTTTGCTGCAATCTTAGCTTTTATATCTTACTGGGTTCAAGTTTCTGTTGAAAATGAAAGTGAAAAAAGAGGAAATAAACTAAGTAATAGCCCCGATTATTTTTTAACAAATTTCAAAACAATACAAACCGAATCAAATGGTTCTATTCATTTCATTTTATCTGCAAATGAAATGATGCATTTTGCTCAAGATGATACGACGCGGCTTAAAAAACCTCTTTTTATTAGATATAAAAATAATCTGCCTAGCTCAAAAATTGAAGGTGGAATTGGTCTTGTTTCGACCAACGGCGAAGAAGTGCAAATTATTGATAATGTAAAAGTGATTCGCCTCGAAACTGAAACAAAACCAAAAATGGAGCTTTTTACAGATCAATTGACTGTATTGCCAAATAAAGACCAAGCATTTACAAAAAGGCCTGTTCGTATTACTCAAGACCCCAAAACAGTCGTTAATGCAATTGGCATGAATTATGACAAAAAAAATGGAATAATGACGTTGTTAGGCAAAGTTCGTGTGCATTATGAAAAGCCTGTTAAAAAAACAAATTTAAACGTTCATCCAATTATTCAAAATAAGAATCTAAAAAAATAATGCGCTTATCTTTTTTAAAACCATTGTCACTGAAAATTATCTTTACTAGTTTATGCATCATCAGTATCAGCTCGTCTTACGTTTTTGCAGAAAAGGCGGACCGAGATAAGCCTATCGAGCTTGAATCTGACTCAATGACATCTGATGAGTCAAAGAATAAAAGTGTATATTCTGGCAATGTCATTTTGACACAAGGTACACTTCTTATTAAAGCTGATGAACTTACCATCCGAGAAGACAATCAAGGCTTTCAACATAGTACAAGTGTCGGCAACCCCACAACTTTTAAACAAAAACAAGAAGGTAAAAATGAATATATTGAAGGAAGCGCCCAGAGAATTGAATATGATGGCCGTATGGACAAAATTCATTTATATAGCAAAGCGTGGGTAAAAAAAGGTGGGGATGTCGTTCAAGGTGATTACATCATGTATGACGCAAATGCTGAATTTGCAAAAGCAATGTCAGGTAATACTAAAAATAAAGCAGGCGAGACTGTGCCGGGTGGCAGAACGCGTGCAATTATTCAGCCCAAGAAAAAAATACAGGAATAACAAGTCGCTATGAGTGAATTAGTCATTGAAAACCTTAAAAAAGCTTTTAAAAAAAGAACTGTCGTTCAAGATGTGTCTTTAACTATCAAAAGTGGTGAAATTGTAGGATTGCTGGGTCCCAATGGCGCTGGGAAAACAACAAGTTTTTATATGATCGTAGGACTAATCCCGACTGATCGAGGACGCATCTCGCTCGATGGTGCAAATATATCCAAAATGCCCATTCATAGTCGTGCAAAATTAGGTCTTTCTTACCTTCCTCAAGAGCCTTCGATCTTTAGAAAAATGACAGTGGCTGAAAATATTTTAGCCATTTTAGAATTACAAGAGTTAACGCGTGAAAAAATGAATGTAAGGCTTGAAGAGCTTTTGCAAGAATTAGGTATTGGTCATATTAGAAATAGTCCTGCAATTAGCCTTTCTGGGGGCGAAAGACGTCGCGTTGAAATTGCTAGATGCCTTGCTTCTGATCCCACATTTATTCTATTGGATGAACCTTTTGCAGGTATTGATCCAATTGCGGTCATTGATATTCAAAAAATCATTAAATATCTTGCCGAACAACAAATTGGGATTCTTATTACAGATCATAATGTTCGTGAAACTTTAGGCATTTGTGATCGCGCGTATATTGTAAATCAAGGGAAAATTCTCGCATCTGGCCTACCTAAAACTCTTGTTAACGATCAAAATGTCAAAGACGTTTATTTGGGTAAGGACTTTTATCTATAACTATTTAGATTAGCGCTATTTAAGCGATGAAACAAAATCTTCAATTTAAAGCGTCCCAGCACCTATCGCTTACCCCTCAACTCCAACAGTCTATTAAGCTTCTTCAGATGTCATCGGTAGAGCTTAATCAAGAACTTGAAATTCTTATTCAGCAGAACCCTTTAATTGAAATGCTTGAGGAAGACGAGGAAGATGGTAAAGATATTGTAGGAATTCCTCAGGAAGAAACTTCATTCGAAATTTTAAACGATCAAGAAATCCAAGAGCCGATTTATGAGCACGAAATTAATTGGGATGACGAATATGCAAAAGATAATAATTATGCCGATTCAAATGATTATCGAGAGTCTGCGGCACAAACTCTAAAACAATACCTTGAAGATATTTTTCACTTACTTCCAATTAGTGAAAAAGATCAAGCAATTATTTCTCTTCTAATAGATTCAATCAATGAAGACGGTTATTTAGAGGAGTCCCTTGATTACTTTTTAGCAAGCATTCCAAAGGAGTATGAAGTAAACATTGAAGAAATAGAATCTTTACTGAAATTACTTCAAAAACAAGCGCCTCCTGGAATTGGCGCAAGAGATCTGATTGAATGCTTGACGCTTCAGCTTGAAAGTAAAGAGGAAACTCCGATTCATATACTTTCTATTAAAGTTATTAAGAATCATCTCAATCTTCTAGCAGCTCGTGACTTTGTTAGGCTTAAAAAAATATTGGGCTGTGAAGATGAGTCACTCAGAGAAGTTCAAAAAGTGATTAAAAGTCTCAATCCAAAGCCTGGAAATATATTTTCCACTATTGAAAGTCATCACTTCATTCAACATGAAGTTAATGTAAAAAAAGTAAAGGCTAAATGGCAAGTTTCATTAAACGAACAAGCAATTCCAAAGCTCCGCTTAAATCATATTTATCGAGACTTAATGAAAAATTCAGAAGTTGATTCAACCCATCATTTATCTAATCAAATACAAGAAGCAAAATGGATTGTTAAAAATATACAACAGCGCTTTGTGACAATTCTTAAGGTTTCAGAAGCCATCATGAAACATCAAAAAGATTTTTTAGACTATGGTGAATCAATGATGAAGCCTCTTATTTTAAGAGAGATTGCTGAAGAAGTTGGTCTTCATGAATCCACGATTTCAAGAGTGACATCAAATAAATATATTAATACACCTCGAGGTATTTATGAGCTCAAATTCTTCTTTGGAAGTTCAATTGATAATACCTCAGGTAATGAACTTGCATCTACAGCAATTAGGGCTAAAATTAAAGAAGTTATTAAACAAGAAGATCCCAAAAAACCACTTTCAGATAACGAGATTGTTTTATTATTAAAGAGTCAGGATATTAATATCGCCCGCAGAACTGTTGCAAAATATAGAGAAATACTAAATATTGCTCCAACCAACCTTAGAAAAATTTTATAACACTAACCTTAAGGAAATAACATGAATATTCATTTAACCGGCCATCATTTAGAAATAACTCCGTCATTAAAGGAATATATTGAGACTAAATTAGCTAAAATTTTTCATCATTTTGATCATGTCATTGATGCAAAGGTCACACTCACAGTTAATAAACTAGAGCATATTGCAGAGGCTACCATTCATCTGCCAAAGAGTGATATTCATGCCGAGTGCAGAGGCGAAAATATGTACAATGCCATTGATTTACTATCGGATAAATTAGATCGTCAAGTCATTAAATATAAAGAACTACATAAAGACCACCACCGAGTAGAAGGTGGCTTAAAACATCAGCCGATCGAATAATGTATTTATCGAAATTTTTTAATTTAGCTCTATCAAAATCTAAACCCCCTGAAATTACAAAACATGTACATGGTGTTTTTGTTGAAATTAAAGGTAAGGGTATTCTAATTATTGGAAAATCAGGTATTGGTAAAAGCGAGGTAGCACTAAATTTAATTGATAGAGGCAACAAACTTATTGCTGATGATAGTGTTACATTTTATAAACAAGACAAAAATACACTCATAGGCCAAGCGCCATCACTCCTTAAAAATATAATGGAGGTGCGCAACTTAGGCATACTTGATATTAAAAAATTATTCGGTGATAGAAGTGTCATAAAAAAAGAAAAACTTTTTTTAGTAATTGAATTGAAATCATTCCAAAAAAAAAATGTCTATCCGAGACTGGCAATGAATATAAACACTTATAAGCTTTTTGATATTACCATTCCTAAGATTGAGCTTCCTGTAAATCAAACAAGACATATAAGTCTTTTAATTGAAACTGCAGTTAAAAACTATATATTGCTGAATAAAGGATCAAATACAACAGAGATTTTTTCACAAAAACTTAATCTTCAATTAAGTTTAGATCATTAATTATGGAAGTCATTATTATTTCAGGATTATCAGGCTCAGGCAAAAGCATTGCCCTAAATGCGCTCGAAGATAATGGCTTTTACTGTATTGACAATTTGCCCGTCACACTTTTGTCTAGTATTTCTCAACATCTTAATCATGAGCATCAGGATAAAGTTGCTATTAGCGTTGATATTAGAAGTATTGACATTGAAAAATTACCTTTTGTTATCAAAGAAATTGAGTCTTTATCAATTAAAACAAAGCTTATTTATTTGGAATCATCAACAGAGTCTATAGTAAGGCGTTTTGGTGAAACGAGACGCAGACATCCGCTAGCAAATGAAAAGCTATCTCTTGATGAAACTATAGAAAAAGAGCGCTCCATGCTCGCACCTTTGGCTGAAATTGGATACAAAATTGATACAAGTAATATGTCAGCCAATATATTGAAAAAGACGTTGAGTGAATTGACTCAGCTAAAAGAAGATCACTTGGCTTTACAATTTAGTTCATTCGGATACAAATTTGGTATCCCACTTGATGCGGATTTTATCTTTGATGTGCGTTGTCTTCCAAACCCACACTATGAGTCAAATCTAAAAAACTTAACGGGCATAGATAAGCCTGTTGTAGATTTCTTTGAAAACTACAAAGAGGTTGATAAGATGTTTCACGATATTAATAATTTCATAAATGAATGGCTCAACGCTTTCAAAACAGACCAAAGACATTCTCTAAATATAGCTATTGGATGCACTGGTGGCAAACATCGCTCTGTTTATATTGCGAATAAATTATTTACCAACTTCTCGAACCCAAAATCTCAAGTGATTATTCGTCACAGAGATATTAACCATTAAAATACCTATGATCAGTATACTTCTTATCACGCACGGGGAACTCGGAAAATCTCTCATTGAATGTGCAACACATGTCCTTGGGGATAAGCCGTTATTTTTAGAATCTCTCTCAATCGAAAATGATTGCACACATGAAAGTATGTTTAGACAAATATCTGAAAGAATTAATCTCTTAGACCAGGGTGATGGTGTTTTAATTTTGACAGATATATTTGGGGCAACCCCTTGCAACATTATTACTAAAATAATTAAACCAGGAAAAGTGAGTGCAATTGCAGGGGTTAATTTATCTATGCTAATCCGCACTATTAATTATCGCAATGAGCCTTTTGACTCTCTTATTTCAAAAGCGATTCAGGGCGCTCAAGATGGCATCATTCATATTCAAGGCAATCAATCGTGCTAACACTTTCTATTAAAATCATCAACAAACTTGGTTTGCATGCAAGAGCCTCTGCAAAACTAACCCAGATAGCCAATCAATTTAAGTCAGATATATGGATTGAAAAAAATGAAAAAAAAGTGAATGCAAAAAGTATTATGGGGGTCATGATGCTTGCAGCTAGCCAAGGCTCAATTGTGATTATTACGACAGAAGGTATAGATGAAATAGAAGCTCTAAATTCTCTTTCTGCTCTCATCAACGATTTTTTCGGCGAGGGAGAATAAAGTAATATGGCCCCATTTAGCATTCATGGTATCGGGGTTTCAAATGGCATTGCTATAGGCAGAGCACATTTAATTTCAAATGCGCTCCTTGAAGTTGTTCAATATGATATTGAAATCAAAAATATTCCGCTTGAAGTCAAAAGATTTGAAGATGCTATTGCTGCTGTAAGAGTTGAACTTAATAAAATCAAATCTCAACTACCTTCAGATTCACCAAAAGAGTTAAGTGCTTTTATTGATACACACTTAATGATACTAAACGATAAGTCATTGTCTTCTTTGCCGAAATCTATTATTGAAAACGAAAAATGTAATGCAGAATGGGCCATTAAGAAACAAATGGATAGTGTGGTAAATCAATTTGATCAAATTGAAGATCAATATTTAAGGGAAAGAAAGCAAGATGTTATACAGGTAGTTGAAAGAGTTATTAAAATACTTTTAGGCCACTCAAACCAAATTGCTGCAAAAAATAAAGAAAAATTAACAATTTTAGTTGCACATGACATTTCACCGGCGGATGCACTGCACTTTAAAAACCATAAATACGCAGCCTTTGTTACAGATGGCGGCGGTGTAACTTCCCATACTGCGATTTTATCAAGAAGTTTGAATATACCCTCCATTGTGGCATTGCAAAATGCCAGGACTTTAATACGTGATAATGATTTAATCATCGTTGATGGCTCTCAAGGTGTGGTGATTGTTAATCCAACACTAGAAATTCAAAAGTACTATAAATCACTCCAAGATTCATGGAGTGACGAACAAGAAAAGCTTCAGCGTATTAAGACGAAAAAATCAATTACAAAAGATGGGGCCTTAATTCATCTCTTTGCAAATATTGAAGTTCCAAACGACATTATCTCAGTGAATGCTTCAGGAGCTACTGGAGTCGGTCTATTTAGAACAGAGTTCTTATTTATGAATAGACAAGATATGCCAGATGAAGAAGAGCAATTCCAGGCCTACAAAAAAGTAGCTGAAGCAATGGGTAAAAGGCCTGTCACTATTCGCACTTTAGATTCGGGTGCTGACAAACAAACAGCATTAAATAATAAAAAAATTAGCCCTAATCCGGCATTGGGATTGAGGGCTATTCGATTGTGCTTGTCCGAACCCAAAATTTTCATGACCCAACTTCGCGCCATTTTAAGAGCCTCTCAATTTGGAAATATTAAAATTCTTTTCCCTATGTTAAGTAGTATCAGTGAGCTTCGCCAAACCAAACTTCTTTTAGAAAGGGCAAAAGCTAGCTTAAGAAAAGATAAAGTAAAGTTTAATGAAAAGATTCTTATTGGAGGCATGATTGAAATACCAGCAGCCGCAATTAGTGCAGATATTTTTGCTCAAGAACTGGATTTTTTATCTATTGGGACAAATGACTTAATTCAATATGCACTTGCGATTGATCGGACAGATGATGCAGTTTCGCATCTATACAACCCTCTTCATCCTGCTGTACTAAAATTGATTGCACTTACTATAAAGTCTGCACATAAATATAAAAAATCTATCGCTGTTTGTGGCGAAATGGCAGGAGAACCCAAACTGACCAAATTATTGATCGGTATGGGTGTTGAGCAACTCTCAATGCATCCCTCTCATATCCTCAGCGTGAAAGAAAAGGTTTTAAATAGCTCGATCAAAAACATTAAATCTTCTGTTCTAAGACTGCTTAACTTAAACGAAGTCGATAAAATTGAAACTTTACTCAAGAAGATTAATCAATCCTAATAAATAACTTTTTTTAAAAAATGATGACTAATCCTATCTTATACCGCCAAAGCCTCCCTCTCTTCAATCAAATTAAGCCTGAACATGTTTCACCAGCTATTGAGAATATCCTCAAGGAAGCGAATAGCTTAATTATTTCGCTCAAAGAAATGAGCGGGTCTATTTCATGGGAGAATTTTGTAGAGCCTATTGAAATGATCAGTGAAAAAATTTCAAGAGCATGGGGTCAAATTGAGCATCTTAATGCAGTTGTTAATTCAGATGACTTAAGAAAAGCTTACAACGATAATCTTACAAAGCTTACTGAGTTCTATACAAATCTTTCTCAAGATGAAACGCTTTATAAAAAATATCAGTCGCTTAAGGCGGGTGAAGTATTTAAATCACTTACATCATCACAAAAGCGCATTATTGATAACGTTTTACGCGAATTTAAATTAGGTGGTGCAGAACTTAATGAATTAGAGAAAGCGCGATTTAAGGTTATTCAAGAAAAACTTGCAAAACTCTCAACTCAGTTTGAAGAAAACATTTTGGATGCAACCAATGAATTTTCTATTTTTGTGATTGATGCTGATGATCTTCAAGGTATTCCTGAAGAAAATGTTAAAAAAGCTCGAAGTGAAGCTATTGAAGACAAAAAAGAAGGTTATAAATTTACGCTCCACTTCCCATCTTATTTACCAGTGATGCAATATGCGGAGGATAGAAATTTGCGAGAGAAGCTTTATCGCGGCTATGCTACTCGTGCATCTGAGCTTTCATCTTCTAAGTTTGATAATACAATGCTCATCGAAGAAATATTAGCGCTTCGTTATGAATCAGCAAAATTACTTGGGTTCAAGCATTTTACGGAAATGTCACTTGTCACGAAAATGGCGAAATCACATGAAGAGATTGAAAGTTTTCTCATGGATTTAGCTCATAAAGCAAAACCTTTTGCTCTTAAGGACATGGAAGAGCTTAATGCTTTTTCCAAAAAGTTAAATATAGAAAAAATGGAAGCCTGGGACGTTGCTTATCTATCTGAAAAGCTTCGCCAAGCCAAATATAGCTTTTCAGAAAATGAAGTGAAACAATACTTTCCTGAGCATCGCGTTTTAAAAGGTTTATTTAAAGTCGTTGAAACGATCTTTAAATTGAAAATTATTAAAACAGAAACGCCTACTTGGCATAAAGATGTAAGCTTTTATTCGATCAAAAATGAAGATAATGAATTAATTGGCCAATTTTATTTTGATTTATATGCACGGAACCATAAACGAGGCGGAGCGTGGATGGATGAAGCTATATCGCGATATAAAAACACACTCGAGTCATCACTTCCAGTCGCTTTCTTAACATGTAATTTTTCATCCCCTTCTGAAAATAAACCGGCTTTATTTTCTCATGATGATGTCATTACTCTTTTCCATGAATTCGGTCATGGCCTTCATCATATGCTAACCAAAGTGGATGAGTATAGTATTTCAGGAATTAAGGGTGTTGAATGGGATGCTGTTGAATTGCCCAGCCAATTTATGGAGAACTTTTGCTGGGAATGGGATGTAGTAAAGCACATGACCGAGCATGTTGATAATAAGAACCCCTTACCTGAAGCTTTGTTTAATAAAATGATTGAAGCAAAAAATTTTCAATCAGGCATGCAAACTTTAAGACAAATTGAGTTTTCTTTATTCGACATAAGATTGCACACTCAATATAACGATCAGAATAAAATTAACCCCTTAAAACTGCTCGAAAATATTCGGGACGAAGTGGCCGTTGTAAGGCCTCCAACCTGGAATCGATTTCCTAATAGCTTTTCTCATATTTTCGCTGGCGGTTATGCAGCAGGATATTACAGTTATAAATGGGCAGAAGTCTTAGCTTCTGATGCTTTTAGTTTATTCGAAGAAGAAGGTGTCTTGTCGAGCAATGCTGGCCAAAAGTTTCAAGATGAGTTTTTATCAAAGGGCGGCTCTAGACCCGCTATGGAATCTTTTATTGCTTTTCGTGGTCGTGCACCCTCTGTTGATGCTTTGCTCAGACATAGCGGCATGGCTTAAATGTTATGAAGCTCGCAACGTGGAATGTGAATTCTCTTACAGTAAGAATAGGCCAGGTTGAAGATTGGATTAAAAAATCGCAGCCTGACCTGCTTTTGCTTCAGGAAACAAAACAAGAGAATATTAAATTCCCTCATGAAGCCATAAGTGCTCTTGGTTATCACGCTATCCATAATGGACAAAAAACCTACAATGGGGTTGCGATTATAAGTAGATATGAGCTTTTTGATATTCAAAATAATATCCCTGATTTCGAGGATGAGCAAAAGAGATTAATTGCTGCAACTATAAATACGGACTATGGAAAAATAAGAATAGTTTGTGTCTATGTTCCTAATGGGCAGTCTGTAGATTCAGAAAAATATCACTACAAGCTCGATTGGTTAAAACATTTCACCCTATGGCTTAAAAATGAAATGGTATCTTTCCCAGACATTATTATTGCAGGCGACTTTAATATTGCCCCTCAAGATATTGATTGTCACGATCCAGAGGCCTGGAAGAATAATATTCTTGTCAGTCCAAAAGAAAGGGAAGCATTTCAAAAAATTATTGACCTAGGATTGTCAGATAATTTTAGAGTCATTAATCCTTCTGAAATTCAATATAGCTGGTGGGATTACCGAATGGCTGGATTCAGGCGAAATCTTGGTATGCGCATTGATCACATACTCACAAATAAAAATATAACAGACAAAACTACAAATTCCGTCATTGACAAAGAGCCAAGAAAGTCCGAACGCCCATCAGACCATACACCTGTCGTCATAGAATTCTGATTTACTTTACTTTACTTTGATTCCAAGTTGCTTCAACTTTCTGTAAAGGTGCGTTCTTTCAACGCCAGACACTTCCGAAAGTTTAGACATGCTCTGATCATCTTGATTTAAGTGATGCTTAAAATACATTCTTTCAAACTCATCACGCGCATCTCTTAATGATTTACTAAAAATATCCCCCAAACCTTCATCTTTATTGCCTTTACTTCTTTTTGAAGTTTTACTTTTATCATGTAACAAATTAAATTGATTTGAAACGCGCTTAACATCATCTGCCGTAATTTTTTCAAGCAAGCTCGTTTGCATTAAATTAAATACGAAACTTTCTAACTCCTCAATATCACCCAGCCAATTCATGCCGCGCATCATGTTTAAGGCAGCAACATCAAAAACTTTATACTCTGATTTATCAGATTTTGTAAGATGCATTGTCAAAATGGATGATGCTAATTCTGGAATATCTTCTTTATGCTCATTGATTGAAGGAAGCAATAATGATCCAGGCAATAGCTCATTCAAAATACGCTCATCAAAATCAACATCATTCTCCTGAGTAAGTGATTTTGAAGTAGCGCAAATAATTCTTACATCATAATTAGCCGCTTTACTAATTAGTAAATTTAAGCCTTTTTGCTGAGATTTAGTTAAATGAGAAATTTCATTTAAGAAGATTGAGCCGCCTCTATGTTGATCGAGAAGATCAGCTGGTGCATTTGAAACAACCTCAAAATCTTTTACATCAATCCAAGGTTGATTTTTGGGATGTAAGTATTGTGCACAAATCTTGGCACAGCCACCTTGGGGACCCACAAGAAGAAGGGGTGTTTTTAATGAAATGAGTTTATCGAGTCTCTTTTTAAGATCTTGTATTACCTCGCTCTTGCCAATGTTAAGTAAATTTATTTCTATTTTTGGCAAATTATTTGCATGCTTTAAGGCTTCGTTTACTGTCTTTAAAAGCTTTTGCAGCGTAATGGGCTTTTCGAGGAAATCAAAAGCTCCGATTTTAGTTGCTTCCAAGGCTGTGTCGATTGTTCCATGCCCTGACATCATTACCACTGGACTAGTCATAAATTTTTCATTTACCCACTCTTTAAGAAGAGTAATGCCGTCACAATCAGGCATCCATATATCCAATAAGATCAAATCAGGCATTTTATTTTTTTTAAGCTCGCGGGCTTCTGTGGCATTTTCAGCCACAAAAATTTCAAAACCCTCATCAATAAGAATATCTCTTAGCAATTCTCTTATCCCTAACTCATCATCTACTACTAGTATTTTTTTTATGCTCATAATTATTTACTTTTAGCTATTGGCAGTTGAATATTAATATGGGCGCCGCCACTTTTTATATTTTCTACAACAATGATTCCTTCATGCTCTTCAATTATTTTTTTTACAATAGCTAAGCCAAGACCAGTGCCATGCGATTTAGTTGTGACATATGGTTCAAATGCTTTTTTAAGTATGTCTTCTGAAAAACCTGGGCCATTATCTTCAATGGATAAGACGAGATAATTTTTATACTTATTAGTATTAATTTTAATGCTCGGTTTTTTTGTATTGCTAACCATAGCGTCTTGCGCATTTTGAATAAGATTTATTAGTACTTGTCTCATCATATTCGCGTCCACTTTTATTTTAGGCAACCCTTTTAATAAATTAGTTGTTATCTTAATTCCTGAATTTTCAAATAAATGAGAAATTTCTATGATAGTTTCGTTAATATCTGTTGATTCTAGATTTAATTTAGGTGCGCGGGCATATTCACTAAACTCATTTACCATAGTTTTCATTGCATCAACTTGATTCACAATTGTTGAGACAGCCTTATCTAGAATCTCTGTATCGTCTTTATTTAATTTAGATCCTAATTTATGTTTAATTCTTTCAGCTGAAAGTTGAATTGGTGTAAGTGGGTTTTTAATTTCGTGCGCAAGCCTTCTCGCAACCTCAGACCAAGCAGCATTTCTTTGAGCTTGAATCATCATAGTAATATCATCGATCATTAAGACATAGTTGTTAACTTTATTTTGCGGGAGAGTTGTGATTTGTAGGGAAAGCACTTGATTATTTTTTTCATATCTAATTTCAAATTGTTTTATGATTTCTGGTTGCATCTTCCTATTTGATGTCTTGATTTCTTCTTGAATGCTCACAATAAAATCTTTTAATAACTTATTTTTATTTGAGATTGAAGTTAGCAATTGGTCTTTATTTTTTGACAAATCAACCTGTAAAATCTTAGAAGCGGCAATATTAAATGATTTAATTTCCATTGCATCGTTAATAACGATCACTCCTGAAGACAAATGGGCTAATACAGTTTCAAGATATGATCGAGCAGACTCAAGTCTTATCTGATTATTTTCTGATGTTTGGGTAGCCTGGTCTAATTGTCTAGTCATGCTATTAAAAGATCTCACGAGCACGCCTAGCTCATCTTTGCCTTTTTCGGGAAGCATTGTCTTAAAATTTCCTTTTGCAATCTTTTTGGTACCTTCAGCTAGAAGTGCTAATGGCTCTGATAATTTTCTACTAAGTAGAAATCCGATGGCGACAGCAGTCAAGATGGCAAGCATAAGGACAAGGGTTAATGTAATTGAAAAAATTAATTTTAATGAATCCCTGCTATAGGAAAGCTTTTGGTAGTCTTGGAATACGTCCTGCACTGACTCAGCCAATGTCGACAGGGAGTTTGGTACTGGTTGTAAAATTTGTAAAATTAATCTTTCGTTCGAGACTGAAGTCCCATTAATTGGTGCCAATACTCTCAAATAAAGGCCTTTATTTGTTATCGGCTCAATTTTCCCGTAGATATTATTTTCTGCCTGCTTCAATTGTATTAATGTCGGCAATGCAGGTAAAAATGATTCTGCATCATTGCTTGATACAGCTATAATTTTTCCTTGGTCAGAAATGATTGTGGCATCTTGAACACCTGTTTTTTCGCGAAGATCACTAAGTGCAGCATATTGGGATGTCGCAGGCAATGAGGAAAGCGAGAGTGCCATACGCTCCGCTTTTAACTCCAGGTCAGTTAACATGATATCTAATGCTTTTTGCCCCAGTTTTAAGCCACCATCTAGGGCTGATTCGACTTTGACATTAAACCATGACTCAATTGAACGCGTTAAGAAATTAACAGAAACTAAATAAACAATTAAGCCTGGTATAACTGCCATAAGCGTAAAGGAAATAACAAGACGCATGGATAATCGACTTCCCATCACATCTTTTTTAATATTTCTAAATAGTTTCTTAATCTGATTTGCAATGATTGCAATCAGACTCAAAATAAAAAAGCCGCTTAATATTAGAACGATTGTGTAAGAGCTACCTGAAATAAATTCAGAACTTGAACTTGCTTTCGACAAAAGAAATAAAAGCAATGCACCAACTAAAGCAGCAATGGCAATAAGATATCTCATTTTTTATTTACGAATGTCCATTGGAATTGTTTAGAAGCTAATTGCCATTCTTGATTACTTGTTATATCTGCTTGAAGCTGTTTTGGTAATTTAGTCTGATCTAATTTAACTAGAAGATAAGCCGAGTACTTTTCAGTATCATCAATCTGTGATTTATCAAAAATACGCCAATTTTTTATTCTTTTAAGTTCATTTTTTGCTTGAGTTAAATTATCAAAAGCAATAAGACGATTTTCAGACTCAGCGAGAATAAATTGTTTTGATAGAGCATGGTAACTTAATAGAATCTCTTTTGTTTTTTTAGCAACCTCTTCATCAAACCAATATTTTCTGGGTTTTTTTAGCTCAAATTCAATAACAAAATTAATAGGAATACCTTTTCTAATTGCTTCATCTAAATCATCATTAAAAGATAAGTCAAAATCAGCATTTAAAAAATAGGCTTCGAATTGACTATTAATTTCAGCAGTTTTGATAATTAAGCTATTGTCGGCCGCAACAATAGATGAAGGGAAAAACAAGGCCATCCAAAGGCTAAAGAAAATACTTAATTTAATTTTTTTCAAGCAATGCATAAAAGAATCCGTCATGATTTTCGCTTGGTATTAGTTGATTTTCATATTTACTATATTCTGAATCAACAGACCATTTTACTTCTTTTGCGTCCGTATGCTCTTTAATAAAATGATTAATAACCTTCTGATTCTCATCATGAAATATAGAGCATGTCGCGTAAAGTAATTTACCACCCTTTTTTAATAGCTGCCACATAGCTTCAAGCATAGCCTCTTGTTGTTTAGCAAACATTTCAATATCACGCGGCCTTCTCAACCATTTTATATCTACGTGACGCCTAACGACCCCCGATGCTGAACATGGTGCGTCTAGTAGGATACGGTCAAATAATTTTTCATTCCACCATGTATTCACTGCTGTTAAATCTGCACATTTCAAATAGGCGTGAAGGTGCAATCTCTCTAAATTTTCCTTTACTTTATATAGACGGTCTTTTTGCTGGTCAATAGACACTAACTCAATATCGGCAATTTCTAGCATATGCCCAGTTTTTCCGCCAGGCGCACTGCAGGCATCAAGACAAATCTGGCCATCTTGCAAATCTAAAAGTTTTGCAGCAAGCTGAGCGCCAAAGTCTTGGATAGAAACTTCGCCATCCATAAATCCAGGTATTTTTTCTACAGGAGTAGGCTGGGCCAGCTCTAATGCAGTATTTCCTAAAACTCGATAAGAAATCGCTTCTGATTTAAGTTTTTCTTCATATTGCTTAAGATTAGTTTTTCTTTCATTAATTCTCAACGTCAGGGGCGGGTGCTTATTTCCATTCAATAATATACTTTCCCAGTTCTTGGGATAATTTTGCTTAATAAGATTAATCCACCATACGGGGTATGAATAAAAAGCCTCTTCGTTATTTTTTAATTCTGTTTGTAAATTTTCTTTTTGACGAATAAAATTTCTTAATACTCCATTTACAAAAGAACCTGCCCAGGATTTATTGATCAATTTAGCTGCCTCTACAGCTTCATTCACTACTGTAAAATCAGTGGATTGGTCATGATTCAATTGAAATAAGGCAACACAAAGTAAAGCTTCGATTTTTTTATTTGTTATTTTTTTATCAATGAGTTGCTGAATAAAAAATTGATTTTCACCTAAAAATCGAATGGCCCCATATGCCAAAAAAATTGCAACCGATTTTTGTTGTGGCGTAATATTCTGATGATGTTCGAAACGCCTTTCAAAAACTTGATTTAAGTTATGTCCTTTTATAACTTCGGACACACAATCTGCTGCAATAAGTTGAGATTGATGCAAAATAGTTACGACTTAAAGACGTCTCCCAATATAGGTCGATGCCCCAGAATGAATTCTTTGGCTTTAAGTCTTTTTCCCCCGGGCATTTGAAGCTCTTTAATTGATAAGATACCTTCACCACATTTCACATGAATAAATTCGTCAAGCTTTATAATTTCGCCTATATTGGCATCTTCATTAGCGTCTATAGCAACCTCAGCCTGCCAAATTTTACATATAGCTTCACGATATTCAGTTTGTGCAACTGGAAATGAATTAAATGCTCTGACTTTTCTTGCAATTACTAAGGCGGGATCATGCCAATTAATTTTTGACTCTTCTTTAGTTACTTTTTCGGCATAAGTTACATTCGCTTCATTTTGAGGCGAAGATTGAAGCTCACCTTTCTTGGCTAATTCATCCATGACTTCTGTCATTAAATTGGCGCCCAATATTGAAAGTGTTTTTGTTAACTGCTCAGTTGTATCCTTTTCGCTGATTTGAATTTCAGCTTTTTTAACCATGTCGCCCGCATCCAATTTTTGAACTACGCGCATAATAGTGACTCCGGTTGTCTTATCACCTATCAAGATAGCACGATGAATTGGAGCAGCACCTCGCCACCTCGGCAATAGAGACGCATGTATATTAAAACAACCCAAAGAAGGAAGGTCTAGAATGGCTTGGGGAATAATCAGTCCATAGGCTGCCACTATCATCACATTGAAATCGATTGCCGCCAAAGTCTCGTATGATTGTTGGCTTTTTAATTCTGAAGGCTGATAAACAGGGATACTTAATTCATTTGCTTTAAGCTTTACGGGGCTCGGATGAAGCTTCAAACCGCGGCCTGATGGCCTATCAGGCTGAGTTAAAACACCAACTACCTTATAATTTTTATCATAAAGAGCCTGCAAAGCTGGGACAGCAAAGTCAGGAGTGCCGGCAAAAATAATTTTTAAGGGATTCACTATATAGATGTCGCTAAATTAAGCATTAACCAAATGCTCTTTGGCGCGTTTTTTCATTTTTATTTTGATGCGATTCCGTTTCAATGATGATAAGTATTCTACAAATACTTTACCTAGAAGATGGTCCATTTCATGCTGAATACAAACAGCCAATAAACCCTCTGCTTCAAGCTCAAAAGATTTTCCTTCTCGATCAAGAGCTTGAACTCTTATATGTTCGGCACGTTTCACTGATTCAAAAACATCAGGCACTGATAAACAGCCCTCTTCATATACTTGCTGCCCTGATGATTCAATAATTTTAGGATTAATAAAAACCTTTAAATTGTCTTTTGTTTCAGAAATATCCACCAGAATTAATTGAAGATGACGATCAACTTGAGTTGCAGCCAATCCTATGCCTGGCGCAGAATACATCGTTTCCGCCATATCATCGATAAGCTTCCTAATTGAGTTATCCACAACCTCAATTGGTTTTGCAATAGTATGCAGTTTTGGGTCAGGATAATTTAATATATTTAAAATTGCCATAAATGTTGATTATTTTATTTATTGCTGATAACTTATCTACAAGGTCTAAACACCTTAAATTTATTAGACATATTAAGAATATTATACTTTGCTAATAGCTCAATTACCTGACTCAAATTCATTTAGCCTTCACTTACTTCTAAGTAATTTTTCATTCACTATCGTAAAGGAATCTTTATGCTAGAACTGCTGATCTATATGTTTGAAAATTATCTGAGTACGCAAAATTTGCCTGACTTCAAAAGCATTACTGCAGAACTTGAAGCTGCCGGATTTGATAATCAAGATATTGAAAATGCCTTTACTTGGTTTAATCAGCTAAAAGCAATGACTAATGCCATCCCTGTAAAAAATAACGCATGTTCTTCCTTGGGCTATCGCATGTACTCCGAGAATGAACAAAAAAAGATAAGTGCTGAAAGCTTAGGTTTTGTATTATTCCTAGAACAAGCCAAGGTGCTTGACACAAATGAACGAGAAATTATCCTGGATCGAGCTATGGCACTGAAACAAGAGCATATTAATATCGAGGAAATGCGTTGGATTGTGATGATGGCGCTTTGGAATGAAGGTCGTGAAAAAGACTTTTTATTTATCGAAGATGCAATCTACCAAGATCACAACTTAGTTTTACACTAAGTACTTTCTATATTTTGAATGATGCGGGAAATAATGCCTGCTTGGTTTAACGTATAAAAATGTAAGCTCGGTACGTCCCATCCAATCAACGTTTCACAAAGTTCAGATATCACATCTACACCGTATGATCTTAATGAGGGTAAGTCGTCCCCATAGCTCTCTAATTTAATTCTGAGCCAGCGAGGAATTTCTGCGCCGCAATTAGATGCGAAGCGAGCTAATTGATTAATGTTATAAATTGGCATAACACCTGGAATAATCGGCACATCAATATCTGCAATTAAGCATTCATCCATAAATCTAAAATATGCATCGGCATTAAAAAAGAATTGTGTAATAGCCGAATTGGCCCCAGCATCCACTTTATTTTTAAAGTTTTGAATGTCTATTTGTGCTGAGGGCGCTTCAGGATGATATTCAGGATAGGCTGCTACTTCAATATGAAAGTAATCATTAGTTTCTTGTCGAATAAAACTTACTAATTCATTAGCATGTTTAAACTCTCCACTTGGTAATGCGCCTTGCGGCACATCACCTCTCAACGCTACAAGATGCTTAATATTATTTTGCTGGTAGAGATCAAGTAAAGTTTTAATTTCTGCTTTTGTCGATGAAATACCTGAAATATGAGGTACTGCATTAAAGCCTTCTTGTTTTATTTCTAATACTGTTTCAAGCGTCCGATCTCTCGTAGAGCCCCCTGCACCAAATGTCACCGAATAAAATTCGGGCTTAAATGCAGAGAGTTGCTGACGAGTATCTTTTAAGTTCTTAATACCTTCCGGTGTATTGGGAGGAAAAAACTCGAAACTGTAAGAAATTTTCTTAGCCATGATTAATAACGATACTGCTCAGGCTTATAAGGTCCTTCTTCTTTAACGCCAATATAATTAGCCTGCACTTCAGACAAAGTCGTAAGTTCCGCATTTAATTTTTTCAATTGTAAGCGAGCAACTTTCTCGTCTAAATGTTTCGGCAATGTATATACGCCAACCGGATATTTCTCAGAGTGCGCAAATAATTCAATCTGAGCAATCGTTTGATTTGCGAATGAAGAGCTCATTACATAACTTGGATGCCCTGTGCCGCATCCTAAATTCACGAGCCTACCTTTTGCAAGCAAGATGATTCGTTTACCGTCTTTAAAAATCACGTGGTCCACTTGCGGTTTAATTTCTTCCCATTTGCAATCACTTAAAGATGCCACATCAATTTCATTGTCGAAGTGGCCAATATTACAAACGATTGCTTGATGTTTCATACGCGACATATGGTCATGAGTAATGACATGATAATTACCTGTAGCTGTTACAAAAATATCAGCATGTTCAGCGGCATAATCCATAGTCACGACTCGGTAACCTTCCATTGCAGCTTGAAGTGCACAAATAGGATCGATTTCAGTGACCCATACTTGTGCCGATAAAGCGCGGAGCGCTTGTGCTGAGCCCTTGCCTACATCTCCATAACCAGCCACAACAGCTACCTTACCTGCAATCATTACGTCCGTTGCACGCTTAATAGCGTCTACTAAAGACTCACGACAGCCATAAAGGTTATCAAATTTAGATTTCGTCACTGAATCATTAACATTAATTGCAGGGAAAGCTAATTTACCCTCTTTATGCATTTGATATAAACGATGAACACCTGTAGTCGTTTCTTCGGTTACCCCTTTAACGTGTTTAAGCCTTTCAGAATACCAATGAGGATCTGTTGCTAACTTTTGCTTGATTGAATTAAAAAGTGAAATCTCTTCTTCGCTTGAAGGCTTCGAAATCAATGCGGCATCTTTTTCAGCGCGCGTACCTAAGTGAAGAAGTAAAGTTGCATCACCACCATCATCAAGAATCATGTTGGTATAGCCGCCATCGCTCCATTCAAAAATACGATGCGTGTATTCCCAATACTGATCAAGCGTTTCACCTTTAAAAGCAAAGACAGGTGTGCCGCTTTTAGCTATAGCTGCTGCTGCATGATCTTGTGTTGAGTAGATATTGCAAGATGCCCATCTCACCTCAGCTCCCAAATCTTTAAGTGTCTCAATGAGCACTGCTGTTTGAATCGTCATATGAAGTGAGCCGCTAATGCGGGCACCTTTTAATGGTTTTGTTTTTGAATATTCTTCACGAATAGCCATGAGACCTGGCATTTCAGTTTCTGCAATGGTGATTTCTTTGCGGCCAAAGTCAGCCTGATTAATATCGGCAATAAGATAGTCTTGTGTATTTAAATTTTGGTTAGTCACTGTATTCATTTTAAATTCCTTTTGAATGCTAAGTGACCAGCTGGGATGTTTCGGTATCCACCAACATCCCGTGACTGGCACGGTTATAAATTGGTGAACGCCGTTTACAAGTAAACTTGTAATCTGAGCCTGGGATTTTATGAAAAAATCTCGCAGCGTTCCTCAGAAGAGTTGCATTATAAATTAAAAGTAATTAGGACTCAAATACTTACTAAAGTTCAAATATTTAACTTGCTGATTTAAGGATTTGAGCTTTATCTGCTGATTCCCATGAGAATTCTGGCTCGTCACGTCCAAAATGTCCATAAGCCGCCGTTTTCTTATAAATGGGACGCAATAAATCAAGCATTTTCACAATGCCTTTAGGTCTTAAATCAAAATGCTCAAGAACTAATGCGGTCAATTTGTCGTCTGCAATCTTACCTGTGCCGTAAGTTTCCAGCATCACCGAGGTCGGTCTTGCAACACCAATCGCATATGAAATTTGCACTAAACAACGAGAAGCCAAGCCTGCTGCCACAATATTTTTAGCGACATAGCGAGCAGCATAGGCCGCTGAACGATCGACTTTACTTGGATCTTTTCCTGAAAAAGCCCCACCACCATGAGGCGCTGAACCGCCGTAGGTGTCTACAATAATTTTACGCCCAGTGAGTCCACAATCGCCCTGAGGCCCGCCAATGACAAATCGACCTGTAGGATTTACAAGGTACTTGATGTCCCCTTTAATAAGCTCTTTAGGCAAAATAGGTTTAATAATTTCCTCAATCACTGATTCGCGAATGGTTTCGAGAGATACCTCTGGATCATGCTGAGTTGAGAGCACAACTGTGTCAATCGAATGCGGCTTATGATCTTTATACTTTAAAGTGACTTGTGCCTTAGCATCCGGACGCAACCATGGAAGCCTGCCATCTTTTCTTAAATAAGATTGCCTTTCCATTAAACGGTGAGATAGCCAAATAGGCATAGGCATCAACTGCGCTGTTTCATCACAGGCATAACCAAACATTAAACCTTGATCACCTGCACCTTGGTCTAGTGGGTCATCTAAAGCACCATCCACACCCTGCGCAATATCAGGCGACTGCTTGTCATAGGCGACAAGGACAGCACAGCCTTTATAATCAATGCCGTAATCAGTATTGTCATAGCCAATGTAACGAATCGTATCGCGAGCAACTTTAATATAATCCACATTAGCTGTCGTGGTGATCTCTCCTGCTAATACAACAAGCCCTGTGTTTGTTAATGTTTCAGCTGCAACACGAGCCGTAGGGTCTTGTTCTAAGATAGCATCAAGGATCGCATCTGATATCTGATCAGCTACTTTATCTGGATGGCCCTCGGAAACAGATTCCGAAGTAAATAAGTGCTCGCTCATGGTTTTTTCCAAGTTCTAAATTACGTAAAGCGTTTAGAATAGCAAAATATCAGGTTTAAATACAATTATGCTATCAAGACTATCCTTATTTTTCATTACCATATTCTTTCAATTACCTCTCTTTATCTTGCATGGATTAGGGGGATTTTTAGGTCGAGTCGCTTATCAATTTGATCGTCGATTTAAAGAGCGTATAGATGCTAATTTAAAACGTGCTTCTATTTCATCCGATGAAAACGATTTAAAAAAACTTACACAATTATCGATCCGCGAAATTGGAAAGTGTCTTATGGAAGCCCCTGCGATTTGGTTTAACTCACCTCAAAAAAATTTTCGCTGGGTCAAACAATGTTACGGATGGCAGCATGTTGAAGCTGCCCTCAAAAAGAAAAAGGGTATTATTTTTTTAACTCCTCATTTAGGCTGTTTTGAAATTACCGCGCAGTACTACGCACACTATCAACCCATCACAGTTCTATTCAAACGTCCAAAACATAACTGGCTTGCAAATATTGTTTTATCTGGAAGGCGTCACTCCCAAATTCATCTTGCTGAAGCAAACCTCCATGGCGTTAAGCAATTAATGCAAGCGTTAAAAAAGGGTGAAGCGATTGGTGTCTTGCCTGATCAAGTGCCCAATGAAGGTCAGGGCGTATGGGCTCAATTTTTTAATACACCCGCCTATACTATGACTCTTGTTTCTAAGCTTGCAGAATCTTCGAATGCCGCTGTCCTGATTGGTTTTGGTCATAGACTTTCTGGAGGCCAGGGATACGAAGTCTATATTGAACCTTTGGGTCAAGATCACTCCCCCCAAGGTATTAATAATCGACTTGAGATGCTCATTCGAAAATATCCAACACAGTATCTTTGGAATTATCAACGATTTAAAAAGCCAAAGAAATAAGAGACAATCATTTTATGAAACTTCATTTTACAAAAATGCATGGGATTGGTAATGACTTTATAGTGCTCGATCATACTAAGTCTCCTTTCCAGTTATCTAAAGATACGATTCAATCTTTATCTCACAGACAACTCGGGATCGGATTTGATCAGCTTCTCGTTGTTGAGCATACAGCCCTTGAAAACGTTGATTTCAAATATCGTATTTTTAATCAAGATGGTGGTGAGGTTGAGCAATGTGGCAATGGTGCGCGTTGTTTTTACCGATTTGTAAAAGATAAGCACTTAACTGATAAACAATCCATTCGCGTGGAAACAAAATCAGGTGTTATTGAGCTCACTGAAGACGCTGAGCATCTGATTGAAGTGAATATGGGTGAGCCTATTTTTAATCCTAAACTTATTCCATTTATTTCAGATGTCGAAAAAAATGAATACCCTATTTCAATAGATTTACCGCATCAAAAAGAAACAATCAATATGGCAGTTTTATCCATGGGCAACCCTCACGCAGTGATCACAGTCAAAGATACTCAACAAGCTCATGTTGAAATATTAGGTGCTTATTTGGAATCACATGAGCTTTTTCCAAAGCGCGTCAATGTTGGGTTTATGGAAATTGTATCGTCTCATCATATTCGTTTGCGTGTCTTTGAAAGAGGCGCAGGCGAAACACTTGCTTGTGGAACAGGGGCATGCGCTGCGGTAGTATCAGGAATCAAACGTCATTTACTTATATCACCTGTGAAAGTTGATATGCCAGGAGGATCATTATCTATCGATTGGAAAGGATCTTCATATCCTGTAATGATGAAAGGCCCGGCTGTCACTCTCTATGAGGGAGATATTGAGATCACTTAAAACTTATGGAACATAATCACTTCCAAAAAAGCTATATCGATTACCTCACCTTTGAAAAAGGTCTTAGCAGCAACTCAATTAAAAGTTATGCCCATGATCTTGCCCAGCTTGTAGTTCTTGTCGAGCATGATCGTTTTGAATCCTTTTCTATCCAAGACATCAGACGAGCAAGTGCTAAACTTAATAGCCAAGGACTCCATGGCAAATCTATCGCACGTATGTTGTCTGCATGGCGAGGATTTTTTAATTACCTGATTGAGCGCCACCAGTTTAAAGAAAATCCTGTCAAAGATGTCCACGCACCCAAGAGTGCCAAGACATTACCGCAAACTTTATCAATTGAGCAGATGGTTAAACTCGTATCTATTGATGACACCACATTACTAGGGTTAAGAGATAAAGCCTTTTTAGAATTATTTTATTCATCTGGACTACGTTTAAGTGAAGTAGTAAATGTCAATATCAACGATCTCGATCTTCAAGAAGGTGTTATCACTGTCACCGGCAAAGGCAATAAAATGCGTATGGTCCCTATAGGCCAAAAAGCAATGCATGCCATTCAATCTTGGATTGAAAAACGTGCAACGATCAAAACAGATGACAAATCAATGGATGCCTTATTTATTACAGAGCGTGGTAAGCGCATGACAGCTCGCGCTATTCAGTATCGCATTCAAATGTGGGCTATCAAGCAAGGTATTGATAGTACGGTTCACCCTCATTTATTAAGACATAGCTTTGCCTCACACGTTTTGCAATCAAGTCAAGATTTAAGAGCAGTGCAAGAAATGTTAGGTCATGCCAATATCAGCACCACGCAAGTTTATACCCATCTGGACTTTCAGCATCTTGCAAATATTTACGATAAAGCACATCCAAGAGCTAAAAAGAAATCATGATGCATTTAATTTATTTAGTCGCTATTGACGCACTTCAATTCTTTAAACTATAGTGAAGGTATGGAAGCACAACTCATCGCACTAGAGAAAAAAATTAAGCAGCTCATCAGCTTAATTGAATCTGCTCAGGGAAAAAATAAGGGACTCGAGACTCGACTCGCATCGACTGAAGCAACACTTATAAAACTTCAGTCCAATATGAAAGAAGCAAGTCTTCGTCTTGAAAAAATGATGAAACAACTTCCTGAAGAAAATCGATGAGCTCAAAAAATATTACTGTCACTATCATGGCACGCGAATTCATCGTTGCATGTCCTGAAGGCCAAGAAAAAAGTCTGTTAGATTCTGTCCAATATTTAAATCAGAAAATTGATCTCATTCAATCTCAAGGCTCTATTGTAGGAATTGATCGCATCATCATCATGGCAGCGCTTAATATCACCAATGAACTTATCAATTCAAACACTTCCGACGGTGAAGGCTTATCTCAATTCCGCCATAAAATTTCATCGATTGAACATCAAATCGACGAAGTGCTTGCACAAAACTAAAGATCTGCCTATTCTTTACTAAAGATTGCGATGAGCACGTTTGTTTTTTTAAGTGTTGCTTAGGCTAATAATTCCTTGAACTAGTCTATAGCATCGGTTTTAGCTCATCAGGTTGCGGTGTGAGCGATCTAAATTGGGTGCTCTTTTAAGACACCCTTGGCGATTGCACCTAATGCACCTTAGGCTTTTACCCCTTGAACCTTTGGTTCAGGATGCTGGTCTAGGCAACACTTAAGAAAATCAACATAGCTCTTTTATCCACCTTTTATTTTATTTAAAACTATGCATTATTGGCTCATGAAATCCGAACCATCCGATGTGTCAATCGATGATTTGGCAAAGCTCCCCAAACAAACCATTGATTGGTATGGTGTTAGAAATTATCAAGCAAGAAACTTTATGCGAGATTTAATGAAGGTGGGCGACCTTGCATTTTTTTATCACTCCAATTGTGATGTACCTGGGATTGCCGGTGTTGTAGAGATAACTAAGCTTGCTTATCCGGATCGTTTTCAATTTCAAAAAGGTCATAAGTATTTTGACCCTAAATCAACACCTGAAAATCCACGCTGGCTCAATGTAGATGTGACCCTTGTTAAAAAAACAAATTTATTAAGTCTAAAAGAACTAAGAGAGTTTAAAGCACTAGAAAATATGCGCATACTTCAAAAAGGAAATCGTCTCTCCATTACTCCAGTGACAGAAGATGAGTGGAAATTTATTGAGAAATATTTGAAATAAAAAAAGCCCAATAAATATTGGGCTTTTAAAATAAACACCTATTTTTTATTTAACGCTATCTAAACTGCCCATAGCTTTAGGATAAACAACGATACCCCATGGAATTTCTTTATTAGGAATTCGCTTAGTCACTTCTAATTTTTCTGCATCAATGACAAGCACTTCATCAGATTTTCCACAAGCTAGTAAAATGTCTTTTTCATCTGGTGAAAAACTAAAATGCCAACAACGTCGACCTGTTGGAATTTCTTTAATTTTCTCAAAGTTAGTGGTGTCGAATACTTCTAATGTTTTTGCTTTCGAAGATGCGACAAATAATCGTTTGCCTTCTCGATCAAAACTAATGCCATAAGGCGATTCACCTGTCGGCACAGTTTTAAGATGTTTAAATTGACTATCTAAGACAATAAAATTATTTCCATACTCCAGAGTGGAGACGTAATACTTTCCATTGGGCGCTACTTTGATGCCACGTGGACGATCTCCGTATTTTTTAGTTGAAATCGTTTTTAATAATTTACCATTACTAAAGTTGTGGACTGTGATTGTGTTATCAGCTTCATTCGTCACAATAATTTCTTTACCACTTTTACTAAATTCAATACCTTCTGTTTCTGGGCCACCGACAATATCTCGAGTCTTTTTGCCCTTGGCTAAATCAACCACTGCAATACGTGCAGGGATTTTTGGTTCATCTTTATCATCATCTTCTTTGCCGGCCACAGGTGGTTTACCGGTCGAGGCTGGCTCAGTTGATACAAAGACTTGTCCTCTAAATACGCGAACAAATTCTGGATTTTTACCTACTGAAATATGTTTCACAAATTGATTCGTTTTTAAATCAATCACGGACAAATTCTCGTCATCTTTATTAGCAGTAATTAAATACTGGCCATCTTCTGTGATGCCAATACCGCGGGGATTTTTTGCTTGAATATCAATTGTGCCTTCTGTTTCCATGGTATTTAAATTAATAATACTGACACCACCTTCTTGATTAGATACATAAGCCCTACCTCGATCTTCAGCATTTGCTAATAAGGATGAAATAAGTAATCCTAATATGACAACTGGTTTTATAACCTGCATTTGATTCTCCTAAAATATCGTGCTTTTAATTATTAAATATTTATTCACAATCTTCCAGGGGATTTATCCCTTTAACGCCTCATGAAAATAAGGAAGCACTAACCTAAGAAAAGTTTATAGGCTGGATTATCTGTTTCATCCCAGAAGGGGTAGCCTAGTTGATTCAAAAAGACTTCAAAATTAATTTCATCTTCGGGTGGGACTTGCATACCAACTAAAACACGACCAAAGTCAGCGCCATGATTTCGGTAATGAAATAAACTGATGTTCCAATTGTGTCCCATGGTCTCTAAAAATTTCATGAGGGCGCCCGGCTTTTCTGGAAACTCAAATCTAAAAACCATTTCATTCTTAGCTTGAGGTGAGTGTCCACCGACCAGGTGTCTTAAGTGAAGTTTTGCAACCTCATTATTTGTAAGATCAATGGTAGGCAAGCCCTCCTTATCAAGCATGGCTTTAATCTGTGATGGCTCGTCCTTATCATTGATTGCAAGACCCACATAAATATGCGCTTTTTTAGGATCTGAAAAACGATAATTAAATTCAGTAATATTCCTCTGGCCTAATAACCTACAAAAGTTTTTAAAGGCTCCTGGAGTTTCAGGTATGGTGACTGCAAGCACAGCTTCTCTTTTTTCACCAATTTCAGCTCGCTCCGCTACAAAACGTAAACGATCAAAATTCATATTAGCGCCCGATGCAATGCCTACCAAAGTCTCATCTTTTAAATTATGTTTCTTGATATAAGCTTTCATGCCTGCAACTGATAAAGCTCCTGCCGGCTCTAGAATAGAGCGCGTATCCTCAAAAACGTCTTTAATGGCGGCACAAATGGCATCGTTATCCACCACAATCATTTCATCGACGTAAGCCTGACAGAGTGGAAAGGTCACCTGGCCTACTTCTTTCACGGCTGCGCCATCAGCAAAGAGCCCTACCTGATCCAACACCACACGCTTGCCTGTTTTTAAAGATAAGCTCATAGCTTCTGCGTCTTTGGCCTCAACGCCGATCACTTTAATTTCAGGTCGCATCGCTTTGATATAAGTTGCCATGCCTGCAAGAAGTCCGCCTCCGCCAACACAACAAAAGATGGCATGAATAGGTTTTTTATATTCATCTAAAATTTCTTTAGCAATCGTTCCCTGCCCCGCGATGACGTCGGGATCATCGTAAGGATGCACAAAAGTGAGGCCCTCTTTTTTTTCAATCTCGAGCGCGTGTTGATAAGCATCAGAATAAGAATCACCCCATAGCACCACTTCAGCACCTCGATGTTTTACAGCATCAATTTTAATAAGGGGGGTTGTAGTAGGCATGACGATTACAGCGCGACATCCTAGTTTTTGTGCGCTTAACGCAACGCCTTGCGCATGATTTCCCGCAGAAGCGGTGATGACGCCCTTATCTAGCTGCGGTTTAGATAAGCCCGCCATCTTGTTATAGGCGCCGCGTAATTTAAATGAAAAGACAGGTTGTAAATCTTCCCGCTTTAAAAAAATCTGATTATGAAAACGGCTTGAAAGATATGTCTGAAATTCGAGTGGTGTTTTCTTTGCCACGTCATATACACGCGCCTCATTAATACGTTTTACGTAGTCATTCTTCATATGCTAATTTTCAAGAGTCGCCTTGGCGTGTATGATAGATGTTAAAGCATCATTATAAATAAAATATAAGGGTTTAAGTAAAAATGGCATTCACGCAAGACGAATTAAAACAACAGGTTGCAAAAGCTGCGATCGAATATGTGAAGTCTGGCATTATTGGTGTAGGTACTGGCTCTACTGCTAATTACTTCATCGATGAGTTGGCAAAAGTAAAACATAAAATTGACGGCGCAGTGGCTAGTAGTGAAGCATCAGCAGATCGTTTACGTAAACATGGCATAGAGGTTTTTGACTTAAATAGTGTCAATAGTATGGATATTTATGTCGATGGTGCCGATGAAATCACTGAGCATATGCATATGCTCAAAGGTGGTGGTGGGGCTCTAACTCGAGAAAAAATTGTGGCGGCAGTTGCTAAAACCTTTATTTGTATTTGTGATGAAACAAAATATGTGCCTGTCTTAGGCAAATTCCCTTTACCTGTCGAAGTTCTCCCAATGGCTAAAAGCTATGTGGCTCGAGAACTTACCAAATTAGGCGGACAGCCTCAGTTACGAAATTTTACAACCGATAATGGGAACGTCATCTTGGACGTTCATGGTCTTGTCATTAAAGACCCTGTCGAAATGGAAGCGACTATCAATCAAATGGTAGGAGTCGTTACTAACGGTTTATTTGCGGCTCGTCCAGCCAATATATTATTATTGGCCACAAAAGACGGAGTTAAAACTATCAAAAAATAAGCTTATTAAGTCTTAAAAATGTCATATATAAGTAATATTATATAAGGTGTGAAATTGTAAGAGTTTAAAAGGATTACTAAAAATGGCTTCAGAACATAGTTATAAAGAGTACGACCTAGAATTAGAAGCGGTAAGAGCGAAGGTCTTAAAAATGGGCGGTTTAGTCGAAGAGAATATTCTTTCTGCTATTGAGTCTCTTAAAAAGGACGATGTCGAACTAGCGAATAAAGTGATTAAAATCGACGAGAAAGTCAACGGCCTTGAAATGGAAATTGACGAAGATGCATCTCGTATTATTGCGAAAAGGCAGCCTGCAGCAGGCGACCTTCGTATGATCATCACAATTCTTAAAGCCATCACAGACTTGGAGCGCATTGGTGATGAGGCAACAAAGATTGCACGTACAGCTATTCGTGTTAACGAAAATCCAAATATTAAAAAAATTAAAATCGGTGAAATTAAACTGATGGTAGAAGCTGTTCATTCGATGCTTAAAACCGTATTAGATTCATTCGCGCGACTAGATATTAGTAAAACAATTGAGATCGCAAAGAAAGATGAAGCAGTAGACGATCAGTATCGCGCAACCATTAGAGAGCTTCTCACCTATATGCTTGAAGATTCAAAAGCTATCTCAGTGTCTTTAGAGTTACTTGTTGTAGTCAAAGCGCTCGAACGCATTGGTGATCATTGCAAAAATATTTCAGAACATATCGTTTATGCCGTGAAGGGTGCTGACATTAGACACTCAACAATCAAAGAAATTAAAAAGACGATTGCTGAATAATCAATTTGCACAATAAAAAACACTTCCTCGGAAGTGTTTTTTTACGTCTTCGTTTTTAATTAGCTTTTAGGTGGGACATATCCCGATGCGTTATCCGCGCCATCACCAAAAAAATAAGCTTCCGTTTGTTCGGTTAAATATTTACGCGCCGCAGGATCCACAAAACTTAATCGGTTCTCGTTCACTAACATGGTTTGGTGCTTAAGCCAACCAGTCCAAGCTTCCTTAGATACACTCTCAAAAATACGTTTACCTAAAGGCCCTGGGTAAGGGGGAAAATCTAAACCGTCTAATTCTTTACCTAACTTCACACATTTAACTGTTCTTGCCATAACTAAATATCCTTTGCATTGCAATAAATAAATTTATAAATCGTTAAGTTTGAGTATAGCAAAGATGTGCTACGATGTTTTCAAGTTGTTAGGTGATGTCTTCTTAAGGTTTATCTTCATTTAGGAAAACATTGAAACTGGGAAATAGGTGAGTGTAACAACAATTCCTATACTGCCCCCGCAACGGTAAGTAAGCGTGGATTCATAAGACATGCCACTGAATTTATTTCGGGAAGGCCGTGAATCAAATCTTACGAGTCCGGAGACCGGCCTAGTAACTCACACAGAAATACTACGGGGAGTGGTATTTGATTTGTGAGTACTTTTTCACATTTTTTTCTCCTAAAGTATTTCTATTCATTAATCTCATGCGGGGTTGCATGATTATTTAGAAATGCTATGAAGAAAATTATTCTATCGAGTCTATTAATGGCTCAACTTTTTACAACAAATGTTTTTGCAGATAACGAACTTAAAACTTCTGATGTCTTTGTAACAGCCACTCGAACTCGTATCCCCAAAAAAAATGTCATTGCTGATATAACTTTAATTTCTGAGGAAGAAATCAAACTCGCAGGATACTCTTCCCTACCTGAGCTTCTCCAAAGACAGCCTGGAATAGAAATATCAAATAATGGAGGACAAGGAAAAGTTTCTACACTTTTTCTGAGAGGGGCTAGCTCAACACATTCAGTAATTTTATTAGATGGCATTAGAATTGATTCTGCTACAGCAGGTCTGACTGCTATAGAAAATATTCCCTTATCACAAATTGAAAAAATTGAAATTGTTAGAGGGCCAGCCTCGAGCCTATATGGTCAAGATGCTATTGGTGGTGTCATTCAAATCTTTACAAAAAAAGGTTTAAATGGTTTTAAACCCTATATTTCCTTCGGGTACGGTAAATACAATACCTCAATTGCGCAAGGGGGGATAAGAGGAGGCGATGACACAACCTCTTATGCTATTAACTTATCAAGTCAAAACTCGACAGGATTTTCTGCTTTCGAGCCAAATACAAATCCGGCGGCAACAGCGAATATCTTTAATTTAGATAAGGATGGCTACAGAAATAAAAGTGTTTCTGCCTCTCTAAGTCATAAAATTAATGAAAAGCTCGATATAAGCTTTCAATACTTTTTAAGCCAAGGTAAAAATAAATACGATAATCGTTATGCAAATTGGGATCCAAGTATTGATTGGAAAAATACTCAAGACCAAGAAAGCTTGAGTGGTACCGTTAATAGCCAGCTCACTAATTATTGGAAATCTAGTTTAAGAGTAGGACTGGGGATAGATGATTATGTCGAAAAACAAAGATATATTTCTGGCGCTACAAGAGAAGTTGATAACGTTTATAAAACGATTCAAAATCAAATCACTTGGCAAAATGATTTGATTTTGCCTCTTGGATCGCTAGTTTTGTTGTACGATAAACTTGATCAGAAAATTAATGTGACAGATACAAGCTACTCAAAAAAAGATCGTCAAAATGATGCATATATGATTGGTTATAATCTGAATCAAGCGAATCATAATTTTCAAGCTAACGTTAGAAAAGACTTTAATAGTGTCTACCGAGATGCTACAACCGGAAATATTGGATATTCTTATGCAATAGACTCTAATTGGTCCATCGCTTCTTCGTTTGGCACTGCCTTTAGATCACCAACATTTAATTATCTTTATGCTGGTAGTAATGCAAATCCAGATTTACAACCAGAAAAATCTAAAAACATTGAAGCGCAACTTAAATACCAATCTGATGCAGAATTTTTTTCTTTTGTGACATTTAAAAATAAAATAACAGACTTTATAATTTCTAATGGCACAACTGGTTATCGACCTTACAATATCAATACCGCTGAAATCTATGGTGCAACAGTATCAAGTAGCCATTTTATCAATCATTTTCAGGTCAAAAGTAGTTTCACAGTGCAATCTCCAATGAATGAAAGTGCTGATAAATACTTACCAAGAAGAAGTAATTTTTTCGGAACAGTGGGTTTAAATTATTTCATTCAAAATTGGAATTTAGGTTTTGAAGCTACCGGGTCAGGAAACAGATATAATGATGCTGAAAATCTTTTCAATATACCTGGTTATATTAAAACAAATTTATTTGCTGATTATCAAATTACCAAAAATCTAGCAATGAATGCTAGGGTAGATAATGTTTTAGGTAAAAACTATACTTATGCCTATGAAGGAAATCCAACTACGGATGGTTTTCGTTACCAAACGCCCAGCCAAAGTTTTTTTATCTCCTTGCGATATGAGCCACAGTAAATTTAGAGTAAAGTTTATTTATTGAATTTAAGGAAAATTATGACATTCCAACATTTAAGATTAAAAACACATGAGACGCTTTTCTTAATCATTCTATCTTTAGTTTTGATATTAACTCGAGGAAGCCACATCACAACTTTCTATAGTCTTCCTGATGCAAGCTTAGCCTTATTCCTGGTTGGAGGAATTTATCTCAAAAATATTAGATTTTTTCTTGCGCTTTTTTTACTTGGATTAGTTATAGATTTTGGTGCATCAGCCTTCGATCCAAAATTAGGTTTTTGCTTAACTAATGGTTATTGGGGGCTTATTCCTGCGTATGGTGTTCTTTGGCTAAGTGGATACTTTTTACATCATAAAAAGTCAATTCAAAAATTATCAATTTTTATACCCATAGTGTCTATTGCAATAATATTAGCTTTTATAATTTCCACTCAGACTTACTATATGTTTTCTGGAAGATTTGGAAATCCATCTTTTTTTGAGAGCGTATTACATGGGTGGGAATACTTACCTCAATATTTCTTATCCTCATTTGCTTATATAGGGATATTCTGGTTAATCTCGCTCTTCGTTAATAAAAATAAATTTTTAGGTTTTTATAAAAAATTTAAATCCTCATAAAGATATATTAGCCTCTAAAGACTCCGCTTTTTTTATAGGGCAACTGACTAGTTATGGGGCTCTTTAGACAATGACAGATAAGAAATGAAATTTTTAACTTTACTTCTATCACTTCTCTTTGCATCTAATCTATATGCTGAAATGCAGACTAGTTTTTGTAATGCAATTGATGGGGGAGCTTTATCAGTGCAATTTGATGAAGCGAAGCAAATTGTTTTAGTCAATAAAATCCCCCAAACAAAAGTATCTATTGACGAGAAAAGTATGCGCTTTTGGAATGATAAATATGCTTATACTTTTAATAGAGCAAATGGGGCGATGATGGTATATCTCGGGGAAGAGGTAGTAGGTGTATTAGAATGCTCTTTCAAAAAATAATATTCATCACCTAACTGCTCTTCGCATCTATTTTGCATGCGGAAGTAGTGTGTAAAACTATTTTTTAATGATTTGAAGTATGAGAATGAGCGCAATGATTTGCGGAAAGACAAATCCTAAAATATTTTCTGGGGCAATACCTACAAATGTGTCTGTTAAACTTCGGGCAAATGTCACGGCAGGATTACAAAAGAAGGTAGATGAAGTAAACCAATAGCCTGCAGTCACTGTCAAGGCTACAATCATCGCTATATGTTTCTTGGCATATTTCAATCCTAGATAAATCACTGTAAGTAATATCAGTGTTGCGATCACTTCACTGATCCAAATACCTAATCCAGATCTTATCTTTGTTGATGTTTGAATGATAGGTAAGTTAAACATCACATGTGTCATCCAAACACCTGCGATTGCCCCTGTAATTTGCGAAGCAATATAAGGCAATAAATCTTTTCGTCTTAATTGTTTGTGGGTGTATGCCATCACACTGACAAGTGGATTAAAGTGCGCCCCTGAAATCGGACCTAAAATCATAATCAATACATACAGGCCAGCCCCGGTAGCAATACTATTACCAAGAAGTGTCACAGCATCATTGCCAGATGAAAGCGCTTGTCCCATAAGCCCTGAGCCTGTAATCACAGATAATAATGCTCCGGTGCCAAGGAATTCTGTTAAATATTTTTTATTTATCATGGATATCTTGAATAGCTTTCTTTAAAGAGAATAAATCTAGTTGATCGATAGGTAGATAAATCAGTGCTTCAATATTCTTTTTTAATCCCAACAATGTTTTTTGAAATGCTTCTCGTTTAATCACATCTGTTCCTTCAACACTCGCAGGATCAGGAAATCCCCAATGCGCTATGGATGGATGGCCTAACCAAATAGGACACACCTCATTAGCTGCGTTATCACATACCGTAATAACAAAATCCATTTGTGGTGCGTCGGGCAAACTATATTCATCCCAATTCTTGGATCGTAACTTCTCTTTTGGATAGCCCATTTCTATAGCTAACTCCAAAGCAAAAGGATTCACTCGCCCTGCCGGATTAGAGCCTGCTGAATAACCAATAAATTTACCACTACTTAAAGTAGTTATTAAAGCTTCAGCCAAAATGCTACGGGCAGAATTGCCCGTGCAGAGAAAGAGAATATTGTAGGATTTCATATCAAAATTATAAACGATGATAACCAAGGAATTATGACACTTCTACCCCAGCCTCAAATGGCCTCTTAAATGACATTTATTAGTTATTTCTTAATTGCAAGTGACTTAAGGTCTTTTTCCTTCTTATAAATACCAGTCTCAATTTCAAGAATTCCTAGCAGTGTGTGAAAAACATTGTCATGAGATATAGGTTTATTACTTTTAAGCTTTAATAAATCCATATCTAAATTCTCAGTCTGAATAAGGTTTTTACCAAACCATAAAATTAAAGGTACATTTGTAACACCTTTTGGCGCCATGAAATAGGGCATTCCATGAAGGTAGATATTGTGCTCTCCCAGAGACTCGCCATGATCACTTACATAAAACATTGCCGTTTCAAATCGATCATCATACTTTTTAAGAAAATCAATGACCTCACTTAAAAAAAAGTCTGTATATAAAATTGTATTGTCATAAGCGTTGCTGATTTCTTCATCGGTACATTGATCTAACTGATTAGTTTTACAAAAAGGTTTGAATTTTAAATAGCTTTCAGGAACTCTCTGATAGTAAGCAGGACCATGGCTTCCCATCTGATGTAAAACAATGATGATGTCATCTTTTTTTTGCTTATTAATATATTCATCCAAACCTGAGAGCATACCAATATCGCGACACTCTGGATCACAAGTGGGATTATTTCTAGGGCTTAGGAAATCTTCATATGTAAATCGATTAGCCACACCCTTAGAGCTCGAATTGTTATCACGCCACAAAATATTCACTCCAGATTTCTTGGCTACATCTAGGAAATTTTCTTCATTTTTAAATTTTGATAGTTCAAATTTATCCTTACCTTCAATTGAAAATATACAAGGCACGGAAATACGAGTGCTAGTTCCACATGAAGAAACATTGTTAAAACTTACTACACTCTGCTTACTTAGCATAGGATTTGTATTTTTTTTGTAGCCATTAAGTGAAAAACGATCAGCTCTGGCAGTCTCACCAATCACTAAAATTATAAGTTCACGATCTGTGTGAAGTCCTGAGATATGCGCATCATCTCCAATATGCTTGAATAATTTATGAGAACTGAAAAAAGTCTTGTGAGTAATTTCATAAGTAGCATAAAGAGCGCTTAGTGGATTCGAATAAAACGGTATTTGCTTTTGTTCTCGAAAAAATGAAGTCGAAAAATTACTGCTAGCAAGAAGTATAAAAGCAAAACTAACTAGTGCTAGCAAAGCCACTCCAGAGTGATAAAAGATTCGCTTACTCACAGACTGTAAAATAATTTTTACTTTATAGATAACAAAAACTGGAAGAGCAAATAAAAAAGTAAAATAAAATATTAAGCGCCAGGATATTAAACCTAAGGCCTCAGCAAGATTAGTCTCCGCTGCATTTATTAACATATCCTTATCTATAATCACGCCATAACTATCAGCAAAATAAGCAGAAAAAGCAGCTGCGAAATAAAAAATAGCTAACACATGACGATGCCATTTGTGCATTGTTAGTAAAGCCATAAAGAACAATAAAAGAAGAAATTGAAATAAGGCTAACACCACAATAAATAATTGGTTCGAGCCCGAGCCAATCAACCAGGTATTAGCTTTTGCAAACATCGTGAAGTTAGCAAAAATTGTTATAAAAAAAGCTGAAATAATGACCCAAAAAATACTGTTCGACCACGGAAGTTTTCTTAAGGGCAAAATATTTTCTCTTTTAATTGAAGTTTAAGAATTGAAATCTTTTTATATGAAATCTTTTTTATATCTAAAATGAAATATATTCATCATTACTATTTTTATTAATTAAGTAATAAAAATAGCAGGTTTAAGGTGTAACTCGATACCTCGAGATACTTAATATTGGCTAAATAATCACTCTCTTGTGGCCGCTACTTCTTATCTGAAATTTTCTTCAATAAGTCATTAATTTCTTTTTTTCGGCCTTCATCTGCAATTTCTCTTCCTTCACGAGGATCTGCTAATAAGCCTTTCTTTAAAAATTCGGTCGCTTTGTTTAATTCTCCAGCTTTAAATAAGAATTCACCATAAAAATAATTGGCATCTATACCATCGGGGTTAATTTCTAGGCCTTTAACTAACATATCTTTAGCTTTGTCGTTATCACCATATGCGATAGGCCAGGGTGGCACTTGATAATAAAGCGATCCCAAACTTGTATAGGCAGCTCCATTAGAACCATGAGAATCTATTTGGATGGCCTGTTCAAAATGTTGTTTTGCGTCTTTAACTAATGATAAGGCTGCCAATTGACCTCTTATTCCGTTTCGGACACCTGCAAATGTGCCTTCAATGATACCTTGCCATACAAGTGGCTCAGCTTTACCTGGATATTTTGCTAAAACTTTTTCAGATTGGGCAAGAAGTAATTCAAAGCCTTTTTCTTGTTCGTTCAGTGGTGTTTTATATTTTAATTGTTCCCATGTCTTTTTCAATTGAAAAACATCTTCATCGACGCCAGCGATGGCGACCTGCATAAACATGCTAGATACAAATAATGAGGTAACAATTTTTTTAACTATATTCATGAGAAACTCCTTATTTAGTGAGGTATTTTTTAATTATTGGCAATTGCTTACCAATCGCAATATCTGTAAGCTTCGGAAAAATTTTATTGATAAATATAAAGAATGATTCTTTTAAACCAATTTTCTTTTGATAATTATTATGGGTTAGAAAAATCATAAATTTATCTGCAACTTTTTCTGGCGAATCCATGGTATTTCCTAACTTCAAATTCATCTCTGAAATATTGTTTGAATTGAAAGTTGTTTTAGTCGCTCTTGGTGCAAAATATCTTACATTAACGGTTGTATCACTTAACTCACGTCTCAGGGCTTGAGTAAACCCCCTTAAACCAAATTTACTTGCACAATAAGCGGTAAAGGCCGGGTAGCCTATATATCCAAAGATTGATCCTGTATTAATGATTTCAGCTTTTGGTTCATTTTTAAGTAAAGGTAAAAGTGATTGCGTAAGAAGCATGGGGGCTTTTAAATTTACATCAAGAATATCATTCACAAGATTAGGATCTTGCTCTTCAAACATAAAGTAATCGCCTATCCCTGCATTATTAATGAGTAAATTAATACCACCCTCACGTTGAGCAAGCATTTTAATTTGCTCTCGAACATGTGACTTATTGATATCACCTTCTACAATAAATATGCGTTTTGTTTGTAATTCTTTTTTTACGTTTTCTAAAGGGTCTTTTATTAATCCCACAAGAATAATCAGTTCTGCTTTTTTATCTAAGCGCTTGACAATCTCTCTTCCGATACCGCCTGATGCGCCTGTAATGACTACTTTATATTGTTGACTCATTTTTAAAGAGGCTCCTAGTTAAGCTGGTAAATGTTTAAATATATTTCCATAAAGGAAATAAAATTTCTTTGCGCAATCAATCACTATTTTCTGATCCTCTTCTTTCGTAAATTGATTGACGAGTGACTTAAAGAATTCAACGTGAGTTAAATCGAGGCTGCCGTGAGAAGTCATATAAGTGAATGCTTCATTGGGTAATTGAAGTGATTTTTGCATGGCAGTAGCTGCGTTTGTTGCGATAGCAATGCTAGTTCCTTCGAGCACAAACACCATACCTAAAAATCCTATAGGATTCTTTTGATAAATTTGATAATAAGCGTCAGCCACCATCAATTCAGTAAATATACTAGGTTCACTATGACGAATTTCTTCATGCTTTCCACCTGCTGCCTTAATATCATTTAAAATCCATTCCTCGTGTCCCATTTCATCTTCTATATAGTGGGACATTGCTTCTTTAAGCCATGGATAGTCACATGAAATTTCGTTTTTACAAGCCGTTAATAAAGGAACTGTATATTTGACGTGATGATAAGCTTCTTTTAAAAATGCCAAGTATTGGTTAAGCTTAATCTCCCCTCTTAGTGCATCTTGAATAATGGGAATAGAAAAAAGCGCTTCTCGATCTTGTTTGGTTTCTGCTTCTAATTGATTAAAAAAACTCATAGTAAAGTTAAATCCTTAGATGATTCATATAAAGTATTAATTTCTTTTTGGTAGTAGCTTTCAATCACGTCACGTTTTAATCTTCCATTTTCTGTGAGTTGTCGATTGGCAAAACTAAAAGGCTGATCTAGAACAATGTAATTAAGTATTGATGCATAATTTGGCAATTCTTTATTGACACTTCGGATGGATGACTCAATAGATTCATGACTTATATCAGTTAAAGGAAGAATTAAAGCTGATAAATAAGGCTGAGCATCTCCTACTACCATCACTTGTTTATAAAGGCCTTGTTCCATTAATAGGCTTTCTGGCCATTCAGGTGAAATATTTCTTCCATAGCTTGTAATAATGAGATTTTTCTTTCTCCCATCAATAAATAAAAATCCTTCTTCATCAATATGGCCAATATCACCTGTCTTAAACCATAGATCAGAATCTGATGCTTCACCTAGGTAATTCACCTTATTTGTCATACATATTTCAATTTCATGATCCTCTGCAGTTCTTATTTTTCTATTGCTGAGTGGCTTACCTACGGAACCATCTTTATAAGCGTGGGGTAAATTAAGAGATACCACAGAACTACATTCAGATAATCCGTAGCCTTCATATATAGGTAGGCCAAGATTTTTAGCTTTTTGAATTAGCAATCGAGGGGTTTTAGCACCACCGAGAGCCACAAACTTTAATGATTGAATGCGAGGGTCATTCGGTTGAATGGCATTCAAAATGCTATGTAGCATTTGAGGTAATAAGATGACACTTTCAATCTTATATTCATTAATTTTAGATAAGCATTGAACAGCATCAAAATTGAATGGATCTTTAAATCCTATTTCTTTAAGTGAAAATACAAAAACTTCAGTATGACTTAAGAAAGATGTATAGACTCCGGCAACATTTTCTAATAAAACAGATAAGGGGAGCAAACAGAGATGTTTTTTGATTTTTAGATTTGCTAATGCATGTTCTAAACTTTTGGCAACGGACCATTGCTGTTCACTCGATAAGCAAACGCCTTTGGGCTTAGATGTTGTCCCTGAAGTAAATGTAATCTTTTGAATATCTTTATTGATATCTTGTAATGCATAATTTTCTAGGTGACTTAGAAATAAACTATGACATTGCCCACTATTTTTATCAAAACCGTATAACTCAAATATATTTTCTTGGTCGCAAAATAAGGTAAAAATATGAGAGGTATTAATTAAATGTTTTTTTTGCTCGTGAGAAAAGAAATGTGGGATAGGGATTAAAGTAATACCAAGAAGCTGCGTTGCTAGATCTAATGCAATCCAATCAGATGAATTATCAGCTAAGACACCTACAGGTGCCTGAGGATAGTTTCTATTCTTTAGCGCTATTGAAAAATCATTAACGAGCTCATCTAAAGATAGAACGCCATGAATCTTAGCTTGCTTAATATCTAACTCGGCTGTCAAAATTAAATATGAGAAGGGACTTCGATGAACATCACTTGCGGTTTTGTTTCATAATATAGGCCCCAATTGATGCCGTGATTAGGCAAAAGGTCAGGATCAGCTTTAGAAATTACTTGGGGATTGAGATCTAATTTATGAAATGCATTAAGCACTAAATTATTAGCGGTAAATACTACCCACCTTCCTCCTTGATTGTAGATCATTGATGTCATCTTTTTAATTAATCTTCTTGTAGCGCCAGGATATTCGGCTGCAAGATTACCTAATTCAAATATTTCACTACGCTCAACTTTTTGCCCAGTCATAAATGCGATATAACTTTCTATGGGTTGATCAAGATATTGCTCTAAATAAGCTTTTTTATCTGCTAAGTTAGACATGCCAAAAGTTGCCATCCAATGATGATCTTCATTACTTTTGCACCCAATGAGAAGATCAGCAAAATGGTCAACTTCTGCCTGATAAGCTTGGTAAAAATTGTGAGAAATGAACTGCTGCATGTCTGAACGATCCTTATCTAAACTTCGAGCCATAGAAATAGTGCAGCTAGGTTCAGATAATGGTGTCGGCGTCAGTCGATATTGAGAATTAATCATAAAATTGAATTCGCTCGATTACTTTAAAATAGAATTAAAATCTATATTTAATTTTATGTCAAACTATTTGTTATAAAAGTATGTAACAATAGTATGTATACTTAGTATGTATTAAATATGTATTAAGCTTTAAAATAAAAGGTATGAAAATCAAATTGCAAAAAGAAGTCTTAAAACATTTTAGAGAAATCTATATTCAGGCTAAATCTGAACTAAAAGATAACGTTAAGAAAACAGGTCTTTCTGGCTCTCAGCTTTGGATCATGCAGCAAATTTATAATTTCAGTGGAATAAGTAATTCGGAGTTAGCAAAGAACCTCACACTTCATGTTTCTACATGCAGTATTCTTGTAAATAAGCTAATTAAAAAAGGTCTTGTAGAAAAAACTCGAAGCGCAACAGATGAAAGAAAGATTCTTTTAGCTATTACATCAAAAGGTAAGCAATTAATGGCTAAAGCTCCAAAATCGCCAGAAGGTGCAATACCATCAACATTAAAAAAACTAAACATTGAAGAATTGGAAGAACTCAATACAGTTTTAACCAAATTTGCTAAGAAAATGAAGGTGTTTAATAAGGTCTTTAAAGATTCTCCTTTGGATTATTAATATTTAATCGTATTGAGATCGCCGTCAAATCTTTTGACACTTACCCTTAACCTTGAATTTTCTTTTAAAAGACTTCTCCGAACGCCACCGTCTTATTAAAAGACACTTAAAACCCCGCTTTTCAAGGCTAAAACTCGGTAAAAGTCACCATTTTTGCTATAATTCCGCTTCTTCACGGTTTTTGTCGTGGGGTTCTATATGGCCAGGTAGCTCAGTCGGTAGAGCAGCGGATTGAAAATCCGCGTGTCGGCAGTTCGATTCTGCCCCTGGCCACCATTCAAATTTTAAAAAGCACTAACTAAGGAAAGTAATGAAAAAAAATACAAAAGTAACAATAGCAGTTGCACTTATTGGATTGGTTGCCACAGCAGCAGTAGCATTTAAATATGTTGGTGCCAGAACAAAGATTAAAGAATTAGAGGCTGTTTCACGCTTACAAAATTTAACTTTAATTGCTATTGTTAATAAAGATTATGTTCTTGCTTGCAAATCACAAACTGAAGCAGAAGAGTATTTAGGTAAAGTTCACTCAAAATCTGAAGACTTATTTGGCATGATTCATAAGAGCAATCAAGAGCTTTGCAACAAGGCTTTAAAAACACAATCTAAATAATTTAGAACAAATTAAAAAGCCAGCTCTCGCTGGCTTTTTTTATTTATAGCTTAGTAATTTTTCTGAAGCAGAAGATATGCCAATGTCATAATTTGTTAACAATTATCTACTAAGATGATCATGTGCATCAAAAGTGCACCTAATTAATACAACCCAAAAGGATAAAGAAATGAAAAAGTCAGTACGTTTAAGTCTTATTATTGTCGCTGCTGTTGCAGCAATCTCAACTACAGTGGCTGCATCCACATTCATTCAAAGCAATGAAAAACTTCACGAATTAGAACGCGCAGCACGCTTACAAAATTTAAGCGTTATCGCTATTAAAAATAACGATTTTGCTCTTGCTTGCAAATCTCAGACAGAAGCTGAAAAAGCTCTATCCCAAGCTAATCTTCGTTCAGAAGATGTTTTAGGTATGGTGAATAAATCAAGCGGTGAACTCTGTTCAAAAGCTGCAAAAGTGATCGCTTCAAAATAGTTGATTGCTTCTTTTAAAGAAAACCCGCTTTATAGGCGGGTTTTTTATTTTCTCAAAAACCTTCGTTTGCTTTGAGATTGCTGAACTTTCTTATATCATGCCTACCTAAAGGGTATGTGTATAAACACATACTTTAAAATTTAACATAATCATGAAGGAATCATAGATGGAAAACTCTGGCACTTTTAAAAACATCATCATTGCAATCCTAATCGCAGTAGCGGGTTACTTTTCTTATAGCGCTTATAACGCTGAAGATCAATTGAGCTTACAAACTGCAGAAATTAAAAATCTAAATGGTCAAATTGCAACGCTCAACCAAAAAGTGACTGACTATGAAAAAGCTGACGCTCAAAAGAAAGCTGTTGTATCTGACTTAGAAGCAAAAGTAACGGCTCAAAGCAAGGATCTTGAAGATCTTAAAGCGCAACTCGCAAAATCTGTTAAGCCTTCAAAAGTAAAAGAAGCACCTAAAGCTAAAAAAACGAAATAGTTTCAATCTTCACACATAAGGCTTACAGGCCTTATGTGTGATTTTATTTTTTAAGTCCCACAAAATGTTTGATAAGACTTATCTTCCTCTATGGGTGGCTCACCAAATACTTTCGATTCTTCGTAAGGCTTTAAAAGCGCTGCAATAAAATCATTTAAGAAATGGTAGTCCTGATCCACCACTGCTAGTGATAAAGCTTTCTCCACTAAATAATTCCGTGGAATGACCGCTGGATTATGTTTTAACATCATGAGTTTTGACGTCTCTTCACCTTCTTTTTGTTTTTGAATGCAATGTATCCAGTTTTTATACCAAACTTTAAATGATGCATCTTTAAAAATAGTATCTTTTAAAATTGCATCCGACGAAAGATGTCTAAATGTAAGGGTATAGTCAGCTCTATTTTTTTGCATAAGCACTAGTAATTCATTGATTAATTCAATATGGCTTGCGCCCTCATTAAATAAACCTAGTTTCTGTTGCATACCTCTTAGCCAAGCTCTTTGAAACTGATCTGAGAAATTATTAACAGACTGAGAAGCCAATTCAATTGATTTATCAGTATTGTGATCAATAAGTGGGATTAAGGTCTCTGCAAATCTTGCTAGATTCCACTGCGCTATGGGGGGTTGGTTCGCATATGCATAACGACCATGACGATCAATGGAACTGAACACAGTTTCAGGATGATAACGATCCATAAACGCGCAAGGACCATAATCAATTGTTTCACCACTGATGGACATATTATCTGTATTCATAACGCCATGAATAAAACCTACATGCATCCATTGACTAAGAAGCAACGCTTGTCTTTCAATCACTGCATTTAAAAATGCGAGGTAGGGATTGTCCTTTGCTTTGCACTCAGGATAGTGACGATCAATCGTATAATCTGCGAGTGCTTTTAATTTATTAATATCATTTAATGTGGAAGCAAATTGAAAAGTACCTACACGAATATGGCTTTTCGCTACGCGCGTGAGTATCGCGCCAGGCAACACTTCATCTCGCATCACACTCTCTCCTGTCGTCACTACTGCCAAACTTCTTGTGGTAGGAATCTTAAGTGCGAACATCGCTTCACTAATGATGAACTCTCTTAACATAGGCCCTAATGCGGCGCGACCATCGCCACGTCTAGAATAAGGTGTTTGTCCTGTTCCTTTAAATTGGATATCAAAATGATCCCCGTCCGGACTGACGTGTTCGCCCAAGAGAACAGCTCGGCCATCACCTAATATGACAAAGTGTCCAAATTGATGTCCTGCATAGGCTTCTGCAATAGGGTGGGCTTTTTCAGGCAGTTCATTCCCAGAAAAAATATTACCCCAAGCCTCTCGACTTAAGCCTTCTTTATCTAATCCTAGAGATTTTAATAAGGGCTCGTTTAATAAAATAAGTTTTGGATTCGATACTTTTACTGGGAGCTGTTCAACAAAAAAATCCTTGGGTAATTTTGTATAGCTATGATTAAACTGCCAAGCTACCGTATTTGGCTTCTGCGCATTTATTTCATGCATGATGGATTTGATCGTTTGATAGCAAAAATTACTTACATGAAACTTCTAGACTGTAAGGCAAGCTTGCTGATTTATCTACAAGGCTATACCCGCTTGAGCATAACTTTTCTGCTTTTGCATAACAAGCATCCCAAAAAGCACAGTTAATAATATAAGTTTTGCTCGTATTTGATAGTTTACTCTGATTCGTATAGGTCATCATGCTGCAGCTTGAGAGTATGACAAATAAAAATAATAGCGTTATCTGTTTCATATATGTTTGTTTAAAAATTATGTAATTCATTATAGTAAAAAATTGCGGATTCACTAAAGGTTTATGAAACATAAGATAGAATTCGATATCAACTTAGATTAGGTTAAGCGTGATGCTAGAAAAATTAATTGGATTATTGGCTGTTTGGATTATGAGTGTGATATCCACTATGGGATACGGGGGCATCGTATTATTGATGGCAATTGAGTCAGCCTGTATTCCATTGCCCTCTGAAATTATTATGCCTTTCGCAGGGTATCTTGTTTTTAAAGGTGAAATGGTGCTCTGGGTGGTTGCCTTCATGGGCGCACTAGGCTGTGTATTGGGTTCTATACCTGCCTACTACGTTGGAAAAACAGGTGGCAGACAGCTTGCAGAAAAATATGGTCGTTTCGTTCTCATCTCTAAAAAAGATTTAAAAATGGCGGATGATTGGTTTAAAAATTATGGCGAGATTATTATTTTTATAGGCCGCCTCCTTCCGGCTGTTCGAACTTTTATTGCGCTTCCTGCAGGGATTGCGCGTATGAATATGACTAAGTTTATTATCTACACATTTGTTGGCTCGTTTATTTGGTGCTGGGCACTCGCATACACAGGTATGGTATTTGGTGAGCACTGGGACACATTAAAAGTTTACTTTCATGAATTTCATTATGTCATTGCAGGTGGTGCAATCATTTTCATCATTTGGTATATCAGACGTCATTTTCAGAATAATTAAATGGCATCTCATTATCATATCGGTATTGACTTGGGTGGCACTAAGATTGAAGTGGCTGTCTTAGACAGTCAGGACAAAATACTTTTTCGGGAACGATTACTTACTGAAGCCCATTTGGGTAGCGCGCATATCTTTAACCAAATTCATGCACTCTATACAAAAGCCCTCGTATCTATACAAAATAAAACACATTCGCTAGGTTTGGGAACCCCTGGTTCGATCTCGAAGAAAACACATCTCCTTAAAAACTCTAATACACTTTGCTTAAATAGCTTACCGCTCCAATCCCTTCTTGAAGACAAATTAGTGCATGACATCCTGATTGAAAATGATGCTAACTGTTTTGCTCTTGCAGAATCAATTATGGGAGCGGGTAAAGGATATCCTTCTGTATTTGGCGTCATTATGGGAACAGGCTGTGGTGGTGGCATTGTATTTGATGGAAAAATTAGACAGGGACCACAAAATATTGCTGGTGAATGGGGTCATATGGTGATCGACCCTCAAGGTTATCCTTGTTACTGCGGTGCGAATGGCTGTGTAGAAAGTTTTATATCGGGTGGTGGTTTAGAAAAAAGAATTCAAGATAAAACAGGTAAGAAGCTCTCAGCGATTGATTTTTTTAATACTCCATTGAAAGACGAATCTCTAAAAAATATTAAACAAGATTTCTATGCGCGATTTGGTCAAGCCCTAGCTAATCTTATTAATATCTTAGACCCTGATATTGTTGTATTGGGCGGCGGACTTTCCAATGAAAAAAGTTTATATAAGGAAGGTATTAATGAAGTTTATGCGCGCATTTTTAATGACATGCCTTCAACGCCGATTGTTAAAAACATGCTGGGTGATTCAGCGGGTGTGATTGGTGCTGCTTTAATTGGTCGAGGACTTACTCAGTAATCGTTTTTTCTTTTTCAGTCCTATAGATACAATTGGGTAAATGATTTTCAAGTAATCCATTAATTTTTACGGTATCTATTTTGCAAAACTTACATTGATAAGCATGTAATGCATCGCCTTGATGCTCTTGCGGATAATCGATATAAAATATTTGTCGTTTCATGATATAGATTATATTACTTCAAATTACGGTTCATATAAAAAGTTACTCCCATTTATCTTTTTCCTTTGACTCTTCAACAGTCTGCCATTGCATATTCGATGGAGCATCAGCACCGCCTCGCTTTAAGGGCATAATGTGATCAATAATATAACCAGGACAAGCTCCAAATGGCTTGCCTGTCGAGGGACATGGCTGCATTTTTTTGAAAGCTTTCTTAGCTTCAAGACTTCTTTTAATGTTGCCACGTTTGTCCCGTTCACAGCTTGCACAGTAATCTGAGTGAACTGCAAAAAGTGAGCCACTAAAAAAAAGTGCAATTAAAAAAAATAAAAATTTCTGCATAATTCGAGAATCAAGATGTTTTAAGTATAATTCTCATAAATGATACAACAGCTCTCTCTTGAATGGCTTAATTCTGAATCGCAAATACCACAGGCGTTATGGGATAGTTGCTTTCCAGCACCTTACGAAGGTCAGTGGTGGTATAGATCACTCGAGTGCGCTCACCTTGAAGAGCAATTCACTTTTACTTACGGTCTGATTTCTTTAAATGGAGAGCCTATCGCCATCGCGCCTGCATTCATAATGGATGTGCCCATCGAACTTGTGATGCCTCCTATTATTTTACCTATCGTAAAGTTAATCGGCAAAGTTATCCCGTCTTTCTTATATCAACGTACTTTTTTTATAGGGAGTGCCTGTTCTGATGAGGGGCATATCGGGATTGATCCAATAGTTTTAAAAGCTCAGACGGTAACACAGGATGATATTTTTCTCTGTATTCAGGAAGCTGCTGAGACGCAAGCACAAAAATACAACGCAGCTATGTTGGTTTGGAAAGACTTTCCTATTATGTACCATCAAACACTTGCTTCTATTTCCAAATCTAAAAATTTATTTCCTCTTGTAAGCTTTCCATCGGCACTTCTAAAACTAAAAGGCGAAAATGCTGATGATTATATAAACTCTCTCAAAGAGTCTAAAAGATACCAATTGCGCAAAAAATTAAGGAAAGCACTTCCAGCCCCCCTTGATGTGAGCATAGTTCATTTACCTGATAATCAAACTCTTCATCAGCTCTACCGATTATTCTCAAGAACTTATTTAAAAGGTAAAACTAAACTTGAAGAGCTCACGCCTGAATTCTTTGAATTTATTTCTCGCGAAAAAGAAGCGCACTTTATTATTTTAAGACACCAGTCTTCTCAAGAAATTGTGGCTTTTATGCTTTGTTTTGATCTTAAAGAGCGTGTGATTAACAAATTTATTGGTATTGATTACGATGCTCCTAGAGATTGGTTTATCTATTTCCGTTTATGGATTGAAGCCGTTAATTGGGCATATAAGATTGGTGCCAAAACAATTCAAAGTGGCCAAACAGCATATCCTGCTAAAATTGAAACGGGTCATGAACTCGTGCATCTTACAAATTTCTGTAAACACCGAAATCGTTTTATGCATAAAATTTATAAAAAAGTAGCAAGCTTGGTCAATTGGGATACCCTGGATCCGGACTTGGCAGTTTATTTAAAAGCTTATCCAGAAGAAAAGCCTGTCATTCGATTATCAAAAGAGGAGAAAAGTTAATGTGGATTTTATTTAAACTTTTAATCACCTCAGGTATGGTTGTTTTTATTTCTGAGGTGGCTAAGAAAAGTGATCGATTAGGCGGGCTCATTGCAGCACTTCCTCTTGTCACAGTGTTGACTTTAATTTGGCTATATTTAGAAAAACAACCGGAATCTAAAATTGCAAATCATGCTTGGTATACTTTTTGGTATGTCGTGCCCACCTTGCCCATGTTCCTAGCATTTCCTTTTTTACTTAAGCGATTTGGTTTTTGGCCAACACTTGGGATATCCGTTGTCATGACCTTAGTTGCATTTTATATTTTTGCAAAAATTGTGAAGCCCTACGGCATCGAACTCTTATAATCCACTATGAATTTTATTTTTAAATCTATTTTGATGGCGCTGCATCTGCTGCTGGCGGTCATCCTTTGTGCCACCATGATTATTCTGCCAAGAAATATCACGCATCTTCTTATTCAGTTCTGGGCGAAACGTCTGTTACGTATTTTAGAGATTAAAATTACACTCACTGGCGAAGTCTTAAAGTTTTTAGGTAAAGATAGCTATCTTATCGTTTCAAATCATATTTCATGGCTTGATATTCCTGTAATCTTTTCTTTAAAGCCCGTCACATTCGTGTCAGCAACCGATGTCAAAGCATGGCCTATTATTGGAATGCTCGCTAAAATTTCAGGCGCTATTTTTATTGACCGCAATCGCAAATCAAATTTGCCTGAAGTCATTCAAGCGATGAACCACCATTTTAAAAATGAAAAACAATCGATATGTATCTTTCCTGAAGGCGTTACGTCAACCGGATACCAAGTGCTTCCTTTTAAGAGCAGCTTATTTCAATCGGCCTTTGAGGCTGACAAATTACTTTTGCCTCTCTCAATCAAGTATAAAGAGAATAACGTACTGACAAATCGTACGAGTTTTCATGGCGCTACGAGTCTGCTCCAATCATTTAAGCGAGTTGCTAAATCTAATCGAATCGAGGTCGTGGTAGATATTGGGCATCCCATCAAACCCTCACAATCAAGAAAAGATCTGTCCCTCAAACTTCAAGAAGCTATTGCACTAAAAATTAACTAACTGCCCATTTATACAGCACTTGTCTCGATGTTATAATGAAGGCATCTTAGATTATTTAATTTAAACATCATGTTAAAACTTACTGCTATTTACGCCGCTATTCTTACCTTTGTATACGTTAAATTAACATTAAACGTCATTAACTTAAGACGTCAAAATGAAGTGTCTTTGGGTGATGGCGGTCGAGAAGACTTACAGCAAGCGATTCGTTCACACGGAAACTTTGCGGAATATGTTCCTTTAGGTCTCATTCTCTTAGGATGCCTTGAAGCCAACCATATTCATTGGACGATTGTTTTGCTTTTAGGTGGTGTATTTACTACGGGCCGACTTTTTTATGCAAAAGCTTTTCTGGAAGCAACACCCAATATCGATCTTAGAGTGAAGGGTATGAAATTCACACTCTGGGGTCTTCAAGCGCTTGCTGCAACAAATGTCATTGCGCTGATCATTCAAATAATTCTTTAATATTTAAACTTCTATCCTCATGAGTTCTTTTATGACTATTGATGCCGCAACCTTACACGGCATGATCAAGCAAGATAATTTAGTTTTAATTGATGTAAGAAATGATGATGAAGTTGCAAGGGGTATTATTCAAGGCGCGCAGCATATTCCACTTGTAAGCCTTCCTCAGGCTTTCGACAAACTTTCCAAAAAATCGAGTATTGTTTTTTATTGTCATAGTGGCGTTCGCTCTGCTCACGCTGCATCTTATTTAGCTGAACATGATTATCATGATGTGTATAACTTAGCAGGCGGTGTTATTGCTTGGGCAAATGCCGGCTACACTTTCTCAGCACTTAAATAATATGCATTATGATTATGAAGTAGACGCAACTGGACTTAAATGTCCTCTTCCCATATTGCGATGCAAAAAAGGTTTGAATGAAATTAAATCTGATCAGGTCTTAAAAATTATTGCCACAGACCCTGGAAGTAAAAAAGATTTTGATGCATTCTGTCGCCAGACCGGGCATGAGCTTTTATCTCTTCAAGATGAAGATGGTGCTATTACTTTCTTTATCAAGAAACGTCGTTTAAGCTAACTTTTTTAGTTGCCCATTTAACTTTTCAAAGCTTTCCTCGAACTCTTCTAAACGTTTTTTTTCTTGTCTTACCACTGCCTCAGGAGCTTTATCTATAAAGCTGGCATTTTCTAGCTTACCTTTAGCTTTTTGGATTTCAATTTGAATCCGATTAAGCTCTTTTGTAATTCTTTCCTTTTCTTCTGCGGCGTTCACCTCAACCTTAAGCATTAATTTAAAGTCCTTGACTAACATCACTGGAGCATCGATGGCTGGAAGTTCTTCCACAATTTCAACATCAGTTAATTTAGCGAGTGCTTTAAGATATCGCGCGTAAATCTCAAGTGATTTTTTATGACCTGCAATCACAAGTGGAATTTTTTGTGCTGGAGAAATATTCATTTCGCCACGAAGTTTTCGGCATACATCTACCATCTCTTTTAAAATCGACATCCATTGAATACTTTCTTGATCAATTTTTTTGCTGTCACTTTGTGGATAAGGTTCTAGCATAATCGAAGGGCCTTTTTTCCCATTCATAGGGCCGATCGTTTGCCAAATTTCTTCAGTAATAAAAGGCATCACTGGATGTATTAATCGCAGAATAATCTCGAGTACACGTAAAAGTGTTCGTCGTGTTGCTCTTTGCTCTGCTTCGCTACCCATTTGTAATTGAACTTTAGCAACCTCAAGATACCAATCACAAAATTCATCCCATACAAATTGGTAAAGCTCTTGTGACAATAAATCAAATCGGTAATCTAGAAATGCTTTTTCAATAGCAGTTTCTCTCTGCTGCAATTCGCTCACAATCCAACGATCGGCTTTTGAAAATTCAAGATAACCATCGACGCATTCGCCAAAACCATTTTCTTTGCCTTCGCAGTTCATAAGAACAAAGCGTGTCGCATTCCATAATTTATTACAAAAATTTCGATAGCCTTCACAACGCTGAAGATCAAATTTAATGTCGCGTCCTGGACTTGCTAAACTCGCATAAGTAAAACGTAAGGCGTCTGTGCCAAATGCAGCGATACCTTCTGGAAATTCTTTGCGTGTTTTTTTAGTAATGGATTCGGCTTGTTTCGGGTTCATAAGCCCAGTTGTTCTTTTTTCAATAAGCGCTTCAAGAGAAATGCCATCGATCAAATCGATAGGATCCAAAACATTTCCTTTTGACTTACTCATCTTCTGACCTTCTGCATCACGAATGAGTCCATGTACATACACATGCTTAAATGGAATTTTTCCAGTAATGTGTTTAGTCATCATGACCATTCGAGCGACCCAGAAAAAGATAATGTCAAAACCTGTCACCAATACTGTCGAAGGCAAATAAAGATCGAGCGCTGGGTTGGATGCTTTTGGATAGTCAGGCGTCCAATCAAGCGTTGAGAAAGGCCAAAGTGCGGATGAGTACCAAGTATCCAAGACATCTGGATCACGCTTTAAATTTCCCTGATAGCCATCTTTTGCTGCTAAAGCTTTTGCTTCTTCCTCGTTATGTGCAACCCATATCTGACCTTCATCACCATACCAAGCTGGAATTTGATGCCCCCACCATAGCTGCCTTGAAATACACCAATCCTGAATATTGTTTAACCACTGGTTATAAGTGTTCACCCAGTTATCTGGGTAGAATTTAATTTCACCTGTCTTTACAACATCGAGTGCTTTTTCTGTAATGCTTTTTCCGTCATGCGTTTTTTTTGTCATCGCTACAAACCATTGGTCGGTAAGCATCGGCTCAATCACCACATCTGTTCTGTCACCTCGTGGAATTTTAAGTTTATGTTTCTCAGTTTTTATAAGAAAACCTTGAGCCTCTAAATCTTCTACAATTTTTTTACGTGCAGCAAAACGTTCTAGGCCTTGATAAACTTTTGGTGCTGATTCATTAATATGTCCGTCAAGTGTCAAAACACTTATCATAGGTAATTTATGGCGCATGCCCACTGCGTAGTCATTGAAATCGTGCGCAGGGGTCACTTTCACAACACCTGTCCCGAAGGTTTGATCTACATAATCATCTGAGATGATAGGGATATCACGATCACATAAAGGGAGCTTTACCATCTGCCCAACAAGCTTTTGATAGCGCGCATCCTCGGGATGAACCATGATAGCTACATCCCCCAACATCGTTTCCGGCCTGGTAGTTGCAACCGTTAAATGGCCTTCACCAGATGCGAGTGGGTATTGAATATGCCATAAGAATCCATCTTCTTCTTCTTGAACGACTTCTAAATCAGATACCGCTGTCTGTAATTGAATGTCCCAATTCACTAAACGTTTACCGCGATAAATGAGTCCCTCTTTATATAAACTGACAAATGTTTCAGTCACCGTTTTTGATAAGCCTTCATCCATTGTAAAACGTTCGCGTGACCAATCTGGCGAAGTCCCTAAGCGACGCATCTGTTCAGTAATGGTGCCGCCTGAATATGCTTTCCATTCCCATACTTTTTCTAGAAACTTTTCTCGTCCAAGGTCATGTCTTGAAATGCCTTCTTTATCAAGCTGTCTTTCAACCACAATTTGTGTCGCAATACCTGCATGATCAGTTCCGGGCTGCCATAAGGTATTTTCGCCCTTCATGCGGTGATAGCGAGTTAATGCATCCATCAGAGTTTGATTAAATCCATGCCCCATATGCAACGTTCCTGTCACGTTGGGTGGCGGCAATAAAATACAAAATGAATTTTTTTGCTTAGTATCTAAGCCTGCTTGATAGAAGCCTTTTGATTCCCAAAAATCATACCAATGACTTTCAATATCTTTTGGGCTAAAAGGTTTAGACAGATTATTTTCCATGAATAAAACACATAGAGGATTTGTTAAAGATTCATTTTAACATAGGGATAAGTGATATCAGGCCTCATGGCAGATGTCTGCCATAAAAAATCACTTAGAACATACGGTGCAGGATGGGTCTTTTTTAAGTTGGATATTTTTCCATTGCATGGATTTCACATCAAGCAATAGTAAGCGACCTTCTAAAGACTCGCCTATACCTAAAATAATTTTCATTACTTCAGCAGCTTGAGCAGTTCCAATCATGCCTACTGTAGGCGAAAAAACACCATTGTCAGCACAGCGTGTTTCATTGCGATCGCCTGTATCTGGAAATAAACAGTGATAACAAGGGCTCTTATCATGTCTCATATCAAAGACGCTAATCTGGCCCTCAAATCCTACAGCAGCACCGGAAACTAAAGGCTTTTTTAACTCCACTGCAATTCGATTAAGCGCATACCTTGTCGCAAAATTATCTGAGCCATCAATAATGACATCCACATCTTTTGCAATGACTTTCATACTTGCTTCAGTTTGTTTTTCTGTCACTGCAATAACTTCTACATCTGGATTAAGTAATTGAATAAACTGTTTTGCGGAAGAGGCTTTATTCACACCGACTGATTGTGTGTCATGAATGATTTGTCTTTGTAAGTTACTTAAATCTACATCGTCAAAATCACATATGGTCATTTTTCCAACGCCAGCAGCTGCGCAATAGATTGCAATAGGTGCGCCTAAACCACCTGCACCTACAATAAGAATATGACTATGAAGAAGTTTTTCTTGCCCCTGATACTCAATATCAGGCAATAAGATATGACGGCTATATCGAAGAAGTTGCTGATCGTCCATGCATGCATTAAACATTAATTAAAGTTGAAATGACTATATCGTCTATTAACTGTTGATTCAATGCATTTAAAAAACTGGGGTGGCTGATGGGGCTCGAACCCACGACAACAGGAATCACAATCCTGGACTCTACCAACTGAGCTACAGCCACCAATGAACTAAAAATTGGCCTGCCCGACAGGAATTGAACCTGTAACCCCCAACTTAGAAGGTTGGTGCTCTATCCAGTTGAGCTACGGGCAGCTTAACAACACAAAGCGTGTTACAGAAAATCCTTTTTTTCTATAAAAAGTAAGATGCTAAATCTGGTCGGGGTGGAGAGATTCGAACTCCCGACATCCTGCTCCCAAAGCAGGCGCGCTACCAGGCTACGCTACACCCCGAGGCCGAGAATATAGCCTAATTAAGGGCGTAGGTCAAATGAAGCGGCCATCTTAGCCCTCATGATTTCTTCTATTTACGCTGGTTTAGCGGCTTTTTTATGGCCTGATTTACCTTTTTTACCCTTACATGCATTAAGTTCTTCTTTGGACAATGTGCCATCACGGTCTTTATCCATAAGATCGAAATCTTCTTTGCAAACAACCTTTGCTTCTTCACGATCAAGCGTTCCATCACGATCAATATCCGCTTCTTCAAATGATTTTTTTGTATGCATTTTACAATGTTCGCCCGCACCATCATGTGCTGCAAAAATAGGTGTATTTAAACCAAAAATTAATCCCAGTGAAATTAACCAGACACTTTTCTTCATAGCCTTAAGCTCCTTTAAAAAATAATTTATATTAATCATACTCTTCGATACCTCTTCTTACAAAAGATTCAACCAGTATGGATATAGTTAAAAATTCAATATGTTAAAATGATGTCTTTTATTCATTGATCAATCCATGACAGCCAAGATAATTGATGGAAAATCGGTTGCTGAAAATCTTCTTCAAGATCTCAAAAAAGAAATTGGCGTGAGATCAAAAGAAGGTATTCGAAATCCGAGCTTAGCGGTCATTCTTGTAGGTTCTGATCCTGCGTCGTCCATCTATGTCAAAAATAAACGGTTGGCCTGTGAAAAAATAGGTGTGAAATCGATTGCTTATGATTTACCTAATGAAACATCTGAAAAAGAACTTATAACGCTTATTGAAACATTAAATAATGACGCCAATATCGACGGCATCTTAGTTCAGTCGCCTTTGCCTGCTCATATTAATAATGACGTCATTTTTGAGACTATTTCACCACATAAAGATGTCGATGGATTTCATCCTAAGAATATTGGTCTTTTAGCAATAAGGCAGCCCCAATTAAGATCTTGTACTCCATACGGTGTCATGAAACTTATTGAAGCCACCCAGCTTTCAACCCGAGGACTTGATGCAATCGTCGTGGGTGCATCCAATCATGTAGGTCGCCCTATGGGCTTAGAGCTTCTGTTAGCAGGCTGTACTGTCACTATATGTCATCGCTATACCCAACATCTCCAACAAAAAATTGAATTGGCAGACATCGTTATAGCTGCGGTTGGTATTCCAGGCATGATTAAGGGAAGTTGGATTAAACCTGGGGCAATTGTCATTGATATTGGCATTAACAGGCTTGAGAGTGGAAAGATTGTAGGTGACATTGAATTTGATATCGCCAAAACAAGGGCCGGTTTTATCACCCCTGTACCAGGGGGGGTAGGTCCTATGACGGTTGCAACATTAATGGAAAATACGCTTCTCGCACAAAAGCTATCTACCCAATAAATAGTCGTAAAAATAGGTCAATTACATCTTGCTTTCATAGTCGATCAGTGTAAACTTTCGCGATTATTTTCATTTGTTTTTACTTTAGGATTAAAAAATGGCAGTTAAAAAAGTAGCTAAAAAAGTTGTAGCTAAGAAAAAAGCTCCAATTAAAAAAGTAGTGGCTAAGAAAAAACCAGCGCCTAAAAAAGTCGTTGCTAAGAAAAAGCCGGCACCGAAAAAGGTTATAGCTAAAAAAGTTGTAGCCAAGAAAAAAGCTCCAATTAAAAAAGTAGTGGCTAAGAAAAAACCAGCGCCTAAAAAAGTCGTTGCTAATAAAAAGCCGGCACCGAAAAAGGTTATAGCTAAAAAAGTCGTAGTGAATAAAAAACCAGCGCCCAAAATGGTTGTAGCTAAGAAGCCTATCCCTGCAAAAATTGTCCCGCTTAAAGTTAAAGGCTCACCTCAAAAAGGCCTAAAACAATTTAGATCTTATGAAGCTAAAAAAGGTGAAGGCTATATGAGTAAAAGTCAGCTTAATCATTTCCGCTCGATTCTTAATGAATGGAAAGCGGAATTAAGCCAGGATATCGATCGCACTGTGCACACGATGCAAGATGAACTGACTTCACATGCAGATCCTAATGATCGCGCAAGCCAAGAATCTGATATGGCGCTTGAACTTAGAAATCGTGATCGTGAACGCAAACTTATCAAAAAAATAGATGAGACTTTAAGAAATATCGAAAGCCAAGATTATGGATACTGCGCAGGCTGTGGTGAAGAAATCGGTTTAAAACGTTTAGAAGCACGTCCTACCGCAACACTTTGCATTGATTGCAAAACGCTTGATGAAATCCGCGAAAAACAAATGGCGGGATAATGATTTGTTAAAATAAAAAACCCGGGATTCCCGGGTTTTTTATTGTCTTAAATCTATCTAAAACAAATTAGTCTTCTTTCTTACTTTCTGCTTTTTCTTCAGCAGGCGGCGGCTCAATCAGTGCTTTAGCACTTACGCGAACACGGCCTTTATCATCCACTTCAATCACTTGCACTTTAACTTTTTGTCCTTCAGACAAGAAGTCAGTCACTGCATTCACACGTTGATGTGCAATTTGTGAAATGTGAAGCAAACCATCTTTACCAGGAAGAAGAGATACAATTGCGCCAAAATCTAACATCTTAATCACAGTGCCTTCATAGATTTGACCTACTTCAATTTCTGCTGTGATTTCTAAAATACGGCGCTTTGCTTCTTCGCCTTGAAGACCATCCACACAAGCAATCTTAATAGTGCCATCATCTTCGATATCAATCGTAGCACCTGTTTCTTCTGTCAAGGCTTTAATCACTGATCCACCTTTACCGATCACTTCACGAATTTTATCTGGATGAATTTTCACAGTAATAATTCTTGGTGCAAATGTAGATAGCTCTTGACGGCTGCCTTTCATTTCTTTTTTCATGATCGCCAAAATATGCTCACGTCCTTCTTTTGCTTGGCTTAATGCAACTTGCATAATTTCAGTTGTGATACCTGTAATTTTAATATCCATTTGAAGAGCTGTAATACCGTCTTCAGTACCCGCTACTTTAAAGTCCATATCACCCAAGTGATCTTCGTCACCTAAGATATCTGTAAGAACAGCAACACGATTACCTTCTTTGATAAGACCCATCGCAATGCCTGCTACGTGGGCTTTGATTGGGACACCTGCATCCATCAATGCTAAACAACCGCCACATACAGATGCCATAGAGCTTGATCCATTTGATTCTGTAATTTCAGAAACGACACGCATCGTATAACTAAAATCTTCTTTAGAAGGCAGTACTGCAATCAATGCACGCTTAGCTAATCGACCATGACCAATTTCACGACGCTTAGGTGTGCCTACACGTCCTGTTTCGCCCGTTGCGTAAGGAGGCATATTGTAATGAAGCATGAAGCGATCTGAATACTCACCTTGAAGTGCATCAATAGTTTGCTCATCGCGACCTGTACCTAATGTAGCAACTACAAGCGCTTGTGTTTCACCACGCGTGAAAAGTGCTGAACCATGAGTTCTTGGAAGAACGCTTGATCTAATTGCAATCGGTCTGACTGTGCGAGTATCGCGTCCATCAATGCGTGGCTCTCCATCTAAAATTTGTGTGCGCACTGTTTTTGCTTCTAAATTAAAAAATTCATTTTTAATTTTATTAGTTTCAGCAGTATCTGTATCTTCAGTAATAAGCTTTGCGAATACTTTATTTTTAATTTCATCTAACTTAGCTGAGCGTTCGCCTTTTGATTTAATTTGAAATGCAGCATGCACATCCTTTGCCGCTAAATCATGAATCTTTTTAATGAGAGCTTTATCAGGCTCAGGAGCAACCCAATCCCATGGCTCTTTGCCAACTTCTTTAGCTAGTTCATTAATCATTTTAATCACAGCTTGCATTTCTTTATGACCATGAAGCACAGCGCCTAACATTACGCTTTCAGGTAATTCCTTTGCTTCTGATTCCACCATCAATACAGCCGAATCTGTTGCCGCAACCACAAGATCGAGCTCACTTTCTTTTAATTGTGATGCTGTTGGATTCGTCACATACTCTTCGTTAATATATCCGACGCGCGCAGCACCAATAGGTCCATAGAAAGGAATGCCGGAAATAGCTAATGCAGCTGAAGCACCAATAATTGCTGGAATATCAGAATCAATTTCACTGTCAGATGACACTACCATCGCTACGATTTGAATTTCGTTGTAAAAACTTTCTGGAAATAAAGGACGTAATGGACGATCAATTAGACGTGAGGTTAGTGTCTCTTTTTCGCTTGGGCGTGCTTCTCGTTTGAAAAAACCGCCAGGAATTTTACCTGCAGCATATGTTTTTTCTTGATAATCAACTGTAAGTGGAAAAAAATCTTGGCCTTCTTTTACATCGTGTCTTCCTACAACTGTCACTAATACCGCTGTATCGCCATAACTTACTAATACTGCGCCATCAGCTTGTCTTGCTATTTCACCTGTTTCCAGTGTTAAGGTGTGTGCACCAAATTGAATACTTTTCTTAATTGCTTTAAACATAATTTACCCTTTTCTTTTTTCATCCGCTATTCACTTCTTAATAACGAATACATTAACTAACATTTAACATCCAATAAAAAAGCCGACGCATCTTCCTTTAAAGAAGGATTGCAATCGGCTTCAAAACTTACGAATCAATAAATCTCTTAAACTAATTAATTTAAATAGTTAAAAAATTATTTACGTAAACCAAGGCGTTCAATCAATGATTGATAACGGCCTAAACTCTTACCTTTAAGGTAATCTAATAATTTTCTACGTTGACTTACAAGCGCTAAAAGTCCACGACGTGAGTGATGGTCTTTTGCATTGGTTTTGAAATGGTCTGTTAAATAACCAATACGACTTGTGATAAGTGCAACTTGCACTTCTGGGGATCCTGTATCGTTCTTTGCCTGTTGATATTCACTTACAACTTTGGCTCTTTCTGCTGCTGTTGATGCCATTTAATCTTCTCTCCTCATTCAGAACCGCGTATTTTAATTGTATTCTTTTGATTTAACAATATGTTTTTTATAATATATTTGCGATTAAGCGCTTAGGGAAAAGACGTCCTTGAAGGTCGGGCTGGCCCACTCCTAAAAACTGGCCTGAAACGCTGTATAAACGTAACTCTTCTTCATTTTTACTTATAAAATCAATGCTTTGCCCTTTTTTAATCAATTCTGTTTCAGCTGAAGTTAGTTCAATCGATGGTAGGCCTTCTAATAGAGCGTCTATGGGCAAAAGTACTTTTTCTCGAGATATCGAGTCCATAGCTTCAAGTGCTTCAATCGTCAGAGCCTCTGTCAATTGAAAATTGGCCGTTTGGGTGCGTTCCAAACCTTTTAAATGGGCACCACATCCAAGTGCGTGCCCTATATCTTCTGCCAAAGTTCGAATGTAAGTGCCCTTGCTGCAAGAAACCTCAATCGTCATGACGCTGCCTTGAAATTCCATAAGCCCGATGTCATAAATGGTAATTTGTCGAGATTTGCGCTCAATTTCAATACCTTGCCTTGCATACTCGTAGAGAGGTCTGCCTTCGAATTTCAATGCAGAATACATCGGGGGTATTTGTGTAATATCACCTATAAATTTTTGCAGTGTTTCTTTTAATTGAGCTTCATTGAAGACAGCTTCTTTTTTTGAAATCACTTCTCCTTCTTGGTCGCCTGTCGTAGTTGTAACACCTAATTGAACTGTTGCGATATAAGTTTTATTAGCATTAAGAAGGCGATGTGAAAATTTTGTGGCCTCACCTATGCAAATAGGGAGCAGCCCTGAGGCCATAGGATCAAGCGTGCCTGTGTGTCCTGCTTTTTTTGCGTTCAATAACCATTGAATTTTTTTTAAGGCTTGATTGGATGAAAATCCAAGTGGCTTATTAAGTAAAAAAACGCCATCAATCTCGCGCTTCGTGGACTTCTTTTGCATGGAAATAAATTACTGAGGAGGCAGTGCGTCTTTGATGAGCTGTGAAATCTTCATCCCCTCATCAATCGACGTATCATACACAAAATGAAGTTGTGGAATGCCGCGTGTTGCCATCCGTTTTGATAATTGCGCACGTAAATAACCTGTCGAGCGATCGAGGCCTTGCATGATTAAAGGATCATTAGTAGGGGAAGTAAAATATATTTTAGCGTGGAGTAAATCAGGGGTAACTTGCACTTCAGTAATAGTCAACATTCCCACTGCAGGATCTTTTAATTCTGACTGAATAAGCTCTGCGAGTTCGCGCTTGATTTGTTCTGAAATGCGATCACTTCTCGCATAAGAGCGATTCACCATGATTAAAGTTTACGCGCGATCTCAACAACTTCAAATACTTCGAGCATATCGCCCACTTCAATTTCATTAAAGTTTTTAATAGAGAGTCCGCACTCAAAATTATTTTTAACTTCTTTGACATCGTCTTTGAAGCGTTTTAATGAATCAAGTTCGCCCGAATGAATCACGACATTATCTCTTAAGACACGCACCATTGAGCTTCTTCGAATCACACCATCTTGAACATAACAACCGGCAATAGAGCCCAGTTTAGAAATTTTAAATACTTCACGAATTTCAACCATGCCGATGACGCTTTCTTTTTGCTCCGGTGATAACAATCCGCCAAGGGCCGCTTTCACTTGATCGACAGCTTCGTAAATAATACTGTAATAGTGCACATCGACTTCAAGTGAATCTATTAATTTACGGGCACCTGCTTCCGCTCTTACATTAAATGCAATGAGAATGGCTTTCGATGCACTCGCTAAGTTCACGTCAGATTCAGTCACTGCACCCACACCCATGTGAATGACATTTACTTTAACTTCGTCAGTAGATAATTTTTGTAATGATGTAGATAACGCTTCGTAAGAACCTTGAACATCAGATTTAATAATGAGCGGTAAAACTTTTACATTACCCTCAGCCATTTGATCAAATATATTTGCAAGTTTTGCAGCTTGTTGTTTTGCTAACTTCACATCTCTAAATTTACCTTGACGGAATAGAGCAATTTCACGGGCTTTGCGTTCATCATTTAGCACAACGACTTCTTCACCTGCATTCGGCACATCTGCTAAACCTAATACTTCAACAGGGATAGAAGGTCCAGCTTCTTTAATTTCTTTACCCGTCTCATCAAGCATCGCACGAATACGGCCAAAAGCTGATCCCGCTAACAATGTATCGCCACGTTTTAATGTACCTGACTGAATAAGAATCGTTGCTACAGGACCTCGACCTTTATCTAAACGGCCTTCAATGACAATACCTTTGGCAGGCGTATTTTTAGGTGCTTTTAATTCAAGCACTTCAGCTTGAAGAAGCACTGATTCAAGAAGTTTATCGATACCTTGTCCTGATTTTGCTGAAACTTCCACAAACATAGTGTCACCACCAAAATCTTCGGGCACCACTTCTTGCGCTACAAGTTCCATTTTTACGCGCTCAGGCGCAGCTTCAGGTTTATCAATTTTATTGATTGCAACCACTAGAGGCACATTACCTGCTTTTGCATGATGAATTGCTTCAATGGTTTGTGGCATCACGCCGTCATCTGCTGCTACCACTAGAATCACAATGTCGGTAGCCTTAGCGCCGCGAGCCCGCATTGCAGTGAAAGCCTCATGGCCTGGTGTATCTAAAAAGGTCACCATACCGCGGGGTGTTTCTACATGGTACGCACCTATATGTTGTGTAATGCCGCCTGCTTCACCAGAAGCCACACGTGTCGTTCTAATATAATCAAGCAATGATGTTTTACCGTGATCCACGTGACCCATGACAGTGACCACTGGCGGACGTGTTTCGAATATAGCTTCTATATTTGAATCTTGCTCGATCAGCGCGTCAGGATCGTTATCTAAGGCTGCAACGGGAGTGTGTCCCATTTCACCTACTACAATCATTCCAGTGTCTTGATCTAAAATTTGATTAATGGTCACCATCATGCCCATATTCATAAGTACTTTAATGACTTCAGTGGCTTTCACTGACATCTTATGTGCTAAGTCAGCAACCGAAATCGTTTCCGGCACATGAATGTCTCGAATAATCGGTTCAGTAGGCGCTACAAAAGTTGATTCTTCATTCTCTTCGCGAGATTTTGATTTTGATTTAGGTGAGCGCCATCCTGAGGAAGCGCTGGAGTCACCACGGCCTTTAAGCGTACGTTTTTTAAATTCACGATCGGACCAATCTTTTTCACTCTTATCCACTTGCTTTTCTTTGGTCTCAACTTTAACCCCTGCTTTAGAAGCGGGGCGATGAAGTGTGCCTTCACTTAATTTAGCTGCCGGGGCTTCATTCGCTTTCGCAACTGCTTCTTGTTTTTTTCTAATATCATCGGCTTGAGCTGCTGCAAGTGCTGCATGTCGCTTAGCTTCATCTTCTCTAATTGATAACTGTTCCTCACCAAGCACGTGTGTTCTTGTTGGAGCTTTAGCGACTGTCTCAACGGGTGCAGATTCCACAATAGTTGGTGTATCGACAGGTTGTCCATCTTCTCGTCTGACGAGAACACGTTTTTTGCGAACTTCAACTTGAATGGTGCGAGCACGTCCTGTGCTATCCGTTTTTTTAATCTCTTTATTTTGTTTGTGCGTTAAAGTGATTTTATTTTTTGGCACTTGAGTTTGGCCATGCTCTTTACGAAGATATTCGAGAAGCGCTGATTTATCTATTTCGCTTAATGAGTCTTCTGCTACTGATTTATTGACGCCAGCACTTTTAAGCTGTTCGATTAATAAATCAACAGGCAAACCTAATTCTTCAGCAAATTTAGTGACAGTTGATTGTCCCATTTAGTACCTCATAATATTCATCGTAGGGTGAATGTACCTTTAAACAAACCAAGGCGCTCTAGCAGTCATAATTAACTGTTTCGCACGCTCTTCATCCATTGAAGTCATTTCAACCAATTCATCTACAGCAAGATCTGCAAGATCTTCCATTTTCGAAATACCTTTTGAAGCCAGAAGGTTAGCCGTAGCGTCATCCATGCCTTCCATCGTGAGAAGGTCTTCTGCCGCTTCTTCAACTTTTTCTTCTTTAGCAATCGCTTCAGTGAGAAGCGCCGCTCGCGCGCGCGAACGAAGTTCATTCACTGTGTCTTCATCGAATGCTTCAATCTCCACCATCTCTTGTAATGGCACATAAGCAATTTCTTCTAGCGTGCTAAATCCTTCTTGTACAAGAATGTCAGCCACATCTTCATCCACATCAAGTTTCGCCATAAATAATTGGCTCGTACTTGCATATTCTTCTTCATTTTTCTTAGAAGATTCTTCTTCTGTCAGAATATTGATATTCCAACCTGTAAGCTCAGACGCAAGACGAACGTTTTGTCCATTTCGCCCAATCGCTTGCGCTAAATTTTCTTCATTCACCACAACATCCATACTATGCTTTTCTTCATCAACCACAATACTTGAGACTTCAGCCGGCGCCATCGCATTGATGACAAACTGTGCTGGCTCCATGGACCATAAAACAATGTCTACTCGCTCTCCTGCAAGTTCGCCTGTCACTGCTTGAACTCTTGATCCTCGCATGCCCACACAAGTGCCTACTGGATCAATTCTTTGATCGTTTGCTTTCACAGCAATTTTTGAACGCAATCCTGGATCACGAGATGCAGATTTGATTTCTAATAATCCCTCTTCAATTTCTGGCACTTCAAGTTCAAATAAACGCACAAGAAATTCAGGTGCTGTTCTAGATAAAATAAGCTGTGGCCCGCGATGACTTCTTTCAACGCTTGTCAGATAAGCTCTCACACGGTCGCCGATACGTAAATTTTCTTTAGGAATCATTTGATCGCGAGGAAGTACCGCTTCAATACGACCCACTTCAATGATGCCATTACCTCGATCCATGCGTTTGATCACACCAGTCACTAATTTTTCATTGCGACCTAAGAAATCTTCTAAAATTTGTTCTCTTTCCGCTTCGCGTACTTTTTGCAAGATGACTTGTTTTGCAGCTTGTGCACCGATTCGTCCAAACTCAATCGATTCGAGAGGAACTTCGATCGTATCGTTTTCAGCTTTGCCTTCAGCGCGAGGATCTAAAAGAGAAATTTGAGCATCTTCATTTTCAATGAGCTCATCATTTAAAAACGTCCAACGTCTAAAAGATTTATATTCGCCTGTGTCACGATCGATTTCTACGCGCACATCAATATCTTCTGTATTTTTTTTCTTTGTAGCTGAAGCCAAGGCTGATTCAAGTGCCTCAAAGACCACATCTTTGTTCACATTTTTTTCATGGGCTAAAGCATCTACTAACAATAAAATCTCGCGACTCATTTCAATCTCCGCAACTCATTTTCTAACGTTTAAATTCTGGGCTCAATCGAGCTTTATCAATATTGGATAAAGCGAAGCGATAGAGCTCACCCTCGCACAATAAAAGAACAGTATCTTTTTCTGTTCCATCAATCGTGCCTAAAAAATTTTTACGCGCATCTAAAGGCATTCTTAGCTTCACAGAAGCTCGCTCACCTTTAAAGCGTTCAAAATCAGCTAATTTCTTTAACACGCGATCCATACCAGGGGATGACACCTCTAGTCGGTCGTAATCTAAATCCTGCTCTACGGTAAGAACGTGACCTAAATGGTTGCTCACTAAAGTGCAATCATCAATCGTCACTGAATCAGGCTTATCAATATAAACACGCAAAAGCTTTCCTCGATTTGAAATCTCCAAATCTACCAATTCATAGCCGAGCTGCTGAACGGTTTTTTCAATTAATGTTTCAAGCTTTTCCATCTTACAAGGCTGATTTCCTAAAATTCCCCAAGTTGCAGAAACAAAAAATGGGCTTAAAGCCCATCAATATTTTCATGCCGAATTATATCAATAAATTCAGATAATTGAAATCAAAACTTCATTCAAAATCAATATGATCCATCACATTAAAGAACTTTAATCTTCGCGAATTTTCGCTTGCCCACCTGGGCCACAAATTCACTATTTTTAGAAATCATTTTTTTACCATCTTCAAGACGCTCTCCGTCAATTTTGATCCCGCCGCCCTCGATGAGGCGCATGGCTTCTGATGTACTCGCCACAAGCGAGGCCTCTTTAAGAAGCTGCAAAATGCCAATCGTATCTGCTTGAATCGTAATATTTACCTCAGGGACATTGTCTGGAATGCCTCCTTTAGAGCGTGTCTGGAAATTTTCTAGGGCCTCAATAGCCGCCTCTTTTGAATGAAAGCGCGCTACAATTTCTTGAGCAAAAGTGACTTTAATATCGCGAGGATTTTGGCCTGCTTTGACATTCGCTTTCCATTCAGCAATCTCATCCATTGATGTAAAAGAAAGTAGCTCAATATATCGCCACATTAATTCATCTGAAATGGACATAATTTTTGCGAAAATTATTTCAGGCGCTTCATTAATTCCGATGTAATTACCCAGCGATTTAGACATTTTTTGAACGCCATCCAAGCCTTCGAGAAGGGGCATGGTAATCACACACTGAGGCGATTGACCTGATTGCTTTTGTAACTCCCGCCCCATTAATAAATTAAATTTTTGATCAGTACCGCCTAACTCTACGTCTGCTTTCAATGCGACAGAGTCATAACCCTGAAGAAGAGGGTAAAGAAACTCATGGATAGCAATAGGTTGATTGTTTTTATATCGTTTACTAAAATCATCACGCTCTAACATACGAGCAACGGTATGACTTGCAGCTAATTTGAGCATGCCGGCTGCACCTAAATCAGTCAGCCACTTTGAATTAAAAACGACCTCGGTTTGATCGCGCTTTAATATTTTAAAAACTTGCTCAGCATAGCTCTCAGCATTTTTTTTCACTTCATCTTGAGACAAAGGAGGGCGTGTTGCACTTTTGCCTGTCGGGTCACCAATCATGCCCGTGAAGTCACCAATTAAAAATAAAACGTGATGGCCTAAGTCCTGAAATTGTCTGAGTTTATTTAATAAAACGGTATGGCCTAAATGAAGGTCAGGGGCTGTAGGATCAAAGCCCGCCTTGACTCTTAAAGGCTGACCTTTTTTAAGTTTTTCGAGAAGCTCTTCTTCTAGAAGAATTTCTTCGGCGCCTCGTTTAATGAGTGCTAACGCTTGATTGATTTCAGTAGCCACAAATATTTCCGAATGGTTTTATTGAAGTTTAATGATTGCCATCATTTTAGCCTAAATTATTTTACCAATATGGAAAATAGCGGAAATAAACCATTTACAATCCTACACATGAATGAATTATTTATAGGTCTTATGTCTGGCACCAGCCTTGATGGGATGGATGCTGTGCTTGTTAGTTTTGGTGACTCACCTCAAGACATCAAAATGATGGGTCATAGTTATGTCGCCTACGAAGATACATTGAAAAAAAGCCTTCTAGGGCTTCATTTACCATATACCAATGAGCTGGAAGATAGCCTCATTGCAGGCAATATAGTGAGCCAAAAAGCCTATCAAGCTATTGAAGCTTTGCTTAAAAAAACAGGTACTTCATCCAAAGATATCAAAGCGATTGGGTTTCATGGACAAACCATTCGCCATCAGCCACAAAAAGGCTTCACCTTACAAATTGGAAATCCTGCGCTCTTAGCTGAGCTTTGCCATATCAATGTGATTGCGGATTTTCGAAGCCGAGATATTGCAGCAGGGGGACAAGGCGCTCCCTTAGTGCCCGCATTTCATAAAGAAATTTTTTCGCACCCAACGATTCATCGCGCGATTGTGAATATCGGTGGGATTGCCAATATCACCATATTAAATCCCGAAACTTCCACATCAGGCTTTGATAGTGGACCTGGCAATATTTTATTAGATCACTGGAGTCAAAAGCATCTTCTTAAAGCATTTGATGAAGATGGTTCTTGGGCAAGGGAAGGTCAGCTTATTCAAATGCTCCTTGATGCATTTTTTAATGACACTTATTTTGAAAAAACTGCGCCTAAAAGCACAGGTCGTGATCACTTTAATGAAGCTTGGCTCAATAAACACTTACAAAAATCTTACTCCATTCAAGATATCCAAAGAACGCTATTAGAACTAACCGCATTGAGTATTTCAAACGCCATAAAAACACATCACGCAAATATCTCAGAAATTTATCTCTGTGGTGGTGGTGCTTTAAATAGTTTCTTAGTTGAGCGATTAAAGTCATTAATGCCTCAAGTAAAAATTCAACTCACGGATGCTCTTGGCCTGTCGACACAACATGTAGAGGCCGCGGCATTTGCATGGCTTGCGAAACAAACACTGTTTTCAAAACCAGGTAACTTACCTCAAGTTACTGGCGCTAAAGGCTTGCGCATTTTAGGTGCGCTTTATCCCATATAAAGATAGCGCTAGCAAAAGTGTTCTGAGAAGTTATAATTCATTAATAATTAATTTTATTTTCAAAAATGAAATCAACTAAAGTCACATTAAACTTCGATCAAGAATCAACATCCATAGAATTGCCTTTGGTAAAAAGTACTATGGGTAACGATGCGATTGATATTCGCCAATTAGGGACTCATCAAGTATTTAGTTATGACCCTGGTTTTATGTCGACGGCTTCGTGTAGCTCTGAAATCACTTTTATTGATGGCGAAAAAGGTCTTCTTCTTTATCGTGGTTATCCTATTGAACAACTTGCAGAACATTATGATTTTTTAGATGTGGCTTATCTCTTGATGCACGGCGAATTGCCAAAGCCCCAAGAAAAAGAAACATTTTCGACCACCATTACACGCCATACAATGCTCCACGATCAACTCAATAATATTTTTCGTGGGTTTAGACGTGATGCGCATCCTATGGCAGTCATGGTCGGTGTCGTAGGCTCTATGTCTGCATTCTATAATGATAGTATGGATGTCTCAGACGCCAAGCATCGTTTAATTGCGGCGCACCAATTATTAGCAAAGGTTCCTACGATAGCAGCATGGAGTTTCAAATATCGTTCAGGACAACCATTTACCTACCCGCAAAATCATTTAAGTTATGCAGAGAATTTTATGCATATGATGTTTGCAACGCCATGTGAAGAATACAAAATTAACCCAGTACTTGCTAAAGCGTTTGAGCGCATTTTAATTCTTCATGCAGACCATGAACAAAATGCATCAACTTCCACAGTGAGACTCGCGGGCTCTTCAGGCGCTAATCCTTTCGCATGTATCGCTGCAGGTATTGCATCTCTTTGGGGTCCAGCGCACGGCGGCGCAAATGAAGCTACTTTGAAAATGCTCGAAGAAATTGAGGATGAAAGTCGTATTGGTGCATTCATCAAGCGTGCAAAAGATAAAGATGACTCATTCCGTATGATGGGGTTTGGCCATCGCATTTATCGCAACAAAGATCCTCGTGCAGAAATCATGCGCAAAACCTGCCATGAAGTGCTAAATGAACTTGGTTTAAAAGATGATCCTATTTTCAAGCTTGCAATGAAGTTAGAACAAATTGCACTTGAGGATGAATACTTCATTGAGAAAAAGCTTTATCCGAATGTGGATTTTTATTCTGGCATTGTGATGCGGGCTATGGGTATTCCTAATTCGATGTTTACTGCCGTATTTGCGCTTGCAAGAACAGCAGGCTGGGTAGCTCAATGGAATGAAATGTTAGGGCAGCCTGGCAATAAAATTGGCAGACCACGCCAAGTTTACACAGGTAAAGCTCGGCGCGACGTTCCTAAAAGTAAGTAGTTTTAAGCTGAGAAGGAAGAACCGCAACCGCATGTTGTTTGTGCGTTTGGATTCTTAATAACGAATTGTGAACCTTGAACACTGTCTTGATAGTCGATTTCAGCACCCATTAAATATTGCAAACTCATAGGATCAATGAGCAAAGTCACTGAATCTTTTGTGACTTGCGTATCATCTTCATTTGTAGTTTCTTCAAATGTAAATCCATATTGAAATCCTGAACATCCGCCACCGCTTACAAATACGCGAAGCTTCAGCTCTGGCTGGCCCTCTTCTTCAATCAATGCCTTCACCTTTTTTACAGCATTATCTGTAAAAATAAGTGGGGTTGGCATTTCCATTTCTTTTGATTCAACGATTTGATTCATAATATTGACTCCTCATTATTTCTTTTTTTGTGACTGATAATCTTTAGCTACCTCTTTAAGCCGTCCATACACTTTAGCACCTGCGTGAATTTCTATCACCTTATATTCGATATCACCCATAATTCTAGCATTAGCATGAAGCTCTAAATATTCAGCACATATAATATTACCGTTCACGTCTCCGCCAATAATTGCCGTATGTGCAGAAATATTTCCCTTAATGCGGCTTTTATTACCCATAATAAGAGTACCTGCTGTGCCTGGAAGTTCAGTGAGGTTGCCTTGAATTGAACCATCCACACGAATACCACCTGAATACGTCACATTGCCGCGTACCGAAATGTCTTTATCAATAAGTGTATCAATCGTACGCGCTTTATTTTTTTTATTAAAAAACATGAAATTTCCTTTATCGTTTCTTGCCTACAATTTTTTCGTAAAAAAGAATGTCTTCTTTTAGCTTATTGTTTTCTTCTTGAAGCTTAGAAATATCGCCTGAAACTTTATCGCCTGAAATCGATTTGAGCTGGATCTCAATTTTTTGTTGTAACAACTGGCCTTGTATGGACTGATTCTCAGCTTCTAATGCTTCAATTTTTGAAATAAAGCCAATCACTGAACCGCCATTTAATTCCCAATAAGTAAATCCTGCGCCACCTATAAATGAGAATGCTGCAATCATCAAATAGGTGTGCCAAGAAGCGCCTGTTTTAATACGCATTCTTCGGCGGGTGACACCAAAATATTTGGTATAGGTTCGCTTAACTTTTCTCATAGAAACAACACTTTATGGCATCAAGGGCACAAGATCAAGTCCAGAAATCTCTGGAAAATCAAACATTAGATTCATGTTCTGAACAGCCTGTCCTGCCGCGCCTTTCACGAGATTATCAATGACAGATAAAATCACAACCTTATGGCTTCCTTGCGGCTGATGGATACTAATGCGACATTGATTTGAGCCTCTTACAGATCTTGTTTCTGGATGAGACCCTTTTGGCATAACGTCTACAAAAGACTCGTTTTTATATCTTGATTCAAAAAGTGCTTGTATATCTGTTTTTTTAGTAAGCGTTGCATAAAGTGTCGCGTGAATACCTCTAATCATAGGCGTTAAATGAGGTACAAAAGTTAAATGCACTGCTTGATTCGCAACACTGCTGAGTCCTTGCGTGATTTCGGGTAAATGTCTATGCCCCTCTACTCCGTATGCCTTAAAGTTATCAGAAGCTTCCGCCATCAATGCATGGACTTCAGCTTTTCTGCCAGCTCCAGATACGCCTGATTTCGCATCTGCAATTAAATCATCAAGATCAATCACGCCTGATTCAATTAATGGGATAAATCCCAATTGAATGGCTGTGGGATAACAGCCAGGATTAGCCACAAGTGATGCCTTTTTAATCTTTTCTCTATTCATCTCCGGTAGGCCGTAAACAGCTTCTTTAAGTAGATCGCTACATGAATGCGGCATTTTATACCACTTTTCCCAGACGTTAGCGTCTTTTAGCCTAAAATCAGCTGCCAAATCGATCACTTTTACCCCAGCTTTAAGAAGTGCTGGTACTTCTTGCATGGCAATACCATTAGGCGTTGCAAAAAAAACGAGGTCACAATTCGTTAAATTAGCTGCCTTCGGATCTTCAAATTTAAGATCAATGAGACCTCTCAAGCTTGGAAATAAGGTCGCAATCGATAAACCAGCCTCTGCTCTGGACGTCACAGCCTGAATTGTCACATGAGGATGTTTGACTAGAATTCTTAATAGCTCAACGCCGGTATAACCAGTTGCACCGACCACGCCTACTTTAATCTTGGACTTATTACTCATCACTTGGCACCTTTAATTTAAAAGAAGTTTTAATCCTTAAAAACCATACTAACAAAATTTATTTAACTCTATATAACAAAAAAGCCGCTTGAAAGCGGCCTTTTTGCTCTTTGGAACTTGAAACAATTAACGTTTCGAGAATTGTTTACGTCTACGAGCTTTTCGAAGACCCACTTTTTTACGCTCAACTTCGCGTGCATCACGTGTTACAAAGCCAGCTTGCGAAAGCGTACTTTTTAAATTTGTATCATAGTCAATCAACGCACGTGTAATGCCATGACGCACGGCACCTGCTTGACCAGATTCACCGCCACCAATAACGTTCACATTGATATCAAATGTGCTTAACGTGTTGGTTAAGTCGAGTGGTTGGCGAAAAATCATACGGGAGGTATAACGTGAAAAATATTCATCCGCAGGTTTGTCGTTCACAGTGATTACGCCTTTACCTGGCTTCATGAACACGCGAGCTACTGAGCTCTTTCTGCGACCTGTTCCGTAATTGTATTTACCTATCATAGTGTTTCCTTAACTATATGCTTAATGGTTGTGGTTGTTGTGCCACATGATCATGGGTTGGGCCTGTATAGACTTTCATCTTTTTAATCATGGCATAACCCAAAGGTCCTTTTGGTAACATTCCTTTCACTGCCTTTTCTAAAGCGCGGCCTGGAAAACGGTCTTGCATCTTAGAGAAGTTCGTTGTTGAAATGCCGCCTGGATAACCTGAATGGCGATGGTAAAGTTTTCCGTCACCTTTATTACCCGTTACTTTAATCTTTTCCGCGTTGATCACAACAATGTAATCACCCGTATCTACGTGCGGCGTATAAATGGCTTTATGTTTGCCACGTAATCGATGTGCAATCGCACTTGCTAATCTACCCAATACTGCGTCAGTTCCGTCTACAACGAACCAATCGTGTTTTACTTCATGGGATTTTGCTGAAAATGTCTTCATTTCAATACCAACTTTTGCGCTATAAATTTAAAAAAAGAGGTGAATTCTATGCCAAAAGTGCCTGTTTTGTCAATTTTATTAATGATTTAGTTCACATGAAGATAGTGAAAAAATATCCCTAAAAAGACAAACGCACCTAGATAGTTATTGCTTAAAAATGCATCAAAACAGGCTTTTGGATTAAGCGTCAGGATTTGGCGATAAAGAAGCCCAATAAAAATGAGGCTCACCATCAAAAACCCATAAAAAGGCCAGCCAAAATTTTCTAACTGTCCCACCCAAATCAAGCATCCCATCATACAGGTATAACAGAACATGATGGCTTCTTTCAAATAATTCCCAAACCAAATAGCTGAAGAACGAATGCCAATTTTTAAATCGTCATTTTTATCCGTCACTGCATAAAGCGTGTCGTAAGCAATCGCCCAAAATACATTGGCTAAAAATAGCAACCATGCTGTCAAAGATAAGGAAATATTATTTGCAACAAAAGCCATAGGAATGCCCATACCAAAACTTAAACCCAAATAGGCTTGTGGCATCACAAAAAATCTTTTTGTTAATGGATAAGTAAGCGCCAAAAATAGAGCGACTAATGAAAAGTAAAATGCATTTTCATTTAAAAATAAAACGCATATGAACGCACCTAATAACAAAGTGATCAATAAAAAAAATGCATTTTTAACTGGGATTGATTGATTAGCGAGTGGGCGTAACTTTGTTCGTGTAACTGAAGAATCAAATCTACGATCCAGAATATCATTGGCGACACAGCCAGCTGAACGCATAAATACTGTGCCTAAAATAAAAATAATGAGGTGTTGAATACTTGGATGTCCATCTGCAGCAATGAAAAGCCCCCATAAAGTTGGCCATAGCAATAAAAAAATACCAATGGGTTTATCAAGACGCATAAGACGAATATAAAGATGCATCTCTAAATTTAATCCGACTATTCGAGTTTGAATGAAATAGGGACAAGCACGTTAAAATTTTTGCCCCGGAGACTTTCGGGTGGCGCTGGAAATGGGGAAGCCTTTCTAATCATCTCGAGTGCTTCATTATCTAAAACTTCATATGTACTACTTTTTTTAATCTTAATACTAATCACAGTGCCTTTGCTATCAATCTCAAGGTCTGCAATGACGGTCCCTTGCCAGCCGCGCATTTGAGCGATTTTAGGGTATTGCTTATATTTTGCTATCGCATTTGCAAGAAGGCTACTATAACTTTCTAAATACTGAGTTAATTGCTCTTGAGGCACAATATTAGGTATTTTTGAAACAGTTTCTGCTGGTGGAGCTGGAGCCACTTCTTTCGGTGTTGGTTCCGCAACTGATATTGCATTTTTATCGATGATCGGTGTAATTTTTTTCTGAATAGGCTCAACTTTTTTAACGGGCTGAGGTGTTTCAATTTTTTCGATTGGTTGTTGGATAGGTGAACTTGAAATTGTCACGCTCATTTCTTGAGGTATTAATAGTGGTTTATTAAGTTCAGGCAAACCTATCATTAAAATGATATGAATCGCCATTGAAATCGCAATAGCTTTGGGCAAATCAAAATAAAAAGGGAGTTTTCTAGACAAGCTCACGATTTTTGGAAAAATACTTTGAAAAAATTTAAAGAAAAATTATAACTTAAATCATTAGACTCACATCAACTTCATAGTTGATTGAAAAGATTTGGTAAAAATACTTCGGTTAGAAAAATACTCTTTCCGTGCCTTTCCCATTCTGCTTGGCGCACCCATAAAATCTCTTTATCAACATATCCAAGCGATTTTATATATGTATATAAAATATCTCCTGGCTCACAGATTCGATATAAAAGTGAAAGTCTAGAAATATCAGAGTCTTTGAATAAAATATTAGCAAGTGATTGTTGGCCAAGTGTTTTTAAACATATCCAGGCATCACCGAGATGACTTACTTTTAATTGTGTTCTTGCAAAAATCATAGGTTCACCATGACTTTTGATTAATACTTCACGAATATAATCTGTTGTTTTTTCTAAAGCTGCGCCTTCATAAACGACATCAACTTTGACATCATTAAATTCTTTTTGTAATCGTTCTGTTAAAGAACCTTCTTCTGTCAACCATGAAAATTCGCTACCTTCAGCTGTAGGTGATTTTAACCAAACCATTTTTATACCTTTACTCTTTCATTTGCGTGACTCAGCCAGCGTTTTAAATGAAGATGAGAAGCTTCCGGATTATCTTCCAATAACTGGTCAGCAATCGCCTTGGCTTCTTCTAATAATTTAAAATCGCGATTGAGATTAGCAATACGTAACATAGGTACGCCACTTTGACGCACCCCTAAAAACTCTCCAGGCCCTCTTATATTTAAGTCTTCTTGGGCAATGATAAATCCATCCGTATTTTCAAAAATAACTTTGAGTCTTTGTCGTGCAAGCTCTGATAATTTTTTTTGAAATAATAATATACATGTACTTTTTAGTGAGCCACGCCCCACGCGACCTCGAAGCTGATGTAATTGTGAAAGACCCATACGCTCTGCATTTTCAATCACCATTAATGTCGCATTAGGTACATCAACACCTACTTCAATCACTGTAGTCGCAACTAATAATTGAATATCACCCTTCACAAAATCAGACATGACTTTTTGTTTTTCTGATGACTTCATTCGCCCGTGGACCAGGCCCACTTTCAAATCTTGAAAATGAGACTGCATATTTAAATATGTTTCTTCTGCGGTTTGAAGTTGCAATACTTCACTTTCTTCAATCAAAGGGCATACCCAGTATACTTGAGCACCTGTATGACACACCTCATGCACTCTTTTTAAAATTTCATCGCGTCGATCTTCTGAAAAAAGTTTTGTCACAATCGCTTCACGGCCTTTAGGCAATTCATCAATAATAGACACATCAAGATCTGCAAAATAACTCATAGAAAGTGTTCTTGGAATGGGTGTAGCACTCATCATCAATTGATGAGGTTCAATTACTTTATCTAATTGACCTTTTTTTCGTAACGCTAATCTTTGTTCAACACCAAATCGATGTTGTTCATCAATAATACTTAGGCCTAACTTTTTAAAAATGACATGGTCTTGAAAAAGTGCATGTGTACCCACTACAATATTTGCTTCTCCGGATTGCGTCAAACTTAAAGAAACCTCTCGGTCTTTTTTGGACTGGCTGCCTGTTAGCCATGCAACTTTTATGTTTAAAGGGGTTAACCATTTGCTCAGTTTTCGATAATGTTGTTCCGCTAAAATTTCAGTAGGCGCCATAAAAGCCACCTGACTTCCATTTTCGATCACTTGTAAAGCTGCGATAGTCGCTACTACTGTTTTACCACTGCCTACATCACCTTGTAATAGTCTTTGCATTGGATAATTTTTATCAAGATCATTTTTAATTTCTTGAATGACTTTTTTTTGTGCCCCGGTTAACTCAAATTCAAGCTTATCCACAAAAATATTTGTGAGTTTATTTTTGGCTTTGAATGGCATAGCTGAAAGTGCTCGCCTTATTAGATAATTAGATCTCAAAGATAATTGTTGCGCTAAAAATTCATCAAAGATAATTCTTTGATAAGGTTTACTTGTAAAAGTCTCATGGCTGGCAACTTCTTTAAAATCTTTTGGGTGATGAATACTTTCTACACTTTCATAAAGATTTGGTAAGTGTAATTTCTCATAAATAAATGGTAAAAATAAATCTTTTAAATAAGTTTTTAAATCAAAGTGATGAAACAACTTATCAATCGCATCTTTGACTGTTTTTTGTCCCACACCTGCAACTAATGAATAAATAGGCGTTAATGACTGAGGCAAGACATCGCTGTCTCTGATTAATTTACATTGTGGATGAATCATCTCGAATGCAAATAAATTATGTCGAGCCTCTCCTAAAATACGAATGCGATTACCCGCTTCAAACATTTTCATTTGGCTTGGATAAAAATGTAAAAATCTAAGCTGCAAACTTCCAGATGCATCTTTAACTTGTACGAGAAGCATTTTTTTGGGCTTATAAACAATTTCAGCTCTGATGACTTCTGCTTCTATTTGAGATAGCTCACCCATTTGAATATTACGAATAGGTGTCACGATAGTTTCATCGATATAACGAATTGGAAGATACATAGCTAAACTAAATACATCTTCAACGCCCAATTTTTTGAGCTTATTTAATACTGAAGGGGTAAAAAGCTTAAGCTCGGCTAGAGAAGTCAGATTGAAATACTCTTAAATAGAAATAATTTAAATAACAACAACACCATCAGCTTCAATAAGTGCATTTCTAGGAAGCGATGCAACACCTACCGCAGCTCTTGCTGGGTAGGGTTTCGTAAAATATTCGCCCATGATGGTATTGACCAAAGCAAAATGCGACAAATCTGTTAAATATATATTTATTTTAACGATGTCACTTAATTGAGCACCAGAAGCTTCAACGACTGATTTTAAATTCTTAAACACCTGATGAATTTGTGCCTCAATGCCCTCAACTAACTTCATAGACTGGGGATCGAGTGCAATTTGCCCTGATAAGTAGATAGTATTGCCTGTTTTGACAGCTTGAGAATATGTACCAATCGCCTCTGGGGCATTTGTAGTTTGAATAATTTCTTTTGTCATTTCTTAAGTCTTTCTTTTTTAATAAGTTGCTTAAAAGGTTTTCATCTTGACGCGGCTAATTCTAGAAATATCACTAATCTTTCTTAAGTTTCGCATGAGATCTGCCAAATGAATACGGTTGTGAACCTGCACAATAAAGTTAACATTTACAAAGTGTCCACCATCGGATTCTTCAACATTCACATTATCGATATTTGAATCTGATTCTGCAATCACGGATGAAATTTTAGCGAGCATGCCGCGCTCATTTAATACCATAATTTGTAAATTGACTTTAAATAATCGATCTGGATTTGGATCCCATTCAACATCAAGCCATTTATCAGGATCAAGTTTGAATTTACGAATCGCTAAGCAATCATGGGTGTGAACAACAAGCCCTTTGTCTTTGTTAATAAATCCTAAAATAGGATCGCCTGGAATTGGATGACAACATATTGCCAATTGAATCGCCATACTCTCAGAACCTTTAATGGTGATGACGTCCAATTGCTTATGTTTGCCTTTAACATGGCTCACCCCATCCATAAAACTAATCAATTGATGAGCCACCATAACGTTCATACGCTTTCCTAAACCAATTTCAGCCAAAATCTCTTCTTTGGTTTTAACGCCATAATCACTGATTAATTTTTTCCAATGAGATTCTTTGATCGATGACGGGCTGATATGAAGGGCCTTGAGTGCTTGATTAAGCATACCTTCGCCAAGTCTCGAAGACTCTTCTGATTCAATCGATTTTAAATATTGTCTAATGTGTGATCTTGCTTTTCCTGTAATCACAAAATTAAGCCATGCAGGATTAGGTTTAGCTAGAGGGGCTGTAATAATTTCTATGTGATCGCCGTTATGGACTTCGGCACGAAGAGGGACAAGTTCTTGATTGTATTTTGCAGCCACGCAACAATTACCTACATCACTATGCACCGCGTATGCAAAGTCAACTGCTGTTGAACCTTTTGGCAATGCTAGAATTTTTCCTTTAGGGGTGAACACATAAACTTCGTCAGGGAAAAGATCAACTTTTAAATGCTCTAAGAATTCCAGTGAATCAGCGCTATCTGATTGAATCTCTAAAAGACGTTTTAACCACTGATGCGTTTGCTGTTGAAGTTCAGTAAGGTGTGCGTCTTTCGTTTTATAAAGCCAATGCGCTGCGACGCCTGCTTCTGCAAGTTTGTGCATTTTTTCACTACGAATTTGCACTTCAATAGGGGTGCCGAAAGGTCCAAATAAACTTGTATGAAGAGATTGATAGCCATTAGCTTTTGGAATGGCAATGTAATCTTTGAATTTCCCTGGAAGAGGTTTATATAAGCTATGTAATGCGCCTAATGCAGAATAAGCATCATTCGCTTCTTTCACAATAATCCTAAAGGCATAGATGTCGTTGATTTGTGCAAAAGACATGCTTTTTTCGCTCATCTTTTTATAAATACTATAAGTATTTTTTTCTCGCCCTGAGACTTCTGCATCCATTTTCATCTCAGTTAATTTTTGTTGGATAGCTGCCGTAATTTTCTCAACGACTTCGCGACGATTGCCTCGAGAAGCTTTCATAGCTTTTTGAATCGCACGATAGCGCATGGGGTAGAGGTGTTTAAAACTTAAATCTTCAAGCTCTTGATAAATGGCATTTAAACCTAATCGATTTGCAATAGGTGCATAAATATCATGAGTTTCTTGCGCGATACGTTTTTGTTTTTCAGGTCTTAAAACATCTAACGTTTGCATATTATGAAGACGATCAGCTAACTTTACTAAAATAACACGAACGTCATTTGACATTGCCAGTAACATTTTTCTAAAATTTTCGGCTTGCGCTTCTGTCGCATCTTGAAATTCAATTTTGTCGAGCTTAGATAAACCGTCGACTAATACAGAGACTTGTTTACCAAATTTTTTTTCAATTTCTTTATTGGTAATGGTTGTATCTTCAACAACATCATGAAGAAGGGCTGCAAGAATTGTAGGGGCATCAAGATGAAGCTTAGCTAAAGTACATGCGACAGCAACAGGGTGCACAATGTACGGCTCACCACTTCTTCTGGATTGGCCGTGATGTGCTTCTTCACTAAATCGATAGGCATCCCATATCTTCTGGATATCTTTCGTTTTTAAATAAGTCTTAAGGAGGATTGTGAGTTCCGACGCTTCGTTATCGACAGGCAGTAACGGAAGTGGCGGTGTTTTTTGAGCATCCGCTTTATTAAAATGAGCGGTACTAGCCATGGTCTTTTTCTCTTGAGGGGGCTTTAAGCCCTATTTAAGAAATTTAGTATGTTGTTTTTCTATTTAAGATATCAAGGCCAACTTTACCTGCTGCGATTTCTCTTAATGCTAATACCGTAGGCTTATCTCTTAAGCCATGCGTGCTTACTAAAGCTTCAGCACCGTTAGCTAATTGTCTTGCGCGGTAAGCGGCAGCTAAAGTAAGTTTAAAGCGATTAGGAATCATCTCTAAACAATCATCTACTGTAATTCGTGCCATGTTATTTCTCCAAATTTCAAGTCAAGTTTTTAATTAAGTGGCTATGTCGTGTAAGCTGAATATGACACATTAATCGAGTGGATCGAATAATAGCCATAAGATCGTGGAGCGCTACTTCAAAGTCATCGTTGATTGTAACATAATCGAACTCATCTACATGGCTCATCTCTTCTCGCGCGGCAGCAAGTCTCATTGCAATCGTTTCTTCACTATCATGTCCGCGGTTATTTAATCTTTCTGCAAGCGTTTCAACAGAAGGTGGCAATACAAAGATTGATACAGCCTCCTTAAATTGGGCTTTGAGAGCCTGGGCGCCTTGCCAATCGATTTCTAGAATCACATCTTTTTTTTGATCGAGAATGGACTGTACTGATTTTTTACTTGTGCCATACATACCACCATGGCATTCGGCAGATTCTAAAAATTCACCTTTCTTCTTCAAATCTATAAAGGTTACTTCATCAACAAAATGATAATCCACACCATCAACTTCACCTGGCCGGGGTTTACGGGTTGTGTGAGACACAGAAGCTTGAAGATCTCTGTCTTTATTTAACAGGGCTTTTACAAGTGTCGTCTTACCGGCACCGGAAGCTGCTGCAATAATAAATAAATGGGCTTGGCTCATAGATATTCTTTAGTCGTTATTATTCAATATTCTGAATTTGTTCGCGCATTTGCTCAATCAAAACTTTTAAATCCACTGATATTTGTGACGTTTTAGGTGAAATGGATTTCGAACCTAAAGTATTCGCCTCACGATTTAGTTCTTGCATCATAAAGTCTAGTTTTTTACCAATGGCCCCATCAGTTTTAAGTAAACGTCTAACTTCATCAATATGGGATGTAATTCTATTAAGCTCTTCATCAATATCCATCTTTTGAATAAAGATAAGAAACTCTTGCTTCAATCGATCATCATCGATCGCGATCAAAGCTTGCTTAAATTTATCTTCAATCTTAGTTTGATAATCTTTGATTAAAATGGGTAGGATTTTTTTAGCTTCGCCTACGAGTACCTCAATATCTTTTAATTTATCCAATAAAATCTTTTGTAATTTTTCACCTTCACGCGCTTTAGATAATTGAATTTCTAATAAGGCTTCTTTGAGATTTTTTTTAAGATCTTGTTCGAGCATATTCATGTCCACGGATTGGTCGTGCATGATTTCACTCGTTTTTAAGATGTCGAGGGCATTAATCGGTTGTACATGGGAGAAATGTTTTGCAATTTCATCGACTGAGCTAGCGAGTTGTTTTAACTTCGCTGGATCTACATTTTTAACATCAAGTGCATGTGTTTTAGATTTGAAATAGATTCTGCAATCTACTTTACCTCTTTTAATTTCGGCAGATATCAGATCTCGAATCATAGGTTCGAAAGATCTTAAAGACTCATCCAATTTAACCTGGAGTTCTAGATATCGATTATTTAAAGACCGAAATTCAAGGAGCAAGATACCTTGCTGAGTATCTGCTTCTTTGAAGGAAAAACCGGTCATACTTAAAGCCATAAGGTATCCAATTCGATGTTTAAATGTCATTTTATCAATCTATAGTTGCATTTGCGACTAAAACCTTTAAATGACAAGATATCAATCAATTAAAGCTAGCTTATAATGACTGCTTCTATCGAGGAAGAAGACTATGAGATTAAATCAACGCGCTCACAACCAATTAAGACCGGTTGAAATTATTAGGCATTACACAAAACATGCAGAAGGCTCCGTCTTGATTAAATTCGGTGACACGCATGTGCTGTGCACTGCAAGTATTGATGAAAAAGTACCTTCTTTTTTAAAGGGTCAAAGTCAAGGTTGGATTACGGCTGAATATGGCATGCTCCCAAGATCGACAGGATCGAGAATGGATAGAGAGGCGGCGCGCGGAAAACAATCTGGTCGGACGCAAGAAATACAACGTCTTATTGGGCGTAGCTTGCGTGCGATTATTGATTTAAAAAAACTGGGCGAACGCACCATTCAAATTGATTGCGATGTCATTCAAGCCGATGGTGGCACACGCACGGCTAGCATTACAGGGGCTTATGTCGCGGTGCATGACGCTATTAAACATCTGATGGATAAAAAACTCATTTCAGAATCGCCGCTCATTGATTCTGTGGCAGCCATCTCTGTAGGGCTCCACGAAGGAAACCCACTATTAGATTTAGATTACAGTGAAGATTCAAGTTGTGACACAGACATGAATATTGTCATGACGGGCTCAGGAGGTTTTGTGGAAATTCAAGGTACTGCAGAAGGAACACCTTTTTCGCGTGAAATGATGGACCAGATGTCTGACCTTGCTGCACAGGGCATTAAAGAGCTCATTCAATTACAAAAAAATGTTTTAAAGTAATTTCATGAAGAATCAAATCGTCATTGCAACAAGCAATGCCAAAAAACTCATCGAAATTCAATCGATCTTAGAAGATATGAACGTTGAGATACTTCCTCAATCACATTTTAAAATTGATGCCGCTGAAGAGCCTTTTTATACATTCCTTGAGAATGCACTTGTTAAAGCAAGACATGCAAGTCGCTTGTCTAAATTACCTGCCATTGCAGATGATTCAGGTATTTGCGTGGATGTCTTGGACGGCAAACCTGGTGTCTTATCGGCCCGATTCGCAGGTGAACCTTCATCAGATCAAAAAAATAATGAAAAACTTTTAAAAAGTTTAGAAAACGAATCGAATCGAAAAGCACATTACACTTGTGTCATTGTCTTTGTAAAACATGAATTTGATCCTGAACCTATTGTTGTTGAAGGAACATGGCATGGGGAGATTTTAAAATCCCCCAGAGGCTCTGGTGGGTTTGGTTATGACCCCTTATTTTTAGATCATATGACTGAAAAAGCTGTGGCAGAATTACCATCAGACGTCAAAAATCGAATTAGTCATCGCGGACAAGCGTTACATAAACTTAAATTAAAACTGAATCAGATTTATGGATAAATTAAAAAATAAATGGCCTACTTGGATTCGTGACGATAAATCCGTCGTGTCATGTACAGAAAAAATTAAAGTCATGAAAGAAAACTTTGATGAATTAAAGCAGCTTTCTCAAGACGCTATTGAAGATGGTCTTTTAATGGAAGTCTCTGAAAAGCAAATGAAAGAAGCGCTTCATCAAATGGTTGATGATCTTATTAATCCATACTTAAAAAATAAATAAGTCTTCTATGAGTCAAACATCAAGACTCGCCATGCCACCCCCACTCTCGCTTTACATTCACATCCCTTGGTGTGTCAAAAAATGTCCCTATTGTGATTTTAATTCGCACGAACATAAAGAAGCTCAAAATTTTACTGATTTAGAATCCATGTATGTGGATGCGCTTATTAAGGATCTTGAGTTTTCATTACCTATGATTTGGGGAAGAAAAATTCACTCCATTTTTTTTGGAGGTGGCACCCCAAGTTTGTTTAGTGGGAAAGCTATTCAGAAAATTTTAAGTCAGGTTCGTGCACTGACGCCTATTTTGTATGATGCCGAAATTACACTTGAAGCCAATCCAGGAACTATAGATACCAATCATTTTGAAGGATATAAAGATGCTGGCGTCACAAGAGTATCTTTAGGCATTCAATCATTTAATAATACCCATCTGAAAGCATTAGGTCGTATCCACGATAGCAGTGAAGCCAAAAAAGGTATTGAAATTGCAATGCGTCATTTTGATGAAGTGAATTTAGATTTAATGTATGCATTACCTCAGCAAACATTAGATGAAGCGATAGACGATGCCAAAACTGCGACTTCTTTTAATACACAGCACTTATCTTTTTATCATTTAACGATTGAGCCTAATACATTCTTTTTTAAACATCCCCCCAAATTACCGCTCGATGATGAAAGTGCAGTAATGCAGGAAACTATTGAAGATATTTTAAGCCAGCATGGTTATGAGCATTATGAAACATCTGCTTTTGCAAAACCTAAATCACAATGCCAACATAATCTTAATTATTGGCAGTTTGGTGATTATCTAGGTATAGGAGCGGGTGCTCATAGCAAGCTAACTTTTCATGACAAGATGATTCGCGAGAGTCGATATAAAAATCCGAAACAATATATGGAACATATAAAAATGCAAAATATGATTGAATCAGAAACGATTATTCATGAAAATGATTTAGTTTTTGAATTTATGATGAATCATTTACGTCTTATTGATGGATTTAGCATTCAAAGTTTCGAAGAAAAAACAGGTTTAAATATTTCATCTATTAATAAAGAACTCAAAACTGCGATAGATAAAAAACTGATTATCAAGGATCATGAAATGATTAAGCCAACACTTCTAGGTCAGCGATTCTTAAATGACCTATTGAGTATTTTTTTAAAGTAGAATGAAATTATGAAATTTGCAAAAATAAATAACGAACTTACCGTCTCTGATCAAATCACGATTGAAGACTTAAAAGAAATTCAAGCACAAGGCTACAAAACTATTTTTTGTAATCGCCCTGATCAAGAATCCGAAGGACAACTAGCTTTTTCAACTATTGAAAAAGAGGCTCAAAATTTAGGCATCAAAGCCATCCATCAGCCTGTAATTGGCGGGCAAATTTCCGATGGCGATATTGCGCAATTTAGTTGTAACTTTGAAGTAGCTCAAAAACCTGTCTTTGCTTATTGCCGAACAGGTACTCGGTGCTCAACGCTTTGGGCTTTGTCACATGCAAAAATATTACCTATTGATGAAATTTTAAGCAAAGCTCAGATTGCTGGCTATGACTTGTCTGCGTTAATAGACCGCCTCAACTCCCTTAAATAAATATGAGCGTATCTAAGCAGTATCTTAGTATTCATGATCACAGCCGGGAATTAAGTGGTCTTAAATATATTTATTCTGTTATTTCAAGACGTGCCGGCGGATTATCAATTGGTGTCAACTTAAATGTAAATAATGCTTGTAATTGGCAATGCATTTATTGTGAAATTCCAAATCTTACCCGTGGCTCACCTCCCCCTATTGAGCTCGATGTGCTTGAAGATGAACTACGTTTTTTTCTTCATGAAATCATTCATGGTGATTATATGGAAAAAAATGTAGCCATTGAAGATCGTCATCTAAAAGACATTGCTTTTTCAGGTAATGGAGAACCTACAAGTGCCGAAGAATTTCCACAAATTATTTTAATTGTTAAAAAGGTACTCGAAGAATTTAACTTACTCCATAAAATTAAATTACGTCTTATAACTAACGGAAGTTTAATGCATCAATCCCCTGTGATTAAAAGCGTGGAGATGTTAAAAGAAATAAATGGTGAAGTTTGGTTTAAGGTTGATGCTGTCACAGAAGAAAGTATTCAAATAATTAATCAAGTCAATCTAAAGCGCCATCAAATCTTGGAACGACTTAAAAACTGTGCAACTGCCTGTCCAACTTTTGTTCAAACCTGTATTTTCAGCATTGATGATAAGAATCCAAGCGAAAAAGATATTGATGCTTATGTGCAATTAATGAGCGAAATCAAAAGTGATATCCAAGGTGTACATATTTATGGGCTTGCTAGACCTTCGTTGCAACCTCAAGCAAAGCGCTTGGGACGCATCAGCAAGGAAGTTCTTGAAGGTATTGCAAAAAAATTACGTTATTTACAGATTGAAACCACGGTTAGCTTTTAAGAGTTATTTGCGTGCTTATTGCTGCAACCATACTTAGACGTTATGACATTTTAAATAAGGAATAAATCATGATTGAGTGGACTTTTATAATAAAAACGACAATCGCTATGATAGCAATTGTTGACCCCCCAGGTTGCTTGCCGATTTACTTGAGTTTAACGGGTCAACATAAAAACATTAATAAAAAAAATGTAGCCAAGATGACAGCTTTAACTGTCTTTATCATTCTTGTAGTTTCACTTTTTCTCGGAGATAAAATCTTAAATATCTTTGGCATTTCTATGCCAAGTTTTCAGATTTGCGGCGGTATTCTTCTTCTGATCATGGCCATATACATGATGTTAGGACGAAATCAAATTATGGAATCTACACAAAATAGTAAGTCAGAAAAAGAATTAATTGCTTTTGTCCCACTTAGCATTCCTCTCTTAGCAGGGCCCGGGGCGATTAGCAATATGATTATTGCTGCTCACCAAGCCCCTAATTTTGTAAATCTATCTTTTCTAGTGCTCCCATGTATTTTCGTATCTCTAACAATTTGGCTTACCTTAAGTTTTGCTGAAAGTATTTCTAGAGTGATTGGTGCTGTAGGTACAAAAATAGTTACCCGTATCATGGGTTTACTTTTAGGTTCTATGGCAATTGAGTTTATTACGCGGGGCGTATTAGATATTATTGCGTAATGCTTTATGAAGCAAATCCGTAAACTTAAGCTGCGCTCTCAGACACATTACGCTCTTTTCCGTGCTGACTTGCCTTTTAAACCTAAAGTGGAAAAAGATAAAACAAAGTTTAAAAGGCAGTCAAAACATAAAGCTAAACTTGATTAACTATTTTTTCTTTTTCTTATTTTTTTGGCTACACGACATCCAGCAGACCATTTTGCCATCTCTAAAACCAAAACGACCAATGATGAAAAGAATTGTGGCTAAAAAAACTTGTTGGAATATAAAAATAGGCACATTAAAAGTTGTCACGCCATCATAGACGCAATGATATTGAAACGCGGCTGTGGGGACATAAGAAAAAGACAAAGCAAACACTAATAAAGCTAATACATTGTAGGTACATTGTTTCATTTTTTAATCCTTATATATTTAAATTACAAAATCTAATATATAGTATTTTTAACTGTCATTAACATAAAATTTAAAGAGATATTCATGTCAAACGACCATCATTCGCATCACTCTGAAACACACTTCACCTCAACAGCAGTAGTTCGAGATATTGTGATTGGTATGGCGGATGGCCTTACTGTTCCATTTGCTCTTGCTGCAGGCTTATCTGCAGCTGTTGATTCTTCAACAATTATTGTAACAGCAGGCTTAGCCGAAGTTGCGGCGGGGTCTATTGCAATGGGTTTAGGCGGATATCTTGCTGGTAAAACTGATATTGAACATTATGATTCTGAATTAAAACGTGAAGCCTATGAAATTAAACATTTACGTGAGCGTGAAATTTCAGAAGTTGAAGAAATACTTTCAGAATATGGGCTCAAAGGGAGCGCGCTTAAAACAGTCGTTAAGTCCATCACTTCTAATCGTGAACGCTGGCTAAAATTCATGATGAAATTTGAATTAAATTTAGAAAAGCCTGACCCAAAAAGAGCCATGATCAGTGCGTCCACTATTGCAACCTCTTATATTGTAGGTGGGCTCATTCCCTTGATGCCTTATTTCTTTATATCTGACATCATGTCCGCACTAAAAATGTCAGTTATTGCAACGAGTATTGCACTGGTACTTTTTGGTTGGATTAAAGGTAGGTTTACAGGGGTGAATCAAGGGCGCTCAGCGATGCAAACCCTTTTGATTGGTGGCATTGCTTCTTCGGCGGCTTTTGGCTTAGCTCATCTATTATCTTAAATAAATAATTATTTATTTACAATTGCAGCAATTCCACCCGTGTAATATGGGCTGGAAAATAACACTTTTTTAGATCGTTCTTCAGTAATAGTAATGCATGCGCCAATCATATCTACTTTCTTTGAGGCTAATGCTGGAATCAATGAGCCAAATTCCATATTAACTATTTCTAATTTTTTATTAAGTTTTTTAGCTACCAGTGATGCAATTTCTATATCAATGCCTACCACTTTCTGAGATTCATCAACAAATGAAAAAGGTTCGGTAACTGATGAAGTGCCAAACCTCAATGTACCATTATTGCCTGTTTCTATTTGGGGCATTGCTTTGGGCTGCCCTTCTTTTGGCAACCAGCGCTTAAGCATCTGCTCATAATCACCATTTATTTTTAGATCTTTAATAACTCCATCAATCGTATTTTTTAAATCGCTATCTTCTAAACGAACTGCAAATCCGTAATCATCCTTGGTGATCATTTCGGAAAGTACAATTAAACCAGGATTTTTTGCTGCTATATTTCTTAATATTGGTTCATCATAGGCTGCAGCATCAACTTTTCCTTGTTTTACAGCAATAGCTGCATCAAGGACCGAATTATAATATTGAAATTTTGTATTTGGAAATACTGACAGCACAAGCTTATCAGCGACTGTGCCTGTGGGAATTCCAAATTCTTTATCATTTAATTGCTTAATATTGGTAATAACAACTTTTTCTTTATCGCTGCACCCTGCTACTATCAAGGATAAAAATAATGCAAACATAAAAAAAATTAACAACTTAAAATGCTTGCTCATGATTTACTTTCTATTAATCAATAATCGATCTATTGCTTTAGTTTATAAATAATAGCTCTAGTCTATTTTGATTGTCTGCCCATTTAAACTCAACAACCTCAGTAAATTTGCGAATAATTTTTATTCCAATATCATCTTCTAAATCTTTATTGTCTAATGGATTAAATTTCTTACCTTTGGTTTGGCAAATTAATGAAAGTTGATTGGTTTTCTCAGAATGAGCAATTTCCAGTTCTAATTCAATTTTGCTTAAGTAAGGTTTGTATAGAATAAGCAGTTCTTCAACTACTCGAAGTAAATTAGTTCGCATTAATTTTGAAATTAATTGCTTTTCACAAAAACCTTCGATTTCTCCGTTAAGCGCATAAAAATCAAAATCTTGTGTTTTTATTTTAGATACAAGGTTTCTAATACGATTAATAAATACTTTGGTTCTTTCTTTTTTTGGCGCATCGAAAATTTGCTTTGGTGAACCTTCTTCGTATATTAGGCCCTGATCCATATAAAAAACTCGATTAGAAACATCCCTCGCGAATGCCATCTCATGTGTGACAATAGCCATTGTCATACCCTCTTTAGCTAAACGACGAATTACTGATAGCACTTCGCTTACCATTGTTGGATCAAGGGCTGAAGTTGGCTCATCAAATAAAATAATTTCTGGCTCCATTGCAAGACATCGAGCAATGGCAACACGCTGCTTTTGTCCCCCGGAAAGCTCGTCTGGATAGCTTTCTGCTTTTTCAGCGAGTCCAACGAGTCTTAATAGATCCATTGATTTATTTTCTGCTGCTTCTTTAGATATCCCCTTAAGCTTAATGGGTCCTAAAGTAAGATTTTCTATAACAGACAGATGAGAAAATAAGTTAAATGACTGAAATACCATATTCATTTTTTGACGTATTTTGGATACATCAACCTTTTTATCTAGAATATTTTCGCCATCAATAAAAATACTTCCTCCACTCGGTTCATCAAGAAGGTTAAGACACCTAAGAAAGGTACTTTTGCCGGTGCCAGATGGTCCAATAATTGAGACAACCTCGCCTTTTTTTATTTCTGTAGAAATATTTTTTAATACAACTAGATCGCCGTATTTTTTAGAAAGATTTTCAACTTTAATCATGATTTCGTTTTAACTTTACGTTTATATTTTGGATCTGTAATTTTTTCAAGATAATCTAAAGATTGGATGAGAATTAATGAGATTAGGAAATACAAAATTGCAATCAAAATTAATGGGAAAAATGCATCAAATGTTCGACTTCTTATAATATCACTCGCTTTAGTTAAGTCTTGGACCGCAATATAACCAACAATTGAAGTCATTTTGACTAATGTGATAATTTCACCTTTATAAATTGGAAGAATTCTTCTAATGGTTTGGGGAAGGATAATATAAATGAAGGTTTTTATTTTATTAAACCCCATAGCAATGCCTGCTTCCGTTTGGCCTTTTTCTATTCCTTCAATACCACTTCTAAAGATTTCAGCAGCATAAGCACCACAATTCATTCCAAATGCAATGGTTGCAACAATAATAGGATTAATATTTACTGATGCAAACACCACATAAAAGATAATCATCAATATTACAAGAACTGGGGTGCCTCTTAAAATACTGATATATATCTTCGCAGGAATATTGAGGAATTTATTTTTTGACATCCTTAAGAAGCAAACTATACCTCCCAAAAAAGTACCAAAAATTGTTGCTAAAATTGAAATAATGATTGTGGTTTTTAATCCATCCCAAAGAAGTAAATAACGCTTTTCTTGAATTAAATTACTTTGAAAGTTATTTGCTAGCCCCTCTAGAAATGTTGGCGCGTTTGAATCATTCTTTTTTTCCTGCTTAAAGGCAGCTATATTTTTTTTGAGCGCAAAAGCACTCATTCCAATTTCATAATAAGGTTCTCCAAAATTAATTTTTTGTTTTCGCTCCTCTGTAAACATCAAAGTAACAGCAATAAAATCAATTTTACCTGTATTGAGAGAAGGAATAAGCCCGCCAAACTCCATATCGTCAAATCGAATATCTTTACCTAGGTATGCAGCAAATCTTTTGGCAAGCTCAATGTTCAAACCAATATTTTCATTATTGCGTAAGGTAACAAATGGGAGTCCACCGTCACTTATATGGCCTGCCACCAATAAACCATTTTTATTTGGAGTATCTATTTTAGGCATATCAGTAATGCCTTTTTTAGTCCACCTTTCAATCATGTCTGCATAGACACCGCTATCTTTTATAGTTTGAAAGAAAGTATTAAATTGCGCATGTAACTCGACATTTTTTTTATTAAAACCAAAACCTACAGGGCTAAATTCAAAAGGCTTATCTATTACACCTAAGTCAGGATTTAGTTTTAATATTTCTGTGAGTGAAACACTATTGTATATACCCACATCAACTTTTCCTGATTTCACTCCTAGCAGAACATCAGCAGGACTTTTGTACTGCAGAATATCAGCTTCAGGATATTGTTTGTGAGCAAATGCATCATGCGTTGATCCCAGCATGACTCCAATTTTTTTATTTTTAAGATCTTCGAGATTAGCAATAGGCTGCATTTCTTCATTCGCGTTAGCTTGTAAAGAAAGAAGGAGATAAAAAATAAGTAAAAATATTTTTATCATATTTTAAGTAGCGTTAATAATTAATTCAACAAGGGAGAAATCATCATCAAATGGTCCGATTTCATTTTTTAAGCTTTTAATTTTTTCTAAAACTTTTTCTGATTCAAGCAATTCCAAATCACTAAAATACTCTTTCATAAGCTGGGTATAGTCATCTAAGTTCATTTCTTTGCCATCTTTTTGTGTAATTTCGTAAACTCCATCACTAAACACATAAAGCTTATTGAAATTATTTAATGGCACAATAGTTTCATTAAAAATGATATCTCCCATCATACCAATTGCCAATCCTCCAGAAGTTAAAGTTTTAAGTGTTTTATTATTTAAATCACTTCCCGTAAATAAAATTGCATGAGGATGACCAGCACTTGAAAAAATTAATTCATGATTTTTCTTATGATAGACGCCATACCAGATAGTAAAATATTTATTATTCTGATCTTCCATGGGAAAGGCTTCATTTAAGCCCTTTAAAACAGAAGCTGGGCTCTTAAAATTTGTATCTGTGAGAGATTGTGAACGAATCGCATTGATAGCGGATATGCATAAGATTGCGGCTCCTACGCCATGACCACAAACATCCACTAAGTATATACCTAAGTGCTCTTCATCAATCCAGTGATATCCAAGAGCATCACCTCCAAGAGATGAACACGGGATATGTTGCCAAGAAGTTTTCACTTTTCCTTCTAATGGTAATGGCAATAAACTCCTAATATAGATAGCTGCCTCATTAATTTCTTCTGCAAGTAATCGCTGACTTTCAATTAATTCTCTTTTTTGGCGATAAAGTTCAATATGCGTTTTTATTCTAGCTATAGCAATTGGAGGGCTTACAGGTTTTGTAATGTAATCGACAGCCCCTAATGAAAGACCTAATGCTTCATCCTGTGTTTCCGCCTTAGCGGTTAGAAATATAATAGGTATTTGATTAGTTTTTTCATCTGCCTTAAGCCGCTTACAAACTTCATAACCATCCATTTCTGGCATCATGATATCCAATAAAATAAGATCTGGCTGCGGATCTGTAAAAGCAATTTTTAAAGCTTTTTCGCCGCTTGTTGCTGCTTTTACTTTGTAGTCATCCTGGAGGAGCCCACTCATTAATTGAAGATTAGCCGGTGTATCATCTACCACCAATATAGTTGATTTTGTAATCATTATTTAACTAACTTTTCATTTGCTAAATTTAATGCTGATTCGAAATCAAAATTTCGTAATGCATCAGAAATTTTACTAAACATTTCTTTGCCAAAATATTGGATAAAAACGTCTTGTGACTTTTCAAGCAAATCATTTGCCTCAGTATCGTCGTTTGCTAATAATTCTGATAATTTATTAATTAATAGTTTAATTTGGCTATCGTCAAAGATTGTTATTGAAGTTAATTTTTTATCCTCGGGCAAAGTTTTTTTAATGCTATCAATAATGCTTATTAATTTAGGCTGAATTAGGTCAAGATTTTTAATAATTTTCTCAAGTGGTATTTTGTCCAGACATTGACCTTCAACTTCACCTGCTATTTTTTGTATTTCAGTTGCGCCTATGCTGCCACATGTTCCTTTGAGAGTATGAGCTACTCTTTGAGCTGTTAAATAATCACTTATATCTAGAGCCCTTTTAATATCACTCACTGCATTTATTTGATCAGCAGAAAATGTTTTTAACATTTTTATATAGAGAGAAACTTTCCCTGCCGCAACCTGAAGTCCTAAACGAGAATCTACCCCATTAATTTCTGGAACCTGTATTTCTTCTTTTGCGCTGATTACGGTCTTTTCATCATTTATTAGATTTGAATTTTTTCCCTTAATCCATTTAGCTAGTCCAGCAAACAATAAATTTGGATCAATAGGCTTTGTAATATGAGCATTCATCCCCGCTTCTAAACACTTATATCTGTCTGCATCAGATGCGTTAGCTGTCATTGCTAAAATAGGTAAAGCATTATTAGAAAATTTTTGGCGGATTGTTTTCGTTGCTTCAAGTCCGTCCATAATAGGCATTTGCATATCCATTAACACAATATCGTATTGAGATTTATTTGCCATATTGACAGCCTCTTGCCCATTGTTTGCTATTTCTACAACAAATCCTTCATCTTCTAATATCTCAGTTGCAATCTGTTGATTGAGTAAATTATCTTCTGCAAGGAGTATTCTTGCGCCCTTAAGGCTATTGAGATCTATTTTTGTATGGTTGCTATGAGTTTTTTGTGCGTTATGTTCTGGGGCTTCTAAATTGAAAATACTTAAGATAGTTTCAAATAGTAAAGAAGCATTAATTGGTTTGGCGATCACATGCTCTATGCCTTCAATTGTTGCATCATTTATTACGTCATCTTTTGCATAACCCGTTACAAGAACACACGGTGGTTTTTTGCTAATAATCAATTTTTTTAATGCTTTCACAAATTCGATACCGTTCATTCCTGCTGGCATATGCCAGTCAACAAAAATCATATCAAAAGGTGACCCTTGTTTATCCGCGTCAATAATTGCTTGCAAGCCTTTTTCTGCTGATTCTGATGCAACCACCTTAAGTGACATTGCAATTAACATATCTTCAATGATTAATCTTGCAGACTCATTATCGTCAATCACTAAAACAGATTTACTACTTAAATCCTCTTTAAATAAAACTCTCTTTGTTATGGTTTTATCGAGTTTAAATTTAGCCGTAAACCAAAATGTACTACCTCTGCCAAATTCACTATCAACACCTACGTCACCCCCCATCAGATTGGCTAACTGTTTTGATATGGCAAGCCCTAAACCGGTGCCACCAAATTTACGCGAGGTCGAAGTATCAGCTTGCTGAAATGACTGAAATAATTTCCCTTTTTGTTCTGGCGTTAATCCAATGCCTGTATCAGAAACATTAAATTTTAGAAAAATAGTTTCGTCATCTTGTTCAAGAATGTCTGCCGAAATTATTACTTCACCTTTTTCTGTGAATTTAATTGCATTATTTCCATAGTTAATAAGAATTTGGGAAAGCCTTAAAGGGTCGCCAATGAGTTTGTGAGGAAGATCACCAGGCAATTTAAAAATAAGTTCTAAATTTTTTTCTGAGCATTTTTGGCTAATCATGCTCGATATATTTGACATCATTTCATCAATATCAAAACTTACTTCTTCTATAGTTAACTTGCCTGCTTCAATCTTAGAAAAATCTAAAATATCATTAATAATGCCTAAAAGATGTTTGCCTGCCTGCTGAATCTTAAGCACATAATCTCGTTGCCTTGGATTTAAGTCTGTCTTTAGGGCTAAATGAGCCATTCCTATAACTCCGTTCATAGGAGTTCTAATTTCATGGCTCATGTTGGCTAAAAATTCACTTTTCATTTTTGCCGCATCTTCGGCAAGTTGTTTTGCCTGATGGGCCGCTGTCACATCGTAAAACCATGCAACAACAACCTCTTGATCAAGATATTTCATATGATGAAATGACCCCATAACTTGCAATAAATCCCCAGTCAGGGTTTTCATTGCTAACACCTCATCTACAATATTTTCTTGGGCGTTTATACGGATACTGAGCGCCTCAAAATCATCTTTATGTTGATATACCTGAAGAGGTGTTAAAGTTTGAAGATCCTTTTCTTTGACTTTAAACATTTCCATATATCGAGGGTTGGCAAAAGTGATATGGCGATCAGATACCCTCATGATCCTCACGGCGACGGGGCTATGTCTTAAAATTTCTAAAGTGTCTTCTTCAAAATCCTTTAAAAGCTCTAAGATAAGTTTTTGTGCTTGTTCGATACTCGCCATAATTTTCTCTAAATTTATGTCATATAAATGTAACAATCAATATTGTCACATTAATTTAATATTACTATAAGTCTCTAAGGGCTTGGTTTTTTAATCGATAAACTAAACATACAATTAAGGTGCTTGAATTGGGTCAATTAAATAATAAATCGCTATTTAGACAAAAACTAATTTCATCTACCATCACAATTGTATTTTTAATAGCCGTGATGGGCATCGCTTCACTTTTTGCTATATGGAAGATGGAACGAGAATACAATCAAAATTTATTAAAAGTAGAGGCACTAAAAAATATTTCTGAGCAACTATCACTTGCACAGCTTAATTTAAAATCTGCAGATCAGGAATGGAAAAATATTATTACTCGTGCCCGTGACAAAGAAACAAAAATTAAATATAAGAGTTTGTTTGAGAAAAAAGTTTCAGCATTTCAAGAAAATTTAGAAAACATAGAAAACGATAAAACCGCGATCTTGGCTCTAAAGAACATCACTAATCTAAAAATAGACTCCTTAATTATAATCAATCAATATAGAGATCTCTTGAGTGAATATAGCTCTCTTTCATTAACAGAAGGAATTTTATTAGATAAAAAAACTATGGGTCTCACTAAAAATATTGAAAATAAATTATTTATTATCAATCAAGAAATTAATGAGACATATTTCGCATTGCAATTAAAAGTCAAAAATGATTTCGAAATTCGCTATCATCAATTAAGACAATTTCTAATCTTAGTTATCTTATTTGCTTTATTTTTATCATTTATCAACTTATTTAAAGCCCTTAGAGTTTCTTCTGAATAACGTTTAGTATGATGCAAATTATTTCATTCTTGGCTGGACTTGGATTTTTTTTTACTGGGTTACATTACCTTTCTGCCAGTATGCAACCTATTTTTTCTGGTAAGTTGCGTTCGATATTAATCAATTTTACTCGCGGGCCATTCTCAAGTGCTTTGACTGGATCTTTTTTAGGTGTCATCACTCAGAGCACTAGCGCAGCAACTTTTTTATGTTTAGGGCTTTTGAATTCTGGAGCTTTAACTATCAATCGAGCTTTAGCAATGGTTGCCTGGTCAGGGTCAGGAACAGCATTGCTAGTCTTTTTAGTATCTATCGATATAAAAACTGCTAGTTTCTTTTCGCTTGGGATAGTTGGATTGATGCATCTACTTAATCTCACTAAAGATATTAAAGCTAAACAAATTGCAGCTGTATTTCTTGCGTTTGGCTTACTTTTATTTGGGCTAGGGCTCATTAAAGAAACAGGACATGTTTTAAACACATCGACCTGGGCCAGAGAGTTTTTTATATTTTCCGCTGAGTCAAGCTTGATAGGTTTACTGATTGGAATTTTTTCTGCATTGATAGTGCAATCATCTTCAAGTGTTGCCATTCTTGCAGTTGCATTAAATATGGCAGGCATCATACATTTTAATGAAGCTATGATTTTAGTTTTCGGCGCTAATATTGGTTCTGGGTTAAGTGTCTTATTTTTTGCTTCTCACCTGGAGGGCAAAAAAAAACAAATCGCTATTTATTGCTTTCTTTCAAAACTTTTAGGTAGCTTAGTCCTATATCCACTGACCTGGTTAGAGCCCTCGAAACTCTTTGGATTTTTTAATACTATCCATTTAACAATCAACGCATCTTTCATGTTGTCTCTCGTCTACCTAGCTTTACAATTATCCGGCGGACTTGTTGTAGCTTTATTTCAAAATAAGATTATTTTGTTACTTAATTACCTTAGCCCCGAATCCGAGGAAGAGAATTTATTTAAGCTACATTTTATTTATCCTGAATCTTCTGACAATACTGAAACAGCTTTAATATTGGTCTCGAAAGAACAAAATAGACTTATTGAGAGCCTAGTCGATTATCTTGAGCCAGTTAGAGTTGAGCATGAGAGAGTTGTTACTATTCAATTAAATACAAGGCATGAGTTAACTTTAGACTTATTAAATAAAACAAAATTATTTATCTCAGAGACTACCTCTTTAAATAAGAATGATAATAATACTGAGAGCTTATTTTCAATTCAAAGCAGAAACGAGGATATGATTTCTCTTGTTAATGGGCTCTATAGTTTTGAACAAAATATTGAGGCCACACATAATTTTCAAAAAGGGCTTGCGAGCTCAATGGTAGAAAGCCTTCATCTCATCTTAACTTTACTTAATGACTCTCTGATTACGAAGGATAATGATGATGAATTATTAGTCAGTTTAACTTCAGACCGCAGTGATCTTATGGAAAAAATTAGAGACTCTTTACTAAACGATCAATCAATAAACTTAGAAGAAAGACAGATGCTCTTTGTTTCTACGAGTATTTTTGAGAGAATTATTTGGCTTATTCGAAGAATTCATGCCACAAGACTAGTTACTTAATTTTTTCTTCATTTTTAATACATTTTGCTTTTCTAAGTACTCATATTCAACAGAATCCGTAAGAGTTTTTACATAATGAACGCCAAGACCCCCAACCTCTCTGTTTTCTATTGATGCAGTCAAATCTGGGCCTGGAAGCTCAAGCACATTAAATGGTATTCCATTATCTTTATAAGTCATAACTAATTCATTTTTATCAATACCTAAATTGACTTCTATGAAAATATCACGCCCATCGGAAGCTCCGTGTGTAATAGTATTTGTATAAAGCTCTTCTAAAATTAAAGTCATTGGCATTGAAATACTAGAAATATTATTTTCTTCAAAAAATTTCTCGAGCTTAGTAACTAACATAGTGAGGTCGGAAATATTCTTAGTTAAATTAATCTTTAGTGCTTTCATATTAAGCTCATACTAATTTAGAAAGTATTATAAATTTATGACAATAAAGCTTATTTTTCTTATTATTCTTTAGTTAATGATGCAAATATAACATCGAATTTACAGATAAATTGTGTTATTTTCTTGTTTAAGCTATCTTTGATTTATTAGGCTATTAGCCTAATTTAATGCATTGAAAATTATGACTTTTAAAATTAATACATAACAAAACTTTACAACTTAAAAGGTGATTATATGGAAATTAGTGAAGAACAAATCAATGGCTCGATTACAAAAATAACATTATCGGGACGACTTGATATTGAAGGTGTTGGGCAAATAGAAACGAAATTTTCTGGTATGACAGCATCTCCAAGAGAGTCCATTATCGCGGATATGTCAAAGGTACCTTATATATCTTCAATCGGTATAAGGCTCTTAATATCTAACGTTAAAGCAATTAACGCCCGCAAAGGTAAGTTTGCATTATTTGGAACTCAGTCTGATGTGAATATGGTTATTACTATTTCTGGGTTAGATAAAATTATCCCAAGTTTTGATACATTAGAAGCTGCTATTGATTATGTTAAGTAATGTAAAAAAAATAATATTTATGGAAAGGGCTATTGCCTTACTCTATTTTGTTGCAGCCTTTCCATTGCCTGAAAGTTTTTATGATTATTTTAGAGTTATAGTTTTTATTGGCGTCGGATTTATTCTGCTTAACAAATGGGTAAAGCTTAATACACCCCATATCGCTTTTTTAATTAGCGTGTTAATTATAGACAATCCTTTCCTTCCATTTCACTTTCCAATAATAGTATGGATTTTACTTGATATCATCATTGGCTCTTACCTCATTTATTTATCTACAAAATTTAAGAACTAGATTTAATATTTAAAGCTTTAAAAAAACTTTGGCTTAATCCCCTGCGCCCACGTTTCAGAGTAAAATATAGTCAGATTTAAGATACATTTCCTTTATCCATATTTTTAAAGTTGGGGTTTCAGTTGTTAAGCCATCTCGCGCCATTAAGATCTATTTTACCTCCCCTTCTTATACTGCTTATCTTGGTTGGCTGCCAGAAGCCCCCTGAGCAAAGTGGTATGCCACCTAATTTTGTATTGCCTGTAACGATGCTAGAAATGGCACCTTCGAGCGTCCCTATTTCAGCCGAAGCTGTGGGCCAAACAGAGGGCGCTAAAGAAGTTGAAATTAGACCTCGTGTTGGCGGTATTTTATTAAAACGTAAATACAATGAAGGCTCTGCGGTTAAAGCGGGTCAAACTTTATTCAATATTGATCCCGAGCCATATAAAATAGCCTTAAATCAAGCGCGTGCTCAATATAATCAGAGCCTTGAACGAGCCGAACAAGCTAAGAGAGAGAAAAAACGTTTAGAGGGTTTGATTGAATCTCGGTCGATTAGTCAGCGTGAATTTGATAATGCAACATCAGACGAATCGATTAGTATCGCTGCTCTCGCTCAAAGCCGAGCAAATTTAAGACAGGCGGAACTCAATCTTTCTTATACTAATGTCACCGCGCCTGTCGATGGTATTTCTGGTCGCTTTCAATTTTCTGAAGGCGCCCTCATTTCTGCGAATACAAGTCTGCTTACGACATTAGCGCAAGTAAATCCAATTTGGGTACGTTTTAGTTTTTCGGATAATGAACTTAAACAATTGGGTGGTGCATTAAATGAAAAAAATATTCAGGAAGTTTCAATGATCCTTTCTGATGGAAATGAATACCCGAAAAAAGGCAAAATAAACTTTGCCGCAAGCGAAATTAATCCATCGCTTGGCACTCAAGAGCTCCGAGCAACATTTGAAAATAACGAGCGTCAAATTTTACCTGGTCAATTTGTGCGCGTCCGTGTAAATATAGGCAAAAAAGATGGTGTATTTTTACTGCCTCAGTTAGCGGTTCTTAATTCTGATCAAGGTAAGTTTGTATTTGTGGTCAATGAAAAAAGTCAAGCGACACCCCGTCCTGTTGTTACTGGCCAATGGAAAGGTAGAGATTGGGTTATTCTAAACGGTCTTCAAGCGGGCGATAAAGTCATTATCGACAATCTTATCAAAGTACGTCCTGGCATGCCTGTGACTAACATGCCTAGCTTCAAAAAATAATGAGTAAATTTTTTATTACGCGGCCAATTTTTGCTGCGGTAATCTCAATCATTATTGTTCTAGCTGGTATTGCAGCTGCACTTAAATTATCCATTGCACAATATCCACAAATTGCACCACCTACAGTCATTATCACTGCGAACTATCCAGGTGCAAGTGCCGAAACACTCTCGAAAACAGTTGCAGGCCCCATTGAAGAGCAGCTAAGTGGCGTTGAAGGTCTTCTTTATTTTAATTCAAGCACGGACTCTAGCGGCACACTTAACATTACTGCTACTTTTGAAATTGGCACTAACATTGATCAGGCTACATTTAATGTAAGTAATCGTGTCAACATCGCCTCTCCTCGATTACCAGAAATGGTAAGGCGCACAGGTGTGATTGTGCAAAAAAAATCAAATGACATTCTTTTGGTGGTGATGCTCACATCAAAAGACAAACAATTTGATCCGCTTTATTTAAGTAACTATGCAACGCTAAATGTATTAGATGAAATCAAACGCGTCAAAGGTGTTGGTGATGCTAATATTTTTGGTGCTCGCGATTACTCTATGCGGATCTGGCTAAAACCAGATCGTATGGCGCAACTACATGTCACCACTTCTGACATCGCAGCTGCAATTCAAAGCCAAAATGCACAATATGCGGCAGGTAAAATTGGTCAGGAACCTTCTGTAAATGAGCAACAACTAGTATATACAGTCAATGCAAAAGGCCGCTTGCTTGATCCTAATGAATTTGGAAATATTATCGTTAGAGCTGGTGGGCCAAACGGTATTCTTTATCTTAAAGATATTGCAAGGGTCGAATTGGGTTCACAAACCTACGACATCAATACAACATTAAATGGTAAACCAGGCGTAGGTATTCCTATTTTCCTTCAGACAGGCGCTAATGCTCTTGATACAGCAAAGGGCATTAAAGAAAAAATGGCTGAACTTAAAGGACGCTTTCCTAAAGGAATGGATTTCGAAATTCCTTATGACACAAGTAATTTTGTAAAAGCTTCCATGAAAGAAGTCTTTAAAACGCTTGGTGAAGCAATGCTTCTTGTAGTGATTGTCGTGTTTCTATTTTTACAAAACTGGCGTGCAACTTTAATTCCTATTATCGCTGTACCTATATCTTTAATAGGTACTTTTGCAGGGCTATATCTTTTTGGTTTCTCAATCAATACGCTGACACTCTTCGCGATGGTCTTGTCTATAGGTATTGTGGTCGATGATGCCATTGTCGTTTTAGAAAATATTGAACGCTTAATGGCGGAAGAAAAACTTTCTCCGATTAAAGCTGCTATTAAATCCATGGAACAAGTCTCTGCTGCAGTCGTTGCCATTGTATTAGTGTTATGCGCTGTATTTGTGCCTGTGGCATTTATGGGTGGTATCGCAGGAGAACTCTATCGCCAATTTGCTGTGACAGTTGCTATTGCTGTTGTGATATCTGGTGTTGTGGCCCTCACGCTGACGCCGGCACTCTGTGCCATTATCTTAAATCCGAACTCTATTCGTTCAAAATTTTTTGATCGCTTTAATGGAGGATTTACTCGCTTAACCAACTTTTATATTAAGGTCGTTAATAGCACATTGCATCACCGCTTTATTGGGGGCATTGTTTTTGTTGGGATTGTGATTGCCTCTATATTCCTTTTTAAATTTACGCCTACGAGCTTTATACCTTCCGAAGATCAAGGATACGTTATTACAGCTGTGATGTTGCCGGATGGCGCTACAATTAGTCGCACCTCTAAAACAACGGAAGATGTTCGTTCTGCAATTGCCAAGGATCCTGCAACTACTTTTCAGTTTGCTGTAAATGGATATGATTTGATCGGAGGCGGCAACAAATCAAATGCAGCTACGATGTTTGTAAGATTAAAAGATTGGGCGGAACGAAAAAGCTCCGCAGGTGATATTGTAAAAAAACTTTTTGGTATTGGTATGATGCAACCCGATGGCCTTGCTATTGCATTTAACCCTCCTTCAATTCGTGGATTAGGCAGCTCAGGTAGTATGGAAACTTATGTCCAAAGTAGAAGCGACACTGACCCATTACGTTTATTTGCTGCAGTGAATTTGTTCATTGAAGCACTTAAAAAAGAACCACGTCTTATAGGCATTAATTCCTTTTTTAGGCCTACTGTACCGCAACTTTTTATTGAAGTAGATGAAGCTAAAGCGATGAGCTTAGGCATCCCTATTTCGAGTATTTATGACACGCTGCAAAGCACTATGGGCTCACTGTATGTTAATGACTTTAATAAATCGGGTAGAACTTATCGTGTTCAGCTTCAAGCGGAAGCGCCTTATCGAATGAGTCCAGATGATCTCGGTAAAGTGTATGTGCGATCAAATGCAGGCGCTATGATTCCCCTCTCAGCGATTAGCATAGTCAATAGTATTGTAGGTGCTGAACAACTCGAACGTTTTAACGGACTTCTCTCGGCAAAAGTCTTAGCAGGAGGAGCCCCTGGTGTTAGTTCGGGCGACACCATTAAGCTTGTTGAAAAAATTGCAAAGGAAAGTTTACCTGAGGGCTATCAAATGGCTTGGACAGGACAAGCCTACCAAGAAAAGCGCGCAGGTTCTGCGGCGCTCTTCGCGTTTGGCTTCGCCATTATTATGGTGTTTCTGATTTTAGCCGCACAGTTTGAAACATGGGCACTTCCTCTCGCAGTAATTATGGCTGTGCCATTTGCAATGACTGGCGCGCTCATTGCTATTCTGGTGCGCGGTATGCCAAATGATATTTATTTTCAGATTGGCTTAATCACCTTAATTGGTCTCGCTGCTAAAAATGCAATCTTAATTGTTGAATTTGCGAGTCAAAAAATGGAAGAGGGTATGCCCCTCATGGAGGCTGCGGTTGAAGCTGCGCGCCTCCGTTTTAGACCTATTGTGATGACATCGATGGCTTTCGTTTTTGGTATTGTGCCTCTTGTTTTTGCAACGGGTGCGGGTGCAGCGGCGCGTCAATCTATGGGGACTGGTGTTTTTGGCGGCATGATATTAGCAACCTTTATTGCAACTATTTTTATTCCACTATTTTTTGTATGGTTAAGTAAACATCAAAAAGATCGTATTGGCACTTATATCAAAATTGCTGAAGAGTTTAAAAAATAAAATATGAAAATCATATTTTTAGTATCGCTAATTTTGGTTGCAAGTTGCACTCTAGTTGGGCCTGACTACAAACGTCCAGAAATAAATCTGCCCAACGCTTATCACCATGAAATCAATAAAGACAATTTAGTTGCGGATTTAAATAATTGGTGGAAGCTTTATCAGGACCCAGCACTTGATGAGCTAATGGACAAAGCATTAGACAAAAATGTAGATGTTAACGCAGCGATTGCACGCCTGGAAGAAGCTGATGCATACCTAAAACAAATAGGAGCGGCTCTGATACCCTCGGTAGATTTAACGTCTCAGGGAAATCGAACTAAAGCCACTGAAACTGGTATTGTGCCCTCAAATTTTGTAAAACCCTTCCGTAAAAATTTCAATATTCAACTCGGCACATCATTTGAGCTAGATTTTTGGGGAAGATTACGTCGAGCGAAAGAATCAGCTCGTGCTGAATATATTTCATCTCAATATTCAAAAGACACTGTGGTATTAAGTTTACAAAGTACTCTTGCAAGCAATTACTTGTTATTGCGAAGCATCGATTCACAAATATTGGCTTTAAAAGATAATGTTGGATATCGTAAAGAAAATTTAGAGCTCACTAAAAAGCGTTTAGAGAGCGGACTTATATCTGCACTCGATCTTCATCAAGCTGAAGCGGCTTTTAATAATCTATCAGCTCAGCTAAGTGATCTTATTCGTCAACGTGAAGTCGTTTCTAATCAGCTTGTTCTTTTGTCAGGCGATATGAATTTAAATATTCCTGAAAATAGAATAGATGCTTTAGTCACACCTCCAATACCGCCAGCTAATATGCCCTCATCGCTTTTGGAATCAAGGCCAGACATAAAAGAAGCTGAACAAATAATGATTGCAGCTAATGCAAATATTGGTGTGGCTAGAGCAGCGCTTTTTCCAAATATTATCCTTACGGCAAATTTTGGAAGAGAGAGTGCTGAATTAAAAAATATTAATAAAACTGGTTCAGACATTTGGGGGATAGGCTTAGGCTTGACACTTCCAATTTTTGACTCAGGAAGAGCTCAAGCAAGAGTGAGTCAAGCAACAGCCAAACAAAAACAAGCGCTTAGCTATTATGAGTCTTCTATACAAAATGCTTTTAAAGAGGTAAATAATGCACTTGTATCTTTAAAAGAATATACCGAACAAGAAAATGATTTAAAACTCACACAAGATGCGGCGAAAAAAGCTATGGATATTGCTTCGAATCGTTACAAAGCTGGCTATTCAAGTTACTTGGAATATCTAGACGCGCAGCGTGTTTTCAATGATGCGTCGATTTCATATATTCAAAAAAGACAATTAAGATTAATTGCGAGCGTTGAATTGTTTAAATCTTTAGGTGGGGGCTGGCCTGTAAAGCAAGCAAATAACTAAAACAATTATTGTTTTAATCTTTTTTTTGCTTTTTCAATCGATTTTTTGACTTGCTCAAAAGACGTGCCGCCAGTGTGATTTCTAGATTTAATTGAACCTTCAAGCGTTAGATGACTATATACATCACTTGAAATCATTTTACTAAATTTTTTCAATTCATCTATCTTCAGATCTGATAAATCACATTTCTTTTTAATAGCTGTGCTTACGGCTTTTGCAACAATTTCATGCGCATCTCTAAATGCCACTCCTTTAATCACAAGATAGTCTGCTAAATCTGTTGCAGTCGCGTAACCTTTTAAAGCAGCTTCCTTCATATTTTTTTCATTGACCGAAATACTTTTCAGCATGTCTGCATAGATAGTCAGCACATCTAAAATAGTATTTGCAGTATCAAAAAGGGGCTCTTTGTCTTCTTGATTGTCTTTATTGTAAGCAAGTGGCTGCGCTTTCATAAGCATGAGAAGGCTCATTAAATGGCCGGTGACTCTGCCTGTTTTTCCTCTCACCAATTCAGGTACATCTGGATTTTTTTTCTGCGGCATGATGGATGATCCGGTACAAAATCCATCAGCGATTTCAACGAATCCAAACATGGGGCTCGACCACATGATGAGTTCTTCTGAAAATCTTGATAAATGAGTCATAAGTAAAGATGCTGCAAAAGTAAATTCAATTGCAAAATCTCTATCTGAAACTGCATCTAGTGAATTCTCACAGACGCCGTCAAATTTCAGTTTTTTAGCAACCCTATTTCTATCGATGGGATAACTTGTCCCGGCAAGTGCTGCCGCACCCAAAGGTAATTGATTCATTCTTTTTCTAGCATCTTCAAATCTTGTCAGATCTCTTTGCAGCATCTCATAATAAGCCATTAAATGATGACCAAAAGTCACAGGCTGCGCGACTTGCAGATGAGTGAATCCGGGCATAATTGTTTTTTGGTGCTTATCTGCTAACTGAACGACGGATAACTGAAGTGTTTTAATTTTTTGAATCGTTTGATCTATGGTTTCTCTTAGCCATAATCTCAAATCAGTTGCGACCTGGTCATTTCTCGATCTGCCTGTATGTAATTTCTTACCTGCTTCGCCAATTTTATCAGTCAACCTTTTCTCAATATTCAAATGTACGTCTTCTAAATCTAAAGACCACTTAAAGGTACCAGCTAAAATTTCTTTTTGAATACTTTGTAATCCGCTTTGAATCGCTTTTAAGTCTTTTTGTGTGATGATTTTCTGTGCAGCTAGCATTTCAGCATGTGCCACTGAACCTTCAATATCATAAAGACCTAGTTTTTGATCAAAACCTATAGAAGCTGTAAATCTTTTGACGAGTTCAGTCACAGGCTCATTAAATCTGCCTGACCAATTCGCTTTTTTTATATCTTTTTTAGCCATAGTTGAAAGTATATGCTAAAGCTTATGATTTTCTAAATTTTCAATGGCCTAGCTTATGATAAAATAGGACATTCGTTTTAAATTCAACTATGACCCAGCCTACACACATAACCATCGCGACGCGCGAAAGTGACCTTGCAATGTGGCAAGCCGAATATATCAAATCGGAACTTGTATCTTTATATCCAAGATTAGAAGTCACTATTCTTGGCATGACAACTCAAGGCGATAAAACACTTAATAAATCTCTCTCCAAAATTGGTGGCAAGGGCCTCTTTATTAAAGAATTAGAAGTGGCTCTTCAAAATAAAGAAGCTGATATTGCAGTGCATTCACTTAAAGACTTGCCTATGCATTTAAGCGATGAATTTATGATTGCAGCTATTGGTAAAAGAGAAGATGCACGAGATGCATTTATTTCTAATGATTTTGGTGCACTCGAAATGTTGCCGCCGGGAAGTATTGTAGGCACTTCAAGTCTTCGCCGACAAAGTCAATTACAACGTCGATTCCCTGAGCTTATGATTGAGCCATTAAGAGGCAATCTCCAAACACGCTTAAGAAAGCTCGATAAAAAACAATATCAAGGCATTATATTGGCAGCAGCAGGGCTTATTCATCTTAAATTAAAAAACCGTATTCGACAGTATATGTCTCCTGAAAATTCAATTCCTGCTGTTGGGCAAGGCGCACTTGCTATCGAAATATTAAAAGTGCGTTCCGACCTTATTGAGCTATTAAAACCACTTCATCACCAAGAGTCGGCTTATTGCGTTTTAGCCGAAAGGGCTATGAGCAGAACTTTGGGTGGCAGTTGCAATGTGCCTCTGGGTGCGCATGCAATTATTGAAAATAAAATTCTTAAGCTTCAAGGTTTTGTAGCTTCTATAGATGGAAAAGAAATGATTAAAGATAAAATTGAAGGCTCTATTGCAGATGCTGAAAAGCTTGGTGAAAAACTTGCTAAGCAACTGCTTGATCAAGGCGCCGATAAAATATTAGCGAGTCTTGTAATATGAGTAAAAAAGAACTCCATCAAACTGGTATTGTGATTACACGGCCTTCTCATCAAACAGGTGAGATCAAAGCCTTAGTCAATGAACATCAAGGACATCCTATCGAGTTTCCCTTGCTTGAAATCAAATCAAAAAGTCAAAACGAAACTTTTCAAAATATCGTTTTAAAATTAAATGAATATGATTGGGCTATTTTTATTAGCTCTAACGCAGTGCAATTTGGAATGCCAGCTGTCAAACATGCCTTTCATTCATTGCCCGAATCAACAAAGTTTGCAGCAATTGGTCCCTCCACTCAAAAAGCACTGAAATTATTTGATGTAAATCATGTTCTCATACCAGATGAGAACTTCGATAGCGAAGGTTTGCTTGCCACCAAAGAAATGAATGATATTAAGAATAAAAAAATTGTAATCTTTAGGGGTGAGGGCGGCCGCGAAACTTTAGCTGAAATATTAAGAGCGCGAGGTGCTGAAGTTACATACGCAGAATGTTATACCCGCACATTTCCGCAAACTAATTTAGATTTACTTAAAGCTTTCTCTGAAAAAATTCATATTTCAGCAATTCTTATTACAAGCTCTGAGGCATGTAAAGAGTTCGTTCGTTTAAATCGCTTAAAAGATATGAGTTTTTTAAAGGACGTTCTTTTTATCGTAAATCATCCGAGAATGGTGAATGTTCTTGAGAGAGAATCTTTTATGACTTTTTCGTCGGATGAGCCTTCTGATCAATCTATGATGAAAAAGCTTTTAGAGACAATCGATCACTAGTTTCAAATCCTTCGATTACATCTGCGCATTTTGGATTGTGCGATATAACTCAGATGTTAAATTGGCGAGTCTTTAATTCAATATGCCGCATATGAAACTTATTGGAAAGCTTGGATGGCTCGTAAGTATGATTTTGTCCTTTGGAATGGGCTTAAGTGACCTTAATTACACTTGGCTTTTACCAATCACTACATTTCAAATTTTAAGTTATTACCTTTTTCATTTTAAAAATTTTAAATTTAAGAAAATAGGTAAAAGAAATAATCCTTTCATTAAAGAATTACCTCGTCATTTAATAATCCAATCTTTTATTACTTTAATTTTTTTTGGAATTGGTTTTCTCGTAAACTCTTACTTTGATCACGAAGTTTATGCTTCGCTTTTAGGACACCTCGAACAATTTTTTGATACTATTAATTTAGCTAGGGAGTCTGTGAAGCAATCTATGATTGAGTTTTATAATGCTGTTTTGAAAAGTCGTTTTAATTAGCACTGCTTTATTCTTAAGCTCTTTAGGCTTCGAGGAACTTTTCCCGAAAAATTAAGTCCTTAACATTCAGTCGTTTTTTTGTAGATAAAAATTATGGCTCATGTATAATTCGCGCAAATCGTGATTTATACACGGTTGATGTGTATCAGTATTATTACAGTTTGATACATATTTTATTTCATTTTATATTTAAGGAAATTACATGTCTAAGTTATTTGCTTCATTAGTTGCAGGTTTATTCGCACTTTCATTAAACGCATTTGCTGCTAAAGCTGCTAAACCAACTGCTGATGCTAAAGCTGCTAAGTAATTTGCTTCTCTGTATCAAAGAAAAAGGCGCTTTTAGCGCCTTTTTTTATGCCTGTTTATTTTTTTACGGGTGCTGCAAACGTAAAAGCATCTGAATAAAACTCATCCTCCGGCAGCCCTGCTTTAATAAATGCCTCATGTGCCACTTCTACCATCTGAGGAGCACCACAGCAGTACAATTGATAGTCATTTAAATTTACAAAATCTTTTAATACGGCTTCATGCACTAATCCATTTCGCCCATGCCAGAAATCTTCCTCAGGAGACTCAGAAAGAACAGGGATATATTCAATATGCGAAAATTCGTTTGCCCATTCTTTGCATAACGTATTCATATATAAATCTTCCAATGCTCGCGCGCCCCGATAAAGCTTAATGGGCCGCTTCATGCCTTTTTGAATGGACTCTTCGATCATGCCCTTAATCGGTGCAAAGCCCGTTCCACCAGCTACAAAAATAATAGTTTTCATAGAGTCTTCACGCAAGAAAAAATTACCGAAAGGTCCTTCCACGCGCAAAATAGATTTTTCTTTCATTTCTTGAAATACATATTCTGTAAACTCTCCCCCTGGGATGAGTCTGAGATGTATCTCAAGCAAGGAAGACTCATGAGAAGGGCTGGCAATTGAAAATGCTCTCCTCTTTCCATCTTTAAGTAAAAACTCTAAATATTGTCCAGCTACAAATTGCAGTTTGTCTGTGCTTGGAAGCTTGAGTTTCATTAGCATGACGTCATGCGTCAACTTTTCTAAAGCTTCAACACGAACTGGAAAGATTTTAGGTCTTATATTATTAACAATGGCCAGCTCTTTAATTTCAATAGTTAAATCTTCTATGGCCATAGCCCTGCAAAACAATGTCATACCATTTTTAATTTCTTCTTCTGAAATCACGGATGACTGATAATCTTCTAAATGCACCTTTCCTTCAACCACCTTACCTTTGCATGCGCCACACGCACCATTTCGACAACCATAAGGCAGATGAACACCTGCATCTATAGCAGCCTCTACAATGGTTTGACTTCCTTTAGCCTGAAAAACGTGGCCACTTGGTAACAGTTTGATGGAGTAACTCATTATTTTAAAAGCTCATCATCACGACGATACTCACCTTCGATCACATCATCTTCTGATGGATGAACATTTTGAGAAGAGTTATTTTTAATAGGAATAAGCAACAATATGACCGCTAAGGAATCTGTAATTACGCCAGGGATAATAAATAAGATACCTGCAAATAAATTACGTGCACTACCAATCATGGCTTTAATTGGATTGCCACCTTGAGTCATAGCACCCATTAGCTTTGCAAAAACTAACTGTTTTTCCTCTTTGATTAATCGCCAACCAAGGTAAGTAACTAAAATCATATAAAGAAAAAACCACCACCCATAAAGAGCGCTTAGTTTAAAAATGCCCCATATCTCAATGACTGGGAAGGATAATAAAAGAATAGTAAAAAGTAATCGCATTAGGTTATTCTATTAATTTAGTTAGAATTATATGTAATAAATGATCGTTGTGCTTAAGAGCTTGATTGAATCATACTTAAGGAACGATTTTGTGATGATTTAACTCCAACCTACTACTTCTTAATTAATTAAAGGTCATTATTCATGTTTAGCCGTATTTTTTCTTTATCAAAAAAAATAACAATTTTGTTTAGTTTATTTTTTATCGGCTTACTCATCAACATCGCAAATGCTGACGAATCTTTATTCTTAAAAGATAAAAATGCTTTCCTACAGCCTGACGAAGCTTTTCAATTAACAATCAAAAAAAATTCTCAATCCATCGAGGCAGCATTCTTTATTGCGAAAGACTATTATCTTTATCGCAACAAATTAAAAGTTGAATTTGATCATGTTCCTCAAAATCAAATCCTTTTGCCAACTGCAGAAATTAAAACAGACCCTCATTTCGGAAAAACAGAAATTTACCATAGCACCTTAAATGCTTCTATTCCATTCGATCCAACTCATCCACCAAAAAAAATAAGCCTCACTTATCAAGGATGCAGCCAAAAAGGTCTTTGTTACGCTCCTATTTCAAAAGAATTTAAGTTCGATAGCATTCAAACTAAAACCTTAAACGCGACCAGCTCTAATTCTGAAGTTGATACGATGCAATTTTTATTGCAGTCACAACATATTGGTCTTATCTTGTTAGGGTTTTTTATTGCGGGGCTTTTGCTTTCTTTAACGCCTTGTGTTCTTCCCATGATTCCTATTTTATCAAGTATTATTTTTGCTTCACATAAGCGTCCCTCTCATCAAACGCGCTTAAAAGATTTTTTTCTATCTTTCAGTTATGTGGGTGGCGTTTCTTTTACTTATACCTTGATAGGTATTTTTGCGGGATTGTCAGGCAATTTAATTACGTCAAGTATTCAAAGTCCTTTGCTCATGATTGTTCTCGGTGTTGTTTTTATTCTTTTAGCACTTTCTATGTTTGATTTATATGCTCTCAAATTACCTCACTTCATTGAAAATTTTATTGCGACATCTATCCTTCGCGTAGAAGGAGGTAGGTATCTTAATGTATTTATTATCGGAATGATCTCATCGCTTGTATTGAGCCCCTGCATTGCACCTCCTCTGGCAGGAGCAATTATCTATATCAATCAATCAAGAGATTTTGTCTTAGGCGGCATAGCTTTATTTACACTTTCTATTGGCATGAGCATACCGCTTCTTCTCATTGGTATTTTTTCCGATCAATGGCTGCCTAAGCGTGGTCATTGGATGATTATTATTAAAGAGCTGATTGGCTTTATATTAATTGCCATGGGCCTATTTATCATGAGCCCGCTTTTCCCTGAAAATACCGATCAAATTGCTTACAGCGCTTTATTGCTCGCACTCTCAATTTATTTATTTTTTGCAGTTCGTCGCTTCAAATATAAATCGATGTCTTGGGTTCATCTACTGGCCTTTGTAACACTTATTGCTTCGATTTTACTTTTTGGACTAACACTTCAAAAAATGAATATATCTGATGATGAGAACATTTCTATTACCACGAAACCTAATCACGTTTCTGTTTTACCCTTTAAGCAAATTCAAAGTCTTGATGATTTATCTCGCGAACTAAATCAGCGCGATAACAAAATGATCATGCTAGATTTTTATGCGGATTGGTGCGTATCTTGTAAAGAATACGAAAAACTTACTTTCAATAACTCAAAGGTCAAAGAATATCTTAATGAATATAGCTTGCTTCAAGTTGACGTCACTCAAAATACTACTCAACATAAAGCCCTATTAAAACATTTCAATCTTTACGGCCCGCCAGCCATATTATTTTTTGATAAGCAGCATAACGAATTACGAACTTTTAGAATTGTAGGCTTCAAGAATGCATCCCAAATGCTAGATCACCTTAAAACGCTCCAACATGAAAATCAATAAAACTAAACTACATATAACCATCTATGTGGTTGCTATTATTTTTTTAGGTTTTTCTTTTTCTCGCATTTTTTTAAAACCTGCAGAAAAAATCAGCTCCTCATCTGCCCCATTATTTGCATCGGTCATAAATGATCCTGATGGCAAGCCTCAAAACCTCAAACAATTTCAACATAAAACCATTGTGCTCAATTTTTGGGCAACCTGGTGTGAGCCTTGTCGCGAAGAAATGCCTGAATTATCTAATTTCTATACTGAAAATAAGTCTAAAAACCTTGTGGTGGTTGGCATCGCGATTGATGAGGAAAAAGCCGTGCAATCCTATCTTAAAAAGACCAAAGTAACTTATCCTATATTTGTAGATGAAGATAAAGGGGTGATTTTGAGTAAAAATTTAGGGAACAAGGAGGGTATTTTGCCTTATACTGTAATCATCAATTCAGAAGGTAACATCCAAAAAACAATTCTCGGTCGCGTACACAAAGACCAATTGGATGCCATAACCAAGCCTTTATTGCAACCCTCAAAAAACCTTTAATTTTCCTTAATTTCGTCTAATTTGTAGACAAAAAACGTTATTTTCGGCAAAATTAACTTCCATAGATTCAAGAAAAACGCGACACATGGCAACAAAATCAATCTTAGTTTTGCATGGGCCCAACCTAAATCTCCTAGGTGAGCGTGAGCCACAACACTACGGCAAACAGACCTTAGAAGACATCGATCAAGCGTTAAAAACCATAGCATCAGCGAAGTCCATTAAGCTTGAAACGATGCAAAGCAATAGCGAAGGAGACTTGGTAAACAAAATACAGTCGCTTCACAATGACAAAGTTGATTTTCTAATTATTAATCCGGCAGCTTATACCCACACATCCGTTGCAATGCGTGACGCACTCTCTGCTGTCAAAGTACCATTTATTGAAGTTCATTTATCTAATGTATATGCAAGGGAGCCTTTTAGGCATCACTCCTATTTTTCTGATATCGCAGTCGCAGTTATTAGCGGCCTAGGTGCAGATGGTTATATAGCAGCCCTTAATTTTGCAATTAACGCTTAAAGTTTTAAAAAGAGGTCATTATGGATTTACGCAAACTTAAAAAATTAATCGATTTAGTAGAAGAGTCTGGTATCGCCGAACTTGAACTCACCGAGGGTGAGGAAAAGGTAAAAATCAGCCGGCAACTTATGAACCAAGCAACACCGATGACACACTATATACAAGCGCCTCAACAAATGAGCCATCAGCCTCAAATGGCTGCTCCATCAGAAGGAGCCACTTCAGAAACTAAACCTGTTGCAGAAAAAATAGATGGTCATGCAGTAAATTCGCCTATGGTGGGAACATTCTATCGCTCGCCTTCGCCTGATGCGAAAGTTTTTGTCGATGTAGGATCTAAAGTTACTAAAGGTGACACTCTTTGTATCATTGAGGCTATGAAATTACTTAATGAAATTGAGGCTGATGCTACTGGCACGATTAAAAAGATTTTGGTTGAAAATGGCCAGCCCGTCGAATACGGCGAAACTCTCTTTATTATCGGCTAACTTATTTTATGTTTGAAAAAATACTGATCGCTAATCGCGGCGAAATAGCACTGAGAGTATTGCGCGCATGTCGCGAGCTTGGCATTAAAACAGTGACCGTCCACTCCGAAGCAGACCGAGATGCAAAATACGTCAAATTGTCTGATGAATCAGTATGTATTGGTCCAGCACCCTCTGCGCAAAGTTATTTAAATATCCCGGCTGTCATTAGCGCTGCAGAAGTAACAGATGCAGAAGCCATCCATCCTGGCTATGGCTTCTTGTCTGAGAATGCAGATTTTGCTGAGCGGGTTCAACAAAGTGGTTTTGTATTTATTGGTCCTCGTCCAGAAACGATTCGTCTCATGGGCGACAAAGTCAGCGCAAAAAATGCCATGAAAGAAGCAGGCGTGCCTTGTGTTCCTGGATCTGAAGGTGCACTTCCTGATGAACCCAAAGAAATAATCACCATTGCTAAAAAAATTGGTTACCCCATCATTATTAAAGCTGCTGGTGGTGGTGGTGGCAGGGGCATGCGCGTAGTTCATACGGAGGCTGCTTTAATTGCTTCAGTGAATATGACGAAACAGGAAGCACAAGCTGCTTTTGGCAACCCTGTTGTGTATATGGAAAAATTTTTAGAAAAGCCGCGTCATATTGAATTTCAAGTTCTTTCTGATGAGCACGGTAATGCTGTATATCTTGGTGAGCGTGATTGCTCACTTCAGCGTCGCCACCAAAAAATTATTGAAGAAGCCCCTGCGCCTGGTTTATCACAAAAAATTCGTGAAAAAATTGGTGAGCGCTGTGCGGAAGCATGCCGAAAAATTAACTATCGTGGTGCTGGTACTTTTGAGTTCTTATATGAAAATAATGAATTTTATTTCATTGAAATGAATACACGATTACAAGTTGAACACCCTGTCACTGAATTCATAACAGGCATTGATATTGTTCAACAACAAATCAAGATTGCTGCCGGTGAAAAATTACCGTTTAAACAAAAAGACATTGTCTTTAAAGGCCATGCAATTGAATGTCGAATTAATGCCGAAGATCCTTATAGCTTTGTCCCATCTCCAGGAAAAGTTACTACATTTCATATGCCTGGAGGCCCTGGCGTGCGAGTAGATACTCATACCTACGGGGGCTACACAGTCCCTTCCAATTATGACTCTATGATCGGTAAATTAATTACCTATGCTGATACGCGCGATCAAGCAATTGCGAGAATGCGTGTTGCTTTATCTGAAATGGTCGTCGAAGGCATTAAAACAAATATTCCTTTACACAAAGACCTCATGGCTGATCTTGCATTTAATAATGGCGGCGTCAGCATTCATTACTTAGAAAAAAAACTCGGCATACAAAAAAAATAAATGGCCGCTTGGATTAATCTTAAAATCCGAGCAAGTGCAGCATATGCACATAGCATGAGTGATGCTTTAATTGAACTCGGCGCTCTTTCATGTTCTATCGAAGACTCTTATCTTAATAGTGAAAATGAAGAAGCACTTTTTGGTGAGCCTAACATTCCAAGCAACACAATATGGCAACACAATACGGTTGAATCTCTTTTTAATGCCGATGTATCTATCGACACTATCATCAATGAACTGAAAACTATTACCGGTTTATCTAATATTGATTTCACAGTTGAATCTGTCGAAGAACAAAATTGGGTTGCTTTGACTCAATCACAATTTGAACCCATCAGTGTTTTTGATAAGCTTTGGATCGTACCAAGTTGGCATACTTCACCCAATCCTGATGCCATCAATATTACCTTAGATCCTGGATTAGCATTTGGTACAGGAAGTCACCCTACAACACACTTATGCTTAGAGTGGCTTATTAATGAAGTGAATATTAATGATCGTGTTTTAGATTACGGATGTGGTTCAGGTATTTTGTCTATTGCAGCAAAAAAATGTGGTGCAAAAGAAGTAATAGGTGTTGATATTGATCCTCAAGCCATTATTGCAAGCAAACATAATGCACAAGAAAATCATGTCGATATTCAATTTTACAATTCAGAGTCGTCACTAACTTTTGAAGCTGATATAGTGGTTGCAAATATTTTATCAAGCGCGCTATCCGTCCTGGCACCCATCATAGCAAAGGCTTGCAGGCCAGAAGGAAAAATTGCGTTATCTGGTATATTGAAAGAACAAGTCGAGATGCTGACTCAAATATATAGCACATGGTTTAATTTAAACAAACCTATTGAGCGCGAAGGCTGGATTTTGCTGTCAGGCACTAAAAAAAGTATTTCCTAAATTTTTTAATTCGTTTATGATGCAAACTCCTCTTAATAAAAAAGGATAGTAAATGAAGACGAATGTTAAAGGTTTAGAAAGAGTAGTTCGTATTGCTGTTGGCGCTGCTGTATTAGGTCAAGCAATTGGTGGTTACTCTGTTTTTGAATATGGTATTGTTGATGAAGTCGTTGGTGTTTTCTTATTAGGCACTGGTGTTTTAGCTTCATGCCCACTCAAATCTGTTTTAGGTCTTGGTTCTAAGAAAGCTCCTGCAAGATCACCTGCTGCAAAAAAACCAGCTGCTAGACGTAAACCAGCTCGTAAAGTTGCTGCAAAAAAACCAGCTAAACGTAAAGCGGCTCCAAAAAGAAGACGCGCGGCTCGTTAATCGCTTATCCATATTAAGAAGCGTTACCTATAAATAACGCTTCTTATATAATTTCAATCGTATCTGTTTTAATCAATCGTATTGCTTCTGAGATTTTTTCTACAGCGTTCATTCGCACAAAACTTTTTCGATAGGCAATGGCAATTGTTCGTGAAGGAACAGGCTTAATAAAAGGAATGACTTTTATTAAATGATTTTGGTAGCGATCTGATGTTGCACTTTTCGGCAACACTGTAATCCCCAAATTCGATGCCACCATATTACGAATTGTTTCAAGTGAATTACCTTGTAGCACCTCTCCTTTTTTCGATAAATCTGGGCATGACTCAACCACTTGTAAACTAAAGCAATGCCCACTATTTAAAAGCAATACTTTTTCGTCGCTTAATTCTTTTGGGTGAATATTTTTACGTGATGCCCAAGGATGATTGTTCGGAACAGCGACGACAAACTCTTCTTTATAAAGCGGCAAAACATGTATACCTGGAATGTTAAACGGCAACGCCACAATCGCTGCGTCAATTTGTCCATTTTTTAATTGTAGCTCCAGACTCGCGGTAATATTTTCTTCGACCTCAAGGGGCATTTTTGGCGCGATTTTTCTTAAGATAGGAATAATTTGCGGCAACAAGTAAGGGCCGACCGAATGAATCATTCCAGCTTTAATTAATCCATCTAGAGGGTCGCCGCCAGATTTGGCGAATGATTTTATCTTTTCAACTTGCTCTAAAATAATATTGGCTTGCTCAACAATCTTTTCGCCAATTTCAGTGATAGTAACTTCGGTGCGACTTCTCTCAAACAAGGAAACATTAAGCTCTTCTTCTAATTTTTTAATTGCTAAGCTTAATGCTGGCTGACTCACAAAACATTTGTTTGCGGCACGTCTAAAATTTTTCTCTTTAGCCAAAGCCACCACAAATCTTAATTCACTTAGCGTCATAAATTAACCAAAACTAAATATCGAGGTTACTTGCTCCTAATGCATTATTTTCAATAAATGCACGTCTCGGCTCAACCTGGTCTCCCATGAGCGTTGAAAATATTTCATCTGCTGAAATAGCATCATCAATTTGTACTTTAAGTAAGCGACGTACATTAGGATCCATCGTTGTTTCCCAAAGTTGTTCTGGATTCATTTCTCCCAGACCTTTATAGCGCTGAATATTTAAATTATGTTTTGCTTCGCCTAACAACCAATCAAGCGCTTCTTTAAAATTAGAAATTGATTCTGATTTTTCTCCGCGTTGAATTACAGCGCCCCCACCCACAAGACCATCTAACATTTGTGATGTTTTTAATAGTTGCTGGTAATCACCACTCGACAAGAATAATGCATCAATCACACAGCTCTCTAAATTGCCATGAACAAATTTATGAACAGCTAGCTTATAAGTTTTAGTTTCTTCATCGAGCGATACAATCACTTCTGATTTTTCTGTACTCTTATTGATGAGGCGCTCTCTTATTGCTTGCGCGACTTTTTCAACCTTAGGCTCGCTTGTTAAATCTATAGCGCCTACATGAAGAATTGCGCGTAACACCGCTTCATCATAATGCGGCGCAATGCGACGAATGACCGCTTCAGTTAACACCATTTGTCTTGCAATTTCCCCTAATGCATCGCCTGTTAAATTGCTGCCGCCTTTTTTAGTAAGCAAGGTTGCATCTTTAATGGCAGATTCAAGTAAGTATTGGTCAAGCTCTTGTTCGTCTTTGAGATATTGCTCATGCTTACCTTGTTTCACTTTAAAAAGAGGCGGCTGTGCAATATAAATATGTCCTCGCTCTACAAGCTCTGGCATTTGGCGATAGAAGAAAGTTAATAGCAGGGTACGAATATGAGCGCCATCAACGTCAGCGTCGGTCATAATAATAATGCGATGATAGCGAAGTTTCTCCACATTAAAATCGTCCTTACCAATTCCAGTACCTAGCGCAGTAATTAAGGTTGCAATTTCTTGTGAAGATAATAATTTATCAAAACGCGCTTTCTCCACATTTAGAATTTTTCCCTTTAACGGCAAGATCGCTTGATTTTTTCGATCACGGCCTTGCTTTGCTGAGCCTCCTGCAGAGTCACCCTCGACTAAGTAAATTTCGCACAATGACGGGTCTTTTTCTTGGCAGTCTGCCAATTTGCCCGGAAGGCCCATCGAATCCATAACGCCTTTACGTCTTGTCATATCACGTGCTTTACGTGCAGCCTCTCTAGCGCGAGCTGCATCAATAATTTTATTACAAATAATTTTTGCATCTGCTGGGCTTTCGGCTAAGAAATCAGCGAGCTTTGAAGCAACTACGTCAGATACTACAGGTTGGACTTCACTTGAAACCAATTTATCTTTTGTTTGTGAAGAAAATTTAGGCTCTGGCACTTTTACCGAAAGAATACATGTGAGGCCTTCTCGCATATCATCGCCTGTTGTTTCAACTTTTGCTTTTTTAGCGAGCTCATTTTGCTCAATAAAATTATTGAGCGTTCTTGTCATGGCTGTGCGCAGGCCTGTTAAGTGTGTGCCCCCGTCTCTTTGAGGAATATTATTTGTAAAGCACTGGACATTTTCTCCATAGGAATCATTCCATTGCATCGACACCTCAACGCTAATACCTTCTTTTTCGCCAATCGCATGAAATGGTTTTTTATGTAGCACAGATTTAGATCGATTCATGTATTCTACAAAGCCTTTTACCCCGCCTGAATATGCGAAGTTTTCTGACTTGTTATTTCTTTGGTCTATCAATTCCATTTTGACGCCATTATTAAGAAATGATAATTCGCGTATACGTTTAGCTAGAATTTCATAATGGAAATCTATATTGGTAAATGTTTCAGCTGACGGGAAGAAATGAACTTCTGTTCCACGACGATCTGTGGTGCCCATTTCAACCAAAGGAGCTACACGTTCGCCACGTTTAAATTCCATTTGATACACCTTGCCATTACGGCAAACTTTTAAGCGTAACCATTCTGATAGCGCGTTCACTACAGATACACCTACACCGTGTAAGCCACCAGATACTTTATAAGAGTTTTGATCAAACTTTCCACCTGCGTGTAATTCTGTCATTACAATTTCAGCAGCAGATCGTTTAAATTCGTCGTCTTCTTTAATGTCTGTTGGGATACCGCGACCGTTATCTGAAACGCTCACAGAATTATCTGGATGTATAATAATTTTAATATCGTCGCAATGACCCGCTAAAGACTCATCAATCGCATTATCAAGCACCTCGAAGACCATATGATGAAGACCGCTGCCATCTGAAGTGTCGCCGATATACATACCCGGTCTTTTTCTTACCGCATCCAATCCCTTTAAGATTTTAATGCTGTCTGAGTTGTATTCTTGATTGTCTATCTTTTGAGCCATGAGTTTCTCTTTATTTTAAATTTAATTAAATGCGCATTGGCATGACTACATATTTATAGTCATTATTGTTCGGTATTGTAAATAGGCAACTACTATTCGTATCCAAGAATGCTAGAGTTACTTTGTCTTCTTGAATGTTTGTGAGCACATCAATTAAGTATGTCACATTAAAACCAATATCAATAGGATCTTGTTGGTATTGGATTTCTAATTCCTCTTCAGCTTCTTCTTGTTCTGTATTTGTGCTAATTAACTTCAAATTATTATCTGCAATCATCATGCGAATGCCGCGATATTTTTCGTTTGATAAAATTGATGCGCGCTGCAATGAGGTTAAAAACTGTGATCGATCAATTGTGAATTGGTTGTTGTGCCCCTCAGGAATAACACGAGTGTAATCTGGGAATTTACCATCAATAACTTTTGAAATAAGCTGTATGTCATTAAAATTAAAACTAACTTGACCCTTGTAAAGCTCGACTGACACCAACTCTTCTGTTTCGTTAAGAAGTTTAATTAATTCAATCACTGTTTTTCTAGGAAGAATCACTTCTGTTTTATTGTAGTTTTGATCTAAATGAATTGATGTAAAACTTAAACGATGGCCATCAGTGCCTACAATATTAAGTTGATTGCCGTTCACTTCAAATAACAAACCATTTAAATAATATCGAATATCTTGTTGTGCCATTGCAAACTCAACTTGCTTTAATAAACGTTTGAGTTGAATTTGAGAAATTGTAATTACCACAGCTTCACTTGAGGCTTTTGTCATTACTGGATAATCTTTTGCGGGTAATGTTTGAATAGCAAAACGACTCTTATTAGCCTTAACTGCAACACGGCTATCTTTAATTGCAATATCAATTACACAGTCATCAGGTAATGATCTTGTGATGTCAAAAAATTTTCTTGCAGATATGGTAGTAGCAATCTCTTCTTTTAAGTCCGCTTTAAAACTTAAAGATACCTGCATCTCCAAATCAGTAGCGGTGAGTTGCACCTGACCATCCTTACCTTGAATTAAAATATTCGAAAGAATTGGAAGTGCGTGTTTACGTTCCACAATACTTGCAACATTAGCGAGAGGTTTAAGTAATGCATCTCGATTAATTTTTATATTCATATCGTTCTTCTTTATTTAATGTTTTTTAATATATAAATCTAATAATAGTAATAATAGTGAGGTTTTCTATGGATAACCTTATAAACCTTAATATAAACATATGGTTATCTTGTGAATAACTATGCATTTCTATTGTAATTACCTGTGGATGAATTGTGGATAAAAAACACATATTTTTTAAAAATACGACTTACCCACAACTCGTCCACAGCCATTCCACAGGGTTTAATTAGCCCTTGAGTACTTGTTTAAGTATTCCTAAGTCTTGTGCAATCGATTGATTGCTTAAGCGTAATTGCTCAATTTCCTCACATGCATGCATAACGGTTGTGTGGTGTCGACCCCCATAAGCCTCACCAATTTCTGGAAAGCTTAAATTAGTTAGCTCTCTTGTTAATGCCATAGCAAGCTGTCTTGGTTTTGAATAATTGCGCGAACGTTTTTTACTTAACATGTCAGATATTTTAATTTTAAAATACTCGGCCACTGTTTTTTGGATGTTCTCAACACTCACTTGACGTCCGCGTACTGCAATTAAATCTTTCAATGCATCTTTGGCTAAATGAATATCAATCGCTGACTTTGTAAAATTAGACATCGCTAATATTCTATTTAATGCGCCTTCTAATTCCCGCACGTTAGAGCGAATTTGTTTTGCAATAAAGAATGCAACCTCTTCAGAAATTTTCATTTTATTTTCTTCTGCTTTTTTTAGCAGAATGGCAACGCGCATTTCAAGTTCAGGCGGTTCAATTGCCACTGTAAGTCCCCAGCTAAATCGGGTTCTCAAGCGCTCATCGACACCTTCAATTTCTTTTGGATAGCTGTCGCATGTAATAATAATTTGTTTTTTATTTTCAATCAGTGCATTGAATGCATAAAAGAATTCTTCTTGCGTGCGATTTTTTTTCGAAAAAAACTGAATATCATCAATCAATAGCAAATCTAATGAATGATAATTTTTTTTGAAAGCATCGAAAGCTTTATTTTCATAAGCTTTAACTACATCGGATACGTAGCGCTCGGCGTGAAGATATTTAATTTTTGCGTCAGGCTGGATATGTTTTAAATGATTACCAATCGCTTGAATTAAGTGCGTCTTACCTAAGCCCACGCCGCCATATATAAAAAGCGGGTTATATGCTTTGCCTGGATTTTCAGCTACTTGCATTGCTGCAGCGCAAGCTAATTGATTGGCTTTGCCTGTCACAAAGCTTTCAAATGTAAATTGAGGATTCAGACCAGATGCTTTGACTTCTTTGAGCGTGCCACCCGCACTTTTTTTGGTTGTTTCATGAGGGGGTGCATCGGCTACATTGTTTTGGGGAGATATGGCTAAAGCTTTTGATAAAACTGCCTCTTTTTTAGGCAATATAGATTCTTTAATAGCGCGTATAGCGAATTCTACTTTAGTGACCTGGGGTAGCAGTTCTTTAGCTAGTAATTCAATTTTTTGTGCAAAGCGATCTTTTACCCACTGTTGCACAAACTTATTGGGGGCTAATATTTTAATTTTATCTTGGTCGTGTTCGAACCTAAGTGGCTTAATCCAGGTATTAAATTGCTGAGCGGAGAGCTCTTTTTTAAAGCGTTCGAGACAGTGAGTCCAAAAATTTTCCAT